>NZ_CAJRAY010000024.1:96265-153744 GCF_907165215.1 Thermobacillus xylanilyticus | reverse complement strand
TCTTTTTCGCGTGATCCATCATCCCCAAAAAAAGTGCCCACACTGGCTTGACTCAGACTGGCAATTCCGACAGGGTTCCCAATCGGCCCAAAATCCGTTACGCTAGGTAAACGGACGGGTCCTTTGGCAGCCGGGGCAACCGGCGCTAGATTCAGAGAAAGGTGGAGAAGCGATGCAGAACGACTTGCACCTTCAGGCAACCGGCGCAGACCGCGCTTCACGCGCTTCCCGCAGAAGCCGATCCGCCTCGAAAGCGGCCGTCCTCCTGCTGACGATCATCTGGCTTCTTCTGATAGCCGGCGGAGCTGCCGGCGCCGCATGGTACGCCGGCGAGCTGCAAGCCCGCATGACGGCCGACATCGAACAGCAGACGGCGGCGAAGATTGCAGCCATGCAGCAGGAAGTCGAAACGCGGATGACCGAGCTCGAAGCCTCTTTTCGCGCCGAGATCGATACCGTCGAAGCGAAAGTGAACGCGCTGAACGAACTGCTGACGTTCGCCCGCGACAACGCGAACGAAGATACGGACAACAGCAATCTTCTCTATACGCAGCTCAATGAAGTGAAGGCGAAGCTGGAAGAATTGCAGAAACAGCTGGATGTGTTGAAATGAACCGTCTGTTGCAGCCGCGAACGATCCATCGATTGTTTCTGCTGGCCGCCGCTCCTTTTCTCGGGATGGGGATCTGGCTGGCGGCTGCGGGCCCCGGCCTGACGCTCTCCCTGTCGGATGAAGCGTATCCGGAGTTCAATCTGCCGGCCCCTCCGGCAGCCGGAACATTGACGGAACGCGTCGCGTCCGGACTCGACAAGGCGATCGGGCTGGCCGGCGAGACGAACGAATCGATTCGAAAGGAAGCGGAACTGTTCGACAAAGCGTCCGCCGAAGCCGGACGGCTCGCGAAACTTGCGGCCTCCCAGGTCGGCAAGCCTTACGCGATCTACGACCGGCGCATCACGGCAAGACTCGGCACGCCGGTCGAAGAGGTGCGCTCGAACCGGATAACGGCGCAGTTGTTTCATGTGAAGGCGCAGCATTTCAACGGATACGCCCTGAAGGTGAAGCTGAAATCGAACCAGGCGATGAGGATGGTGCTCGGAAGGGACACGTACGGCGGCGCGGAGACGACGCTGTCTGCCGTCAAGCGGCTGGGCGCCGTCGCCGGCGTGAACGCGGGAGGCTTCGCGGACAAGAAGGGCAAGCGCTATCCGCTCAGCACGACGATCGTCAACGGCAAGTATGTATCGGGTTTTGAAGCGTCCTACAAAGACCTGTTCTTCGTGGGCATGAACGACAAGATGCAGCTGATCGGCGGCAAGTTCAAGTCGCAGGAAGAATTGGACAAGCTGAACCCGCAGTTCGGCGCGTCGTTCGTGCCGATCTTGATGAAGAACGGCCGCCCCCAGCCCATTCCGGAGAAATGGAAGACGACGCCCCGGCGCGCGCCGCGCACCGTGATCGCCAACTACAAGGACGACCAGCTGCTCATTCTCGTCGTGGACGGTTACGACGAGAAAGGCAGCTCCGGCGCCACGCTGGAGGAGCTGCAAATTCTGCTGGAAAGGTACGGCGTGAAAGACGCCTACAATCTCGACGGCGGCGGCTCGTCATCGCTCGTGTTCAACGGCCGCGTCATCAACAAACCGTCCGACGGCGAGCTGCGCAAGCTGCCGACCCACTTCCTGTTCTTCAAGTGACGATAAAGCCCGGCGGATGCGGATTGGGCCGCACCGGCCGGGCTTTCGTTCTAATCTTTCACCGACCACGCTTCAAGGGACAGGAGCGGATCGGCTTTCGCGTCGAGCGGCGTAAATTCGCCGCGCACCCATTTCAGATGGGCGGCGGCGCCGATCATCGCGGCGTTGTCCGTGCAGAGCGAGAGCGGCGGGATGAGCAGCGGCAGTCCGCGCGCCTCGCAGGCCGCCGTCAACGTCCCGCGCAGCCCGCGGTTCGCGGCGACGCCGCCGCACAGAAGCAGCTGCCGGGCGCCGAATTCCTCCGCCGCGCGCAGCGCTTTCGTCACGAGCACGTCAATGACCGATTCTTGAAATCCGCGCGCCAGGGCGGGCCGCATCGGCGGCTCGCCCTTCATCCGCGCCTTGTTGATCTCGGCGAGCACGGCGGATTTGAGACCGCTGAAGCTGAAGTCGTACGATTCGGGCTCCAGCCATGCGCGCGGCAGCTCGTTCACGTCGTCCGCCTCCATCGCCAGCCGGTCGATGTGCGGCCCTCCCGGATACGGGAAATTGAGCGCCCGCGCCACCTTGTCGTACGCCTCGCCGACCGCGTCGTCCCGCGTCCGGCCGATGATCCGGAAGCTTCCTTCCCGCTCGAGGACGACCAGTTCGGTGTGCCCGCCGGAGACGACGAGCGCCACCGCGGGATAGAGCATTTCGCCGATCAACCGGTTGGCGTAAATATGCCCCGCGATATGATGCGTGCCGATCAGCGGCACGTCCAGCGCCAGCGCCAGCGCCTTGGCCGCCGCAAGGCCGACCAGCAGCGAGCCGACCAGCCCCGGACCCTGCGTCACCGCGACGGCGTCGACATCCTTGAGCGACAGACCGGACTCGGCCACCGCTTGCTCCATCATGAGCGTGATCGATTCCACGTGTTTGCGCGAGGCGATCTCCGGCACGACGCCGCCGAACCGGCGGTGCGTCTCGACCTGGCTGGACACCAGGTTGCTCAGGACTTCCTTGCCGCCGCGTACGACGGCGGCAGACGTCTCGTCGCAGCTCGTCTCGATGGCCAGTATGACGCCGCCCCCGGAGCCGCGTGTGCGGGCCGCCGTCATGTCGTTCCGCCTCCGGATGCGAGATCCGCCCACATGATGTACGCGTCCTCCTGATTGTCGGTGTAGTAGCGGGGTCTGATCCCGTTCTGTTTGAACCCCAGTTTGCGATAAAGGTTTTGCGCCACTTCGTTCGACACCCTGACCTCCAGCGTCATCGACCGGGCGCCCTGTTCCCTGGCCGTCTGCATGAGCCGGCGCAGCAGCATCTCGCCGTAGCCGCGCCCGCGGTACTGCGCGCGCACCGCGATGTTCGTCACGTGCGCTTCGTCCATGATGACCCACATGCCGCCGTAGCCGATGATCGATTGATCCAGCTCCATCACCGTGTACCGGGCGAAATGGTTGTGCCGGATCTCGTTCACGAACGCTTCCGCCGACCACGGCACCGTGAACGCTTCCCGCTCGATGGCCGTAATCGCCGGCACGTCGGACAGCAGCATCGGGCGGAACTCCGGCACCTTCACGGCGCTGTCGCCGCTGCCTTGCGCTTCACGCGCGCGTTCCCCCATCGTCATCCCTCCTGCCGCCCGGCGAGAAGTTTCGCCTCCGCTTCCGCGAGCTGCGTGTAGTTGGGCACCAATGCATGCGGATCGTCGGCTTCGCCCGCGGCGAGCCGCCGGATGCCGAGCTCCGCAATGGATCGACCTTCCATGACGGTCGGGCAGACTTCGATCCGCACGCGGCCGTTCAGCCGCTCCCCGAGCTGTTCAATGCTCGCCAGGTGCAGCGACGGGTCGCCGACGAACCGGATGCGGCGCGGGCGCTCCCGCTCCCCCTGGCTTTCCGCCTGCTCCGCCAGCTCATCCGCCCATTCCCGCATGAGCCGGATGCCGTCGGCCGCGAGCCGCCGCCAGCCGCCGCCGGATGCGAACCGGGCGGTGTACACCTGGCCCCGCCGCGCGTCCATCAGCGGCACGATCCATTCGGGAGCGGAATCCGCTTCCGTTCCGCCGTCGCCGGCCGCGCCAAGCGCCAGCGCCTCGAGGCTGGACACGCCGGCGAGCGGCACGCCCCACGCCCAGGCCAGCGTCTTCGCGATGGTCACCGCGATCCGCACGCCGGTGTACGACCCCGGGCCGCAGCCGACGGCGATGCCGCCGAGCTTGTCCGGCGTCACGCCCGCCGCGGCGAGCACGTCCTTCACCATCGGCACGGCCAGCACCGAATGGCTGCGCTCCACGATCGACCGGTCGTCCGCAAGCACGCGGCCTTCCCCGACAACGGCGACGCAGAGCGCGGAGGTCGACGTATCGAGCGCCAATACCGGCTTGCCAAAACCGGCGGATGCGATGTTCGTCATTCGCCGCACACCCCTTCCTCCGCCAGCCGCCGGCACCAATCCGCATACGGCCGGCCCGCGCCGGTCAGACGGATGATGCGCGCGCTGCCTCCGGCATGTTCAATCGCAATCGCCAGATGCGCGGGCGGAAGCAGATCCGGGATCAGACTCGCCCACTCCACCAGCACAACGCCTTGTCCATAAAAATAATCGTCCAGCCCCAGCTCGTCCGCCTCGTCCTGCGACAGCCGGTAGACGTCCATATGATACAGGGGCAGCCGCCCGTCCTCATATTCCTTGATGATCGTGAACGTCGGGCTGTTCACGACTTCCCGCACGCCGAGCGCCCGGGCGAACGACTGCGAGAAGAACGTCTTGCCCGCCCCCAGATCGCCGTCCAGCGCAATGACCGTGCCCGGAGCCGCCCAGCCCGCGAGCCGTTCGGCCAGCCTCGCCGTTCCGTTCTCATCTTCCGCGCGCCATACCGCCTGCGCGGCATCCTTCTTCTGATCGTTCACGGCCGTTCACCGTCCTTCTCCCTGACCGTCAATACGCACTTATTATAGCGGCCGGGCCATGGGCGATCAACAAAGGCCGCGATCAGGTTCCGCGCGCCGACCGTCCGCATCAGTGAATATCTTTCTTCTTGAACCGTCCGCCTTTCACATCGTGGATGTTGCCGATGGCCAGGAACGCGGTCGGATCCATTTCCTGCACGATGGACTTCAGCTTCGCTTCCTCCAGCCGCGTGATGACGCAGAAGATCACCCGCTTGCTGTCTCCCGTGTACGCGCCTTCACCGGCCAGATAGGTAACGCCCCGTCCGAGCCGGTTGATGATGGCCGAACCGATCTCCGTCGCGGCGTCGCTGATGATCCAGACCGCCTTCGACTCGTCCATCCCCTCGATTGTAATATCGATCGCCTTGTACGCGATGAAATACGCGATCAGCGAATACATGGCGCTGTCCCATTCGAACACGAATCCGGCTGACGTCAAGATGAAGAAGTTGAAGAACATGACGACTTCGCCGACCGAGAACGGCGTCTTCTTGTTGATGAGAATCGCCACGATCTCGGTGCCGTCCATCGAACCGCCGAACCGGATGACGAGGCCGACGCCGACGCCGAGAATGACGCCGCCGAAGATTGCGGCCAGAATTTTCGTGATCGTGAGCGGCGCGATCGGTTCGAACAGGAATGTGCAGAGCGACATCACCGAAACGGCGTAGAGCGTCGAGAGGGTGAACGTCTTGCCGATCTGTTTGTACCCGAGGAACAGAAAGGGGAGATTGATGAAGAACAGATAAAGCCCGAGCGGCACGCCCGTCAGTTCGTGCAAAATAATGGAAATACCGGTGATGCCGCCGTCGATGACATTGTTGGGAACAAGAAAAATTTCGAGCGCAACGGCCATCAGGACGGCGCCGATCGTCAGCATGACGATGCGTTTTGTGATTTCTGCCGGCCTGAGGCCGGAATGCTGCTGTGAGGCCATTGATTGTCTTCCCTTCCACGGCGTTTGGACTGACATCTATTATTTTAACTTTTCGCCGTGAAGAAAAAAAGAGAAAGCCGGAAGCGATCGCCGCGTCCCGGACATCTTGTGCCCGCGCCCCGGCCCGCTCCCGGCTTGCCGCCGCATCCGGTCCCGAAAAATTTCAGCCCGCCGTGACCCCGCGCTATTTCGGAATGCCCAGCATCCGATCAATCGTGACGAACCGAACGCCGTCTTTGCGCAGCTTGGCGATGACCTCGGGCAGCGCCTCGACGGTGCCTGTCAGGTCTTCTCCGGTCCCGCCGGCCGAATGCTGCAGAATGATCGACCCCGGCTTCACATGCGCCAGAATGTTCGTCGCGACCTCCTCGCGGCTTAACGATTTCCAGTCGAGCGAGTCGACGTTCCAGCCCACGATCTTCCGCTTCTGGCTCGCCAGCCATTTGATCTGCTCTTCGGTGATGTTGCCGTACGGCGGCCGGACGAAGCTCGGCGTATAGCCGGTATATTGCCGGATCAGCCGGTCCGTTTTGCGGATTTCCTCGCGGAACCGCTCGTCGGACAGCTTCGGCAGATTGGCGTGGCTGTAGGAATGGTTGCCGACGACATGCCCTTCCGCGACGATCCGCCGCATGACGTCCGGGTGCGCCTCGATCCGGTTGCCGACGCAGAAGAACGTCGCCTTCACCCCTTCGCGCTTCAGGACGTCCAGCACGCGCGGCGTAAACACGTCGTCCGGGGCGTCGTCGAACGTCAGCGCCACTTCGCGCTTGTCTCCGGACCCTTGCAGCACGAAAGTGCTCGGATATTTCGCGCGCAGGTCGGCCAGCGTCAGCGGCTTCGGCTCGCGCAGCTTGCGTTCCGGCCCGTCCGCGAGGTTCGGCGTATCGTCCCGTTTCGACTGCATGCGGACGCCGCGTCCGTTCTTCTCTCCGGCCTGTTTCGCGCGGATGCCTCCGTCGCCGTCTGCGCCGTTCCCGCGCTTCATCTCCGCGCAGCCGGCGAGCAGCGCAAGAACCAGCAAGGCGGCGAGACAAGACAGCCAGGTCAGCCGTTTCACATTCTTCGCGCCGATGCGCATGCCGGTCAACCTCCTTCCAGGTCGTCCATCGTATCCGTTGTCGTTTCGCCGATTTTGCCGTTCTTCACCGGCGACACATAGCCGCCGCCGAGACCTTCGTTCACCATCCGGTCGATATCCATCTCCGCTTCCGCGCGGCCTTCATGGTCGCCGTCCTGCAATCGTTCCGGATGTCCCTCCGGCCGATCCGTCATCCGTGAGTCCTCCTTCCATCCGCTGCGGGATACGCACAAAATATGCCCTCTGCGGTTGGTTTTCATGCATGTTGGGCACGATGGTTAGCAGGAAGGTGCGGTTCAGAGATTCTTTTTTCCCGAAAAAGGAGGGACGGGCATGCATACGGTGTGGAAAGGCGCGATCAGCTTCGGTCTCGTGCACGTGCCGGTCAAAATGTTCGCCGCCGTCGAGGACAAGGACATTGCGATGCGGATGATTCACCGGGAGTGCGGCGGGCCGATCGCCTATGTACGGACATGCAAGAACTGCGGCAAGGAAGTGGCGGCCGAGGACATCGCGAAAGGGTACGAATACGAGAAAGGCCGGTTCGTGCTGTTCGAGAAGGAAGAGCTGGACGCACTGGCCGCGGAGACGTCGAAAACGATCCGCATCCTCGACTTCGTCGACATGCGGGAGATCGACCCGATCTATTTCCAACGGTCGTACTATCTCGCGCCGGATCAGGCGGGCGCCGGCGCCTACAGCCTGCTGCTGGAGGCAATGAAGCGGACCGGACGGATCGGCATCGCGAACGTGTCGATCCGCTCGAAAGGCAGCCTCGCCGCCATCCGTTTCATCGAGAACTGCCTGGTGATGGAGACGATCGCCTATCCCGACGAAGTGCGGCCCGTTCACCAGGTGCCGGGGCTGCCGGAGCATACGGCCGTGAACGAGAAGGAACTCGAAATGGCGACGATGCTGATCGACCACCTGACGGGCCCGTTCGAGCCGGAGAAGTACAAGGATGAGTACCGGGAGCGGCTCATGGAGGCGATCCAGGCGAAAATCGCGGGCGAAGAGGTGCACATCGCGCCGGAACAGGAGCGGACGAACGTCATCGACCTGATGGCCGCCCTCCAGGCGAGCCTCGAAGCGGCGGGAGCGCCGAAGGCGGGACCGGCGGCGACGGCGGACGCGGCGGGCGCAGAAGGCGCAGCGGGCGGCACGGGCAAAGGGACCCGTCGCAAGACAAGCGGCAAGAAGAAAGAAAAAGAGTCGATCCGTTGACCGGCTCTTTGTTCTTTCGCCATTGTGGTGCAAATTTGCACCATAATGGCGTATCTAAACCCCGCTTTGGCCCAATATAGTGCAAATCTGCACCAGATGCGTCCATCAAAGCCCGGAAAGCTTTATATATGGTGCATATTTGCACCATAATCGCCGATACTTCCATCCCGACCGAAAATGAGGTGCATTTATGCACCCTATGGCATGCCGCCCTACGCACGCCCTTACACAAACGGCCTTAGCCGCCGCGCCTCGTCATGCCGCACCCCTTCGATCTCGACCTGCGGATCGATCGCGGCGAGCAGGCGGCGCAGCGCCTTGACATCGCGCCGGTAGACGTCGAGGACCGCCGTCTCCCCGTCGCCCGTCTCGATCCAGCGGACCCGCAAGCCCCGATCCGCCGCTTCCCGCAGCCGGCCCAGCATGGCGCTGCGGACCCGGATCCGCTTGACGGGCGACATGCCGGAATATCCCGCTTCCAGCATGAAATAGGCGAGCACATGCGCGATGATCGAATAGAGCGCCTGGTTGATGCCGAACACAAGCCCGGCGAACAGCAAAATCGCCAGATTCGCCACGAAGATGACGGTGCCGGCGTCGAGCCGGCGAAAAGCCGGCCTGAGCGGTGCGGACGCGGCGAGCTCGTCGAAGCTGCCGCCCTGCCGCAGGACGAGGCCGATGCCGAGGCCGAGGAACGTGCCGCCGCCCAGCGCGGCGGCCAGCGGGTCGTCGGAGACCGCAGGCACCGGATGCAGGTAGTGCGTGAACAGGACGATCAGCACGAGCGGCAGCAGCATCCGCAGCGCATGGCGCCGGTTCGTTGCCGTCCGGCTCAGCAGAAACGGCAGATTGAACAGGAACAGCACGAGGCTGAGCTGCATTTCGGTCAGATGCGCCGCGAGGATCGAGGCGCCGGCGATGCCGCCGGTCGCCACCCCGTTCGGCAGCAGGAACAGTTCCAGACCGACGGCCGCCAGCACGCTGCCGATGACGAGCAGACCGTAGTGGATGAACCGGTCGAAGGCGGACAGGGCGCCGCTCCGCGCTCCCGCTTCGGACGGCTCGTCCCGCCTGACGGCGTCCCGGCGTCCGGACGGGGAAAAGGCGGATTTGCGCAAAGCGAGTTGCTGGACAGGGGTCATGCGGCATCGCCTCCTTGCCTTCGCTGTTCCGGTTCAGACCGGTTCAATTTGCTTGGGCAGATATTTCTTCATCTTAACGTTACCACAGTACCGGGTCTTGCTCAAACCGTCGTTTCGTCGAGCCGGTCGAACGTGCAGTCCGTTCCAAACCCCGCACTGACGGCCTCGATCACCGGCTGCCGGAGCGTTCGGCCGGCCGTCCATTCGAGGTAGCGGACCTTCGCCGTCAGCATCGGCCGGATCCAGACCGCGCCGGCGCTGCGCGGCGGCTTCGCCGCGAACGGGCAGTCCGGCATGCGGAGCAGCTCCGCCGCGGCGGTGATGTCCGCCCAGTCCCGGCCGGTGAGCCGGCCCGATCCGGCATGGCCGATGTAGTGCAGGCGGCCCTGCCCGTCGTACAGGCCCAGCAGCAGCGCGTTCACCCGGCCGCCGCCATACGTGACGCCGCCCACGGCGGCCGTCAGGTCGCGCCGCACCTTGATCTTGCGCCAGCGGCCGTCCTTGCCGCCGACCGCGTAGGTGCTGGCGAGGTCTTTCACGACGATGCCTTCCATGCCGTGCTTTCTCATCACGTCGAACAGCTTCTCGCCGTCGGCCGTGTTCTCGACGAGCCGGACGCCGGCTCCGGGTTCAACGGCGCGGGCCAGCAGCCGCTGGCGTTCTTCGAGGCTGCGCCCGGTCACCCATTCGCCGTCCAGGTACAGGATGTCGAACACCATGTACGTGACCGGGATCTCGCGGACGGCGGCGGGCACGGCCTGCGCATTGCGGATGCCGTCCCGGCGCATCACCTCGTGGAAGGACGGGCGGGCGGCGTCGAAAGCGACGATCTCGCCGTCGAGGATGACCGATTTCGCCCGGCAGTAGCGCCGTGCGTCGGCCAGCTCGGGATATTGCATCGTCCGCTCGTGCAGCCTGCGGTTTACAAGCTTCGTGGAGGCGCCGTCGAAGTAGACGAGCATGCGCACGCCGTCCCATTTGATCTGGGCGGCCCACTGCGGCCCCGCCGGAATGTCGTCCGCCGCGACCGGCTCGAACGGCACGATCGGTTCCATGCGCGCGCCTCCTTGTACGGGATCGGATCTGCCCCGGCAATTTCGAACGGAACGCCGCTGCCGTCCCGCCCATTCCATGCAAAGCGGATAGTTTCGCCGGCAGCGGCAATACTGGGGGCAGTATCATATTTTCCCGAAAGTGACGAAACGAAACAGGAGGGGCGTGCATGGCGGTCAAAACGACGGGAACGATTACGGTGCAGGGCGAACGGCTGTCCATCAGCAATCCGGACCGGGTGCTCTGGCCGGAAGCCGGCATTACGAAACTGCGCTATCTGGAGAAGCTGGCGGAGCTCGCTCCCCACCTCATCCGGCACTGCGAAGGGCGGTATCTGACCGTCATCCGGTACCCGAACGGCATCCACGGCAAGTCTTTCTATCAAAAGAACGCCCCGGAACCGCTTCCCCCCTTCGTGCGGACGGCCGAGCAGAACGGCATCCGCTACGTCGTGCTCGATTCGCTGCCGACGCTCATCTGGCTCGGCAACCTCGCCTGCCTCGAATTCCACGCCTCGTTCGACCGGATCGGCGAGCCGCTGCGCCCGACGGAATGGGTGATCGACCTCGACCCGTCGCGGGAGGAGGAACCGCGCATCATGGAGGCGGCGTGGCTGGCGGGGGAGCTGCTCCGCTCCCTCGGCATCGCGTCCGTGCCGAAGACGTCCGGCGCGACGGGCGTGCAGATCGTCGTGCCGGTCGAGCCCGACCTGACGTTCGACGAGCTGCGCGCCATCGGCCGGTTCGTCGGCGAGTATCTGGTCAGCAGGCACCCGAAGCTGTTCACCATTGAACGGTTGAAAAAAAACCGCGGCGACCTGATCTACTTCGATTACCTGCAGCATTACGCCGGCAAAACGCTGTCCGCCCCTTACACGCCGCGCGCACGTCCGGCGGCGTCCGTCTCGACGCCGCTTACATGGGACGAGGTGCGGGCGGATGTCCGTCCGGCGGACTTCAACCTGCACACGATCGGGCCGCGCCTCGCCCGGCTGGGCGATCTGCTGGAGCGGGCGCCGAAGCAGAACCTCCGGCCGATCTTCGAATTTATCCGGAGGCGCCAGGGGTGAAGACGGGCTGCATCGGCGGTTGCAGCAGCGGCTGCTGCTGCGGCTACAGCAGCGGCGACAGCAGCCGCGCCATCGCCCGCCCCGCCCTTGCGCCGGCCGTCAGCCCGCGCAGCTCCTCCGCCGTCACCTCGCGCGAATCCGCAAGATCCTTGAGGAAGTCCCGCTCCAGCCGCCCGATCGGCTTCTCGTCGAACAGCAGCGCGCTCAGCTCATAGTTGCTGTAGAAGCTGCGCATATCCAGATTCGCCGTCCCCACCGACGCGAGAAGCCGGTCGACGATCATCACCTTCGCGTGGATGAACCCTTTCTGATAGCGGTACACCCGCACGCCCGCGGCCTGCAGATCGGCCGCGTGGGACAGCGTGGCGGCCAGTACGAACCGCGTGTCGGCGATGCCCGGCACGATCAGGCGCACGTCCACGCCGCCCGCGGCCGCCGTCCGCAGCGCCGCCGTCAGGCCGGCATCCGGGACGAAATACGGCGTCGCGATCCAGATGCGCTCCCGTGCGGCACCGACCGCGGCGAGAAGGCCGTCGTAAATCTCGTTCCCGCCGAGGCGCGGCCCGCACGAGACGATCTGCACCCGTTCGTGCGACGTGCACGCATGCGGCGGCCAGTAAGCCGGATCGTCAAGCGCCTCCCCGGAAGCGAGCTCCCAGTCGCGGACGAAAATGTTCTGCAGGTCGCAGACGGCGTCCCCTTCCACCCGCAGATGCGTATCCCGCCAGAACCCGAGCCTTTTGTCCAGCCCCAAATATTCGTCGCCGATGTTGATGCCGCCCGTAAATCCGGACTTGCCGTCGATGATGACGATTTTGCGATGGTAGCGGTGGTTGATCCGGCGGCTTCTGAGCGCGGCGCCGAGCGGGAGGAAGCACCGCACCCGCACGCCGGCTTCTGTCAGCTCGCGGATATACGACTTTGGCAGCTTCCAGCTGCCGAAGCCGTCGTAGATGAGCCTCACCTGCACGCCTTCCTTCGCCTTGCGGATCAGGGCGTCCCGGAACCGCCGTCCGACGCCGTCGTCGCGCAGAATGTAATAGGCCAGATGAATATGATGCTCGGCCTTCCCGATCATATCGAAAATCGACGCGAACGCCTCTTCGCCGTCCGTCAGAATCTCGGTGCCGTTGCATCCGGTGATCGGCGCATCCGACATCCGCCTGAGCGCCCGCCTCAGCCGCTCATCCCCGGGAAAGGCGTCATCCGTTCCGGTGGAAGAACGCTTTGCCGGCTTGCGGTCACGGGAGTCTCCCAAGCCGACCTTTCCCCTTGCAAGCAGAAACGGAAGGATGCCGACGATCGGCAGCGCCAGCAGAACAAGCAGCCATGCCGCGGCATGCGCCGGACGGCGATGCTCCGCTGCGAGCACAACGGCGGCTTCCGCCCACCAGACGACAACAGCCGCCAACAGCCACGGCCAGACCATGCAACCGCTCCTTTCCTGGCGAAAGTCGTCTCTGTAGTATGCCCTTGTCCCGTGACATGTTTCCCACCGGACAGGAATAAATAACTAGTGAACGTTCAAACCATCACCGGACGGGGAGGGGCGCCGTGACTTGAGGGACAGGAGTTCGACCCGGTGGTCGCTGATCGTCATGCGCGGCCCCGACAAACGCGTCCGCCAGTTCCGGATGCGGCGGCGCTTCGTCGTCGCCGCGCCCGCGGCGCTGCTCCTGCTGTTCGCCGCCTGCCTGGCTTTGCTGCAGGCGCGCGCGGCCTGGCAGCTTGCGGCGCTTGAGCGGGAGCTGACCGAGCAGACCGTCCGCCATCAGGAAGCCATCGCGGCGAAAGACGGGCAGATCCGCGCGCTGGAAGCGGAGGTGCGGGAACTGTCCGACCAGCAGGGCGAGCTTGAGGCGCGGCTTCGCGATTTGCACGAATTGGAGCGAAGGCTGGAAGATTTTTTTGAACGGTACGGAGGAGACGGGGATGCGCCGCCGGTCGGCGCAACCGGCTTGAGCGGAGCCGATACGGCCGGAGATGAGGATACGGCGGACGTGCACGCCCCGCCCGAAGTGACCGCCGCCGACATGATCCGGATGCTGAATGCGGACGAGCCCGATTTCCGCACCATTTCGGGCATGATCGACGATCTGGACCGGTCGATGGCCTACAAGATCGAAGAGGCGCGGCGGCGGAAGCTGGAGGCCGACGCCCTGCCGTCCGCCTGGCCGACCCGCTCCCGCCGCGTCACCTCGACCTGGGGCTACCGCCGCGATCCGTACACCGGGAAGACCGCCTTCCATGCGGGCATCGACATCGCCGGGCGGAAGGGCGATCCGGTGTATGCCGCCGGAGACGGCATGGTGGAGGATACCGGCTCCGACGCAAGCCGCGGCCGCTACATCGTCATCAAGCACAGAAACGGGCTGCGCAGCCTCTACTATCACCTGTCGGCCGTCGAGGTGGAGCCCGGCGACGCCGTGAAGCGGGGCGGACGGATCGGCGCGCTCGGTTCGTCCGGCAGGAGTACGGGGCCGCATCTGCATTTCGGAGTCGAAGCGGATGGGGAGAGCGTGAACCCGCTCAACTATCTGGAACTCGTGAAGGAGGATTAACATGCGGAGGAAACGTTCGATTCCCGTGACCGACACACTGATCGGCCGGGGCACTTCTTCCGAAGGACGCATCGAATGCGATGCCGGCCTCCGGATCGATGGCGAATTCAGCGGCGAAATCGTCTGCCGCGGCGACGTCGTCATCGGCGAGTCCGGTATCGTCCGCAGCAACGTCGAGGCGCGGAGCGTGACCGTTGCCGGCAAGCTGTTCGGCAGCGTGAAGTCGCACGGCCGGTTCACCCTCCTGGCATCCGGCGAAATGAACGGCGACGTGGCGGCCGCGGGATACGTCATCGAAGGCGGGGCGCGGCTCAATGCCGATTGCCGGACGGATCCGTCCCTGGCCGAAGGACGCGCGGACGCGCAGCGGGACGACGGACGGAAGCAGCCGGCGCCCGTGGCGGCAGACGGCCGCATCGCCGTCCCGCAGGCAAAAAAACAGGCAGGATGAAGAGCGGTCTACCGCTCTCCATCCTGCCCTTCTCCGTTCTGACCGTCTGTCCGTTCCTCGTCCGGGGCGTCCGCATCCATCCGGATCATGAAGCGGTCGTAACGGCCGTCGATCTCGCGCGCCATGCTGCGGTACCGCTTCGTCTCTTCCACGATCGGATCGTACTCCATCCGGATCCGCACTTCGTACTTCGGCGGCAGGCTTGCCCGGACGCGCTCCTCGCGGCCCGACTCATCGAGCGGGCCGTCCGTCAGCTGCTCCGCAAGCACCCGCTCCGCTTCCGCATCGTGCGGAGCGCGGCCGCCGGCCTGCCGTCCTTCCCGTCCTTCCATGCGCTTCACCTTCCCGCAAGATGCCGATTGGATGACGATGCAATCGTGCCGTCCCGTGTAGTATCGGGAAGCGCCCGATCCGTTATTCCGCCGCCGAGCGGAGCACGGCCAGAAGTTCGTCGTGCACGGCGCCGTTCGAAGCCACGATATTGCGCACGCCGAGATGGTACGGGTTGCCGTCCAGATCGGTGACGACGCCTCCCGACTCCTGGATGAGCAGCGCGCCTGCCGCGATATCCCAGCTGTTCAGGCCGATCTCCCAGAAGGCGGAGAGCCGGCCCGCGGCCACATAAGCCAGATGCAGCGCCGCCGACCCGGCCGTGCGCACGTTCCGCACGCGGGGCACGACAGCCTCAAGCTGGCGCATGTTGAGCGGGAGCGCGCCGTCACGGTCGGCCGGAAAGCCCGTTGCGACGAGGCTCTCCTTAAGGCCGGTCTCGCCGGACACCCGGGTGCGCCGGCCGTGGACGTAAGCGCCCTTGCCTTTCTCCGCGATGAACAACTCGTCTTTCGACGGATCGTAGACGACGCCGAGGATGACCTCGCCCCGGTGCGCCAGCGCGATCGAGACGGAGAAGAAAGGAAATCCGTGCACGAAGTTCGTCGTCCCGTCGATCGGGTCGATGATCCACAGATATTCCGCATCCTTCACTTCTTCGAGCGCCGCCGCCGACGCGGCCGGCCCCGGTTCGACGCCTTCCTCCCCGAGAACGGCATGGTCCGGAAAGTGCGTCAGAATGAGGCTGCGGATCAGGTTCTCCGAACCTTTGTCCACTTCCGTCACGAGGTCGTGGTGCGACGTTTTCTGATTCAGGCTGGCGTAGCCGCCCACCTTCGTCTTGATCCATTCGCCCGCCTTCGCCGCGCAGTTGATCGCCACGGCCGCGAAGCTTTTCCGGCCGATGACCTGCCGGCTGTCCGTATCGTTCATGATCTCCCCCCCTTTCCGTCCGAAAATAACGCTTGATTAAGCGGTACGCCCGCCCATTGATGGCCTACAGTGATTGAATTCCTTCGAATATCATGCGGACCGCCAGCACGAGCAGCGTCACGCGCAGCAGCCACAGGAGACCCCGGCCGGACATGCGCCGGGCGATCCAGGCGCCGATCTTGCCGCCGATCCAGGCACCGGGGAGCAGCGCCGCCGCCAGCAGCCAGTCGATCTCGCCGAGCCCCGCCTTCACGCCGCTGCCGAGCAGCGACGACAGGAAGATTGTGAACATCGAAGTCGCGGTCGCCACATGCGGCGGAAACCGGAACAGGATCACCATGACCGGCACGAACAGCGAGCCTCCGCCGATGCCGAACAGCCCGGAGACGAGACCGACGCCGAAACCGACGATGAGCCCGGGCAGCAGCGCGAAGCCGTACTCGTGCTCGTTCCCGGCGGCGTCGGTCCAGACGCGGCGCATCGGCCACGCCCGCGAGGACGGCTTCATCCGGTCGCGCAGCATGAGCAGCAGTGCCATAAGCAGCATGAAGACGCCGAACACGATCCGGAACGGGCCGCCCTGCAATTGTCCGGTCAAGGCGGAGCCGAGCATCGCCGCCGGTCCGCTGGTGGCGAAGAGCAGCCACGCGATGCGGAAATCGACGCGCTTGTCCTTCATGTAGCTCAGCGTCGAAGCGAGCGCGGTTACGATCAGCACCGCCAGCGATGTGCCGACAGCCGTGCTGTGCCCGATCGGCTCGCCGGTCAGCATCGGGCCGAACAGAAGGAGGGACGGCACGATGATGATGCCGCCACCGAGCCCGACGATGCTGCCGAAGACGGCGGCGATCAGTCCGAGGATGATGAGCAGGATGATGGCAATGAACATGGCGAATTAACGGATCACACGCCGACAATATGATAGCCGTTGTCCACGTAAATGACTTCGCCCGTAATGCCGCGCGACAGATGGCTCATCAGGAACATCGCGGTGTCGCCGACTTCCTCCGCGTCCGTCGTCCGCCGCAGCGGCGCTTTCTCTTCGACCTGGCGCAGAATCGAGTTGAAGTCCTTGATCCCTTTGGCCGCGAGCGTCCGGATCGGCCCGGCCGAAATGGCATTGACGCGGATGTTGTATTGTCCGAGGTCGGCGGCGAGATAGCGGACGGACGCTTCGAGCGCCGCCTTCGCCACGCCCATGACGTTGTAGTTCGGCATCGCCCGTTCGGCGCCGAGATAGGTCATCGTCATGATGCTGCCGCCTTCGGTCATGAGCGGATACAGTTTCTGCGCCACCGCCGTCAGCGAGTAGGCGCTGATGTCATGGGCCAGGGCGAAACCCGCGCGCGAGGTGTTGACATAAAGCCCTTCCAGCTCTTCCGTCTTCGCGAAGGCGATGCTGTGCACGACGCCGTGCAGCACGCCGAACGACTCGCGCAGCGCGTCGGCCAGCCGTTCGATGTCTTCGTCGGACGTCACGTTGCACGGCAGGACGAGCGAGCCCGGCATCGTTTCCGTGAGCTTGCGTACCCGCTCCTCCACGCGCTCGCTCTCGTACGTGAATGCGAGGTTGGCGCCCTGCGCCTTAAGCGAGCGGGCGATCGCCCAGGCGATGCTCCGGTCGTTCGCCACGCCCATGACGACGATGTTCTTGCCGTTAAGCAGTCCGCTCATGAACCGATCTCCTCCTTGACTTGTCCTTCGTCCAACTTAACGGATTCTGGCAACGATTTCAAGTGGCACCCCTCACGCCCCGCGCAAAATGCTCGTCCGCCCGCGGGAGCTTGTCCCGCACCGGACCGCACGGGCCGGAAGGAGCGCCCGGAAACGCCGCCTCTCCGCATCGCTGCCCCGGCCGTCAGGATTGCTCGCCGAAGAACATCTCGTGCGCCAGCGCCGTCTGGATGCGCGATTCTTCGTCCGTCAGCCTGCGGACGAGCTCCATCTCGACCTCGGTCACTTCTTCACCCTGGAAATTGATCTCCGCGATCGACGCGACGATCTTGACGATGGCGATCGCCCGGTTGTCCGGCGTGTAGGCGATCACTTTCTGCCCGGTCGGGTAGACGCGGAATCCGCTTTTGACCATTTTGCCCCGGCCGTATTCCAGCAGTTCGTACAGCTCCTGGTCGGATTTGAACTTGCACACGGAGTTGAATTCGGTCGGAAAACCCATCGGATTCCCTCCTTCAACTTATTCGCCGTAGACGAGCTTCTGCTTCGCTTCATGCCGCTCGAACGCGAGCGCGATCAGCTTGTCGAGCAGTTCCCGATAGGGCAGCCCCGACTCCTTCCAGAGCAGCGGGTACATGCTGAACGGCGTAAATCCCGGCATCGTGTTCACTTCGTTCAGGAAGATGCGGCCGTCTTCCTTGCGCAGGAAGAAGTCGACGCGCGCAAGGCCCGATCCGTCAATCGCCTGATAGGCGCGAAGCGCCATCTCGCGGATCTGTTCGGCCGTCTCCTCCGGGATGTCGGCCGGAATCTTCATGACGGATTTGCCGTCGATATATTTCGCGTTGTAGTCGTAGAAGTCGTTCGACGAGACAATCTCCCCGACGACCGACGCGCGGGGCTCGTCGTTGCCGAGCACGCTCACTTCCAGCTCCCTGGCGTTCACGAATTCTTCGACGAGCACCTTGCGGTCGTAACGGAACGCGTATTCCACCGCCTGGATCAGCTGCTCGCGGTTGTAGGCCTTCGAGATGCCGACGCTCGAACCGAGGTTGGCCGGCTTGACGAAGCAAGGGTAGCCGAGCGACACCTCGATCTCCATGATGAAATATTGCGCATCCTTGTCCCACTGCGCCCGGGTGAAATGACGGAACACGCACTGCGGCAGCCCTTCATGGGCGAACACCCGCTTCATCATGACCTTGTCCATGCCGACAGCCGAAGCAAGCACGCCTGCGCCGACATACGGAATGCCCGCCATTTCCAGCAGCCCCTGGATCGTGCCGTCCTCGCCGTACGTCCCGTGCAGCAGCGGAAAGACGACATCCAGCCGCTTGCCGCCGCTGCCGCCCGACGATGCCGAAGGCGCGGCTTTCTGAACCGCCTTCGCGGCTGCCGCCGGCGCCTTGGGCGGAGCGGCCATGCGTTCGAACACGGGCAGCAGCAGCTGTTCCGACGCGGATCCGTCCGCTTCGTCGTAACGGATGAGGCCGATATGTTCCGGCGGAGCCGACAGCGCCGGCCCGGCATGCCAGATGCCCTGCTTCGTAATATAGAATGGCTGGATTTCATATTTGTCGTAATCGAATGCTTGCAGCACGGAGAACGCGGTCTGCAGCGACACCTCGTGTTCTCCGGAACGGCCGCCGTAGACGAGCCCTACCCGAACTTTATCCCCCATGTCCATCCTCCGGTTCTTAGATTATCCTGCAGCCTCAGGCGCTGTCCGGCCGCGCGGACGATCAGAATTCGTCCGCGATGTGAAAAAATTTGTACCGCGTCCGTTCCGTCCAGGCGTAAGAATCGCGGTAATCCCAATAGCGGTGGCGGCTGGCCGTCGTATTCGCGTTGACGAGCGGCATCCCCGCGCTGTCAAAGGCGGTGACGATCGTGCTGTGCTGAAACCGTCCGTCGCCGTCCCAGTCGTAGAAAATGACGTCTCCGAGCATCAGATCCGCCGGCGATTCGACCTGAACGGCCTGCAGGCCGGACGTCGCGCCCCTCGCCAAATACGATTGAAGCGCATGCGAGACCGCCCAGCTGTAGCTCCACAGCTCACGGCCGCCGCTGCGCCCCTTGTACCACCAGCCCGAATCTCTTCTACCAGTATAGTTCATCGGAGCATGGCCTGCAAAGAGGCACTGGGAAACATAGTTCGTGCAGTTCACTTCGAACTTCTCATAAGCGGGATTCGGCTCGTTCCACCAGCGGTCGGCATACGCGGCCGCCAGATCCCGGCGGTACGGAATGCCTGCGCGCATCTTCTGGAAATGCGGCAGCAGCCGGCCGTTTATATAAGGTAGCGGAATTGCCGGTTCGTCCTGCTCCTGCCCGGACCGGCCGGCGGTTCCCTCCGGGTCCGGGTCGGGCGGCGCCGCCGGGCCGGGGGGTTCCCGCCGCCGCTCCGCAATCTCGGGTTCGATGCCGGTCACCCGCCAGACGCCGTTTCGAAGTTCGAGCCGGATGCGTTCGATCTCCAGTTTTTCCTCGGTATAGGAGGCTTCCCCGAAGGACAAGCTTCGCTTGAGATGCAATTGCAGGCGGACCGCGGCCGTACGGCCTTCCTCGCGGAAGCCGAGCAGAACCGCACGGGCTTCTTGCCGCTCGGGAAACGCGCCGCGCCGATGTTCCCGCTCGCGCATGCGCTTCAAGCGGGTTTCGAGCCGGCCCAGGTGCTTGTCATCCTCCGCGACGGCCGTAAGCGGTCCGGCGGTCATATCGATCTCCGCTTCACTCACGCACTTCACGTATTCGTGCACGGCTGCCCGCCACCCGTGCAAAGCCGGCGGGCGTCGCCCGGCTTCGCTTTGCAGCGCCATGCCGGCCCCTCCTCCCCTCAAGCTCGCGGTCTGCGGTCCCGGGGCAGTTCCCCGGGGCAGGAAAAGCATCGCTTCATGTATATGTGCCGGACGCCGGTTTCATGAATCCGGCGGGCCCTAGCGGCCGTCAGACGGCGCGGAAGCGACAAAATCAGGCTTTACGTTGATCATTGCAAACGATATACTAGGAATATAGCGCGATTATGAAATTGAGTTTCACCAGACGAAACAACATTGTCCGGAAGAAACGAATCGCGGCAGAGAGACCCCATACGGTAAGGAGGAGACTTTCCATGGCGAAGCAAGATGCCTACGGCATCCGCTCCAGCCTTGAAGTCGGCGGCAAGACATATGCCTACTACCGGCTGCAAGGGCTGGAGGAGCAAGGCCTCGGCAGCATCGGCAAGCTTCCGTTCTCGATCAAGGTGCTGCTCGAAGCGGCCGTCCGCCAATACGACGGACACGCCATCACGAAGGATCACGTGAAACTGCTGGCCACCTGGGCGGAAGGCCGTCAAGACAAAGAAATTCCGTTCATCCCCGCCCGCATCGTACTGCAAGACTTCACCGGCGTTCCGGTCGTCGTCGACCTGGCGGCGATGCGCGACACCGTGAAGAAAGCGGGCGGCGACCCGAAGCGGATCAACCCGCTTGTGCCGGTCGACCTCGTCATCGACCACTCCGTCATGGTCGACGCGTTCGGTTCGCCCGACGCGCAGGAGACGAACGAACGGATCGAATTCGAACGGAACGGTGAACGGTACCGCTTCCTCCGCTGGGCGCAGACGGCGTTCGAGAACTTCCGCGCCGTGCCTCCGGGAACGGGTATCGTGCACCAGGTGAACCTGGAGTACCTCGCCACCGTCGCGGCGACGAAAACGGTGGACGGCGAGACGGTCGTCTTCCCGGATTCGCTTGTCGGCACGGACTCGCATACGACGATGATCAACGGCCTCGGCGTCGTCGGCTGGGGCGTCGGCGGCATCGAGGCGGAAGCCGGCATGCTCGGCCAGCCGCTCTATTTCGTCACGCCGGAAGTCATCGGCTTCAAGCTGACGGGCAAGCTGGCGGAAGGCGCGACGGCGACCGACCTGGCGCTGACGGTTACGCAGATGCTCCGCAAGAAAGGCGTCGTCGGCAAGTTCGTTGAGTTCTTCGGCCCGGGCCTGTCGAACATCAGCCTGCCTGACCGCGCGACGGTCGCGAACATGGCGCCGGAATACGGCGCGACGATCGGCTTCTTCCCGGTCGACCACATCTCGCTCGACTTCCTGCGTCAGACGGGCCGCAGCGAGGAGCAGATCGCGCTCGTCGAAGCCTATTACAAGGCGCAGGGCATGTTCCGGACGGACGACACGCCGGATCCGGTGTTCTCGGACGTCATCGAGCTCGACCTGTCGACGATCGTGCCGAGCCTCGCGGGTCCGAAGCGTCCGCAGGACCGCATCGAGCTGACGGCGATGAAGGAATCGTGGAACACCATCATCCGCACGCCGATCGAGAAGGGCGGCTACGGCCTTACCGAGGAGAAGATCGCCGAAACCGTCGAAGTGAAGCACAAGAACGGCAAGGTCAGCAAGATGGGCACCGGCGCGGTCGTCATCGCGGCGATCACGAGCTGCACGAACACGTCGAACCCGTCCGTCATGCTCGGCGCGGGCCTCGTCGCGAAGAAGGCGGTCGAACGCGGCCTGACGGTGAAAGAATACGTCAAGACTTCGCTGACGCCGGGCTCGCTCGTCGTCACCGACTACCTGAAGAAAGCCGGCCTGATGGAGCCGCTCGAGAAGCTCGGCTTCCACATCGCGGGCTACGGCTGCGCAACCTGTATCGGCAACTCCGGTCCGCTGCCGGATGAAGTGAGCCAGGCGATCGCCGACAGCGACCTGACGGTCGCATCCGTCCTGTCCGGCAACCGGAACTTCGAAGGCCGCGTCCATGCGCAGGTCAAAGCGAACTTCCTCGCTTCGCCGCCGCTCGTCGTCGCCTATGCGATCGCGGGCACGGTGGACATCGACCTGACGAAGGATCCGCTCGGCTACGACCCGAACGGCCAGCCGGTCTACCTGCGCGACATCTGGCCGTCGTCGCAAGAGATTCAGGACGCGATCAACCAATCGCTCACGCCGGACATGTTCCGCGCGAAATACGCGAACGTGTTCACGCAGAACGAGCGCTGGAACAAGATTCCGGTGCCGCAGGGCGAATCGTACGAGTGGGACGAAAAATCGACCTACATCGCGAACCCGCCGTTCTTCGAGAACCTGCATGAAGGCGTCAAGGACCTCGGCGACATCACCGGCGCCCGCGCGCTGGCGCTGCTCGGCGACAACGTGACGACCGACCACATCTCGCCGGCGGGCAACATCAAGGTCGACAGCCCTGCGGGCAAATACCTGATCGAGCACGGCGTGAAGCGCGAGGACTTCAACTCGTACGGCTCCCGCCGCGGCCATCACGAAGTGATGATGCGCGGCACGTTCGCCAACATCCGCATCCGGAACCAGGTGGCGCCGGGCACGGAAGGCGGCGTGACGAAGTATCTGCCGACGGACGAAGTGATGTCGATCTACGACGCCGCGATGAAGTATCAGGCGGACGGCACGAACCTCGTCGTCATCGCCGGCAAGGAATACGGCATGGGCAGCTCCCGCGACTGGGCGGCGAAAGGCACTTACCTGCTCGGCATCAAGGCCGTCATCGCCGAAAGCTTCGAGCGGATCCACCGCGCGAACCTGGTCGGCATGGGCGTCCTGCCGCTGCAATTCCAGAACGGCGACAACTGGCAATCGCTCGGCATCACGGGCCGCGAGACGTTCGACATCGTCGGCCTGACGAACGACATCAAGCCGGGCGACACCGTCAAGGTGGTCGCAACCCGCGAAGACGGCAGCAAGTTCGAGTTCCCGGTCACCGTCCGGCTCGACTCCTACGTCGACATCGAATATTACCGCAACGGCGGCATCCTGCAGACGGTTCTCCGTCAGATGATCGCAAGCTGAGGCTGAAACGCAGGCAGGCTGACGCTATAACGGAAAAAGGGCTTTCCGCTCAAGCATTCGCTCGGGCGGAAGCCCTTTTTTTAAGCTTTGGGACCCTGTCCCCTTCGCTCAGGAACGGACTTTCGAGCCGTCCCTTTCGTTCAGCATGGCCAGCCGCTGGATCGAACCGTCATGCAGATCCGGCGTGAAGACGGTCAAATACAGCTCCTGTTCATCGATCTGCATGATCTGCGGGTCCAGATGAAGCCGCCCGGCCTCCGGGTGCTCCATGACGTAGGGATGCCGGTACGAGCAATGCACCTCATAGTCATCCCACCAGTCCGCGAATTCGGGACTTCCTGCCGACAATGCGGCAACGAAATCCTTGTACCACGGGTTTTCCAGATGTCTCGCATACTTCGGACGGAAATGACCCAGCATCGTCTTGGCCAGACTTTCCCATTCAAGGTACATGGACCGGTGCGAAGGCATCATGAACATGCGCCAGACGAGGTTTCGTCCGTACGGATGCGTCGACTCGAACGGGCCGAAGACGGCCTCCGCCAGCCGGTTCCATGCGAGCACATTCATCTTTTCGTCGCAAATGTAAGCGGGAAGGGCGGAAAATTGATCCAGCATGTATCGCAGCGAGGCGGGTACGTCCTCACGCTCGTCGGCCGGCATTGCGTCATCCCTTCGCGAGCCGGCCAGGAAAAACAAATGCTTGCGTTCGTCGGCATCCAGACGAAGCACCCTGGCCAGGCTGTCCAGCACTTGATCGGATACCTGAATGTCCCGCCCTTGCTCCAGCTGCGTGTACCAGGGAAGCGATATGCCGGCAAGTGCGGCCACTTCCTCGCGGCGAAGCCCCTTCGTTCTCCGGCGCGAAAGGTCGACGTTCCGGAGGCCCGCAAGCTCCGGCGACAGCCGAAGCCTGCGCGTTCGCAGGAAACGGCTGAGTTCCGCCCGTCGCTGATCAGCGCTCATGACATTTCCTTCCTTTCAAACCGGCGCGGTCCGGGATCAGGAGGCATCCGGCGCGCCCGGTGTTCCACAATGCTATCTTACCTGAGGAATGGCGGATGGAACAATCATCGGTGCTTGAAAAGGAATAGAAAGCGGGGCGTGGAATAAAGCAACAGGAAGCATGGTTTGAAATGGAGGCGTCTGATGGTGTTGTTTTTGCTGATCTGCCTGGTCTTCATTCTCGCTTCGGTGCTGGTTTTCAGAAAATCGGCGGTTCGTCATCCGTACGCAAACGGCATCCAGCTTGCGATCACCATTTCCGCTCTTGCCACGGTGTGCCTTGCGCAAAATTACACGCAAAGCCTGATCCCCGAAGCGAACGACGGGCTCGGCGTATCGAATGCGGTGGCCTATTGGATCATCGGCGAGGACGGCTGGTCGAAAGAAAAATTCAAAGCTTATTTCGAGAACTCGGCATACCTCACGTTCTTGCTGATCCTTGCGTACCCCGCGGTGCTTGCGGCGGAAGCGAAGCGTAAGAAATCGTAAGCCGCGAAATCAGCGGTTCGGTGCATATTGGGACGAAGCCCCTTTCGGCTGCTTTGGCACCATATCCCCTTCGCTCAGGAAGGAGCGCGCCGGATGGTCTCGGAGATCTTCATCCCGCGCAGGCATGGTCTGGCGGCTTGAGAAACCCCGTCCCGCTCCCTGCAATGCACGCGATTCAAGGCTGCCCGGCGGCGCCGAGCCGCTCGGGGTGCGTGTAAACGTTCATCCGGCCGCCGCGGACGAAGCCGGCCGCCGTGATGCCGAGGTCGTGCGCCAGACGCAGCGCGAGGCCGGTCGGCGCCGACTTCGCGATCAGGATCGCCGCGCCGATCTTCGCCGTCTTCAGCAGCACCTCCGAGGAAATACGCCCGCTGAAAATAATCGCCGCATCCCGGGTCGGTATGCCGCGCCGCAGACAGTAGCCGAGCAGCTTGTCGAGCGCGTTGTGGCGGCCGATGTCCGTCCGCATCGCGATCAGCCCGCGCCCCGGCGACCACAGCGCCGCATTGTGCACGCCGCCCGTGCGCGCGAATTCGGCCGAACGGCGCTGCAGTTCGGCCATGGCGGCCAGACATTCCTCCGGCCGCATCCGCACCCGCGAGATCGAAGTCCGCGCCGTGCGCACGTCGCTTCGGAAGTAGAACTGCCGGCTGCGCCCGCAGCAGGAACCGATGACGCGCCTGCCGAAATCGGCCTCCGCCCCGTCCAGCCGGCGGCGCAGCCGGACATCCGCGAAACCGGCCGCCTCGTCCCAGTCGATCCGCTCGATATCTTCAGGCGACGCGATGATCCCCTCGCCCGCGAGAAAACCGAACACAAGATCTTCGGTATCCTGCGGCGAGCAGACGACCGTGACGAACTCTTCGCCGTCCAGCCGGACCGTCAGCGGAATCTCTTCGGCCACCGCGTCTTCGCCGGCCGACCAGCCGTCAGCGCTGTATCTCCATACGGGAAACGCGGTGTCGACGGCGCGATCTATTCCGTCCGGCATGGCTGCGCCCCCGCTCCCGCCGCGCCCGCAGGCAGACCGTCTTCCTCCGGCACTTCCGCTTCCTTCGTCCGGTATTTGCGGTCCTTGCGGGCGTAGAAGACGTCGGCTTTCTCGACCTTCACTTCCGTGTTGTACTCGGGTATGCCGGCGTGCGGCTCGTAGACGCCGGACGGGAACAGGACGTTGCCTTCCGGCCAGAACAGCTCGAGGTTGCCGCGGGCGACGGGCGCCGTTCGGAGCCGCCCGTAGAACCGGCCGAAACGGTTGTGGACGACGACCGCTTCGCCGTCCGCGATGCCGAGTTCGGCCGCGTCTTCGGGACTCATCAGCACATCTTCCCGAAGCGCGCCGTTGAACGGATCGACGCTGCCGTACACCATCGAATTGAACTGTTTGCCCCGGCGCGTCGTCGCCAGAAAAGCGCCCGCCGCGCGGCGGATGCCGGGCGAGGCGATCGGAATGAGCCGGCCCCGGCCGTCCGGCGTCGGGCAGACGCCGCCCTCGCACAGCCAGGCGCCGCCCCACTGGAAGAAGTCGCCCTGCTTCCGCAAATGCTGAATGCCGTCATAGTTCGGCGCCGCAAGGGCAATCTCCGCCCGGATCTCGTCCGCCGACTCCGCCTTCATCGACCGGGCCGCTTCCTCCGGTTTCACGCGGCGCGCCAGATCGAGGAAGATGCGCCATTCCTCGCGGGCCTCGCCGATCCGCGGACCGCGGATCTCCGGCGAGAAGTAGACCATCCGCTCCGTCGACGTCGACGTGCCGCCGCCCTCCTGCTCATAGCGCGTCTTGGCCGGCAGCAGAATGACCGCCTCCCGC
The DNA here is from genome assembly GCF_907165215.1 of Thermobacillus xylanilyticus. Classification (GTDB taxonomy): domain Bacteria; phylum Bacillota; class Bacilli; order Paenibacillales; family Paenibacillaceae; genus Thermobacillus; species Thermobacillus xylanilyticus. The sequence goes on along the minus strand of NZ_CAJRAY010000024.1, from coordinate 127,527 downwards.
GCGTCCGCCAGCATCGACGTATTCAGAATGATGTCCTGGTGGACGCGGAGCTCGATGTTCTCCAGCGACTGCCTGATCCGGTCAGGATTCGGCATCGTCTCGAGGAAGTTGCCGCCGGAGGTGTAGAAAAGCCTCAGCCGCCGCTCGTGATCATCCGGCAGCAGCGCGTTCTCCAGGGTGACGCCGACAATGTCGCCCTGCCACTTCGGAATGTCGAAGCCCCACAGTTTCTCGATCCGCGCAATCGTCTCCGGATCGAAATCGCCGCCCGGCAGGCTGAACGGATCGGCCCCCATCTCGCTCGACCCTTGTACGCCGCTGTGGCCGCGGATCGGCATGAGGCCGCACTTCGCCCGGCCGAGAAAGCCGCGGAGCAGCGCCAGATTGACCACCTGCGTCACGTTGTCCGTTCCGAACCGGTGCTGCGTCAGCCCCATGCTCCAGACGAACACGCCGCTCTTCGCGCGGGCCAGCAGTTCGGCGAACTCGGCGATCCGCTCCCGGGACAGTCCCGAGCCGCGCTCGATGTCGTCCCAATCCAGCCCCGCGACATGCGCCCGCAGTTCTTCCAGGCCGTTCACATGCTTGCTGATGAAGGCGAGATCGAGCGCGGAGCCGGGCTCCCGCTTCTCCATCTCGAACCAATGCTTCATGACGCCGTTCATGAAGTCGATGTCGCCGCCGATATTGACCTGGTACCAGTCGTCCGCCAGCTTCGTGCCGAACAGGGCCGATTCCGGGATCGAAGGAATCCAGTAGCCGTCCATCGCCGGCTCGCGGTACGGATTGATGACGATGATCTTCGTGCCCTGCCGTTTGGCGGCGTACATGTATTTCGTGGAAACGGGCTGGTTGTTCGCGGCGACGCTGCCCCAGAAGACGAGCACGTCCGTGCCGATCCAGTCCGTGTAGCTGCAGCTCGACGCGCCGATGCCGATCGACCGCTTGAGCGCGGTCTTGGACGGCGAGTGGCAGATGCGCGAAGCGTTGTCGATATGGTTCGTGCCGAGGAAGCGCGCCGTTTTCGCCGCCATGTAGTACGTCTCGTTCGTCAGGCCGCGGGCCGTCAGATAGAACGCCGCCTGCTTCGGATCGACGGCGCGGAATTTGTCCGCGATCCGGTCCATCGCCTCGTCCCACGACACGCGGCGGAAACGCCGCTCTCCGCGCTCGCGGATCATCGGATAAGGGAGCCGCCCCAATTCCCGCAGCTCGGCGCTGCTCATGCGCCTGAGCTCGTCGATGTCCGCCGTCAGGATGTCATCGGGGATGGCCGGCGCCGTATTGAGGCGCAGCAAATTCAGCCGGGTCGTGCACAGATGCGGTCCCGTGAGCGTCCGGTCCCGCAGGCCGGAGACGCCGAGCGCGCATCCGTCGCATACGCCCTGGGTCAGGATGCGCCAGGCATAGGGCAGGTTGTCCCGGTTCCGCCATACCGTTTTGGCCGTCTCCATGATGTGATGCGGCTTCACCTTGCCGAGGCCGAGCGGGACCGGGCTGACCCACAGTCCGGGCTTCGGCGTCTTCGGCAAGCGCATCGGACCGCCGTGTTTCGTTTTTCCCATTTTGCATCCGTCCTCCTCTGTCCGCCATCACACTTCCATCGTATCAGGAAAGCCTTTGCACAACAACGCGGGAGATGCCGGGCCGGCGGATCACTTGCCCAGCATCATGCCCATGCGGCGCGCGGCTTCCCGGATGGCCGGCACATACGACTGCATCACTTCCGGCGTCAGCCGCCCGGACGGCCCGGAGACGGACAGCGCGGCCATGAGACGGCCCGCACGGTCCAGAATCGGCGCGGACACCGCCGCCGCTCCGGGCTCGCGCTCCTCGAAGCTGGTCGCATAGCCGGTCTCGCGGATGGCTTCAAGCTGCGCCATAAACGCCGTCCGGTCGATGGATGCCGGCCAAGCGGGATCGTCCAGCACGAGGCGCAGCGTCTCCTCGTCGGCCCAGGCGAGCAGCACCTTGCTCGACGCGCCGACGTAGAGCGGCAAGCGGGCGCCGACCGGGGCGACGCGCCGGACCGGCTGGTTGCTCTGCACCGCCTGGATCCGGATCCGCTCCTTGCCGTCGCGGACGTACAGGCTGACCGTCTCGCCGAGCATGTCGCGCAGCCGCTCCATTTCGGGCAGGAGCAGGGAGGCCGGGTCGTCGCTGGAGGACAGATTCGCCGCCAGTTCCCAGATCCGCATGCCGATGCGGTAGCGTTCGGTCAGCGAATCCCGCGCGACAAAACCTTTGTGTTCGAGCGTGGCAAGCATGCGGTGCACCGTGCTTTTGTGCAGGCCGGTCCGCTCCGCCATCTCGGTCATCGACCATTCGGCGCGCTCGAGGAACAGCAGCAGAATGTCCAGCGCCCGTTCGACCGCGCGGACCGTCGATTTCCCGTCGTCCATCGGAAGATCGCCTCCCATGATCAACTTCCGGTGTTTCGCACAATGAAACTCTGTATCAACCAGTATAACGCACTCCGCGTCCGCGGGCCATAGGCAATCGGAAGAACGTGCGGCAGACGGGGAGACGAGATGGTAATGAAGGAATATTCCGGCCGATTTTTTACGCCAAGATTACACTTGCCTAACAACTTGTCGACGCAAATTGACACGCATGCCGGTGCTCCCGTAGGATAAAAGTAACCGATTAAAAGCGCTTACATTCCGGGGGAGGGGATCCGCATGAGATCGAAGGTCATGCATCTTGAGGCCGGCATTTCAAGCAGCGGTCCGGCTGCGCTGCCGGGTCCCGCGCTGCTGCCCGGCGCCGGTCCCGGTCTGCCTGTTCTGCCCGACGATCCGCCGGCGGAGCAGCGCGCTCCTGCGACACCCCGGCACAAAGGCCTGAAAGTCGCCGTCCTCGCGCTCGCCTCCCTGACGGCGTTCGCGCTGCTGATCTTCACGGCCGCCCACGGCCTCATCGCCTGGCGGCTCGCCTATCCCGCCGTCGCGCCGCTCGCCTCCGATCCGATGCAGGCGAAGCAGCTGGCCTACTCCGAATTTGTCATCCCCGCATCGGGCGGCATTCCCGCCGTCAGCGGCTGGTACATCCCCGCCACGGCCGGCGGTTCGCGCACTATCGTCTTCAGCCACGGCTACGGCACGAACCGGGAGGAACCGTGGGTTCCGATGTACGATCTGGCCGAGACGATGCATCTGCTGGAGTACAACATCATTCTGTTCGATTACGGCTACGCCTCCGCCGAAGACCGGGCGCCGGCGACGGGCGGCGTCACGGAGTCGCGCCAGCTGGTCAAGGTGATCGAATACGCGAAGGAGACCGGCGCGGACGAAATCATTGTCTGGGGTTTCTCGATGGGCGCGGGAACGGCGCTGCAGGCCGCTTTCCTGACGGACGACATCGCGGCGATGATTCTGGACAGCACGTTCATCGCCGACGCCGGCACGCTCGCGCTGAATCTGGCGGAGTTCTCGCCGGTTGACGGATTTCCGTCGCCTTCGCTCGTCGCGGCGTTCTTCCCGCTCTGGTCCGGCACCCGCCTCGCCAGCATTCCGTCCGACCGGATCAAAAGCACCTCCTACGACATGCCGATCCTGCTCATCCACGGGACGAACGATGCGAAGGCGCCGGCTTCGATCGCCGAGACGATCGCCGCGAATCAGCGCCATCCGCTGTCGTCGGCCTGGATCGTGCCGGGCGGGCAGCATGAGATGATGTTCCGCACGCACACCGAAGAATATATGCAGCGCGTCACCGCTTTTCTCGCCGGCATAGGATAACCTGCTCCGCGAATACATCTCTTACGGAAGCATCCGGCAAGAGAGACGCGGAAGGAGGAATGACGCGCCGTGACCTTGAGCGAGAACGAAACGCCGTCCGATCCGGCCGAGGCCATCGCCGCCTGGAAAAGGGAAGAGCAGCGGACGGCCGCTGAACTGTCCCGGCGGATTGCGGCGTTCAATCCGCCCGGCGCCCGCCTGCTCGGCGACTGGGTGCCGGTCTTCGATTATACGGCACGCTGTGCCGAGTATTGGCGGCAGGCCCGGGCGGATCCGGCAGGCGGGTTCGCCGCGATCCCGGAGCCGCACGGCCGGGCACTGGAAGAAGCCGCATACGCCCAGACCGAAGCGTTCGCCGGCCATCTCGAGCGGCTGGCGGACGGCGCCCGCATCAGCGGCCGCGCGGAGGAGGCGGATGCGCTCGCACAGGCGGCCGCGGCGGCACGGGCGCGGCTGGCGCGGCGGGAGCATCAGGAGCCGGGCGGCGCGGCGGACGCCGGCCAGAAGCTCCGCAGCGAAGCGGAGGACCGCAGCCCTCCCGATCGCAGCCGGCCCTGGCGTGCGGTGCCGATCGGCGGGCATACGCTGCCGCCGCTGCCCTACGCTTACGATGCGCTGGAGCCGTACATCGACGAGGCGACGATGCGCATCCATCACGACCGGCACCACCGCGCCTACGTCGACGGTCTGAACCGGGCGGAGCGGGCGCTGCAGGCGGCCCGCGCCTCCGGGCAGTTCGATCTCGTGAAACATTGGGAACGGGAGCTGGCATTCAACGGCGCCGGCCACTACCTGCACACGATTTTCTGGAACGTGATGTCGCCGCAGGGCGGCGGGCGGCCGACGGGCGCGCTCGCCGACGCCATCAACGCGAGCTTCGGCAGCTTCGAAGCGTTCCAGCGCCAGTTCTCCGCGGCGGCGGAGCAGGTCGAGGGCGGCGGCTGGGCGATCCTCGTCTGGAGCCCGCGCAGCGGCCGGCTCGAGATTCTGCAGGCGGAGAAGCACCAGAACCTGTCCCAATGGGACGTCGTGCCGCTCCTTCCGCTTGATGTGTGGGAGCACGCGTACTATTTGAAACACCAGAACCGCCGCGCCGACTACATCCGGGATTGGTGGAACGTCGTGAACTGGCCCTGCGTCGCCGAGCGGTTCGCGAAGGCGTCGCAGCTCCGGTGGGAGCCGTTCTGAAGCGAAGACGGCCCGCTCTTCCGTCAGGGGGAGCCGGGCCTTCTTCGTCTTTGTGCTCAGCGTTCGAACACTTTGTATTCCCGATCGTTCACTTTCGCGAGCAGCATGTCTTCATCCGCTTTGCAGATTTCGGTTCCGGCCTCGAGCTCGTTGGAAGACAGTTCGTCCGTCGGCAGCCGTTCAGGGGCCGTCTTGACGGACACGGTGCCGACCGGTTCCGCGTGCGCGTATTCGTCTTGCGGCACCAGCCCCTTCCCGATGTATTCCTGACCTTGATAAATCAAAATCGATGCGTAGGACGACTGTTCGATTCCGCACCCCGCAGCCGCCGCCAGAAGCAGCAACAGAAGCGCAACGCGTTTCATTTTTTCACCCCTTGACCCCTGTAAAAATAGAACCAGCGCCCCGATGGAACTGATGTCCGTCGGAGCGCTGCGTGCAGCGGATGATGGTTGTTCGCGTTTGCTGTTCCTTTTCTACATCCGGATCAGTTGAAGAAACTCGTCCCGCAGCGCGGCGCTCTCCCGGAATTCCCCGCGGATCGCGGAAGTGACCGTCTTGCTGCCCGGCTTCTTGACGCCGCGGGCGCACATGCACAGATGCTCGCCTTCCACGACGACCATGACGCCGTGGGGATGCAGCCTCTCCTCGAGGATGTCCGCGATCTGGCTCGTGATGCGCTCCTGCACCTGCAGCTTGCGCGTGACCGCCTCGACCAGACGCGCCAGCTTGCTGAGCCCGACGATTTTGCCGCTCGGGAGATAGCCGATGTGCACCTTGCCGAAAAACGGCGCGAGGTGATGCTCGCACTGGCTGTAATAGACGATATCCTTCACGATCACGAGTTCTTCATGCTGCTCGTCGAACGTGACGCCGAGGACGTCGCCGGGATCGACCGAATAGCCGGCATAGATTTCCTCGAACATTCGCACGACGCGGGCCGGCGTATCGAGCAGCCCTTCCCGGTCGGGGTCTTCCCCGATCATCCGCAGCATTTCCCGGACGAGCCGCTCCAGTTCGGCACGGTTCTCCGCCACATGCCGATTGGCATAATCCTTCACGCCTGCCATCTCGATGATCGCCTCCCCCGGAGGCACACCGGCCTATTTGCGGCCGATGTTCCCCCGTTTCATCATCTGCTGCGCGCGTTGCAGCTGCTGTTTGTTCAGATTGTAGCCCATCTGCTTGGCCATCTTCTGCAGCATCTCCGGATCGCTCTGCATCTTCATCAGTTGCTGGCGCAGATAGAAAACGCCGCCCGCGAATCCGCCGATCAGGCCGACGACCAAAGTCAGAATCGGTATAATGATATCCCATGCGCTCATTTCGGCCGCCCCCCCTTCTGCATGATGCGTTCTCCCGCGATGCCACTAAATCATAGCACGTTCGCCAGCGGCCGGGCAACGTTCGCGGCCAACCGCTCCAGTTCGAGCAGGCGCCTTTTCGCGTCGAGCCCGCCCGTGTAGCCGACGAGCGATCCGTCCGCGCCGACGACCCGGTGGCACGGCACGATGATCGGCAGCGGATTCCGGTTGTTCGCCCCGCCGACCGCCCGCACCGCCGACGGACGGCCGATCGCCCCGGCGACCGCCTTGTACGAGCGGACTTCGCCGTACGGAATGGCGGCGAGCGCCGCCCACACCGCCTTCTGGAAGGGCGTGCCGTACATCGCCGTCGGCAGCTCGAACCGGAAGCGCTCGCCGCGGAAATAGGCCGCAAGCTGCGCCGCCGCTTCCTTGAGCAGCGGATCGTCCGGCGCGTGCCGGAAATCGCCGGCCAGTCCGTGCTCGGCCGCCCATGCGGTCAAGGCCGCGCGGCGCTCTACCATCCGGCCGAATTCGACCCGGCACAGCCTGCCGTCCGCCTTCAGAAGCACGAGCGGTCCGACGGGCGAATCGATTTCGATCCAGCGGACAAGTATCGGTTGCCCCATATCCATACCCATTCCTCCTTCCGCAGCGCATGCGGCGGGCGTCAGACGCCCGGCTTCGCCGCGCCTTCCTCGTATATAGGAACGCCGCTGTCCGCGCCGCCGTGCCTGCGGTCGTCCGCTCGGCCGCCGGCCGCATCCCGCGGCTCGGGATTCTCAAGCGCCTCAAGCGCCTCAAGCGCCGCCTTGATCCGCGCCGAAGTTTCGGGATCGGCCTCGCGATCGAGCGCCTGCCGCAGCGCCCGCTCCGCCTCGGAGCCGCCGATGCGGCCGAGCGCCCACGCGGCCGTGCCGCGCAGCACCGGACGCGGATCGTCGGTCAGCACGCGGATGAGGTCCGGCACCGCCGACGCCTCGCGGAAATGGCCGAGCGCGATGACCGCGTTGCGCTGGATCGGCTTCTTGCCCCGCCAGGCGGCGGCGGACGCGCCGAACCGCTCCTTGAACTCGCGGTTGCTCATCGACAGCAGCGGCACAAGCAGCGGCTTGACCGTGTCCGGGTCCGGCTGCAGCTCCTCGTGATGCGTCCAGTCTTTGCCGCGGTTCACGGGGCAGACGATCTGGCACGTGTCGCAGCCGTACAGCCGGTTGCCGATCTTGCGCATCTGCCCGTCGCTCAAGTAACCCTTGGTCTGCGTCAGATACGAGACGCACGCCTGCGCATTGAGCTCGCCCGGCCCGACGAGCGCGCCGGTCGGGCAGGCGTCGATGCACTTCGTGCACTCGCCGCACATCTCCGTGACCGGCGCATCCGGCGGCAGCGGCAAGTTCGTGATCATCTCGCCGAGGTACACCCAGGAACCGAACTCGGGCGTGATGATCGAACAGTTCTTGCCGCTCCAGCCGATGCCGGCCCGCTCGGCGACGGCGCGGTCGACGAGCGCGCCCGTGTCCGTCATGGACAGCGCCCGAAGTTCCGGCGCCCGCTCGCGCAGCCACGCTTCGAGCCGGGCCAGCCGGTCCCGCAGCACCTCGTGGTAATCGCGCCCCCATGCCGAGCGCGACAGGATGCCGCGGCGGGCCCCCGGCTCGGACTTCGGCGCATCGCGCAGCTTCGACGGGTAAGCGACCGCAATCGCGATGATCGATTGCGGTTCCTCCATCAACAGCGCGGGATTCGTCCGCTTGTCGAGGTCCGGCTCCTCGAAGCCGGATTCGCGGCCGAGCGCGCGGTGCCGCTCCAGCGTGCGCCTGAGCTCTGTGAACGGCTCCGCCGATGCGACGCCGATCTTGTCGATGCCGAGCGACCGCGCCGCCGCTTTCATCTCCGCCTTCAGCTCGGCGTAAAACGCCGCGGGCCGCTCCGTCATGGCGGACCCCACGCTCCTCTCGTCAGCCCGGCTGCGACTGCCGCCTGATCTCGGCCCGGGCCAGCTCGTCGCACCGGTTGTTCCATTCGTTGTCGCTGTGGCCTTTCACCTTCACATAGGATACCCGATGCCGCTGCATCAGCGACCAGAGTTCCTGCCAGAGATCCTGATTTTCCACCGGCTTGCCCTTGCTGTTCCGCCAGCCGTTCTTCAGCCAGCCCTGCATCCAGTTCTGCCGGAAGCAGTTCACCACATACGCCGAATCGCTGTACACCGTCACGGCGCAAGGCTCTTTGAGCTGCTTGAGCGCCTCGATGACCGCGACGATCTCCATCCGGTTGTTCGTCGTCATCGGTTCGCCGCCGGATATTTCTTTGCGATGCGGTCCATAGAACAGAACGGCGCCCCAGCCCCCCGGCCCCGGGTTGCCGGAACATGCGCCGTCCGTGTAGATCGTCACTTCTTTCACGTGCCGTGTCGCTCCTATATCTTCTTCCAGCGCGGGATCGGCCAGAGGATGAATTCCGCCTTGCCGAGCAGGCTGCCCGCCGGCACCGTCCCGAACGAACGGCTGTCCTTGCTGGCGCCGCTCCGCCGGTTGTCGCCCATGACGAACACCTTGCCCGGCTCGACCGTGAGCGGTCCGAAATCGGGACCGGCGATCGCGACATCCGCGTACGGCTCGGCCAGCCGCTCGCCGTTCACATACAGCACGCCGCCGCGGATCTCGATCGTGTCCCCCGCGACGCCGATGACCCTTTTGACGATATACTTGCTCTCGCCGGGAGTCGGCGCGGGATCGACCAGCACGGCGATGTCGCCGCGGGCCGGTCCGCCCAGCCGGTAGCCGATCTTGTTGACGAGCAGCCGCTCGCCCGTTTTCAGCGTCGGTTCCATCGAGATGCCGTGCACGATCGTGAGGTCGAAGACGAACAGTTTCAGAACCGCCACGACGACAACCGCAAAGGCGAGCGACTTGAGCCAATCGGCCAGCTCTTCCCGCCATCCCTTCGGCTTCGCGCCGCGCTTTCGCCGGGACCGTTCGCGCCTGTCGGCGAACCGTTCATCCGTCTCCGTGGTCTCCGCCGGTTTGTTCATGTCATCCTCCGCCCGCGGATGCCCTCAAGGGCGCTGAGAATAGAAAAGCATATCTTGCGGCCAAAAGCAAGGCGCGCAACATATGCTGTGAGAACTTCGATCGATTCGACGCCCAAGGCCGGCCTTCAGCCCGCCATGATCGCGAGTTTTCGGTTCGAATTTTGGAAATCCTGGGCTTTGTAGCCCATGGCTTCGTATAGCGGAAGAATCGGTTGGTTATGCTCGTCCGCGGCAACCATGACCTGCGTTACCTTGCGCTGTTCAAACCGGATCTTGAGCCCCTGGATCAGCGCCTTCGCGCATCCCCGGCCGCGATAGTCCGGATGAACGGCGATCCGGTAGTAATAGCCGCGGTCCCTGTCGATCGTGCCGATGATGAAGCCCGCGATGGCGCCTTCAATCTCCGCCACCAGGATCAGGTCGCTGTCCCAGCCGAGCTGGCGGGCGAAAGCTTCGCGCGTCTCTTCACAACAGGCTTCGGAGAGAACGGACTCCATCAGCTCCGATACCGCACGGTAATCCGACAGTTGAAAAGAGCGAACAACCATGGAATGAGTACCCCCGCATTTTCGTCAAATGAGAAAAGACAAGCACCTTTTCATTTACGACAAAAATGAACGGATTCCTGCAAAATCTTAAAAAAAGTTTAAAAAATTCGTCTCATTCGTGGAAATGCTGTCCGTGGATGTGTATTTTAAGCGCTTACTTCCATTAATAGTTAGCTTTGTTCGGAAATGCGGGTTCGCAGCTGCGGCAGACAGCGGCACCTTCCATTGTTACTTTATGCTCGGGCTCACCGGCAGGTCCCATGCGCCATGTCTCGTCTTATCGAAATGTATATGAACGAATCCTCGACAGATTCCACCCCGACTCAAATCACCCCGTACGCCCGCAGCGTCTTCAGCCGTTCCACCGTTATCCAGCCGCGCCATGCCAGCTCCGCGCCGGGGCTGACCGTCTGCCAGTGGATCGGCCAGCCGCCGTCTTCCCGCTGCAGGCGGACGAGCGCCTCCAGATGCTCCCGCACTTCCGACTCCGTGACGAATTTCGCCGCATGGCTGTCCGGACGGGGGGCCCAATCGAGCACTTTATGCACATAGCCTTCGGCGTCCGGGTTGCGCTCGATCGTCCCGGGGCGGCCCAGCCACGCATCGAACTTGGACAAGTGCCGTTCGGCCCGATTCCGGTCGGGCGCATGCAGCAGAAACATCAGCCAGTTCACTCCGTCATGGTAGCCTGCCGGCTCTTCCCGCTCCACCACGCGCCAGACATACGCTTCGTTCTTCACGAACCATTCTTCCGCGAATATCTCCGTCCGCACCCGCTGCTTGTACAGGAGGCCGAGGATGCTGCCGGTCGGGTTGATCGAGGGCACATCGTCGCGCTCCGCCCTCCACCACGGGGCATGCGTGTATTCGCCCGCGCTCTTGAAGACGAAGGGCAGCCCGCCGTCCGGCAGCGTGATGCCGCGCAAATACCGGATGATCCCGTCCAGCACGTCCGGGGCGAAGCAGCCGATCTTTCGTTGTTTCCCATCGTTCCATCCTCCCTCATTCTCCGTCAAATTCTTGCCGCCCCGCTCGATGACCGTCCCGTCCGGCATGCCGTTCGTACCGTTCGCATACCTGCCTCGCCATGCCGGCGATCTCGCGCCGAAGCCGCTCCGGCTCCATCACCTCGGCATCCGGCCCAAGCGTGTAAAAGAAGCGCACCGCCCAGTGCCATTCTTCGGCCGGACAATCGAAATCCACTTCCCACTCGTCATCCGCGATCTGCCGCACCCGCTCGCCGATATGCTCGTCCTGCTCGGCCAGCAGCGCGCCGCGGTAGGTCAGCCGGGCGACGATCCGCACGAAAGGGGCCGCGGGCGCGCGCACCTCCGCATCATCGCGGCTGGTGCGCGGCGGGTTCAGCGACGGACCGTCGATCGCCTTGATGCTCATCATCCGGTCCACCCGGAACGTGCGCGTCTCCCCGTGGAAGGCCGAATACGCCTCGCAATACCAGAACCCGTGCGCCGCGAAAATGCGCCGCGGCAGCAGCTCCAGCCAGCGCCGGGAGCTGGCGGACCGGTAGTCGGCACGAATCCAGCGGGACGCGGCGGCGTGTTCCATCAGCTCGGACAGATGCGGCGTCTTCACCTTCCTTTCCGGAACTTCGATTTCCACCCGGTCCAGCACCGGCTCGATCGCCTCAAGCATCGGCTTCGGCAGCACGGCCCGGATCTTGTCGATCACCGTCCAGCGGGCCTGGCGGAAAGGGGTGTCGGCGAGCCGCGTGAGCGCGCGGAGCGCGAACAGCAGAGTGAGCGCCTCTTGCGAATCCAGCTGCAGCGGCGGCAGCCTGTACCCTTCCATCAGCCGGAAGCCGCCGGCGGGCCCGGGCTCTGCCCAGATCGGAACGCCCATCTCGGCGAGCGCCTGCATGTCCCGCAGAATCGTCCGCCTGGACACCTCGAACTTGTCCGCCAGACTTTGCGCCGTCTCCGGCCGCTGCTGCAGCGCGATCAGAATCGCCACCAGCCTGTCCATCCGTCTCAACGCGGTTCCCTCGCTTCCCGTCATGATCATAGCAACACGACGGTGACATGAAGATTGTCACCGATTCAAGCCTTCCTCGCGCCGGACTTTCGCAACATCCATGTTGATTTATTCCGGCGAATCATGGATAATAATGCTGTAAAAAATTGAACGCAGGAGGTAAACGAACCATGGCTCATCAACTGCCACCGCTTCCGTACCCGACGAACGCGCTCGAACCGCATATCGACGCGACGACGATGGAGATCCACCACGGCCGTCACCATAACACGTATGTCACGAACCTGAACGCAGCGCTCGAATCCGCTCCGGAACTGCAAAGCAAGTCGGTCGAAGAGCTGATCTCGAACCTGAACGCCGTACCGGAATCGATTCGCACGGCTGTTCGCAACAACGGCGGCGGCCACGCGAACCACTCGCTGTTCTGGACTACCTTAAGCCCGAACGGCGGCGGCGCTCCGACGGGCGCGCTCGCTGCGGCGATCGACAGCGAACTGGGCGGCTTCGAGAAATTCAAGGAAGACTTCACGAAAGCGGCCACGACCCGTTTCGGCTCCGGCTGGGCCTGGCTGGCGGTATCGCCGGAAGGCAAGCTGAAAGTGTACAGCCTGCCGAACCAGGACAGCCCGCTCATGGAAGGCGACACGCCGATCCTCGGTCTGGACGTATGGGAGCATGCTTACTACCTGAAATATCAAAACAAACGCCCGGACTACATCGCCGCGTTCTGGAACATCGTGAACTGGGACGAAGTCGGCAAGCGTTACGAGGCAGCCGTGAAGAAATAAAAAGCCTGACAAAAAGGGGTTTTCCCGCTGCGGGAAAACCCCTTTTCGCTGTTTACGTCTCGCCGGATCCCGCCGGCGCGGCTTGCTGCGCGTTCGGCCGCCGGTTCCGGTGCTGCTCGCCGCCCGCCCGCTCGACCTTGGGATGACGCGGTCCGCGCGGCGCGTCGCCGGAACGCGGATTCGGCTGCCGGCCGCGATGCGCGTCGCCGCGGGCGGCGTCGGGCTTCCGGCCCTGCGGCTGATGCGGATGCCGCTCGCCCTTGCCCGGCGCGCCCTGGCTCTGCTGCCCGCCGCGCGGCTCCTGCCGCCCGCCGGACGCCCCTCCGCGCTTGCCGCCGTGCTGTCCGCCGCCCTGCCCCTGCGGCTTCTGCTGCCCGAATCCCGGGCTCTTGTGCGCCTGCCGCTTCTGCTGTTTCTGCTGCTCGCGCTGTTCCCGCGCTTCCCGCAGCTCGCGCTGAAGAATGAGCGCCTCCAGTTCCGCCCGCTCGGCCGCGATGCGGAGCGCCCGGCCTTCCCGGCCGGTCGACTGGTCGGCCCGCCAGCGCATGAGCCGCTCGCCGCCGGGCAGCGCGGCCGCCTTGCCGGCGAGGCCGGCAGCGGTCTCGCCGGTGGCCGGCAGCGCGTGCGTGAACACGACCGGCTCTTCTTCCGGCGCCGTCCGGCTGCGTTCATCCCCCGGCACCCGCCGCAGGACGAAGTACGCGCAGCCGAAGTTGCAATATTCGTGCAGATAGTCGACCAGATGGCTGATCGACGTATCTTTCGTCGCTTTCGGATGATTGTCGCGGAAAAATCCTTTCAATCTCAGCTGGTTGTAACCCCAATCGCCGATGACGTAATCATAGCGGTCCAGCACTTCGCTGTACCGTTCCCTGAAGGCTTCGGGGTTCCAGCCGCCTTTGTGATCGAGCACCAGCTCGAATACTCTGCCGCCGATATTGATCAAGATGAACCCCCATTTCCCGCACCGGTTCTGTTCCGATGCTTCCCCGAATCCTTTCGCTCAGTTTCCGGCCGAATGGGTCAGCGCCGCCGCCGCCGATTGCACCTGCTCATGGGCATGATAGGAACTGCGCACGAGCGGACCCGATTCGACATGGCGGAAGCCTCTTTTGAGCCCTTCTTCCTTCAGCGCTTTGAATTCGTCCGGATGGACGTACCGCTCCACGGGCAGATGGTTCGGCGTCGGCTGCAAATATTGTCCGATCGTCAAAATATCGCAGTCCACGGCGCGCAGATCGTCCATCGCCTCGAGAATTTCGTCCCATTCTTCCCCGACCCCGAGCATCAGACTCGACTTCGTCGGAATGTCCGGCTGCATCTCCTTCGCCCGCCGGAGCAGTTCGAGCGAGCGGTCGTATTTGGCCTTCGCCCGCACCTTGTCCGACAGGCGGCGGACCGTCTCGATGTTGTGGTTCAGAATGTCGGGCTTCGCGTCCATGACGGTGCGCAGCGCATCCCAGTTGCCCATGAAGTCCGGAATGAGCACCTCCACGCTGCACAGCGGCAGCCGCTTGCGGATCGCCTTGATCGTCATGGCGAACACCTGCGCGCCGCCGTCGGCCAGATCGTCGCGCGCGACGCTCGTCACGACGCAGTGGCGCAGCATCATCTGCTCTGCCGCTTCCGCGACCCGTTCCGGTTCGGCCAGATCGAGTTCCGTCGGCTGGCCGGTCTTCACCGCGCAGAACCGGCAGGCGCGGGTGCAGATGTCGCCGAGGATCATGAACGTCGCCGTCCGGTTCGCCCAGCATTCATAAATATTCGGACAGCGCGCTTCCTCGCATACGGTATGCAGCGTCTTCGCGCGCATCATCGTCTTCAGTTCGGCATAGTTGCCTTCCGTCGCAAGCCGGATCCGAAGCCAGTCCGGCTTCGGCAGCCTTTGCTTTTCGCGTGTGCTCATGGGGGATCCCCGCTTTCCTTACGGGCGGGACCGCAGTCCCAGACCCTTGCTAGAGTGGAGCCATAATCTTTCTTATTATAACACGATTCGGATAAAAACCAATGATCTGCAGATGCTAACGGAGGACAAGGAGGCGATGGAACGCTATGCTTCGGTTGACGCGGAGAGGCGCGGGGAGCCGGTTCGACACGGCATTGCGGGCCGTTCGGCGCATCGCCGCAGCCTGCGCTTCCCTGGCGCTTTTTGCCGCCGCGGCCGGTCCCGCCGCCCAGGCGGCGCCCGCGGCCGGCAAGGTGACGCCGGAGCGCGACGTCTATGCCGAACGCCGCGCGCTGTTCGACCGGATCAGCATGCTGACCGGCATCCCCTGGCACCATCTGGCCGCCATCGATCAGTACGAGCGGACGCTGACGAAGGCTCGTCCGAAATCACGACCGCAGCCGCGCGGTCTGATCGCCATCTATGTGCCGCCCGAACGGTGGGCGGGCGAGCTGAACCCGGACGAGAACGAGACGAATCCGGCGGTCATCCGCCATTTCGGCGGCATCGGCCTGGACGGCAACGGCGACGGACGCGCCGACCGGACGGATGACGAGGACATCCTCTGGACGGTCGCGCAGCAGTTGCTCAAATCCGGCACGGCGGAAGACGATTTCGCCATCGGGCTGTGGGAATATTACCACAACACCCGCGCAGTCCAACGCGTCCTGCAGTTTTCCGCGCTGTACGCCGCCTTCGACCGGCTCGATCTCGACGATCACGCGTTCCCGCTGCCCGTCCGCGCCGACTACTCGTATCGGGACACCTGGGGAGCGGCGCGGGGCTGGGGCGGCTACCGGATTCACGAGGGGACGGACATTTTCGCAGACTACGGCGTGCCCGTCCGCAGCACCTGCTACGGCGTCGTCGAGACGAAAGGATGGAACCGGTTCGGCGGCTGGCGGATCGGCATCCGGGACATTGACAATGTGTATCACTATTTCGCCCATCTGTCCGGGTACGACAAAAACCTGAAGCCCGGCGACATCGTGAAGCCGGGCCAGGTCATCGGCTGGGTCGGCAGCTCCGGCTACGGCAAGCCGGGCACGTCGGGCAAGTTCCCGCCCCATCTCCATTTCGGCCTGTACCGCGATCGCGGTCTCGTCGAGTGGGCGTTCGATCCTTACCCGCTGCTGAAAAAATGGGAGCGCGAGGACTGGCAGCGGATACGGAACGGCACGTACAAGTGGTGAACGGCCGCGGATCTTTTTCTCACGATTCCTCCGGCACGGCGTCTTCGTTTCCGGTTCCGGTCTCGTCATGCGCCTCGCCGGAGGTTTCTTTGTCCGGTTCCGGCAGCGGCAGCGCGATATTCGGCGCGTGATCGGCCGTTGATCCGGATGGATTGCCCTTGTTGTCGTAATAGTACATCGGCACGTCGCCGACGACGAGCAGATAAGAGATCGGAATTTCCGTCACGACCGTCTCCGGCTGCGTATCGAACGGAATGATGATGGCCATTTCGGCTGTAATCCGGATATACACTTCCACGAGAATCATGTTGATGCCCGCGTCCCGCTGGCGCGTGCCGAGTTCCACCTTCGCCGCGCCCACGGGTTCGAAGCGCACGGGCATGCGCGGTCCGAACGACGCGATGACCGCGCTGCCGATCGCCTGGCCGATCGGGATGTGCTCGGGCACATGTTTGATTTCGTTCAGCGTCCGCTGAACCGTCTCGATCGTCTCGGAAGTGATGCGCATGTGCTCGGCATAGTTCAGCATGAAGCCGGACACCCGTCCGTCTTCGCTTTTCTGCCATTCCACGAGCCGTTCCGCGTTCGCATGGCTCGCCACATGATTGCTGATCGCCTCGTTGATCGCCCGCGTCACGATCTGCTTCACCCGCATCGTGGCGACATGCATGAGCGGCGGGCGGAGATTGCGCTCCACATAGACGAACGCGGCGGTCACGAACACGCAGAAAGACAGGAAGACGATCAGGAACAGCCGCATTCCGCCGAGCTTCCGTCTTTCCCGGCGGGGAGGCTTTGAGCTGACGCGCATTCGCGTCCCGGCGGGCCGGCGATGCCGTTCGCGCCGCGCCGGACGGGCGAACAGAGCGGTCCGGCCGCCCGCGACAAAATGGCCGCCCGATGCGGGCCGGTTTCCGGAGACGAACCGGCCCCCCGAGGCCGGACGGCTGCCGGCGGCAAATCGTCCGCCCGCGCCGGGCCGGCGCCATCCTCTGCGCCGGCGGATGCGCATGACGCCGCGCCTTCCCGGCAAGAGCGCGCCGAGCCAATGCGCGATGCCGCGTCTTCCCCATCTCGCCATTCGCGTCACCTCCGCTGTCTGGCCGCCAGCCGCCCGTCCGACGGCTTCCTCATCCCAGCATATGCGCCCCCGCCCGGAAACATTTCCCCGCCGTGATCTTCCGCCCGCCTTCATTGACATCCGGCGCCTGCTGCGTTTTAATGGTGAGCAGATAGATATGATTGGTCGGTTTTAGCTTGAGGATTACGGATTTCGGAAGGAGGTCCCGACATGATGGAAATCCCGCTTCCCCTGATCAAAGCGAATCAGGCCGGCATCGTCCTGTTCGTCGTCATCGCGCTGGCCTCTCAGCAGCCGTGGTGGATCTACGCCCTGTTCCTCATCCAGCTTGCCGGCCTTGCGTTCGGCCCGCAGGCGAGCCTGTTCATTCTTCTCGCCCGGTCGGCGCTGGCGGACGAGCGGCTGAGGCGGTCCGAGACGCAGGCGGCGGAGCTTGCCAGGTTCAACCAGACGATCGCCGTGCTGCTGCTCGGCCTGTCGTCCGTGTTCCATCTCGCCGGCTGGAGCTGGCCGGGACACATCGCCTCCGGCATGGTCGGACTGGCCGCGCTGGCCGCCCTGGCGGGCTATTGCATCGGCTGCACGATCTACTACCAGTACAAGAGATGGCGGGCGCTGCGCGCGCGTTGAGGCCTTGGCGCGCGTGGAGATCAACCCCTTCCAAGTAGTTCGGCCCGATAAGCGAAGCTGCTTCGCTTATCGGGCCGAATTTTCGGCATTCACCCGAAACAGAGAAAAATTCTGCTTCTATTCCGGAAAATTGGCGCGAAATCGGCCGGTTCCCCGGAATCAGAAGAAGATTCTGCGCCTATTCGCGTCGACTTTGCCTTTTCGGGCGGAATGGCGGCAATTTTTGCGCCAATCCGCACCCCGACGGTCCAGGACGCCAAGAAAGCCGATCAGGAACAGCCCTCCTGGTCGCTTGTCCAAAATTCAGTCCAGCGTGAATTCCGGCAATCCGGCCGGCAGCGGCGCGGGCTTCGCGCAGGTGCTCACCATGACGTAATGCCGGCCTTCCTCCGACGCCGCGTGGAAGCCGTGCATCGCCTCGAGCACGTGGTACGCGAGCGCGCCGTTCGCGCGATACGGCCGGCCCGTGCGGATCGCCTTCGCCATGTCGGCGGCGCCGACGCCGCGCGAATTGCCCGTGTAGCCGTGGGTGAGCGGCACTTCAATCCATTCGCGCGCGCCGGCTCGGGACAACAGCACCGGACCGCCGAACGTGTTCGGGTCCGGCACGACGAGCGTCCCGTCGCTGCCGTACACTTCGATGCGCGGCAGCGTCGAGCCGCCCTTCACGTCGAAGCTTGTAATGATCGTGGCGACCGGTCCCGATTCAAAGTCGATGACGCCGGCGATGTGCGTCGGCACTTCGACCGGAATGACCGTTCCGGCTTTCGGCTGGCTCGTGATCGTCCGCTCCGGGAACGAGATGCGCGCCGAGCCGGTGACGCGCCGGATCGGGCCGAGCATCGCGACGAGCGCCGTCAGATAGTACGGCCCCATGTCGAACATCGGCCCGCCGCCGGCCTGATAGTAGAACTCCGGCGACGGATGCCACGACTCGTGGCCGCCGCTCATCATGAACGCCGTCGCGCCGATCGGCGTGCCGATCGCCCCTTCCTCGATCAGCTTGATGCAGGTCTGGATGCCGCCGCCCAGGAACGTGTCGGGCGCGCTGCCGACGAGCAGCCCCTTGCGTCCGGCCAGTTCCAGCACCTCGCGGCCTTCCCCGCAGGTCACCGCCAGCGGCTTCTCCACGTACACGTGCTTGCCGGCCTCGAGCGCCTGCAGACTCACCGGCGCGTGCGCCTTCGGAATCGTCAGGTTGATGACCATCTCAATCTCCGGATCGGCGAGCAGCTCTTCGACGGAGCAGCCGCGCACGCCGTATTCCGCGCCCTTGGCGATCGCCCGCTCGACGTCGATGTCCGCGCAGGCCACAATCTCGAGCGATTCAAACCGGCTGCCGTTCTGAAAATAAATCCCGCTGATGTTGCCGGTGCCGATGATGCCGGCTTTCACTTTGTCCATAGCCGAACTTTCCTTCTTTCCGTGTCGAGTGTTGGTGCCTTCGATGCTCCCGTCAGCCCGTCAGCCCGCCAGCCGCCGGATTCAGTCCGGACTGTCGCCCATGCCCGTGTAGCTGGTGTAAATCACCGGGTTGGTGCTGCCGTAAAGCTCCTTGCCTTCCGCCGCCCACAGGAAACCGCGGCGCATCAGCTCCGTCACTTCCGGCATGCGGAGCACGCTCGCCACGTGGCCGAGCGAACAGTAGTAGACGCGGCCGACGCCCCAGCGCTTCGTCCAGACGACCGGCATGTCCACGGGACCGTTCAGCTCATGCGGGCCGGGGACGGTCGGGAACTGCGTGACGGCCAGCACTTCGACCGCGGGATCCACATGCAGATAGTACTGCTCGCTCTTCACCGTGAAGTCCTGGATGCCCGCCGTCAGCGGACTCGACGAATGTTTGATCTTGACGAGGTATTCGACGCCGTCGTTGCCCGGATGGGCGACCCAGTTGCCGCCGGTCATGAACTGCCAGTCCACGTTCTCGCGGAACGCGTCGCACATGCCGCCGTGGCAGCCCGCGAGGCCGACGCCGCTCTGCACCGCCTCCGACACGTTCCGCACGTAGCGCTTCGGAATCTTGCCCATCGTCCAGATCGGGATGATCAGGTCAAGCGACATCAATTTTTCCTTGTCCGCAAAAGCCTCCAGCGTATCCGACACTTCGACGGAAAATCCTTCCTTCTCCAGGATGCCCCGGAAATGTTCCGCGGCCTGGTCCGGCTCGTGGCCCATCCAGCCGCCCCATACGATCAACGCTTTTTTCATGAGGTTCCCCTTTCTCTTCTGTCCAGCGCAACGTTCCGATTACATTTCGCTGATCTTCACCCAGCGGCGCTCATCCACCGACTTCTCGACCGCCTCGAGCACCGCCTGGCATTTCACCCCGTCGGCAAAGTTCGGCACCGGCTGGCGGCCTTCTTCGATCGCGTTCAGCAGTTCAACGATGACATGCGTGAACGTCTGGCCGTAGCCGATCGAGTGTCCGGCCGGCCACCAGGCGTCCATGTACGCGTGCGCCGCGTCGGTCGCCATGACGCGCCGGAAGCCCTGCACATCTTCCGCGTCGTCCGTGAAGTAAACCTGCAGCTCGTTCATCCGCTCGAAATCGAACTTCACGCTGCCCTTCGAACCGTTGATCTCGAACGCGTTCGTGCACCGGTGGCCGGGCGCGAAGCGCGTCGCCTCGAAACTGCCGAGCGCTCCGTTTGCGAACCGCGCGAGGAACAGCGTCGCGTCGTCGACCGTTACCTCGCCTTTCGGCGCGGAAGCGTCGCCCTTCGCGCTGAGGCCGGTCATCGAGGACGGCAGCGGGCGCTCCTTGATGAACGTCTCGCTCATGCCGACGACCTCCTCGATATCCCCGATAAGGAAATGCGCAAGGTCGATCAGATGCGCGCCCAGGTCGCCGTGCGCCCCGGAGCCGGCCACGTTCTTGTCCAGCCGCCAGACGAGCGGGAAGTCCGGGTCGATGATCCAGTCCTGCAGGAACCATGCGCGGAAGTGATAGATCCGGCCGAGCCGCCCTTCCTGCACCAGCTTCTTCGCGAGCTGAACAGCCGGAGCGAACCGGTAGTTGAAGCTGACCATGTGCTTGACGCCGGCTTCTTCGGCGGCCTGCAGCATCTCGCGCGCGTCGGCGAGATTCAGCGCCAGCGGCTTCTCGCAGAACACGTGCTTGCCCGCCTTGGCGGCCGCGACGGCAATTTCCTTGTGCGCGTCCGACGGCGCGTTGATGTCGACGATGTCGATGTCATCGCGCTGCACCAGCTCGCGCCAGTCGGTGACCGCCGACTCCCAGCCGAACTGGGCGGCCGCCTGCTCGACGCCGGCCTTGTTCCGGCCGCAGATCGCCTTCATGACCGGAACCGGCGTACCGGGGAACGCCATCGGCACTTCCTTGTAGGCGTGGCTGTGCGCCTTGCCCATGAATTTGTACCCGACCATGCCGATGTTGTACTGCTTCATGCGGATCACTCCTCCCACGGGGATAAAGTTGTATGAAGGTCCGGGCGCATGGCGCCGGACGTTTCTACGAGCGCGGCGCGGAAGACTCGCGTACGACGAGCTCCGTAGCCAGCGTCTCGTGGAACACGGATTCCGTTCCCCGCCAGTCGGGCAGCCGGTCCAGCAGCCGCTCCGCGGCGGTCCGTCCCATCGCGCCGAACGGCACGCGGACGGAAGTCAGGGGCGGGTCCACCATGGCGGCCGCGTCCGAGTCGTCGCAGCCGACGATTGCGAGATCGTCCGGCACCCGGACACCGCGTTCGCGCAGCGCCTGCATCAGCCCGATCGCCATCCGGTCGTTCGCGACGAATATCGCGTCCAGATCGCGCAGCCGGGCGTACACGTCCTCCGCCGCGCGGCGGCCGCTTGTGCGGCTGTAATTGCCGGCGAACATCCGCTTCGGGTCCGGCGCAAGGCCCGCCTCCCGCAGAGCCCGCATATAGCCGGCCTCCCGCTCCCTGCTTGGTGAATACCACGGCGAACCGTTGAGAAAACCGATTTTTCTGTAACCGCTCTCAATCAAATGCTGCACCGCGCGCCGGCTGCCTTCCTCGTGCGCCGCGCAGACCGAGCTTGCCCGGCCGTCGCCGGAACGATGGTCGATCATGCAGAACGGCAGCCCCTCGTCCGCCATCGCCCGGATGCCCGCCTCTTCCTCCGGCAGGCTGCTCGCCCCGAGCACGATGCAGGCGTCGATCCTGACCGAGCGGAACAGCGGCACGTAGTCGAACGGCTCCTGCGGCCTGCGGTACAGGAGGAGCAGCCCCATGCCGCGCTCGCGCACCGCCTCGCCGATGCCGTCCAGCATCTCGGAGAAATAGTACGTGGAGAACAGCCGCACCTTCGGCACATGCGGCAGCACGACGCCGAGATTGCCGCTCCGGCCCCGCGCGAAACTGGCCGCCAGGGCGTGGATCTGATAGTTGAGCTTGCGGGCCGCTTCCAGCACCCGCTGCCGCGTCTCTTCCCGCACCGGGCCGACACCGTTCAGCACGCGCGAGACCGTCGCTTCCGAGACGCCTGCCAGTTCGGCCACTTCCTTGCGGGATGCCACGTTGCGCCTTCCCTCCCGAATGAAATCCTTCACACGCCTGTTGATGACGTAATGTACGCGCGTACATTTTCGCATGAAAAGAAGGGGAAGTCAATGCACGCGTCCCATTTTTTTTGCGCGACCATGCACGCTTCCCCGTATCCGCCGCGCCCGCTCAGGACAGCCAGACCGTCTTCTCCGCGGCCGGCCTGCGCTTGCCCTCGGGGAGCGGCGCTGCCGGCTTGCCCAGGTAGATGAGGCCGACGAGCTCCTCAGCTTCCGCGAGGCCGAGCGCCTGCTTCATGAGCGGATGGTACATCGGCTCGCCGGTCCGCCAGATCGCGGCCAGCCCGAGCGCATGCGCCGCCAGCAGCAGATTCTGCACGGCCGCATGCGTCGCCGCGAATTCCTCGGCGCGCACGACCTTCGGCGCATCGGACGGCAGCGCCGACACCGCGATGACGACCGGCGCGCGGTACGCCTTCGCCTCCGCCTTGGCGCGGACCGTCTCCCGCTCCTCCTCCGAAGCGCCGAGCACGGCGATATCGCCGTAAGCCTTCGCCAGCACGCCGCGTCCTTCGCCCGTCATGACGCGGAACCGCCACGGTTCCGTGCCGTGATGGCTCGGCGCCCAGTTGGCCGCCTCGAGAATCGCCTCGATCGTCTCGCGCGCTACCTTCTCCTGGCTGACACGGCCGAACGACCGGCGCGTGCGGATCGCTTCCAGAACGTCCATATGTACGCTCCTCTCTCCCGGTTTCCAGTCAGCCGAACACTTCCGCGATATAGATCATCGCGAGCAGCCCGGCGATAAAACTGTAGGTCGAAGGCCGCTCGAACCCGTGACCGTGGCTTTCGGGAATGAGTTCCTTGTACGCGATGAACAGCATGGCCCCTGCCGCGAACGCCAGCCCCGGGCCGATCAGCCCGTCGATCCGGCTGGCCGCCCCGTAGCCGACCACCGCAGACACCATCTCCATGAGGCCGGTCGCCGTCACGATGAGCAGCGATTTCAGCTTGGGCGTCCGCGCGTTCAGCAGAAACACGGCCAGAATGAGTCCCTCCGGCATATTCTGCGCTCCGATGGCGATCGCGACCATCGGGCCGAGCCCTTCGTTTCCGCTCGCGTAGCTGAACCCCGTGCTGAGGCCTTCCGGAATATTGTGGATGAAAAGCGCGATCATGACGAGCAACGCCTTGTTGTCGAGCGAGCGGATGCCGTTTTTGTTCTCGACGTCGATATGGGGAATGTTCCGCTCGATCACATCCAGCACCAGCACGCCGAGCACGAGTCCGACGGTCATCGTCCAGAAGCCGGCTTCGGCGATCGCCTGGGGAAGCAGGCCGAACGTCGAAGCGGACACCATGATGCCGGCCGTGAACGCGACGAGAATGTCTTTCCACCGCTCGGACATCTTCCGGATCAAGAGCACCGGAAGCCCGCCCAGAACCGTCGCCATGGCCGATACGAAACTGCCGAGCAAAGCGTCCTCCAAGACCGCCAGCACCTCCCGCTTTCCTGTGCGCTAGTTCCGAGTATAGCACGAGCGCGGTCGGCGGCAAGCCCTTTTGTCGGGCCGGCGGAAGGATCGTCATTCGGCCGGGGCCGTCACGTCTTCCATTTTCCCCGCAGTCCCGGCTTCTCCGCTTCCCGGCGGCACGATCCGTACCTTCGCGATCCGCTTGTTGACCGGCCCTTCCGCGCGGAAGATGTACCCTTCCCAGACGATCTCCGCCTCGTCGCCCGCCTCCGGGAACCGTCCGAGCTGCCCGATGACGAAGCCGCTCACCGTGTCGTACCGGTCCGTCGGCAGCCCGATGTCCAGCATTCGCTCGATCTCGTCGAGGTCGACGATGCCGCTCACGAGCAGCGACCCGTCGTCCATTCTCACAATATCGCGAACATCCTCGTCATATTCGTCAAAAATGTTGCCCACGATCTCCTCGAGCAGATCCTCGATCGTGACAATGCCCGCCGTTCCCCCGTATTCGTCGATGACGATCGCCATGTGGACCTTGTTCTTCTGGAAGTCCCGGAACACTTCGTCGATCGGGCGCTGCATCGGCACATGATACGGCTTGCGCAGCAGCTTCGTCAGATCGAACGCTTCTTCATCGCAGTCCATGACGTGCAAGGTCAGGTCCTTTACGTGCAGGATGCCGACGATGTTGTCCATATGCTCGCGGTAGACGGGATAGCGCGTATATTTCTCGCTTTCGATCGTCGCGACGATGTCCTTCAGCGTCGCCTCAAGCGGAATGCCGACGACGTCGATGCGGTGGGTCATGATCTCCCCGACGGTCTTGTTGTCGAAGTCGAAAATGTTGTTGATCATCATTTTCTCCGTCTTGTCGATCGCGCCCCGCTCCTCGCCGACATCGACCATCATCCGGATCTCTTCTTCCGTCACTTCTTCGTCGTCCGCGTTCGGATCGACGCCGAACAGGCGCACGATCAGGTTCGTCGAACCGGTGAGCAGCCGTACGACGGGAGAGGTGACCGCCGACAGGAAGACGAGCGGACGGATGGCGAGCATCGCGATCGGCTCCGCTTTCTTCATCGCGAGCCGCTTCGGCACCAGTTCCCCGAACACGAGCGTGAAATAGGAGAGCACCAGCGTGATGACAACGAGCGCGATCGTATGCAGCAATTTCTGCGGCACCGGCACACCCTGCTTCGCGGCGAAGGCCGCCAGATCGCCCGCGAAGCTCTCGGCCGCGAACGCGCTCGCGAGAAATCCGGCCAGCGTGATCCCGATCTGAATGGTCGCGAGGAACCGGCTCGGTTCGCGCAGCAATCCCTCGAGCAGTTTCGCTTTCTTGTGTCCGTCCTCCGCCATCGCGCGAATCCGGTTGTCGTTCAGCGAGATGAGCGCGATCTCGGAAGCGGCGAAAAAGGCGTTCAGCAGGATGAGCACGATGAGGACAATGAATGCCATGCGTTCACTTCCCCGTCCTGTTCTGGTTCATGCGTAGTATAAGGTATGCGGCTTCGAAATATGTCCGCGCGGCCTTCTCCGCGCCAACAGAAAAACCGCTGCCGGCGGCAGCGGTTTTCACATCTGCTGCATTTCCCTTTCCAGCCGGTCGATGGCCGGTCGGAGCGGCTCGGGCGCGAGGGCGCGCACATGGCCCAGCATGGCGCGCAGAATGACGCGGTTCGGCAACAGTTTCGCCGTCTCGGCCTCCAGCACGCCCAGCGCTTCCTCCAGCTCGCCCGTATCCGCGCCGTCCGTCCGGAGGGCTTCCAACTGTTCCCGCAGTTCCCGGATCGCGGTCTGCCGCAACGCCGGTCCGCAGCCGCCGGCCAAACTCCGGACCAGCGCTTCGAGCTCATCGCCCGCAACGAGCGGACGCTCGCCGCTGCCGGACAGCCCGGCGGCGATGTCGTCCATCCGGGCGACAAGATACCGCGCCAGCCGCTGCGGTTCGAGCGGCTTGCCGCCGAGCAGGAAGTAGCCGATGAACTCGCCGATCGCGCCCTGCATCAGCAGCGCGATGTCGCAGGCATACGGCCCGCACGCTTCGCCGTAGACACTGCGGATCGAACGCTGCAGCCAATCCGCCGTCTCCGCCCGGATCCGGAGGACGAATCCGGGCAGCGCTTCGTGGATTTCAGTTGCGTGATCATGCCAGAGCCGGCGAATCCATTCGGCGTTCTCCGAGCCCACGGCGAGCTGCGCCTCGAGCTGGCGGATGAACCGCTCGCGCGGCGTCAGGCCGTCATCCGACTCCAGCTCCGCCATACGCCGCCGGACGCGGTCGTAGACGTCGGAGACGGCGGCCAGCGCGAGCTCGTCCTTCGATTTGAAATGGAGGTAGATCGAACCTTTCGCCACCCCGGCTTCCTCGGCGATTTCCTGGATCGACGCCGCGCGGTAGCCTTTGCGCGCGAACACGCGCAGGGCGGCGGACACGATCATCCGTTTCTTGTCCGACAATCAGATCCGCTCCTCGGCCTGCTTGCGGCGGAAGCGCATCAGCACTTCGTAGATCGCCGGCACGATGAACAGCGTGAGCAGCGTCGAACTGGTCAGGCCGCCGATGACCGTCACCGCCAGTCCCTTCGAAATGATGCCCGCGCCTTCGAGGCTGAACAGCATCGGCAGCAGGGCGCCGACCGTCGCGAGGGCGGTCATCAGAATCGGGCGCAGACGGGTGCCGGCCGCCTCGATCAGCGCTTCCCGCGTCGCGAGGCCGTCCCGTTCCTTGTGAATGACGCGGTCGATCAGGACGATTGCGTTCGTGACGACGATGCCGATCAGCATGAGCAGCCCCATCATCGCCGAGACGTTCAGCGTTTCGCCGGCCAGCAGCAGCGCGATGAACGCGCCGATCGCCGTGAACGGCAGCGAGAACAGGATCGCGAACGGCGCCAGTCCGCCGCCGAACGTGATGACGAGCACGAGGTAGACGATCGCGACCGCGGCGGCCATCGCCAGGCCGAGCTGGGTGAACGTCTCGTTCATCTGCTCGACGACGCCGCCGAACTCGACATCCACCGATGCCGGCAGCTCAAGATCGTTGATCTTTTGCTTCAGTTCGGAAGAAGCCTTGCCGACGTCGGCGGTCGTCACTTCGGCCGTGATGTTCGTATACAGCCGGCCGTCCATCAGGTTGATCGCGTTCGGCGATTCTCCGCTTTCGACCTTCACGACATCCCGGATCGGCACTTCGAAGCCGAGCGGCGAGGTGAGCGTCACGCCGGTCATATCGTCGATCGTGTCGTACTGCTTCGCCTCCGACTGCACGTACACGTTGTACACTTCGCCGTCTTCCTGGATCGTCGTCAGGACGGGCCGCTCCCGCACCGGAGCGAGCGCGAGCATGATGTTGCCGGTCGTCAGCCCGTACCGGCTGAGCTGCGCCTGATCCGCGAGCAGCGTGTACTGGTCGTAGGTCTCTTCCAGTCCCGTCTCGATGTCCTTGAAGTTCGAATCCTCTTCCATGAGCGTCTTGATTTTTTCGGCCGCGTCCTTGATTTCTTCGTAGCTGTCGCCGTAGACGGTCAGGCTGAAGCTGCCCGTGCCCATGACGCTGGACATGTCGAGCATTCCCCACTCGCCTTCGCCCGGGGCTTTCGCCTGCACGTCGGCGAGCACCTGCTCCTTCACTTCTTCAAAGTTCTTGATGTCGCTCTGGAACAGCACATAGAACAGTGCGGAGCGGTCAGAGCCGAAGCCCATCATGCTGCCGCCCTGACTGCCGACCGCAAACTGCATGTCCGTCACGTCGGCGCGGTTCAGCAGATAGCCCTCCGCCTTCGTCGCCAGGTCCACCACTTCGTCCTGGAGTTCACCCGGTGCGGGCGAATAGGTGAGTATTGCGTATTTCTGCTCTTCTTCCGGCAGGAAGCTCGTGCCGATGAATCCGCTGAGGCCGACGCTGGCCGCCAGCAGCAGCACCGCGACCAAGAACGTCACGATCTTGTGGCTGAGCGCCCAGCGCAGTCCCTTCTGGTACGCTTTCGCCAGCGTGCCGGGGCCTTCGGAATGCTTGCCCTTGGACAGGCCGCGCTTGAACAGCGTATGTGCCAGCATCGGCACGATTGTGATCGCGACGAGCAGCGACGCCAGCAGCGAGTACACCATCGTCAGTGCGAACGGCAGGAACAGCTCGCCCACCATGCCGCTGACGAGGCCGAGCGGCACGAAGACCGCGATCGTCACGATCGTCGACGACATGATCGGGATGAACATTTCCTTCGTCGCCGAGAGGATGAGCGCCTTGCCCTTCAGTTGCTCGCCGGTCAGCGACATGCGCCGGTAAATGTTCTCGATGACGACGATCGAGTCGTCCACGACCCGGCCGATCGCGACCGTCATCGCGCCCAGCGTCATGATGTTAAGCGTGATGTTGTTCAGCTTCAGCAGCAGGATGCCGATCAGCAGCGACATCGGGATCGAGATGACCGCGATCAGCGTCGAGCGCACATTGCGCAGGAAGAGCAGGATGATGATGACTGCGAAGATCGCCCCGAACAGCGCCTTCTCGAGCATCGTCGCGACCGATTGCTCGATCGGTTCGCCCTGGTCGAGCATCGTGATGATGTTCAGACCTTCGGTGTCTTCTTGGAAGGCGTCGAGCTCGGCCTTGACCTTGTTCACGACTTCGACCGTGTTCGCCTCCGGCGCCTTGATGATCTGCACGGCGACGGACTCCCGGCCGTTCGTGCGCGAGATCGACTCCGCCTTGCCGACGAGCTCGATGTCCGCGATCTCGGAGAGCGGAACCGTGGGCAAGCCGCTGTTCATCAGCGCGGCGAGCAGATCGGCGTCGCCCGCGCCGGCTTCCATGCCTGCGGCACCGTCCATGCCTGTTGCTGCATCCATGCCAGCGGCACCGCCCATGCCGGCCGCGGGGTTCATGCCCGCAGCGTCACCCATGCCGCCAGCGCCGCCCATGCCGGCACCCGTTCCTTCACCGCCGGACGGGATGAGCGGAATGGCCAGATTGCGCAGATCCTCCAGCGAACGCACGCCGCCGTCCACGACGATGTTTTTCTGCGTGTTCTCCATCTCGAACAGACCGAGCGGCGCCTTCAGCACCGAACCCTGGATGATGCCCTGGACTGTATCCTTGCTGAGGCCGTACTCCGCCAGCTTGTCCTCTTTCCAGGTCAGGATGACTTCACGAACGTATTGGCCCGAGATCTGGACTTCCGATACCCCGTCAAGGCCTTCGAGTGACGGCCGCAGATCCTCTTCGATGACCGCGGTAAGTTCCTCGAGCGACAGCGTGTCGCTGCTGACGCTGACGGCCAGCACCGGGAAGGCGTTGATCGTAATCCGGGAGAGCGTCGGTTTCGAAGCGCCTTCGGGCAGTTTGACGCTGTCCACCGCTTCGCGGGCTTCCTCGAGCGCCTCTTTCATGTCCTTCTCATAGTCATACTGAATGAAAAGCGACGAGACGTTCTCCATCGACATGGATTGCAGCAGGTTGACACCGTTTAAATTGCGGAGCCGCTGCTCGATCGGACGCGTCACCTGCTCCGCCACCTCGTCGGGCGCCGCGCCCGGATAGATCGTCGTTACCGAAATAACCGGAACGTTGATGTCCGGGATCGTTTCCTGCTTCATCGTGAGTCCGGCGTAGAGACCGGCCGCCACGACGATGATGGTCATGATCCACAGCGCAAACTTGTTGTTCAGCGAAAATCGGATGATGCCGTTCAACCAATTCCACTCCTTTGTCTGTTGTGCTGACCGATTGTTCAGAATGGTAATATTCTATCTTATCAAAATATTGAATTTCAAATGAACACCTCCGTTGACCGGACGGTCATACCCCTTTCGCACATCGGGCACAGCCTTTGCAGGCCCACCATTTACATACGGCCGAGCCTGCGCCCGGGAGCCAAAAAATTGCACGAACCGCGCCCGATGCCCGTCCGCAGCGGCGTTTCGGATCAGGGCACCGGACCCGCCGACGAAACGGTAAATCGTTATTCCGACATTTGTGACTATTTTTCGAACTTTAACGGTACCGCGTGACTCCCCCGGTCCTCCACCCCTGCATGCCTCCGAGAGCCTTCTCTTACACGCCTTCACGCCCGTTCCCGTCATCCTTTTGATTTTAGAAACATTTTTGTATAAAATGTTCCTGTGGCATCAAGTTGTATTCGCATTGATTTCATGGGCGAAGGAGTGGGTGGAGATGTTTGACATCGCCATTATCGGCGCCGGACCGGCGGGCGCAAGCGCCGCGCTGTTCACGGCCAAAGCGGGCAAGAAGACGCTGCTGCTCGACAATGACAAGAGCATCACGAAGCGGGCCTGGATCGAGAACCATTACGGCGTTCCGGAGATTACGGGTCCCGATCTGGTCGAGACCGGCAAGAAGCAGGCGGCAAAATTCGGCGCGGAAGTGAAGCAGGCGACGGTCACGAACATCGTGAAGGACGGAGACAAGTTCCGCATTGAGACGGAAGGCGGCGAGTCTTTCGAAGCCGGACAAGTCATCATCGCAACCGGCCTGCTGACGGACCTCGCCGAGAAGATCGGCCTGAAGCTGAAAGACGGCACCGAGCCGCGCATCAAGACGGTCATTGACGTCGACGCGGACGGCCGGACGAACATCGACGGCATCTGGGCCGCCGGCACGGTGGCGGGCGTCAGCGTCCATACGATCATCACCGCCGGCGACGGCGCGAAAGTCGCGATCAACGTCATCAGCAAGCTGAACGGCGAACGGTACGTCGACCACGACGTGCTGAAATCCTGAGCCATCAGAAAACGGCAGCCTGAACCGACGCTCGAGACAACACGGCGTCAGTTCGGCTGCCGTTTCTCATTGATGCGGCATAACGAACAGTCCTTCTTCGGGGTCCCAGTCCGCGTACAGGACGCCCTCATACGAAGTGATGCCCCGATCTGCCAACTGCTGCTTCAGCCACGGTTCGGACAAGGACGCCTTCCCCAGGTTGTCCGACTGCAGCCGGCCGTCGAGGATCAGCGTAATCGGCACCCGTCCGCCCACGCCGTGCAGGCCGAGATCCGCGCGCGTCGGCGGTCCGTACGGCCGCTTCGGCAGCACGCTGATCATGCCGTTCGTCTCGAGGACGGCGTACTCGATCTCGCGCAGCGAGAAATACCCCTGCTGCCGCAGCATGCTGAGCAGCTGGTCGAGATCCAGCATGTTGCGGCGCATGACGTCGTATTGCAGATGCCCGCGCCGGATGACGATGGACGGCTCGCCTTCGAACAGCGTGCGCATCTTTTTCGACTTCAAGGTCAACCGCCCGATGGCGTAAATGATCAGCCCCCAGATCAGGATACCGTACACAATCTGCGCCGCCGTCACATCCGGCTGGTAGACCGCGTTGCCGACCAGATCTCCGAGCACCAGTATGGCGACGAATTCGAACGGCGTCAGCTTGGAAAAATGCGCCTTGCCGAGCACCTGATTGAAAACAAACAGTCCTGCGAACCCGAACAGCAGATCCACGGTGATATGCAAATAATGGCTCACGGCAACCCCCCGCGCTTTCCACTGCGGTCATCGCCGTTAGTATTCCCTTAATTTCCTTGATCCGATCCAGCCAAAATCTTCGCTCTCGGCGCGGTCAGCAGCACGGCCGCAACGCAGGCGAGCATGACGCAGCCCGTCACGATGAACTGTCCCGCAACCGGCAGCGGCACGAGTCCGATGCCGGACGAACCGGCCACCGTGCCCGCCGAGAACAGCGCGTAGAACCAGCCGTAGGCTTGTCCGCGGTTCGTTTCCGTCGTGCCGTGGATGAGCAGCGTGTTCATCGCCGGGAACAGCAGCGCGAACCCGAGGCCGTACAAGGTCATCACCGCGACAAGAACGGCCATGCTTGTGCTGTGCCCGAGC
>NZ_CAJRAY010000024.1:24624-95887 GCF_907165215.1 Thermobacillus xylanilyticus | reverse complement strand
CAGCCATCATGGCAAGGCCCGCCGTAAACCGCATGGCGGGCGGCAGCCGCCTGAAGCCCACGCGCGCCTGCACGATGAACACCGCGACGGCGATCAGCCCGAACATGCTGAGCAGCGTGCCGCTGATCCGCGAGTCAAAGCCGAGTGCCTGGACGTGCAGCGGCAGCAGATAAGCCAGCGCCCCCTGCGAGAACATGAGGAAAAAAGCCCCCGCGAAAGACTGCAGCAATTCCCGTCTCCAGACCAGCCTTCCTCCGGCCCGGCGCTCTTCCTTGCTCCGCGCGTCTTGCTTCCGGAGAAAAATCACCGTCAGCAGGAGCAGCCCCAGCCCGAGCACAGCGACCGTGGCGAACACGAACGGGACCGACGTCCGGCTCGCCATGATGCCGCTGTACGCGGGGCCGGCGATCGCCGCAATGCCGACGAACGTCCCCGACACCGCGCTCTGGCTGCCCTGCCGATCCTTCTCCGTCACGTTCGCGAGGAACGTGAAAGCCGCGGGAACGATCAGACCGCTCACGAATCCGTGAAGGAAGCGCACCGCCACCAGTGCCGCCGGGCTTGCCACGAGACTGTACAGGAGCAGCACGCCGGAGGTCAGGGCAAGCCCCGCGGTCACCACCGGGTACGCGCCGTGGCGGTCCGTCCAGATGCCGGAGGCGAGATTGCCGAACAGATTCGTCATCGAGTACATGCCGACGGCGAGCCCCGCGACGGCCGCGCCGGCGCCGAGCGACGACGCATAGGTGCTCATGACCGGCAATTGGGTGAAAAGATCGAGAAACGCGAAGAACACCACCGCATAGACGAGCCATTTGACCGGAATCGGCCGGATCTCGAACTGATGCCGGCGGCGCCTGATCGCGCGGTCCAGCACGAAATTGCCGAACGGCACGAACGCGGCCGCCAGGCACAGCAGCGACCACAGCACGTTCCATTGCAGGCGCAATTGCGCATACAGAATCGCCAGGAGATAGAAGATGACGATGTAGCCGTGGATCGTGCCGACGATCGTGACCGCCATCGGCATGCCGGCCGCGTATTTCAGCGGCATCGCGATGCCGAGCAGCACGAGCAGCGACGTGCCGTCCGCCAGCCCGGCCGCGCGGACGACTTTGACGGGATGCAGCAGTTCTCTCAACGGTTTTCCTCTCCTCCGGTTGTTGGCGCCTTTCGCTCCTTCAATATTACCATGAAATTCGACAAAAAAGCCCGCCCCGGCCGGGGCAGGCAATGCAAGGCCAACGCTATTCGGCGGCGGCGTCCGCCGCGGCGAGCGACGCAATCGCCCGGAGCGCGGCCTCGATCTCGCGTTCCACCGCCTCCGCGACGATATTGCGGTGCGGGTCGTACGCTTCGTCGACGGTGTCCGCGTCGCCGTCCAGCGCGACGATCGCGCCGGCGCGCATGCCGCGCAGCGAAGCAATCACGTAGAGCGCGGCGATCTCCATCTCCACGGCGAGCACGCCCGCCTTCGCGTACGCGTCATGAGGCAGGTCGACGACGCCCGTGAAGAACGCGTCGAACGTCGCCGTGATCCCTTTGCCGACGGGGCCGCCGCCGAGCGCGACCGCCTCGCGGTACAGCGCCTCCGTCACGGCGCTGTCGGCGACCGCCGGAAATCCGGGCGGCACGAGCTGCTTCGTCAGCCCTTCTTCGCGCACCGCCGCGGTGCTGACGATCAGGCTGCCCGCCGGATACTCCGGCGTCAGCGACCCGGCCGTGCCGACGCGGATCACCGTCCGCACGCCGGCCCTCGCCAGTTCCTCGAAGCAGACGGCGGCGCCGGGCGAGCCGACGCCGTGGCTGACGACGGCAAGCCGGGCGCCGTTATACTTGCCGACGAACGTCCGGTATTCCCGGGCGAAGGCAAGCTCCCGCGCGTCCTCCAGTTTGCCCGCAATTTTCTCCGCGCGGAACGGGTCTCCGCAGACAAGCGCGTAATCCGGAATGTCGGCCGGTTCTACGCGCAGAATCGGCAGTTTCATCTATACGGTACCTCCCAACGGTCATGGCGCGCTGTCCGCGGCCTCTGGATCATGCAGTCGTATTTGTCCGTCAGTCGTAATCCTTGTGCATCCATTCGTCTTCCGGCATCTCAAAAGACTCGTCCGAGAACCGCTGCTCCCGGAACGGATCGGCGTAATTGTGGAAGCCTCGCTGCTCCCAGTAGCCCGGCCGGTCCTCTTTCATGAACTCGATGCCCCGCACCCATTTGGCGCTCTTCCAGAAGTAGAGATGCGGCACGATCAGACGGAGCGGCCAGCCGTGCTTCGGAGTGAGCGGCTTGCCGTCGTAGCCCCAGGCGAGGAGCACGTCATCCCGCATCAGGTCTTCGAGGGGCACATTCGTCTCGTAGTCCTGATCGGCATGGATCATGACATGGCGCGCCTCCGGCCGGACGCGGATGCCCGCCGCCGCCAGAAAATCGCGGAACCGCACGCCTTCCCATGCGGTGTCGAATTTCGACCAGCGCGTGACGCAATGAATGTCGCAGACGACGGTCGCGCGCGGCATCGCCTTCAGATCGTCCAGGCTGAACGTCCGCTCCCCGTCCACCAGGCCGAACACGCGCAGCGACCATTCCGATCCGTCCCCGTAATCCGGCACGTCGCCTTCATGCAGGATGGGGAACCGGTCCGTCAGCGTCTGCCCCGGCGGCAGCCGGTGCGCGAGTTCCGGGCTGATCCGGGCTTTCGGCGCGGGAGCGCGTTTCAGCCGTTCCGCCTTGTCCATTTTTTCCATCCGATGCGCCTCCTCTTTTTCGAAATTCGAATGTTTGCCTAGCGTCCCTCGATCCGGCCGGACTGCTGCAGATAGGCGCGGTCCTTGAAGAAAGACATGGCGGCGAGCGTCACGATATACGGCACCATCATCGTGAACTGCGTCGGCAGCGAGAAGCCTTGCAGGCGGATGCTGATCGCTTCCATGAGCCCGAACAGCAGGCTCGACAGCGTGACGCCCAGCGGATTGTTCTGCCCGAGCATGACGGCGACGAGGGCGATGAAGCCGCGGCCGGCCGTCATGTTCTCGGTGAACTGCGTCACCTGCCCGAGCGACAGCTGCGCGCCGGCCAGTCCGCACAGCACGCCGCTGGCGAGCACCGCGGCGTACCGGATGCGGTCGATCTTGATCCCCAGGCTCCGCGCTGCCGCCGGATGTTCGCCCGCGGCCAGCATCCGGAATCCCCGCACCGTGCGGAAGAAGAAAAATTGCAGCGCGAACGCCAGCACGAAGGCGAGGTAGACGAGCGGCGAGTGACCGGTCAGAATGCCGAGGAACGAGTCGCCGGAGATCTGCGGGATGTTCCATTTCGGCAGACCGGTCATATTCGGGTCATAGTATGACCCTTTGACATGGAAAATGGCGAACAAACAATACGTGGTCAGCCCCGTCGCCAGGAAGTTGAGCGCCACGCCGACGACGATCATGTTCGCGTTCAGGCTGATCGTCAGATAGGCGAGGATCAGGGACATGAGCCCCGAGCAGACGGCGGCGAACAGGACGGCCAGCCACACATTGTGGAACAGATGATTGCCGACGATGGCCGTGAACGCGCCCGTCAGCATGAGCCCTTCGAGACCGACGTTGAAAATGCCCACGCGGGCGCAGATCGCGCCGCCGAGCGCGGCCAGCAGGATCGGGGCGATCATCCGCAGCATGGAGTTGAACAGCGAGAAATCAAACAGCTGGTCCATCGGAAGACCTCGCTTTCCTGCGTTTGAAGAACGCGTACGTGAACCGGGCGGAGATGAACAGAATGATCGCCGCCTGGATGACGCTGGCAATCTCGAGCGGCACCTCGGTGTTCCGCTCCACGCCCATGCCGCCCGTCTGCAGCGCCGCCAGCAGGATGGCCGCCGCCGCCGTCCCGAGCGGATGCGATCCGGCGAGCAATGCCGCCATGATGCCCGACCAGGCATAGCCGGGGGCGGTCAGCGCGTTGTCGATGTAGCGGTATTGCGTGCCGAGCACCTCGACGGCGCCGGCGAGTCCGGCGAAGCCGCCGCTGGCCAGCATGGCGGCCATCATCAGCCGGCCGCGGCGGACGCCGCCGTATATGGCGAACAGCGGATTGCTGCCGTGCATCCGGAGATGATAGCCGGCGATCGTATGGCGGAGGAACAGGAACAGCACCACGGCCGCCGCCGCCGCGATGATGAAGCCCGCGTGCACGCTCATGCCCTTGAACAGCTTCGGCAGCCATACCGCCCTGTCCAACATGTTCGTCTGGTTGATCGCGGCGCTGCCCGACGTATCCTTCAGCGGGAAGCTGACGAAATAGCTGGCCAGATACACCGCGATATAGTTCAGCAGCAGCGTCGTAATGAGCAGATTCATACGGAACCGGAGATCGAGCCAGCCGGCAAACAGCGACCAGGCGCCGCCGGCAACGATGCCTGCGGCAAGCGCGGCGATCATGCGCATTTCCGGCGGTGCCGGCAGATAGAGCGCGGTGACCGCGGCGGCCAGGGCGCCGAGCAGAAGCTGGCCTTCGGCGCCGAGGTTGAAGAACCCGGCGCGGAAGGCGAGCGCCACGCCGAGGCCGATCAGCATGATCGGGGTTGCCCGCGCCAGCGTGTTCATCGCGTAGTAGAAGCTGCCGAACGCGCCCTTCCACATCTCCGCGTACGTCTCGGCCACCGAGCCGCCGACGGCCAGAATCGCGACGGCTCCGGCGGCGAGGCCGAGCAGCAGGGCCGCAAGCGGATGAATCCATTCGCGCAGACTACGTGTGATGAGCTGCATGAGCCGCATCGGCCGTCACCCCCGCCATCAGCATGCTGATTCCCTCTTCCGTCGCTTCTTCGGCCGCAAGCTCGCCGGCGATCCGCCCTTCGAACAGGACGATGATCCGGTCGGAAAGCTTCAAAATTTCCGTCAGTTCGGAGGATACGAGCAGAATGCCGCTGCCTTCGTCACGCCGCTTCATCAACTCGCCGTGGATGATCTCCATGGCGCCGATGTCGACGCCGCGCGTCGGTTCGGCGGCGATGACCAGCGGCGAGCCGTGCGCCAGCTCGCGCGCCGCGATCAGTTTCTGCAGATTGCCGCCCGACAGCTGCCCCGCCTTCACATCCGGCGATCCCGCCTTGATCTTGAAACCGGCGATCCAGGACTCGGCCAGCTTGCGTATGCGGCCGCGCAGCAGGATGCCGGATCGACCGGCGCGCGCCGTATGGCCCATCGCCGCGTTGTCGGCGATGCACTCCTCCTTCGCGCACCCCCACTGATAGCGGTCTTCGGGAATATGGGCGAGCCCCTGCCGGCGGATTTCCCGGACATCGGCGCCGGAGATGTCGCGCCCGCACAGCTTGACCGCTCCGGCGTCAATGCGCCGCAGGCCGGCGATCGCCTGGATCAGTTCGGACTGGCCGTTGCCGGAAATGCCTGCCACACCGACAATTTCGCCCGCCCGGACACTGAACGACACGTTATCGACGAGCGGCTTCGTCTTGCCGCGGCCGGCGCGGATCGTGAGGCCTTCCACCTCGAGCACCGGTTCGCCCGGCTTGGCCGGCCGCTTGTCGAACGGGACGAGCTCGCGCCCGACCATCAGGCGGGACAGCTCCTCGACGTTCGTGTCGGCGGCGCGCACCGTCGCGGTGACGCGGCCGTCGCGCAGCACGGTGATGCGGTCGGCGGCATCCATCACTTCCTGCAGTTTGTGCGTGATCAGGATGAAGCTTTTGCCCTTGCGCGCCAGCTCGCGGATCGCCGCGAGCAGCTCCTTCACTTCCAGCGGCGTCAGCACGGCCGACGGCTCGTCCAGAATGATGATGTCCGCGCCCTGGTACAGCACCTTCAAAATTTCGACCCGC
Organism: Thermobacillus xylanilyticus; assembly: GCF_907165215.1. Lineage (GTDB taxonomy): Bacteria > Bacillota > Bacilli > Paenibacillales > Paenibacillaceae > Thermobacillus > Thermobacillus xylanilyticus. Next base: position 90,065 of record NZ_CAJRAY010000024.1, on the reverse strand, counting down.
TGCTGGATTCCGACCGGACAATCGGCGACCCGGCGATGCGGATCGACGGGCATGCCGTATTCGGCGGACAGCCGGGCCACCTCTTCGGCCGCCTTCTTCCGGTCGAACAGCATGCCGGAGGCCGGTTCCCGGCCGATGACGATGTTCTCCGCCACGGTGAACGAGGGAAACAGCATGAAGTGCTGGTGCACCATCCCGATCCCCGCGCGGATCGCGTCCTCCGGCGAGCGGAACGACTGCTCCTGTCCGCGGAGCCGGATCGTGCCGGATGTCGGCGTCTCCTCGCCGTAGAGAATGCGCATCAGCGTCGTCTTGCCCGCGCCGTTCTCGCCGACCAGCGCATGCACTTCGCCGGCTTCGAGCGTAAAGTCAACGCCCGCGTTGGCCGTGACGTCGCCGTATATCTTGGTGATCTTCTCCATCTGCAGCAGCATGCCGCTTCCCCTTCCGTCATGCGGTATGTTCCTCAATAACACGTACAGCAGCCGGCTGCGTCCCGGCAGCCGGCTGCTAGCGTATGAAACACCGTATCGTCAGATGCTTTACTGCTGTTCGAGGGGATTGATGACCGTAATCGCGCCCGAAACGATGTCGTCGCGGATCTTCTTCAGCGTCTCGACGTTCTCCTGGCCGAGCGCGTCGCTGAGCGGCGACGGCGACTCCGCCGTGACGAACGTCAGGCCGACGCCGTTCTCCTTAAGGCCGTAGTTGACCGTGCCGAACGTGAAGTTGCCTTGTGCGAAGTCCTTCACCGTCTCGTAGACGACCGTATCGGTTTCTTTCAGTTGGGACAGAATGATGTGCTCCGGATCTTCGACCGTGCGGTCGACGTCCTGGCCGGAAGTCAGGAAGCCCTTCTCTTTCGCCGCTTCGAAGACGCCGTTGTCGCTGACGGCCGACATGCCGGCGATGAAGTCTGCGCCTTGCTCATATTGCAGCAGCGCCAGTTCCTTCGCCTTCGCCGGATCGGTGAAGTTGCCGACATAGTTGACCAGGAATTTCGCGTCCGGATTCGTATGTTTGAGCCCTTGCTCGAAACCGCTCGTATATTTGCTGAGCAGCGGGATGTCCATGGCCACGACCGCGCCGACCGTGTTGGTCTTCGTGACAAGACCGGCGGCAGCACCAAGCAGGTAAGCGGCTTCGTGCTCGCGGAACTCGATGCTGCGGACATTCGGCGCGTCAAACGCCTGGTCGATGATGGCGAACGGCTTGTCCGGATTTTCGGCGGCCACTACCGTCAGCGCATCGACCGCGGTGAAGCTGCTCGTAATGATCAGGTCGTAATTGTCGGCGACGGCGGCGCGCAGATTTTGCTCGAATGCGGCCGGGTCCGTCGATTCGATCGTCTTGACCTCGACGCCGAACTCTTCGGCGGCTTGATTCAGCCCGTCCACCATTTGGGTAAAGAACGCGTTGACGCCGATCTTCTCCGGCAGCACGAGCGCGACGCGTTTCTTCGGACCTTCCGTGTCACCTCCGACGTTGTCCGCGCCCGCACCTGCATTGGCGTTCTGCGCATTGCTTCCATTGTTTCCTTCGCTGTTTCCGTTATTTCCGCTATTTCCGCCGCCGCAGGCCGCGAGAAGCGAGACGACCAGCACGGCAAGCAGCACCAGTAAGGACGCTCTTTTCACGACAGGTTCTCTCCATTTCAAAATGTTTGTCAGTTTAATCCTAGGGACTGGCTCAGGCTTTGTCAATGGAAAAGCGCGATATTGTCGAAAAATGTCGTCGATTCCGGCACGATTTCCCGCCTCAGTCGCACTCAGCCCGGAAATAAGCGCAACGATTGCCTTTATTCCGTCTTGACAGCCGTTCCAATCCTCTGCTAGGATTAACCCGATTTTACATACTATTTTACTAGGATTTATCATCCGAATCAACCCGAGGAGGTACCGCCATGTCCATCCGACTTCACCAACTGGTCCGCAGGCTGCTGCCCGCTTCGCTGGCCGCCGTCCTGCTGCTGTCCGTCCCGGCCGTTTCCGCCGCCGGCGGCGTGTCCGCCGTCTCCGGGTCCGGCAGCACCGCCGTCTCCACAGCCGCTCAGGGCCTGGCACAGGAAACCGCCGCAGACTATGCGCTGTTCCTGAAAGACAAGTTCGGCATCGCATTCGGCGACGCCCCCACGAAAGGCGACTTCATCGCCGCGACGGCCGCAGCGCTCCGGCTGGAGACCGGCGAAGACGCCGAAACCGCCGACGGAGCCGAAGCTGCCGCAGCCGCCGATGACGCCGTCTTCGACGACGTTCCGGCTTCCAGCGTCTACTATGCGGCGGCCGCCGCGCTGTACAGGGAAGGCATCATCTCCGGCGGCACGGTGAACCCGCAGGCGCCGCTGACGGCGATCAACGCCGCGCAGATCGCGGTCAAGGCGGCCGGCCTGAAGGAACTGGCCTACACCTACCCCGCGGACAAGGCAGATCGGACGCTGGCGCCGTTCAACCTGAGCGCCGCGCTGCTGGGGCTGCAGGGCGCGCAGGAACTCGCCGCCGCCATCGACACCGGCCTCGTGCCGGCGGACCATTACGACCTGATCCGCGAGCGCGGAACGGCGACCGCCGAGTATGCCGCCGTCCTGCTGGGCAAGACGCTCGAGAGCCGCGGCGCGTACAAACGGTACATCGGCTGGGTGAGCGACGACAACATCCTGAACGAACTGCTGAACGCATATCAGGCGAGCGTCATCGTCAAGGCTCCGGAACTTCAAGCCATCGGCGACCGGGCGCTCGAGGAGAACCTCGTCACCGGCTACACGATCCGCGACTCGCGGTACGAGAGCAACTTCATCGACGAGCTGACGATTACGTATGCCCATTCCGACATCCGGCACGCGCTGCAGCTCATCGCCCTGCTGCGCAGCGAAGGCATCGACGCCAAGGTGCAGTACGAGCCGCGCACGTCCGCCTTCGTCTACCTGAAAGAATGGGGCGATCCCGGCGAATCCGAGTACTACGAAGTCCGGCAGATCGCCAACGGCAACTACATCGAATACGCCAAGGAATACGAACTGATCTTCGAATTCCGCAATACCGCGGACCGCGACCGGTTCGACGCCATCATCCTGGCGTACGCGAAGAAGAACGAAGACGATCAGCCGGGATTGATTTACGGCTCGTGGTGGCAGCCGCTGTACTATTCGAATGTGCGACCGGCGGGCGACTACAGGCTGATTGCCAACAACAAGCTGTCCGACGGGCGGTACTACCTGGAGTCGTTCTCGCTCATCGACCAGGCCGATGACATCGCCGAGGCTTACAGCACCGACGATCCGGACATCACGTACTCGACCTACACGTTCTGGGTCAACGCGGCGTTCTACCGGTACCTGAACGGCGAATCGAAATAACGGCCACGATGAAAGGCCGTCTCCCCGCGAGACGGCCTTCATTTTCCGGTTGTTTCGGCTTATCCAGAAACAGGATGATGAACGGACTCGTTCAACGCATCATCCCGTTCTTTTGTGCTTCAATTGTTCTGGACCATCTGAATCAGGTTGCCGCAGGTGTCGTCGAAGACGGCAACCGTCACATTGCCCATGGTCGTCGGCGCCATCGTAAACGTCACGCCCGCTTCGACCAGCCGCTGATACTCCGCTTGGATGTCATCCACCCCGAACATCGTCGCCGGAATGCCGTCGGCGAAGATCTTCTTCTGATACGACTTTGCTGCGGGATGCTCGTTCGGTTCCAGCAGCAGCTCGACGCCGTCCGGCTGCTCGGGCGACACCAGCGTGATCCACCGGTGCTTGCCCATCGGGACGTCATGCTTCTTGACGAAGCCGAGTTTCCCGGTGTAGAACTCCAGGGCCCGCTCCTGATCCTCGACGAAAATGCTGGTCACCACGATCTTCATCCCAATTCCTCCATGTCCAAAATGCCGCGTCAGTCGAGCCAGCCCTTGAGCAGGTCCCTGAGCGGCTCCCGGTTGAACCGGATCATGCGATACTTTCCTCTTCGGACGGATTGCACGAGCCCCGCTTCCTCCAGCACGGCGAGATGCTTCGCGATGCCCTGCCGCGTGATGGACAGATTGTGCTTCATGATGAGCCGCGTCGTCAGCTCGAACAGCGTCATTTCGCTTCGCTCGGCCAGCTCATCCAGGATGATCCGCCGGGTCGGATCGCCCAGCGCTTTGAAGACGGCGTCCCTGTTGTCCTTTATCATACCCGCATTATATGCAACTTATTAGTTGCATGTCAAGCCTAACAAGCAGCCGACGGATGGGCCCGACATCACTCCTGCATGCCGATGCGGAAGGCAGCAGACCGTAACGAAACGGAGAAACGTTATATGCCCAAAAAACAGCCTGCCCGCATCTCTAACGAAACCGGGACACGCTATTCAACGTTCGGGGCGGCGTTTCGGACGGAAATCCATATCATAACGTGTCTCTGTTTCGTTAGTATTCGCCATGATCGCATTTCGCCGAAATAACGTTGCTGAGTTTCGTTACGGCCGCCAGCATCCGATTGGAATCCGCCGCTTACAGCCGTCAGAGATCATGACCGCCGTTCGGGATCAAAATACCGCTGCCGCATCGCCTCGTACATCAGCACCGCCCCCGCCATCGCCACGTTGAGCGACTCCGCCTGCCCGCGCATCGGGATAAGCACATGCGCGTCCACAAGCGCGGAGACGGCCGGGGAGAGCCCGTTCGACTCGTTGCCGAGCAGGAGCCAGCAGGCGGGCCGCCAGTCGAACGCGTAGCACGACTGGCGCGCGTCGAGGCTGGCGCCGACGAGCCGGGCGCCGCGCCGCTTCGCTTCCGGCAGCAGCTCGGCCAGATCGCCTTCCACCACCGGCAGATGGAACAGCGAGCCCATCGTCGAGCGGACCGTCTTCGGGTTGTACGGATCGACCGAGCCGCGGCCGAGCACGACGGCGTCGGCGCCGACCGCGTCGGCGGCGCGGATCAGCGTGCCCGCGTTGCCCGGGTCGCGCACGCCGTCGAGGGCGACGACGAAGCCGCCTTCCCTAAGCAGCGCGTCATGTCCATATCGCGGCTTCGTGACGACGGCGAACACCGGCGGCGGCGTGTCCGTGCCGGTGCACTTCGCCATGACGGACGCCGGGAGCGCGTAAACCGGCGTCCGCTCCGGCAGGCGCGCGCCCGCCAGTTCCTCCGGCCAGCCGCGTTCGTCGTCGACGGCGATCGCCTCGATCGAGACGAGCCCCTCCGCCTTGAGCGCCTCCTGCAGCAGATGGACGCCTTCGATAAGAAACGTGCCGGTGCGGTCGCGGTGTTTTTTCTCGAGGAGGGACGCCCATGCTTTCACCTTCGGATTCTGCGCCGACGTGATCGGGATCAGGTTGATGTCCGCCATGCCGCTCCTCTCACTTCCCGTTGTCCGCATAGTGCCGCTCGAGCCGCGCCAGATCGCCGTTCTTCCCGACGATGACGAGGATGTCGCCCTCGCGGATCGAATCTTCCGCGTTCGGCGCAATGTTCATCCGTCCCCCGGTCTTGATCGCCATGACGTTGCATCGGAACCGGGCGCGGATGTCGAGCTGCTTCAGATTTTTGCCGACCATGACCGGAGGGGCCTCCAGCTCCACAATGCTGTAATCGTCCGACAACTCGATGAAATCGAGCAGGTTCGGCAAAATCAGGTTGTGGGCGACGCGCTGCCCCATGTCCCGCTCGGGGAAAATCACCTTGTCCGCGCCGATCTTGCTCAGCACCTTGCCGTGCAGCTCATTCTGCGCCTTCGCGATGATGTACGGGACGCCGAGCTCCTTCAGAATGATCGTTGTCAGGATGCTCGCCTGGATGTCCTGTCCGATCGCGACGACGACGACATCGAAATTGCGGAGGCCGAGCGCACGCAGCGCCTCCTCGTCGGTCGAGTCGGCCGCCACCGCGTGGGTGACCTTGTTCACCACGTCCTGGATGCGCGCGCCGCTGACGTCAATCGCGAGCACCTCGTAGCCGAGCCGCGCAAGCGACTGGGCGACGCTGGTGCCGAAACGGCCCATGCCGATGACCGCGAACTGTTTTTTCGCCGCCTTGGCCATATCGAAATAAGCTCCTTCCTTCCGGCAGTTGTCACACCTAAGCAATATGTCCCATTATAGCACAGCGCATGGGCGGCGTGAGGATGAACAGGCCCCGCGCCGGGCATAGTAATGGGGAACTTCTCGCTCTCGGGGGGATTACGCGTGAACACGCTCAATCTGCGTCAGGCGATCATCCAGCGGGTGCATGACAAATCGTCCGAAGATCTGCTCGACATCATCGACAGCTCGGTCGGGGCGGATGAACGGACGCTGCCGGGTCTCGGCGTGCTTTTTGAGCTGATCTGGCAGGATACCTCTCCGGACGGCCGCCAGCAAATGGTGGAAACGCTGCACAATCATCTGGCTGCCATTCCCGCGCCGCTGCAAACAACCTCACCGCAAAACCGCACCCGCAAAACGTAAAAAAGCGGGAAGCCTTGAGCATCCGCTTCCCGCCTTGACCGTTCAGCCTTTCATCGCACCCAGCGCTTTCGCCGCAATGTCTTTCCGATAGTGCATGCCCTCAAACCGGATCTGACTGCATGCTTCATACGCCCGGTTCCGCGCTTCTTCGATGTCCCGGCCCCGGCCGACGACGCCGAGCACCCGGCCGCCGGACGTCACAATGCCGCCGTCCTGAAGCGCCGTTCCCGCGTGGAAGACAAGCGCGCCGGCCGCTTCCGCCCGGTCGATGCCTTCGATCGGCCGCCCTTTCGGGTAGGAGCTCGGGTACCCTTCCGATGCCAGAATGACGCAGACAGCCGCCTCGTCGCTCCACTCGATCGCGATCTGATCGAGTTTTCCGTCCATCGCCGCGAGGATGATGTCCAGCAGGTCGGTCTTGAGCCGCGGCAGCACGACCTGCGTCTCGGGGTCGCCCATCCGGGCGTTGAACTCGATCACCTTCGGTCCGTCCTTCGTCACCATCAGCCCGGCAAAAAGCACCCCGCGGAACGGCCGACCTTCCTTCACCATCGCAGCCGCCGTCGGTTTGATGATGCGTTCGACCGCTTCGTCCATGATGGCCGGATCGATATGCGGCAGCGGCGTGTACGTGCCCATGCCGCCCGTGTTCGGCCCCTTGTCGCCGTCGAACACCGGCTTGTGGTCCTGCGCCGGCACCATCGGCCGCACCGCCAACCCGTCGACGAACGACAGGATCGACATCTCCTGCCCCTCGAGGAACTCCTCGATGACCACCTTCGTGCCGGATGCGCCGAATACCTTGTCGATCATCATGCCGCGCAAGGCCGCTTCCGCTTCTTCCATCGTGCGCGCGACCGTGACGCCTTTGCCGGCGGCGAGGCCGTCCGCCTTCACGACGATCGGCGGCTGCTGCTGCCGCAGATACGCCAGCGCCGTCTCGTAATCGTCGAACGTCTCGTACCGTGCGGTCGGGATGTTGTATTTTCGCAGCAGGCTTTTCATGAAAATCTTGCTGCCCTCGATCTCCGCCGCCGCCTTGTTCGGACCGAACGCCGGGATGCCCGCAGCCTCGAACGCGTCGACGATGCCCGCCGCCAGCGGGTCGTCCGGGCCGACGACGACGAGGTCGATCGCCCGCTCCTTCGCGAATTGGACGAGCTTGTCGAAATCCATGACGCCAATCGACACGCATTCGGCGATTTTGGCGATGCCCGCGTTGCCCGGCGCGCAGTAGAGCTTCGACACCTTGCTGCTCCCCGCCAGCGACCAGACGATGGCGTGCTCGCGCCCGCCGCCGCCGATGACCAGAATGTTCACCGCGTGAGCCTCCTTATGCCTTGTTCCGGATCGTGATCACCGCTTCGCCGCCGTCAATCGGAATCGTCTTCACGAGCAGCGAGATGCGGTTCTCTTCGTCGAGCCGCTGCCAGTAGTAGTCAAGGGTTTGATTGGCGTCGTCGAACAGCGGCACGAGCTTCGGCTCGCCTTCGAAGGACGGCAGCGGATTGCCGTCGCCCTGATACGTGTGGATGAGATGGCCGAAGCCCGCGAGCGGCTGCTCGTACGTGAAGAAATGCCGCTGCGCGAGCGCCTCGCTGCCGCGGTTTGACTTCAGAATCGCCAGCTTGTAGGCGGCGGATTTGTCGCCCGGCTGGACGATGCCGGAAATGCGCGGCGTGAAGTTCGGCGCGTCCGGCTCGAACGTGCGCGTGCGGAGCGCGTCTTCGAACGTGCCGCCGCTTGCGATGGCGTCCGCAATCGTGTCGGTCTGGTCGCCGTTCGTCACGATGTGGGCACCGCCGGATTGCCTTACCGGGTAGTAAATGATGAGCGAAGGGTCTGTCAGCTTCGCCGGATCGCGCGCCTCGGTGCGGACGCTGCCGTCTTCCTCGAGGACGAAGATCCGGTTGCGGCTGTTCTCGCTCCGCCCCATGATCCAATACACTTGCACCAGCCGGGTGCCGTCCGGCGTCATGCCGATGATGATGCCGCGGCCCGGATAGCGGTTGCTCCTCAGCGCTTCGGCGTTCGCTTCCGCTTCCGCCTTCAGGTTGTCGAGATTGGTGATGGTGGTCATTGTGCCGCTTTCTCCCTTCGTGGCGGAATCAGTGGTGGAACAGCCGGACGCCGGAATACACCATAACCATGCCGTATTCGTTCGCCGCCTTCACGACTTCTTCGTCGCGCAGCGAGCTGCCGGCCTGGATGACGTATTTCACGCCGCTGCGGCTCGCCCGGTCGAGGTTGTCGCGGAACGGCAGGAACGCATCGGAACCGTAGGAAACGTTCTTCAGCCCCTTGAGCCATTCGCGCTTCTCTTCCGGCGTCAGGCGCGGCGGCACTTCTTCGAAGCATTGCTCCCAGCTCTTCTGTTCCACCGGCGTCAGCACGTCCTCAAGCCACAGGTCGATCGCATTGTTCTGCTCGGCGCGGGACAGGCCCGGGCGGAATTTCATGTTCAGCGCGGTCGGATGCTGGCGCAGATACCAGCGGTCCGCCTTGTCGCCGGCGAGGCGCGTGCAGTGGATGCGCGACTGCTGGCCGGCGCCGATGCCGATCGTCTGGCCGTCCAGCGCGTAGCAGATGGAGTTCGACTGCGTATATTTCAGCGTCACGAGGGCGACGAGCAGATCGCGCTTCGCGCTCTCCGGCAGCTCCTTGTTCTCCGTCACGATCGTCTCGAAAACGGAATCGTCGATCGCCGCGTCGTTCCGTTCCTGCTGCATCGTCAGGCCGAAGACGGTGCGTGTCTCAATCGGGTCGGGCACGTAGTCGGGATCGATCTCGAGGATGAGGAATTTGCCGCCCTTTTTCTCCTTCAGGATGGCCAGTGCTTCCTCGGTGTATCCCGGCGCCACGACGAGGTCGGACACTTCGCGCTTCAGCAGCTTCGCCGTCGGCACGTCGACGATGTCGCTCAGCGCGGCCGCGTCGCCGAAGGACGACATCCGGTCCGCGCCGCGTGCCCGCGCGTAGGCGGTCGCCAGCTCCGACAGTTCCATCCCGTCGACGAAGTACGCCTTCGCCAGTTCCGGCGTCAGCGGCGAATAGACGGCGGCGCCGGCCGGGCTGACGTGCTTGAACGACGCGGCGGCCGGCAGGCCCGTCGCCTTGCGCAGCTCGCGCACAAGCTGGAACGCGTTCAGCGCGTCGAGCAGGTTGATGAAGCCGGGCTCGCCGTTCAGCACCCGGATCGGCAGCGGCTTGCCGCCGTTCGTCAGCTTCGCCTGCTTCTGGTGCGGGTTCATCCCGTACCGGAGGTTCAGTTCGTAAATTTCGCTCATCGTCCCCATCCTTATCCTTGGGTTTTGCCGGGCGGATCCGCTGCCGCCCCGCGATGCGGATCAGCAGGCGCCCGTTCGTTTGGTTTCGATGCCATGCCCGTCACGGTATCGGCTGTTAACGGCATCCCGTGCCGTTAACGCTTGCCAGCGCGGAGCGGCGCGGTGATTTAACGGCACAAGGTGCCGTTATTGGGCGGCATGAGGCCGTCTTGGCGGCCGATGACGGCAATTAACGGCATCCCGTGCCGTTATTGACGGTCCGCACATGTTGTTGCGGCGAATTAACGGCACGTCGTGCCGTTGCAGGCGGCATTCGACCGCCGGGGCCGCCCTTATCTGCGGCTGCTAACGGAACACAGTTCCGTTGCAGCCGGCTTTCAACCGCCCCGCACGCTCAAGATTCGATCGTCACTTGCCGTCCGTTCAGCCGGATGCGGCCTTCCGCGAAGTGCTGCACGACCTCAAGCAGCAGCCGGTGCTCGATCGGGTGGATGCGCGCCGCCAGCGTCTCCTCGGTGTCGCCCGGCTCCACCGCCAGCGCCTCCTGCGCGATGATCGGCCCGCTGTCGAGCCCGCCGTCGACGAAGTGGACGGTTGCGCCGGTCACCTTCACGCCGTATGCGAGCGCCTGTCCGATGCCGTTCAGGCCGGGAAACGCCGGCAGCAGCGACGGGTGGACGTTGATCATCCGCCCGTAGTAGGCGTCCACGAGCACCGGCGTCACGATCCGCATGTAGCCGGCCAGCACGACCAGCTCGACGCCGCGGCGCTTCAGCTCGATCAGAATTTCGCGTTCGCACGCTTCGCGCGACGGATATTCGCGCGGCCGGATCACGTACGTCTCGATGCCGGCCGCTTCCGCCCGCTTGATGACCGGCGCGCTCGGCTTGTCGCAGACGAGCAGCCGGATGTCGGCGTCGATCCGCCCGTCCCGCGCGCCGTCGGCGAGCGCCTGGAAGTTCGAGCCGTTGCCGGACGCGAAGACGGCTACCTTGAGCTTCGCCATTACACGTCAGCTCCCGTGAACGTCACGATGCGGCTGCCCGGCGTCACCGTGCCGATCCGGTACGCTTCGACGCCTTGCTCCGCGAGCGTCCGGACCGCTTCGTCCGCCTGATCCGCGGGCACGACGGCGACCATGCCAATGCCCATGTTGAACGTCGTGAACATGTCGCGGTTCGAGATCTTGCCCCGCTCCTGCAGCAGCTTGAAGATCGGGAGCACCGGCCATGAGCCGTATCCGATCTCGACGTTCACGCCCTCGGGCAGCACGCGCGGGATATTCTCGATGAACCCGCCGCCCGTAATGTGCGCGAGGCCCTTCACTTCCACGCGCTCGATCAACTTGAGCACCGGCTTTACATAGAGCCGCGTCGGCTCGAGCAGCACGTCGCCGAGCCTTGCGCCGCCAAGTTCTGGCAGCATGTCATGCAGCGAAAGGCCGCTGTCTTTGAGCAGCACCTTGCGCACAAGCGAGAAACCGTTGCTGTGCACGCCGCTCGACGCGAGCCCGATGACCGCGTCGCCCGGCTTGATGCTTGCGCCGTCGATGATGCGCTTGCGGTCGACGATGCCGACGGCGAAACCGGCGATGTCGTACTCGTCCTCGCCGTACATGCCCGGCATCTCGGCCGTCTCGCCGCCGATCAGGGCGCAGCCGGACTGCTCGCAGCCGTCGGCGATGCCCTTCACGATCGCCTCGATGCGCTCGGGCACGACCTTGCCGCAGGCGAGGTAGTCGAGGAAGAACAGCGGTTCCGCGCCCTGCACCACGATGTCGTTCACGCACATCGCCACCGCGTCGATGCCGATCGTATCGTGCTTGTCCATCGCGAACGCGAGCATCAGCTTCGTGCCGACGCCGTCCGTGCCGGAGACGAGCACCGGTTCCTCATATTTCTGCAGATTCAGGCCGAACAGCGCGCCGAACCCGCCGAGCCCGGTCAGCACCTCGGGGCGGAATGTCCGCGCCACATGCTTCTTCATTCGCTCGACCGCTTCATTGCCCGCCGCGATGTCGACGCCGGCTTGTTTGTACGCTTCCGACACCAGGGTCACTCCTTCGCAATTGTTGGTCCCGTCCCGGCCTGCACGGGGCTGAACGGGAAGCGGCTCCGCTCCGGATGATGGACGCCTGGCGGTATGGGTCCCTCCCGTCGCACCGTCCGGACCGGAGCAATGTAGAGTAAAGGGCTGGGGGACCAGCCCCTCCTCATCAAACCGTACAAGCGGTTTTCCCGCATACGGCTTTCCGACGTTCTTCACCTTGCGCAATACGTACTTCGCCACGTGGTTGCGGACCGCAGTCTGGCTTCCCTCAGGATCTCGTAGAAGCGGGATCGTCTCAGCGACCACTTCTTGTACTTCTTCCGGCAGAAGATCATGAGTGTTCAGGTAGATATTGGCCAACAGCGGCGAAATGACACCGCCCTGCGGGCTCCCGATGTCGGATTCATGAAACTGATCATCTTTCATGACCCCCGCTTTCAGCCACCCGCGAATCAGTTTGAGCATCTTTCGGTCTGACACCCGCATCTCCACAAGTTTCATCAGCTTCTCATGCGAGATGTTGTCGAAGTACCCCTTGATGTCGACGTCCACCACCCAGTACACCTGACCATTGTTCACGGCGCTTCCTTTGTTGGCCTTTACCTGATTCCACGCGCTGCGATGCCTGGCTTGGCCAGGCGCACAAGCGAAAGATCCACGCTTATTCTTCCATTTTTTCAATTCTCACCCGAAATAGAGGAAATTTCTTCGTCTATTCCGGCAAATTCACCCGAAAACGGCCGTTCACAGCCGTTCACAGCACTAGCGTTGCACTAAAGCTACCATTGGATTCCTTATAAAGGAGGTTTCGTCTATACCAACAAAGAGAGCAAAATATTTACATTTGCATTTCCTGGTCCAGCGCCAAAAGGTGAATGACGCCATAAACGTAGAGCATGTTACCAGGAAATGTAAATCTCGGTTGTGCTATTTCACAATCAGTCGTGCCGGTTTTAGCTTCAGCGGATGCTTGCGTGGTCGGCCTCGCTTGCCTTTCTTCACGCGCCCTCTGCTGGTGCGACTCGGCTGACGATTCAACGCCTGCAGAAACGCTTCCCAACTCAGGCTCATGTAAAGCCTGAGCAACCGGAGCACTTGCCATGGTGTACGCGTTGTTCCGGTCATGTGTTTGACGATGAGCACCAGCGCGTAGGCCGTCAGGGCAAGGTACATCTGCGTCCAGACCGCTTCCGGATCATAGCTGTACAGTTTCACCAGCTTCAGATGGCCTTTGATCCATTTGAAGAACAGCTCGATCATCCAGCGGTGTCGGTAGACTTCGCAGATTTGCTCCGACGTAAGGTCTTGCACATTGGTGAGCAAGCGGTACGTCTTGCCCTGGTCATCGGTGAATTCCACCAGGCGAAGGTCCGCTGTTTTCACCTCGTGGTTCCATCGGAACGCCATGCGGACATCCGCATCGCGCAACACCTTCGCCCCTTCCGGAACCGGCCGTTCGCGCAGGATCTCCACCCTGTTGCGCTGCTGGATGCGCGCCACAAACCGCTTGTTTTGCTCGGTCCAGCGCGCGAAGTTGCCGTACACGATATACCCGCGGTCCATCACATGGATGGCATCATCGTCCACCACCAGATCCATCACGACTTCGGAGTCGGCTACATCCGCCGTGGAAGCGATGATTCGCTCCGGGTAAACCGTGTCGGGATCGGTGACGATGAGCCGGGTATGCATCTTCACCGCATTTTTGTGTTTCGAGCAGTACGCCCAGCGGCCGACAATTTCCGGCAGAGCGAGCTCCGTGGAATCGATGATGCGCAGTCGGCCGAGTCCCGGGATGCCCTTGCCGTCTCGGGTGAGCTCTTGCAGTTTGCAAACGGCATTTAGAAACAACTGCTGGCAGTAGATGTACGGCAAGGTCCGCAGCTTGCGGGAGATTTGGGACTCGCTGATCGACGGAAGCCCGAGGTACTCTTGAAGCACGCTTGAGGAACGCAGATGTTCGGTGATGACCGCATAGCTGCTGTGTTGCTTCAACTGAGCTTCGATCATCAATTTCACGAAAATTGCGACCGTGAGCTTCTGCGTGCGAAAATCTAAGAAATCATGGCGTTTGCTATCGATGTCGAGCAAATCGAGACATTTACAAATCACCTGGTCGCTTGGTATGTTACCCATGCGTTTGACTCCTTTGTTGTGGAGTAGGGTAACATGCCTACACCTCAACAATAGGAGCTTTTTTATGCCTTGAACAGGTGAAATGCATCTTTATCTTGCAGAAATAGGAATTTATTCAACCTAACTTTCTTGATGTGAAGTTTGATGCAACGCTAGTGCGTTCACAGGCAATTAGTGGAAATATTTTCGCCTATCTCCGGCAACTCCGCCTATTCGGATGAAATAGAAGCAAACTTTTCTCTTATTCACAACGATCGTTCGACCGCTCAGCAACTGCACGTCCGCGAAGGCTTCGCGAACTCGATCGGCGTCGGATAGTCGTTGTCGAAGCACGCCATGCACATACCGCCGTTGATCCTGAGCGCCGCCTCGAACTCGGCCGGGGTCAAACCCGCCGCTTCCAGTCCCTCCAGCAGCGACGGATTCAACCCCCGGCCGCCAGCCGCGGCCGAACCGGCTCCGCCGCCGACGCCGGCGCCGACCGCAACGGCCGCCCCCGCGCCGACGCGGCCCACGACCGCCTCGATGAAACCTTCCTTCGAGAGGAACTGCAGCGAATCCGCATTGATCGCCTGCCGGATCTCCTCCACCGTCTTCTCGGACGCGATCAGGTCCTTGCGGTCCGGCGTGTCGATGCCGTAGAAACACGGGTTCGCGAACGGCGGCGACGTGATCCGCACGTGCACTTCCACGGCGCCCGCCTCGCGCAGCAGGTTGACGATCCGCCGCGACGTCGTCCCGCGCACGATCGAGTCGTCGATCATGACGACGCGCTTGCCTTCGACGACCCGGCGCACGGCCGACAGCTTCATCTTCACGCCCCGCTCGCGCAGCTCCTGCGACGGCTGGATGAACGTCCGGCCGGTGTACTTGTTCTTGATCAGCCCGAGCTCGTACGGGATACCCGTCTGCTCCGCGTAGCCGATCGCCGCCGAGATGCTCGAGTCCGGCACGCCGGTGACGACGTCGGCGTCGACGAATGATTCAAGCGCGAGCCGGCTGCCCATCCGCTTGCGGGCCGCGTGCAGGTTGATCCCCGCCACATCCGAGTCCGGCCGGGCGAAATAGATGTACTCCATCGCGCACACCGCCCGCCGTTTCAGCGGCGCGAACCGCTCGACGCGGATGTCCTTCCCTTCGCCGAGGATGAGCATCTCGCCCGGATAGATGTCGCGCACGAACTCGGCGCCGACCGTCTCGAGGGCGCATGTCTCCGAGGCGAACACGTATCCGTCGCCGAGCCGGCCCATGCAGAGCGGGCGCAGCCCGTTCGGGTCGGAGGCGGCGATCAGCTTCGTGTTCGTCATGATGAGGAACGCGAACCCGCCGACGACCCGCTGCAGCGCCGCCTTCACCGCGTCGACGAAGTCGAGCGGCGAGCGCGCGATCAGGTGCGCGATCACTTCCGTGTCGCTCGTCGTCTGGAAGATCGACCCGGCCGCCTCGAGCTCCGCCCGGATCTCCGGCGCGTTCACGAGGTTGCCGTTCGTCGCGACCGCAAGGTCGCCGTCCCGGTACTTGAACACGAGCGGCTGCGCGTTCGCGAGCGCACTGCTGCCCGACGTCGAGTAGCGGACGTGGCCGATCGCCCGGTCGCCGGACAGTCCGTCGAGCGCTTCCTTCGTGAACACTTCCTTCACGAGGCCCATGCCGCGGTGCGCCTTGAACGACTCGAACGGCCGCGCCGAGTCGACGGTGCAGATGCCGCAGCTTTCCTCGCCGCGGTGCTGCAGCGCGTGCAGCCCGTAATAGGTCAGCGCGGCGGCGTCCGGGATGCCGAACACCCCGAACACGCCGCATTCTTCACGCACTTTGTCGAACAGGTCTTCCCGTCCGGCGCCTTCATTGTAATAGCTTCCATCGGCCCAAGACTGAACCAGACTGCTCAGTTCTTCAGCAGACATGGGATCGCTTCCTTCCAGACCTTCTGCAGTTCGGCGACCGGCGCCGCGATGCCGTCTCTTCCGTTCACCCGCACAACAAGATCCGATCCTTCAACCTTGCCGAGCACCGCATGCGCGACGCCCTTCTCCGCCAGCAGCGCAACCAATGCATCCGCCTTCTCCGGCTTCGCCGACAGCAGGATGCGCGACTGCGACTCGCTGAACAGCGCGACATCGGCTCTCAGCGATGTCTCGACGTTCACCACCGCGCCCAGACCGCGGCCGAAGCACGACTCGGCCAGCGCGACCGCGAGGCCGCCCTCGGACAGGTCGTGGGCCGACGCAACGAGCCCTTGCCGGATCGCTTCCAGCACGGCGCCCTGCACCCGGGCCTCGACTTCGAGATCAATCTGCGGCGGACGGCCTTCCGTCTTGCCGAGCACCGCGTACTGCAGCTCGGAGCCGCCGAGTTCGGCCCGGGTCTCGCCGACGAGCACGATCACGTCGCCCTCGGCCTTGAATTCCTGCGTCGTAATGTGATCCAGATCGTGCACCAGACCGACCATGCCGACGACCGGTGTCGGGTAGATCGCGCCTTTCTCATTCTCGTTGTACAGCGACACGTTGCCGCCGATGACCGGCGTGCCCAGCACCCGGCACGCTTCCGCCATGCCGTCCGTCGCCTTCTCGATCTGCCAGAACACGTCCGGCTTCTCCGGGCTGCCGAAGTTCAGGTTGTCCGTGATCGCGAGCGGCTCCGCGCCCGAGCAGACGACGTTCCGCGCCGCTTCCGCGACCGCGATCTTCCCGCCGACTTCCGGATCGAGGTAGACATACCGGCCGTTGCCGTCCGTCGTCATCGCGAGCGCCTTGCGCGTGCCGGGCACCTGGACGACCGCCGCGTCGGAGCCCGGGCGCACGACCGTGCTCGTCCGCACCATGTAGTCGTACTGGTTGTACACCCATTCCTTGCTCGCCACCGACGGCGATGCCAGCACCTTTTTCAATGCGCCGGTCAGATCCGCAATCTCCTCGAACGCCGTCGTGTCCACGTTCGCGAACGCGCGATAATATTCCGGCTCCTCCGACCGCTGGTGGTACACCGGGCAATCGTCCACCAAAGCCTTCACCGGCATGTCGGCGACGACTTCGCCCTTGTGGAACAGCCGCAGCCGGCCGTCGTCCGTCACCTTGCCGACCTTCGCGCAGATGACGCCCCACCGTTCGAAAATTTCCCGCGCCTTCGCTTCATGCTGCGGTTCGATGACGAACAGCATCCGCTCCTGCGACTCCGACAGCATCATTTCGTACGGCGTCATGCCTTCCTCGCGCTGCGGCACCTCGTCCAGGTACAGCTCGAGGCCGTTGCCCGCCTTCGCCGCCATTTCCGCGCTCGAGCAGGTCAGCCCGGCGGCGCCCATATCCTGGATACCGAGCACGATGCCGGACTGAATCAGCTCCAGGCACGCCTCCATGACGAGCTTCTCCATGAACGGGTCGCCGACCTGCACCGCCGTCCGTTTCTCTTCCGACTCCTCGGTCAGCTCGACGGACGCGAACGTCGCGCCATGGATGCCGTCGCGGCCGGTCGCCGGTCCGACGTAGAACACCGGGTTGCCGACGCCTTTCGCGACGCCGCGCTGAATTTGGTCGTGGTCGATCAGGCCGACGCACATCGCGTTGACGAGCGGGTTGCCCTCGTAACTCTCGTCGAACATCACCTCGCCGGCGACCGTCGGAATACCGATGCAGTTGCCGTAGCCCGCAATGCCCGCCACTACATTTTCAAACAAATATTTCACCCGCGGGTTGTCCAGCTTGCCGAAGCGCAGCGAGTTGAGCAGCGCCACCGGACGCGCGCCCATCGAGAAAATGTCGCGGATGATGCCGCCGACGCCCGTCGCCGCTCCCTGGTACGGTTCGACCGCGGACGGGTGGTTGTGGGACTCGATTTTGAACACGACCGCCTGGTTGTCGCCGATGTCCACGATGCCCGCGCCTTCGCCCGGACCCATCAGGACGTGCGGACCCGAGACCGGGAACTTCTTCAGCACCGGTTTCGAGTTCTTGTATGCGCAGTGCTCGGACCACATGACGCTGAACACGCCGATTTCGGTGTAGTTCGGCTTGCGGCCGAGGAACTTGCAGATCAGGTCGTACTCGTGGTCGCTGACGCCGAACTCCCGGTAAATTTTATACTCCGCGATCTGTTCCGCCGTCGGTTCCTTAGCCGTTAACTGTTGCGCCATGCCGCTCCCTCCATGCGCTGAGTACTGATGTGAACATCCGCTTGCCGTCCGACGAGCCGAGCAGCTCGCTTACCGCCCGCTCCGGATGCGGCATCATGCCGACGACGTTGCGGCCTTCGTTGCAAATGCCGGCGATGTCGCTTACCGAACCGTTCGGGTTCTCGCCCGCCTTGTAGCGGAACACGACCTGGCCGTTCGCTTCGAGCTTCGCCAGCGTCTCTTCGTCGCAATAGTAGTTTCCTTCGCCGTGGGCGATCGGGATGTTGACGATCTCGCCCTTCGCATAATCCCGCGTGAACGGCGTCTCGTTGTTCACCACTTCGAGCAGCGCCGGATGGCAGCGGAACTTCAGCTCCCGGTTCCGGAGCAGCACGCCCGGCAGGAGACCCGCTTCGGTCAGGATCTGGAATCCGTTGCAGATGCCCAGCACGTACTTGCCTTCCTCCGCTGCCTTGCGCACCTCGTTCATGACCGGCGCGAAACGGGCGATCGCGCCGCAGCGCAGATAATCGCCGTAGGAGAAGCCGCCGGGCACGATGATCGCGTCGTAGGCGGACAGATCCGTCGCCGTGTGCCAGACGTAGTCGACCGGCTGGCCGATCGTCTCCTCAACCGCCTTGTAGCAGTCGATGTCGCAGTTGGAGCCCGGAAAAACGATGACCGCAAACCGCATCCGCTCAGCCCTCCAGTTCGAATCGGTAGTCTTCGACGACCGTGTTCGCCAGGAGCTTCTCGCACATCGCCTTCACGCGCGCCTCCGCCTCGCTCCGGTCATTCGTGTCGAGGGTCAGCTCCATGTATTTGCCGATCCGCACCTTGCCGACTTCCTTGAATCCGAGGGAATGCAGCGCGCCCTGTACGGCCGCCCCCTGCGGGTCCAGAACGTTCTCCTTGATCGTGACGTACACCGTGGCTTTCATCGCGTTTCTCCGCCTCCTGTGATCGATTCCGCCGGGTTCTCGCCGGTCAGCCGTTCGCAAATGTCCAGATACCGCCGCGTCGTCTCCTCGACGACGTGCGCCGGCAGCGGATCGGGCTTGCTGTTCTTGTCCCAGCCGCTGCCCGCCAGATACGTCCGCACCGGCTCCTTGTCCATGCTGTCGATCTCGATGTCAAGGGCCCAGCGGTCCTTCGCCCAGAAGCGCGACGCATCCGGGGTGAAAATTTCGTCGATCAGCACCACCTGGCCGTCCACCAGCCCGAACTCGAACTTGCAGTCCGCCAGAATGATGCCCCGCTCCTCGCAATAGCGGGAAGCGAAATCGTACAGTTTCAGGCTGCGCTCCCGCAGCTCCCCGGCCAGCTCCGCCCCGACGCGCCGTGCCATCTCCTCGAACGGGATGTCCTCGTCGTGGCCGACATCGTTCTTCGCCGCCGGGGTGAAAATCGGCTCCGGCAGCTTCTCGTTCTTGCGCAGGCCGGGCGGCAGCGGAATGCCGTTCACGGCCTGCGACTGCCGGTACTGCCGCCAGCCGCCGCCGGTGATGTAGCCGCGCACGACGCACTCGATGTCGATCCGCTGCGCTTTTTTCGTCACCATGATGCGGCCTTCAAGCTGCTCCGGGTCTTTCGCGACGCTGCCGAGCTTCGCGACATCGGTGTGAACGACATGGTTGGGCTGGATGGCCGCCGTCTTGTCGAACCAGAAGGCGCTGAGCGTATTCAGCACAATCCCCTTGTACGGGACCGGCGGCTCGAGCACGTAGTCGAACGCGGATATCCGGTCGGTGACGACGATCAGGTAATGCTCGCCGAGATCGTACAGTTCGCGGACCTTGCCTTTGTACACGAGCGGAGCGCCGACGAGCCCCGCGGCGGTGGGTAGCGGTTGCCGGGTCATGGCGTGCCTCAAGCCTCCTGTCCGGCCAAGCCGAGTCGTTCAAAAATCGTGTCGACATGCTTCAGGTGCCACGACGGGTTGAAGCAGTCGTCGATCTCTTCCTTCGACAGCACACTCGTGATCTCGGGCGTCTCGAGGATGATGTCGCGGAATTGGCGCTGCGTCTCCCACGCCTGCATCGCCCGCGGCTGCACCGTGTCGTAGGCTTGCTCGCGGCTGAAGCCCTTGTCGATCAGCTTCGTCATGACGCGGCCGGAGAACGGCACGCCGTAGGTGCGCTCCATGTTGCGCTTCATATTTTCCGGGAAAACCGTCAAGTTTTTAATAATGTTCCCCAGACGGTTCAACATATAGTTGATCAGCATCGTCGCGTCCGGCAGGATGACGCGCTCGACCGAAGAATGGCTGATGTCGCGCTCGTGCCAGAGCGGCACGTTCTCGTAGGCCGAGAGCATATGGCCGCGGATGACGCGCGCAAGGCCCGAAATGTTCTCGCAGCCGATCGGGTTGCGCTTGTGCGGCATCGCGGACGAGCCTTTCTGCCCTTTCGCGAACGGCTCCTCGACTTCGCGGAACTCGCTCTTCTGCAGCGCGCGGATCTCGGTCGCGAACTTGTCCAGGGACGTCGCGATGAGCGCCAGCGTCGCCATGTACTCCGCGTGCCGGTCGCGCTGCAGCGTCTGGGTCGAGATCGGCGCCGGCTTCGTGCCCAGCTTCGAGCAGACATATTGCTCGACGAACGGATCGATGTTGGCGTAGGTGCCGACCGCACCGGAAATTTTGCCGTATTCGACGCCGTCCGCCGCATGGTTGAACCGCTCGAGATTACGCTTCATTTCCTCGTGCCAGAGCGCCATTTTCAGGCCGAACGTCGTCGGTTCCGCGTGCACGCCGTGGGTACGGCCCATCATGACCGTGTACTTGTGGCGGAGCGCCTGCTCCCGAAGGATCGCGATGAAGTTCTCGATGTCGCGCCGGATGATCGCGTTTGCCTGTTTCAGCAGGTAGCCGAGCGCCGTGTCGACGACGTCGGTCGACGTCAGGCCGTAGTGCACCCATTTGCGCTCGGGGCCGAGCGTCTCGGACACCGCGCGGGTGAAAGCGATGACGTCGTGGCGCGTCTCCTGCTCGATCTCGTAGATCCGATTGATGTCGAAGCTGGCGTTGCGACGCAGTGCTTCGACGTCTTCCTTCGGGATGACGCCGATTTCGGCCCACGCTTCGCAGGCGAGCAGCTCGACTTCGAGCCAGGCGCGGAACTTGTTCTCCTCGGTCCAGATGGCCCGCATCTCCGGTCTGCTGTAACGATCCAACATGTTTTTCGTTCACACCTTCCAGATATTCGTATCGTCGATCCACGCGAGCGCGTCATCCACCGAGGAGGCGAGGACGTTCACGTGGCCCATCTTGCGCTTGGGTGCGGCTTCGCGCTTGCCGTACAGATGGAGGGACGGTTTGACATTCCGTTTCGCCGCCGCTTCGTCGGGCTGCGAGAGCCGGGCGACGACCGGCTCCAGATGCTTGCCGAGCACGTTCACCATGACGACCGGCGTCAGCAGCGCCGGATCGCCGAGCGGCAGGTTGCAGATCGCCCGGACGTGCTGCTCGAACTGCGACGTGCGGCAGGCGTCCATCGTGTAGTGACCGCTGTTGTGAGGGCGGGGCGCCAGTTCGTTCACGTACAGGCCGTGCTCGGCCGACCAGAACATCTCGACGGCGATCAGGCCGATGACATCCAGGCCTTCCGCGATCCGCACCGCCAGCTGCTCCGCTTCCCGCTGCACCGCTTCCGGCACGCGGGCGGGCACGATCGACAGGTGCAGGATGTTCTCGACGTGGACGTTCTCCGCCGCGGGGAACGTCCGGATCTCGCCCCGCGGGCTGCGGGCCGCGATGACGGACAGTTCCTTGTCGAAGCGAATGAATTGCTCCAATACGAGTTCGGTCCGCGCCTTGCTCAGGGCGTCCCAGGCCGGTTCGATCTCCGCTTCGCCGCGGATGACCCATTGGCCCTTGCCGTCGTAGCCGCCGGTCGCCGTCTTCAGCACGCAGGGGAAGCCGAAGCTTGCGGCGGCCTCCCGCAGTTCCCCAAGGCTGCGGATCTCGGCGTAAGGCGCGACGCGCACACCCGCCGCTTCGATCGCGCGCTTCTCGCGCAGCCGGTGCTGCGTCGTGTAGAGCAGCCTGCTGCCCTGCGGCACATACGATTCCGCCATCAGCATGGCGGCGACGCCGGCGTCGACGTTCTCGAACTCGTATGTAATGACGTCGGCGCGGCTCGCCAGCTCGCGGGCGGCCTTGACATCGTCGTAAGCGGCGACGATCTGGCCGGCGACCTGGCCGCACGGCGCGTCCGGCGTCGGGTCAAGCGCGACGAACCGGTAGCCCATCGCGCTGCCGGCGAGCGCCATCATGCGGCCGAGCTGGCCGCCGCCGAGCACGCCGATCGTCGCGCCCGGCAGAATCGTGCGCGGCTCCGTGCGGACGTTGGAGGTCATCGCGTCACCGCTCATAGCGTCTCACTGCTCTCGAGCACTTCGCGCTCGATCCGCTTCCGCCGCTCCGCGATGCGCTGCTGCAGCTCCGGATCGAAAGCGGCGAGGATTTGCGCCGCGAGCAGGCCGGCATTCGCCGCGCCGCTATTTCCGATCGCGACCGTCGCAACCGGGACGCCGGCCGGCATCTGCACGATCGACAGCAGCGAGTCGAGCCCGTTCAAGTTCGAAGACTTGACGGGCACGCCAATGACCGGCAGGGTCGTCTTCGCGGCGACCATGCCGGGCAGATGCGCGGCGCCTCCCGCGCCGGCGATGATGACTTTCAGGCCGCGCGCCGCCGCCGTCTCGGCGTATTCGAACATCAGATCCGGCGTGCGGTGCGCCGAGACGACCCGCTTCTCGTACGGGACGCCCAGCTCTTCGAGCATGTCGCAAGCAAGCTTCATCGTCTCCCAGTCCGACTTGCTGCCCATGATGACGCCTACCAGTGCCATGAGGTACCTTCTTTCTGCCTTATTGAGCGATTGCTTCTGACAGCCGGCATCCATGATGCCGCCGTCTGTTCATCCCATTTCAGTGTTCCCGACGATGCCGCCGGCATGAAAAAATCCGTCGCGTCTCCAGCCAGGAGCTTCTACGTCGACGGACAACGAGCCTGCGGATGCAGCGGGAAGCAGGCCTTGCCGGCAATCGCCGCCCCCTGCGCGCCATGAATCCGCGCGCAGCAGAATCCGGACAAGACAGCACAAGGCTGCCCCGTCCGGGGCAACCCGCTTCACTGTTACCGCTGGCTCGTAGTCCGGGAATTTACGGTTCCCGGGTAGAGACGTCCGGGCCATATCCCCGGACTTATACGAGCATTGATCTATGCAATTTAAAAAATGTTCAGCCTCTTACAGTGTAACAACGACTCCGGCGGATGTCAATTAAAAAGGCGAACATTTAATGTTTCAAATTTACGAACGTTCGGTTTTACGGCGGTCTGCGGTGACGCACCGCAAATGCGCGCATTCGCGGTCCGCAAGAGGCCCATGCGCCTCGCCGCAACGAAACTTGGTTCTTCCGCCGCTTTCGGTCCTTCGCTTCCACCCGCGCTTCCTTCCCAAGCTCCCGCTGGAAAACGCCTCGCCGTTGTGCTACGATCTATGCTGTGCGGCAGCGCAACACAAAAAGCCGGCTTTCTTCAACTCATATTGGAAACGCTTTCGAAACAGGCGGCTTCCCGCAAAGGAGAGACATCTCGTGGACTATCAGAAAATGACGCTGGACGAACTCAAGGACGACCTGATCCGCGTCGCCCGGGGCGGCTACCCCGTCTTCATCGCGGGCGCGCTGTATTGGCTGGCGATGGGAGTCCTCGGCCTCATCATCGAAGGCAAGACGCTCGCCCTGTGCTATCTGCTCGGGGTCGGGAGCATTTTTCCGCTCGGGCTCCTGCTCGGCCGGCTGCTCAAAGCCGACCTGATGTCGCGAAATCCGCTGGGCGCGCTGAGCGGTATCGTCGGCGGCATCCAAGCCTTCTTCCTGCCCTTGTGGATCGTCATTTATATTGAGCATTTCGAGCTGATCCCCTTCGCCATCGGGTTGCTGGCGGGATCGCATTTCCTGCCATACATATGGATCTACAGGAGCAGAACGTACCTGTTCCTCACGCTCTCGATGGCGACCGCATCGTTCTTCCTGGGCTACATTTTCGATCAACTGGCGTTTTCGGTTCTGCCCTTCGTCCTCACCGCCATCTATCTGGCGACGGCCGCCGGGCTTGCGGCCGAATCCCGCCAAGCCGCGCAACAGCCGTCCTGAGCACGCGAAAGACCCGCGCTCCGCAACGCGCGGGTCTTTCCTATTCTTCCTGCCGTTCCTTCTCGTACAGCACCACGCCGTATTTCTCGATTTCTTCTCGCAGCAGCGGGTTCGCCACCGCGTTCGCATCCACCAGATCGAACGAATACAACTCCACCGCATCGTCCACACGGGAGTGGAAGTCGGCGGGCGGCTTCCCGTTCCAATACGCGGCGAGGTCGATGTCGGAATTGTATTTGTGGGTGCCTTTTGCCCTCGAGCCGAACAGTACCAGCCTCTCAAGTGCCGGGGTATCGCTGCACAAGGCTTGCAGACGGGCGAGGATCCGTTCAGGCATCATCAAAATTCTCCCCTAACCGGTCAACCAGTTCGGCAAGCAAATTCGCGTAGCACGACCGGATGTTGGCATAGATGGCAGCAGCCATTTCTTCATTATAGACATGACTGGTCAGATTGCGGTCCGTCAACATTTGATACCACGGATCAGGGTCCTGGCCCAGCCACCCCAGTTTGTAAGCCTCCCGGAGCGCTGACTTGGGCGATGCGGTCTCGATCCCTTCATCCCGCAGCCAGGCTTTCAGCGTTTTCCAGGCCGATTCGAAGCAGAATTCAAATCGCTGGATTACGGCATCCCGCTTCATATCTTCGGGGAGACCTTCCGCCAGAAGCGCTTCCCTCAGCCGATTTACGCCATTTGATAACTGCTCCAGTTTCTTGCCCAATATCCCGTCATGACCGACATGCCCCCTGTGCACCGCTTCGACCTCCTCGCCGTACCGATTCTTCACATCCCCGGCATACGCACTCCGATCACATATCTTCTCTATGGATATTACCACAATATCCCGATTCCATCAGCTTGATACCCGCCTGTCAGCCTGTCACTTCATCCAGAAAACCGGCCAAGAGGTCGACGAACGCCTTCGGCTTGTCATAATGGATGTCATGGCCGGGGGTATCCACCTTCACGAGCCTGCCGTTCGGCAGCAGCTCCACGACGCGCTCGGCGTCCTCGTCCGTCAGCGCCGCGAGCAGCAGATCGCCGTCGTAGTTGGTGTTTGCCTTCACGAACAAGGTCGGGCATTCGATCTTCGCCAGCACCGCGGACTGGTTGTAGTCCTCGAACCAGCTGTTGTCGTAGAACGTCTCGCCGAACCTGTGATCATACGGATAGGTCATCGATTCGAACATCCGGTTGATCTGCGGCGGCAGATAGAACAGGTGCACCGGCTTGTCCGGATGCTTCTTGCGGTAGGCGACCGCGTCTTTCGTGAACCGATCCCACAGGAAGTCACCGAACATTTTCCGCCAGTAGCTGTGCTTCAAGGCATACTCGAAATAGTCCTCGATCTCGTTCTGCTGTTTGAAGTTCTCATATTGCTGGAAGCCGTATACCCAGACGTAAGTCGACTCCCTCCGGCCCGGTTCCGTGGCGAAGAACGGCGAGTCCTCGATCACAAGGCCGGTGACATGTTCGGGATAATGCGCGGCGATATACGCCGCCACCATGCCGCCTGACGAATGGCCGGAGAGCATCACTTTGCCGCCGATCACGGTCTCGATGAACTCGACGAAGTCGGCGGCCATGGCCTTGGCCGAATATTTCTCCGGGTTCCATTCGGATTCCCCGTGCCCGTGGCAGTCAACGGCGAACACATGAAACCGTTCGGACAACGCCGGCAGCGTCTTGGCGTAATCTTCCCATGTCATTCCCTGGCCGTGGATCAGGAGCAGCGGCGGATTGCCGTTCGCCGGTCCTTCCCCGTAATTGATCACCGTGCCGTCGTCCAGCGTTACCTGTTTCTCCGTGAAGCCCGCATGGCGCATCGCCTTCAGCGGCTTCTCCATATAGGTCATGTTCGTATAAAAATAAGAGCCGGCGACCAACAGCACCACGGCGAGAATCGCGCCCAGGATGATGAACGTTCTCTTCCTCTTCCTTCTCTTCATGCTCTCATTCCTTCCGTCTACTGTCTCGGTCCGGCTCATCTCATCCCGCGCTTCGATTTCGGGCTCGGGGATTCGGATGTGCGACCTTTCTGTGAACCCCGCCGGTCTGGCTGCAGCGGCTCGTGCCCGGCTGGCTGGGGGGACTGGCCGAACGGTGCGGATACCGGTTGCCGTGAGAGACGACAAAGCCGCCGATCTTCGGTCCATTTATGGCCGGAGATCGGCGACTGTTGTTTGTCGCGGGATTATTTGCTCATTTCATCCCATGCTTGCTGCAGACGCTCGAACATTTGATCTTTGTTGATTTGTCCGCCGATGTACGCTTGCATGACGTCCGCGAACTTGTTGCTGGACGCTTCGCCGCCCGGGAACTTGAACCAGTTCCAGGTCAGCGTCTTGCCTTCCTGGCTGTAGCGGATGATGTCCGCCGCCAGCTGCCCCAGCACCGATTCGTCCGCCTGGATGTTCGTGAATGCCGGGATGAATTTGAACTCTTCCGTGATGTAGCGCTGGCCGATTTCGGACGTCACCATCCAGTTCAGGAACGCCTTCGCTTCTTCCTTCACCGGCGAGTTCTTGTGCACGACCCAGTTGCTCGGCACGCCGACCGGCAATTTGTCCATCGCGTCCGCGTCGTTGTTGATCGGCATCGGCAGGAAACCGATGTTGATGTCCGGGTTCGTCTGGGAGATCGCCACCTGCGTCCAGTTGCCCTGCTGGGTCATGGCCGCCTTGCCGATGGCGAATTCGGAAACTTGCGTGTTGTAGTCCGTCTGCAGCGGGTTCGGTTGGCCGAACTCCAGCGTCAGATCGAACAGATCCGCCCATTGCTTGAACACTTCGTTGCCCGGAATCTTCTCGGTGCCGTCGTACAGCCCCTGGATGAACGCTTCGGGGTCCTTCTGCTGGGCGAACGGGATGTTGATGAAGTGGTTCCCGAGTACCCACCATTCCGCGTAGCCGTTGATGAACGGGGTGATGCCCGCGTCTTTCAGCTTCTGCGCGGCCGCCCGGAGTTCATCCAGCGTCTTCGGCGTTTCGGTGATGCCCGCCTCGGCGAACAGGTCCTTGTTGTAGATGAAGCCGTAGCCTTCCAGGTTGACCGGCATGCCATACAGTCGGCCGTCCTTGGTCATCGGCGGTTTGGCGGCGTCCACCAGGTTCGCGACCCACGGTTCGTCCGTCAGGTCTTCCAGGTGCTCGATCCACAGATCCAGTTCGCTGAAGCCGCCGTTGTTGAAGATGTCCGGTTTGTCGCCGGAATTGAACTTCGCCTTCAGCGCCGCGCCGTAGTCCGCGCCGCCGCCGACCGTCTCCAGTTCGATGTTGATGTTCGGATGGAGCTTCTCATACTCTTCAATCAGCTTGGCGAGCTGCTCGGCAATCTCGACCTTGAACTGGAACATCTTGATGGTGACTTTCTCGCCCGATCCGCCGCCGTTTGCTCCGTCCGACGAACCGGCGTTGCTTCCCGTGTCCGAGCCGCCTCCCTTGCCGCCGCACGCGGCCACGAGGAGGGAGAGAATCAGTACGAACACCAGCAACGCGAGACTTCTTTTTTTCATGTACCGTTGACCTCCCTGATGATTGATTTTGCTTGGATGCAATCCCATTGTAAAGACAACGACTTCAGGCGCTTAACCGACTTTATTGAACAAAAAAGTGGAACTTGTTGTCCTAGCCCTTGACCGCGCCGGCGGAAATGCCGGCGATGATATGCTTCTGCATCAGGAGGAAGAACGCGACCATCGGAGCCACGCCCAGCACCAGCCCCGCGAGGGCGAGGTCCCACTGCTTCGTATATTGGCCGAAGAACGAGTAGGTCTGCAGCGGTATCGTCCGGATGTCCGCGCTGTGCAGGACAAGCAGCGGCAGCAGGAAGTCGTTCCAGATCCACAGGCTGTTCAGGATCAGGATCGTGATCGTCATCGGCTTGAGAAGCGGGAACACGATCCTCCAGAACACCCCGTACGGCGTGCAGCCGTCCACAACCGCGGCTTCCTCGATCTCCAGCGGAATCGACTTCATGAATCCGTGGTACAGGAACAGGTTCAGCGACACGCCGAATCCGAAATAGCAGATGATCAGGCCGAACCGGCTGTCCATCAGCCCGACTTCGGAAGCCACCTTCACCAGCGGAATCATGATCGACTGGAACGGAATGACCATGGCGGCAATGAACAGGACGAACAGCACCCGGTTGAACACGGTCGGACGCCGCAGAATCCGGTACGCGGCCATCGCGCTGATGAGCACCAGCCCGGCGTTGCTCAGCACGGTGATGAGCAGCGAGTTCATGAACGCCCGCGGGAACTTCATGATCTCCCATACTTTCGAGTAGTTGTCCCAGCGGAAGGCTTCGGGCCATCCGGCCGCGTTGCGCATCAGGTCGCCGAAACTTTTGAGCGAGTTGACGACCACGAAATAGAACGGAACGAGGAACAGCAGCGCCAGCAGCAACGCCGCGATTTCCATGGCAAGCAGGCGCGCGTTGTATCTCTGCGTCTGCTCCATCATACCTCAACCTCCTTCCGTTTCGTGTAGATGACCTGCAGCGTCGTCACCGTCGCGACGACGACGAAGAAGATCAGCGACTTGGCCGTGCCCAGTCCATACCTGTTATTCTGGAATGCTTCCTTGTAGATATTCAGGGCGACGGATTCGGTCGAACCGAACGGACCGCCCTTCGTCAGGGACAGGTTCAGGTCGAACACTTTGAACGACCAGGACAGCGTCAGGAACAGGCAGACGGTGAACGCGGGCATGACGAGCGGCACGATGATGCTCCTCAGCATCTTCCAGCGGCCCGCCCCGTCGATTTTCGCCGCCTCGATCAGTTCCCGCGGCATGTTCATCATCGCTGCGATGTAAATGACCATCAGGTAGCCGGCCATCTGCCAGACGCTCACGATGACCATGCCCCAGAACGCGGTGGACGCCGTGCCCAGCCAGGGCAGCTTGAAGAAGCCGATTCCGGTCCATTCCCCGATGGCGGCAAACCCTTTCACGAAGATGAACGACCAGATAAACCCGAGCAGCAGCCCGGCAATGACGTTCGGCAGAAAGAAAACGGTGCGAAGCACGTTTCGCGTCTTGAGCGGCTGGGTGAGCAGAAGCGCCAGCGTGAACCCGACCGCGTTGGCGAACACGACGGCGGCCAGCGTGTAGCGCGCGGTAAACCAGAACGCGTTGCGGAATTCGCTGTCTTCAAGCAGAATGCGCTTGAAGTTGCTCAGACCGGCCCACACGACCCGGGTCGTGACGCCGTTCCAGTCCGTCAGGCTGTAGTAGAAGCTCATGAGAAACGGCACGAGCACAATAAGGCAGAAGAACAACAGCGCCGGACCGACAAACACCAGCTGCTGAACGGCATCGGAGAGCCGCTTCATTCTGTGCTGCAATACAATCTCCTCCCTCATCCGGCATTGTGTACAGCAAAGTATAAGGAAGAAGTATGCGCATGAACACGGATTTTCATGATGAAAGAGGTGCAATATTTTGATGTCGAAGCCGTCAATCTTTGCAAGTGGCAAGGCGCATTTCGAATTGTTATACTGAATACGATTTCTGATGGAACGAGAGGGGAGCGGGATGAAAACGTTTTACAGAAGCAGTCTGCGCAACAAGCTGATCGCGTTTCTCCTGGCCTCCATCGTTCTGCCGATCTCGATCTCCATCCTGATCACCTACAACTACACGAAAGAATCCGTGAAGTCCTATTATATCCGGGAAAATACGAACCTGATGCATCAAGGGGCCGTCAACCTGCTGGGCTATCTGGAGCGCATCAACGAAGCCTCCCTGCTCACCTACAACAACCTGTCCGATAAATACAGCCTTTACCAGCTCATCCAGAACGGCACCCAGTCGTATCTGGAAGAGCGGGAAATGTACCGGAACCTGCAGTTCATGGCAAACTCCGTCAAGGAAATCGAGCAGATCTACCTCTACTCCGCCATGGAGGACCACTCGTACCGGTACGCCTACAAATTGCTGCGCAGCACCCCGGGGCAGACGTACATCCCGGATCTGGATGAAGAGCGGGACGCGCAGATCGAAGCCGTGCATGCCAGCCATGAGTACGGCATCGAGAAGCCGAAATTTCCGTATCATCTGTCAAAGGAAGTGTTCTCGTTCCACCGCAAGATTCTGAACGCGCCGACCGGCGAAGTGCTCGGCATCATGTCGATCGACATCCGGACCGACATGATCCGGGAGATCAGCAGCATGCTGTACACCCCGGGCAGCGAGGAGCTGTACATCCTCGACC
Source organism: Thermobacillus xylanilyticus (assembly GCF_907165215.1). GTDB lineage: Bacteria > Bacillota > Bacilli > Paenibacillales > Paenibacillaceae > Thermobacillus > Thermobacillus xylanilyticus. Next base: position 59,675 of record NZ_CAJRAY010000024.1, on the reverse strand, counting down.
GGCAGGGCAACCTGATCTTCGCTTCCGATGCGGATCCGGCGGAAGAAGACGGATATGCATGGGTGCAGAGCATTCTCGATCAGGCGGCGGATCGGGGCCATTATCACTATGAAGACGGGCGGTTCGAAGGCATTCACATTTACGAGAGCCTGTCATCGCCCTGGCTGGATTGGCTGCTCGTCAAACGGATTCCCTATGAGACGCTGTACCGGGATCCTCGGCAGCTGACGCTGATCAACAGCCTGGCCGTGTCGGTATTCCTGATCATCGCCGCGACCGCCGCCGTGATCATCTCCTATCGGTTCACGAACCCGATCAAGCAGCTCCTGCGCTACATCAACAAGCTCGAGAGCGGCAACCTGGACGCGGGTCTGGCGATCGACAGGAGCGACGAGATCGGCATTCTGTCCAAACGTTTCTACCAATTAATACAGCGGATCAACCAGCTCATCATGCGCGAATACCGGCTGGAGCTCGCCAGCAAGTCGAACCAGCTCAAGGCGCTGCAGGCGCAGATCAACCCGCATTTCATGAACAACGCCCTGCAGTCGATCGGCACGCTGGCGCTGCAGCACGGGGACCGCAAGGTGTACACGCTCATTTCCTCCCTCGGGAAAATGATGCGCTACCATATGCGCGCGGACAACTCGAGCGTTCCGCTGTCCGCGGAGCTTGACTACGTGCAGTCGTATCTGGCCTTGCAGCGCCAGCGGTTCGATGAGAATCTGCAATACCGGATCGAAACGGATGACGCGGCGCGCGCCGTCCAGGTGCCCCGGATGATTCTGCAGCCGATCGTGGAAAATGTGTTCAAGCACGGCATTCAGCCGGCGCTCGACCCCGGGGAAATCACCGTGGTCTGCCGGATGGTTGAGCCTTCCGTCCTCGAAATCCGGGTCGCAGACAACGGCGTCGGCATGGAGGAAGCGGAACGTGAGAAGCTGCAGGCCATTCTGAACCGGACGGAGAGCGCGTTCGAACCGGTGAGCGGAGACGGCGGCATCGGGCTCATCAACATTTTGTCCCGGCTTCGGCTTTTCTACAGCGACGAGGTGCGGATGAGACTGGAAAACCGCGCGCCGCGCGGGCTTGAGGTCATCATCTCGATTCCGCTCGGCGAGAAGGAGGGCATGTTCGATGAAAGCACTGATCGTGGATGACGAGAAGCATGTCCGGGACGCCATCCGTCTGCTGGTCGAGTGGGAGCGGTACGGGATTGACGAAGTGTTCGAAGCGCCGGAAGGCGAGTCGGCCATCCGCATCATCGAGGCCGAGCGGCCCGACATTGTTTTTACCGATATGCGCATGCCCGTGATGAGCGGGGTCGAGCTGCTGGAGTGGATTCACCGGCATCGGCCCCAGGCGAAGACGATCGTCATCAGCGGCCATGACGATTTCGACTTCGTCCGCCACACGGTGAAATACGGCGGCATGGACTACATCCTGAAGCCGATCGACGAGGGCGAACTGAACGAAGCGCTGGCGAAGGCGGTGCAGAGCTGGCACAAAGAAAATGAAGCGCGAAAACAGAACCAGATCCGCTCCATCGAGATCAACCGGATCAAGCCGGCCTACTGGGACAAATTGTTCTCCGGCCTGATCGAAGAAGCCGGGAAGTACGAATCGTTCGCGGAGCATTTCGAGCGGGAATTCCGCGTTGCGGCAAAGCCGGAGACGGGCCGGACAGCGGTCATGAGCATCGACACGCTGCCGCGCTTCATCCGCGACAAGTTCGGCTCGCACCTCGACCTTCTGTTCTTCTCGCTGACGAACATCGCGAACGAAGTGCTGCAGCGCGACAGGTCGGGCTACGCGTTCCGCCATTGGAACAGCCCGCATGAGCTGGTCGTCGTCTGCTGGCATTCGCCGGAGACGCTCGAGGATCGCATCCGCGGCATCAACGAGGGCATCCGGTTCGTGCTGGGCGGCAGCCTGGATGCGGGAATCGGCACGATGCAGCCTTTTCCCGGCGGGCTGAAAGATTCGTACCGCGAGGCGCTGGCCGCCCTGCGGCAGCGGAATCTGCTCGAGACGCCCGGGCGCATGCTGCACTACGGCGCAGGCCAGCCGCAGCGTTTCATGCCGCTGCCGTTCAGCCGGTTCGAGGCCGATTTCCGCTCCGCCCTGCTCAGCGCCCGGGAAGACCAGATCGAATCGGTCACCGACCAGTGGATCGCCGCCATCGAGCCGCTCAGCTCCATTACGGCCGAACAGATGGAGCTGTGGAACCACGAATACACCGTGTTCAAGTCCCGCTGTATCGGCGAGTTCCTGCCGGACGAAGAGTCGGCTTCGCCGCTGGTGCCGCAGGATGCGGACAGCCCGATCTTCCCGCTCGACGACAGCGGCAGGCTGTCGCTCCGGCTCCTGCGGGACGAGGTGGCGCGGGATCTGATCCGCCTTTCCGTCATGCTGACGAAGCTGGCGCAGCGGGAGCGCAACATCATCAGCGACATCGCGGACTACATTGAGCGGCATTACCATGAGGAGATGACGCTGCAGCATATTTCGGATCGGTTCTATCTGAGCCGGGAATATATTTCGCGGAGGTTCAAGCAGGAGTTCGGGGAGAACATTTCCGACTACATCGCGCGGGTCCGCATCGAGAAGGCGAAACAGCTGCTGCTCAGCCCGAATCTTCGCATCGCGCAGATCGCGGAGATCATCGGGTATCAGGACGAGAAATATTTCAGCAAAGTGTTCAAGAAGATGGTCGGCCAGTCGCCGAACGAATACCGGAAGAAGCACGAGCGCACGGGGGAATGAGGCGGCGCGGCCTCATTCCCCGTTTGTTTTGCGGAAGTTCAGCGTGTAATTGGAGCGAGGCCCGAAAGACTGTTCCAGCTTGAACCCGTTTCGCTCCGCCAGGTTCCGCGCCTCGTCCCTGGATACGAAATGCGGATCGCCGGGCTGCTCGGATACGGACAGGCGGCCGTTCGGGCGCAGGATGCGATGCGCTTCAGTCAGTTATTTTCTATGCCGTTCAGGAGGTTCGCCCCGATCTTCGGACAGAACCAGATCCTCCCCCCTTCGGCATCCTGGAACAACTTCGCTTCATACACCCCGTCCAGGTGGTCCCTCACGCGCACGCGGGTAATGGCCGGATCGAGCACGAAGCCCATGAAACCGTTGATGTTCTCGTCCGCCGCGCCGAAGCCCCACCCACTGGCGAGCACTTTCGATTGGGTGTCCTTTAAATTCTCTGACGGCGTATATGTCACCCGGGCGCCGCGCTGCCAGCCAACTCCTCTCCATACAAACTCGTCCGCCGCCTTTCCGGGACAAGATGATGCCTCGCCTCGATACCCCCGCACCGGCGATAAGCCTTGAGGAACACGTCCTGGGTGATATCGTCGGCCATGGCGCGGTGCTTTACGAGCAGAAAGGCGTAGTTCCACACCGTCTGTCCGTATTCCGCCATGAGCTGATCCAGGGCATGCGGGTCCAGGCCCGCCAGATGCCGCCAATGTTCATCGGCCAATGGTCTCACCTCAAATTATAGACAACGCGGGAGGGCGGTTGGTTCGAAGATTGAGAAAAAAGCTTCTCCACCCCAGCAGCGGATTGGGAGAAGCGGTAATGCTGATATTGCTAAGAGTTGAAGGATTTCGACTGTGATACGCCGTGACCATGGCGGCTGAGAGTTTCAATTCCTCATAGGTACTATCAAAACTTTGACACAGCGCCCGGCACAGTTGTTGTGGGCGAATCCGGTTTCAATTCCTCATAGGTACTATCAAAACCCGATTGCATCGCAAAAGGGACGGACATTCCGCAGCTTCGGGTTTCAATTCCTCATAGGTACTATCAAAACGTAGTAGAATGATCCGTTGACGAAATCCAAAATTCCCAGTTTCAATTCCTCATAGGTACTATCAAAACCCCAAAAAACCTTGTAAAATCAATCACTAAGCCAGATTTATGCCATTCTCTGAATTCCACAATTTCTTCTAATATACCACACACTGCTGGAAGAATCAGCATATCTCACGCTTTGTAGATGTCGTCGATCCCCCGGTTTTTTTGCGCTACCAGGGGTCGACGACAAAATCAATCTTGGACTACCCAAGCGGCTCACACTTCCCGTCATGCCCAAAACCCTAAAAACGCTCCCGACCACTGTGCGATAAACCCGCGGGTGATGCATAGGACCTGCGCCCGCACAATGCGCCTTGCGAGAAACTTCCTGAACAATCTCCGTCCGATTTATGGCCGCGCCGCCGTGCCGTCGGGCCTGCGGGCCAGCGTCCAGGCGGGCAGCTCGTTCCGGCACGGATATTTCGCGGCCTTCTTCTCGTCGATGTCGATGCCGAGCCCCGGCTTGTCGTTCACGTACGCGTAGCCGCCTCGCACTTCCGGGCAGCCCGGGAACACTTCCCGGATGACGTCGGAAGGGCCGTACCACTCCTGAATGCCGAAGTTCCACGAGCTCAGGTCCAGATGCAGGTTGGCCGCATGGCCGACCGGCGACACATCCCCCGGCCCGTGCCAGGCCGTCCGCACGCCGAACGATTCGCACAGCACGGCCAGCTTGCGCGCCGGCGTGAGCCCGCCGATGGCGCTGACATGGACGCGGATGAAGTCGATCAGCTGCTCCCGGATGAGCGGCATCCACTCCTGCGGGTGGACGAACAGCTCGCCCATCGCGATCGGCGTCGCCGACGCCTGGCGGAGCCGGCGGAACCAGTCGAGATCTTCCGGCGCGAGCGGATCTTCCAGGAAGAACAGCCGGTACGGCTCGAGCTGCTTCGCCAGCCGGATCGCTTCGATCGGCGCGACCCGTTCGTGGATGTCGTGGATCAGCTCCACCTCATAGCCGAACACCGAGCGGATATGCTCGAACAGTTTCGGCACGCTGCGCGCATAGGCATCGGGATCGTAGTACGCGCCGGGCGCCGCCCCTTCCGGCGAATGGAAGCGGTCCTGCCGTCCGCCGTACAATCCCCACTGGCAGCGGATGGACCGGTATCCTTCCTCCAGGTACCGGGCGACATTGTCCTCGACTTCCTTCAGATCCCGGCCGTCGGCGTGGCGGTAGACGGCGGCCGCCTCGCGGCATTTGCCGCCCAGCAGCTCGTAGACGGGCATGCCGGCCAGCTTGCCCTTGATGTCCCAGAGCGCCATGTCGACGCCGGATATCGCGTTGTTCAGCACCGGGCCGTTGCGCCAGTAGGCGCTGACCATCGCCGTCTGCCAGATGTCCTCGATCCGCCGCGGATCTCGGCCGATCAGGAACGGTTTCATGTATTGCTCGACCGTCTCGGCGACGCTCAGATACCGCTGCGTAAACGTGGCGCACCCGAGGCCGTACAGCCCCGGCTCACTCGTCTCCACCTTGACGACGACGAGATTGATCCCTTCCGGCGCCGTCAGAATGACTTTGACGTCCCGAATCTCCAGATTGCCCACCGCTATCCCTCCGCTTCTCGTTCCATACTGCCCCACGGGTCGCCGGGCGCCCGCTCCGGACTCTCCGGCATACCGGGCAAAATCAGTCCGCCGTCCACGCGCAGCGAAATACCGGTCACATACGACGCCTGCTCCGAACAGAGGAACGCGACCGCATCCGCGACATCCTCCGGCCGGCCGACCCGCCCGAGCGGAATCCGCGGGCCAAGCGCTTCGTAGAACCGGTTCGGCTCCCGCACCATGATCGCGCCGGGCGCCACGCAGTTGACGCGGATGCCGTACGGCGCCAGTTCCAGCGCCAGCGACTGGACGCTCCGCTCGACGGCCGCCTTCAGGCCGCCGTACACCGCGTCTTCGGGATACGCCCGCGTTGCCCGGGATGAACTGATCTGCACGATGCGGCCGGCGATCCTTTCCCGGATCATATGCCGCGCGGCCAGCCCCATCAGCTGCAGCGGCGCGCGGTAGTTCAGCGCATACAGCTCATCCATCTCCGCCGCGGTCATGTCCCGCAGCCTGTAGAATCTGCTGATTCCCGCGTTGCTGACGAGCACGTCGATCCGCCCCATCGTCTCCACCGCGCGTTCAAAGAGCGCCTCCGCCGTCTCCGGCAGCCGCAGATCTCCCTGAAAAACGCCGCATCGCCGGCCGTGGACCTCGCGGATCTCCCGCGCCACCGCTTCCGCCAGTTCCGGCTCGTTCCCGTGCGCGATGAACACGTCATACCCGCACGCCGCCAGCTTCAGCGCGATGCCGCGGCCGATGCCCATGCTGGCGCCCGTCACAATCGCCGTGCCAACCGTCCTCCCGCCTGCCGTCATCCCATCACCGCCGTTTCATCATGATGTCCGCATCATCCGTCCGCATCTCCGGATCGAAAAAACTCGTACACCCGCCGCCACGTCTTCCGTTCCCCCGGCATCACCCGAAGCGCGATGAACAGTTCGGGCGAAAGCACATGCGGCGCCCCCCATACGGCGAGCCGGGCCGCTTCGAACCGGCAGATTTCGCGCAAGCCGACGCCGGTCGGCATATGCACCAGTTCCCATCCGACCGCCGCGGCGGGCGGAACCCCGAATGCGCAGTAGATGTCCCGTTCCGGCTCGCAGAGCAGCCGCAGCCCACGCTCCGCAACATCGACGATCCGGGGCGTGTACGCCGGCTCCATCGCGTCAAGCCGTACCGGCATGGCGAACGTCAGCCGGTACGCGGGCCCCGGGCAGTGCCCGTCGATCGCCAGGAAATTGTGCGTGTACTCCTCCGTCACGATCGGTTCGGTGCCGACGTTGTGCAGGGCGTAGTCGATGATCAGGGAGGCGCCGTCGATCCGGATCTTCTTTTCCAACTTCGCCGCATAACCCCTGCATTCCTTCGGCTCCACGATGAATTGCGCAAATTGTCCATCAACTTCCATCCGAATCGAAAAATAATCCGCCGGATACGCAGCCCTGAAATCATAGTCCGCCCCGTCCAGCCGCGTCAGCAGCCCCACTCCGAGCTTCGGAAACGGCTGCCCGGCGGCGGCGCTGTTATACCCGACCGGTGTGAACAGCCCGAATTCGCTGCAGATGCCGGCCCCTCCGGTGCCCTCGCCGGGGGCCGGCCGCTCGCGCGTGCAGAACGTATGGCCGCCACGCTTCAGCCGTACCTGCGTGATGAAGCCGGTCCGGTCGAATCGGACGCCCGCGCAAGCCGCGGGGTCCGCCAGCTCGACCGCCAGATGGTCGTTCTCCAGAATGTGCCCCATCCGCATCTTCCTTCCCGCCGTCTCAGGCCTTCAGCGCGCCGGCCAACGCCCCGTCGACGATGTACCGCTGCACGAACGCGTAGAGCAGGATGAGCGGCGCCGCGACAATGATGATGCCGCAGGCGAGCATCGGCCAGTTGTTCAGGTATTGGCCCCGGAAGGCGAACAGCCCTTTCGTCACCGGCGCCAGTCCCGGATCGGACAGATAGATGACCGGCAGGATGATGTCGTTCCACGTCTGGATGGCCGTCAGGATCGCCCCCGTCGCCAGCACCGGTTTCGTCAGCGGCAGCAGGATCGTGAACAGGTACCGGATATAGCCGCATCCGTCGATCGCCGCCGCTTCGTCCAGCTCCCGGGAGATCGACTTGACGTACCCGACAATGAGCAGGAACGCGATGCCCGTGCCGGACGTCCGGAGCAGAATGTAGCCGATCTGGGTGTTGTAGAGCCCCAGCTCGTTCATCAGCGCGAACTGGGGAACGAGCGGATTCGGGAGGAACAGCGAGATCAGGAAGAACGTGTAGAAGAACCCGCTGAACCGCACATAGCCGCGCGAGATCGGGAACGCCGCGATGAGCGAGACGATCAGCGTCAGCACCGTTGCCGACGTCGTGTAGAAAATGCTGTTCCACAAATAGTCGGCGAAATTGCCCAGCTTCCATGCTTCCGCGAAGTTCGACAGCCGGATCGACTTGGCGAGCGCAACCGGATCGGCGAGGTACTCGAACTGCGTCTTCATCGCAACGTTGACGAGATAGAAAAGCGGGAACAGGTACAGCACCATCAGCAGCAGCACGACGCCGTACCGGGATGTCGTAGCGGCGTAAGACTCTCGCATCACAGCTCCACCTCCCTCTTCCGGAAGTACACCATGGCCGTCACGGCGAAGATCAGCACGAAGACGAACTGGATCATGCCGATGGCCGAAGCCCGGCCGTAATCGGCGGATGTGCTGCCGAACGCCGCAGCGAACACGTTCCAGGCCAGCGTCGACGTCTCGAACTTGCCGCCCGTCAGGACATAGATGATGTCGAACGTCTGCAGCGCGCCGATGATGGACAGCAGCATGTTCACCGTCACCGCGGGCGCGATCATCGGGTACGTAATGTGGCGGAACGCCGTCCATCCTTTTGCCCCGTCAATATAGCCGGCTTCGTACAGATCGCGGGGGATGGACTGCAGACCCGCGAGGAAAATTGTCATCGAGTAGCCCATATACATCCAGATCTGCACGAAAATGATAAGATCGAACGCCACTTCGTAGCTGCCGAAGAAGTTCGAGGATGTGCCGAACATTTTCAGAATCCGCTGCACGGGCCCGCCCATCGGATTGAACATAAGCTGCCAGATCAGACCGGACACTGTCACGCCGAGCACGACGGGCAGGAACAGCGTCGCACGGTAGAACACGTCGCCCTTCAGCTTCCGGTTGAGCAGGACGGCGACGAACAGCGCGACCGCGTTCTGGATGAGGACGACCGCGAAGGCGAAGTAGAGCGATCGTCCGATCGCCTTCATCTGGTCATCGGCGTTGGACGCCGTGAAGAACGTTCTGTAATTCTCCCACCCGATGAAATGCCACTCCGTGCCGGGAATCCCCGTCGCGTCGGTGAACGAGAACACGACCGTCACCAACGAGGGGCCGAAGCCGAACAGCACGTAGAGCGCGGTCGGGATCATGAGCAGCAGGAACGGCAGATGGCGCGCCATCCCTTTGCCGAATGGATACATGGCATACACCTCGGTGTCGCGCAAAACGGCTGGCTCCGTCCTCTTCCAGGTGGGCGGCACCCGTTCTGCGGCTTATGTCTTGTGAAAAATGATGTTGGAGCCCGCGAAAGACTCCAACATCCCGCTCAATTGGGTTATTTCGGCGCCGCGGCGTCCCAGTCTTTCTGCGACAGCGCGGCCAGCTCCTGCGCGGTCGCAATCGGACCGGCGGGCTTCAGAAATTCGGCGTGCACGCTCGAAGCGCTTGCGTATTGGCCGACGTTCTCGCGATTGATGAACAGCTGGTCCCACGCGAGTTTGAATTCGCCGAGATAAGGCATGATTTCATTGATGAATTCGCTTTCGACCTTGACGTCCTGGTTCGGCAGGAAGCCGGCCGCGTTGACGAAGGCGGTGTAGTTCTCCGGAATGCTCATCTCTTCGAGGAACTTCAGCGCCCATTCCTTGTTCGGCGATTTCTCGACGACCATCCAGGTCATGTCGTATTTGCCCGCCAGGTTGGCGTTCTTCGCCGGATCGTTGCTGCCCGGAATCGGGAAGTAGCCGAACTTCAGATCCGGGTTCAGCGAAGCGTAGGTCGGCGCGTTCCACGTGCCGTCCGCAACCATCGCGACCTGGCCGGACGCGAAGACGCTCGGCAGCGTGCCGTAGTCGAGCCCCATGAACCCTTCATGCGCGTAGTTCATGAGCACCTGCGCTTTCTCGAGAATCTCGATGGCCACCGGATCGGTGAACTTCGTCTCGCCCGTCCACAAGCCTTTGATGTATTCGAGCTGGTCATCGTGGATCGTCGCCTGCAGGCCTTGCACCGCCAGGTTGAACGGCCAGACGTCGCGGCCCGCGAAGCCGAGCGGCGTGACGCCGTTCGATTTCAGCGTCTCGAGCAGGTTCACGAATTCATCCCAGGTCTTCGGGATCTGCAGGTTGTACTTCTCGAAAATCTCCTTATTGTAGTACAGGCCCGTGAACGACACTTTGCCCATGTTGACGCCGTACGCCTTGCCGTTGTACATGACCGCGTTCTCGACGTCCGTCTGATTGTAGTGCGAGAGGAACGATTCGTTCGTCAGATCGGCGATCAGGCCCGCATCCGCCCATTGCTTCCACAGCGGGTCGGCCGCGCCCGGCGACCATTCCTGCGGCGCGCCGACGAAGGCGCTCCGGTAGGCCATGATGTCGGCATCATTCGCGTTGATGCGCGTCTGCATCAGTTGATCGTAGGTGTCGTCGGAAGGCACCGTCGTGTACTCGACCTTCACATTCGGATACTTCTGCTCAAATTGCGGAATGAAGACGTCGGTCATGAACTTGTTGACCGGCTCGTTGATCCAGTGCAGCACGCGCAGCGTCACCGGTTTGTCTCCCGCGGAGCCGCCGCCTCCGTTTCCGGAAGATGATGACGGCGATGACGATGAACCGGAGTTATTTTTGCCTCCCCCGTCACCGCTGCCGCCTCCGCATGCGGCGAGCGTGAAGACCATCACGAGCGCCAGCAGCATCGCAGACCATTTTCGCATTTTCTCAGCAACCTCCCTGACTGTTTGCGTGGTTGAACGTCGGCGAATCCATTTTCGGCGGGCTTTCGAAAATGTTTCGGACGCTTTACCATCATTATCGAGGATGATTTTCGAAATGTAAAGAGGTTTTTCCGAAAAAAGATGCGAAAATAAGCGAAAACATCCAATAACACCACTGGATTCTGGAACTTTTCCTGCTCTCTTGACGAAAATTTCGGAAAACCGGTATGATGGGAGGGGAATATTTCCGAAAACGATGGAGAAGGTGCCTGGATTGAACATTAAAACGATCGCCAAACTGGCCGGCGTGTCGATCTCGACCGTTTCGAAAATCATCAACAACTATCCGGATGTCAGCGAAGCGACGAGACAGCACGTCCTGAAAATCATGGAACAGCACGGTTATCAGCCCGCCGCCGGCGCCGCTTCTTCCACGAAGCTGAACGCCCTGAAGAAGTCGCAGATTGTGGCGGTCGTGTTCGCGGGGAAGCTCAACGTGGACTTCAGCCATCCTTTTTTCATCGAAGTGCTGAATGCGTTCAAGAAGCAGATCGGCCTCCTCGGCTACGACCTGCTGCTGTTCTCCAACGAGAAGTTTCATGATTCCGGCGAAGATTACCTGGCCCGCTGCCGCCATTATCGGGTGGACGGCTGTGTCATCATCGCGGGCGACGAGATCGAGCCGAGCATCTATGATCTTGCGCGCAGCGAAATTCCGTGCATCGGCGTGGACCTGAAACTGGACGGGCCGAACACGTCGTACATCATGTCGGACAACGTGAAAATTTCGCACAAGGTCATCGAGCATTTCTACATCAACGGCTACCGCGACATCGGCTACCTCGGCATCACCGGCATGACCGGTGTGATGAAAATCCGCGAAGACGCGTTCCGTGAAGCGCTCGGTCATTTCAACATGCCGTTGAATGAAGATTGGTTCGTGTACAGTGACGGTTTCCTGGAGCAGCAGGGATATGCGGCGGCGATGCGGCTGATCGACGGCGGCAGCCTGCCGCGGGCGCTGTTCGCCTCGACCGACCTGCTCGCGCTCGGCGCCCTGCGCGCCTTCCGGGAGCGCGGCATCCGCGTGCCGGAAGACATCGCACTCGTCGGCTGCGACGACATCAACGCCTGCCGCTACGTGACGCCGGCTCTGACCACCGTCCGCCAGGACAAGGAGCGGATCGGCCGGCTGGCGGCGATGATGCTCTACGATCAGATGCACAACCAGGTCCAGCCGAACGCCATCATGGTGGAGCCGCAGCTCGTCGTGCGCCAATCCTGCGGCGCCCGGCCGCTGTGGGAATCGCCCGCTTCGGGTGAACGGTCGTAACGATTGCCGATGGGGAGAGGGGATATTGTCGATGAACCGGAACAGGTCGGTCATGACCGTTCTGGCGCTGTGCGCCGCGCTGCTGGCCGGATGTACGGGGAAGCCCGCATCCGTCCCGTTCCCGGAGTTGACCGAAGCGGAAGAAGGGGCGGAGGTGCGGATCGGTCAAGGCGTCGTGCGCACCTCGCTGGACGGCACCGGCTATCAGCCGCCGCAGCCGCATGTTTACAAGACGGACCGGGTCACGGGGCCGATTCCGACCAACGACTGGTGGAGCTCGCTCGCGTGGGGACCGTTCTCCGGCGCGATGTACCCCCACCCGCTTGTCATCCGTGTGGGTCCCGACGGCCTGAATGTCGCCTATCCGCCCGTCCGGACATCGTCCGGCGGCTTCCATGCGCTCTACAAACATTCGGAGCGCGATCTGACCGTGGGCGGCCGCGGCCATGACGTCGACGACGGGCTGCTGAACGGCTTCGGCGACTGGCACGTCGACATGCTGCTGCCGAACAAGGACGGGAATGCCGCCATCCGTGCGACGTCCGCGCACGGCAGCCCGTACCTCTATTTCACGTTCGAGGGCACCGATCCGTTCGTTACGCTGAACGGAGAGGCCTCGTTTGAAGAAACCGGGCATGCACACGAAGCGGTGTTCACCGTGAACGGCCACGCCTACGCCTTGTTCGCACCCGTGGGCACGTCTTGGATTCGCGACGCGGGCGGCCTCACCGTCGAGCTGCCCGAGGACGCCCGATACGTCAGCCTGGCGCTGCTGCCCGACACACGGCCCGAGACGGTCGAGACGTTCCGCCGCTACGCCTACAGCTTCATCACCGACACGATCGTCTCCTGGCGATATGACGAGGAGACGAGCCGCGTGGAGACGACCTATCGCTTCGTCACGGAGCCGATGGAAGGGAAGGAAAAAGGCACGCTGACCGCGCTGTATCCGCATCAGTGGAAACACGTGACGGTTCAGGCGGATGATTTTCTCCCGTATGGATATGAGAGTCCGCGCGGCGTCATGAAGGTGCTGGCCGGCGAATCGTTCCGCACCGTGATGACGTACCCCGGCATTCTGCCGTTCCTGCCCGCGGCGGGGGCGGACGAGGCGCGGCTCAGGGAGTATCTCGCCGACGAGCGCGTGCAAGTGCTGCCGAGCCCGGAAGCGGAGGGCACCTACTGGTACGGCAAAAACTACAACCGCCTCGCCCAGCTCATCCCGATCGCGCGGCAGCTCGGGGAGAGCGAAACCGAAGAGCAGCTGCGGCAGACGATCCGGGAAGACATGGAGCGGGCGTTGACCGGCGCCGATCCTGCGAGGATCGCCTACTACGACCGGATATGGGGCACGCTGAACCTGTACCCGACGCAATTCGGCGCCGATCTGGTGCTGAACGATCATCATTTTCATTACGGGTATTGGGTGCTGGCCGCCGCGATGCTCGCCTACGAGGACGCGGAGTGGGCGCGGTCCGACCGGATGGGCGGCATGATCGAGCTCCTGATCCGGGACTACGCGAACTGGGAGCGCGGCGAGGATCAGCCGTTCCCGTTCCTGCGCACGTTCGACCCGTATGCCGGGCACTCGTGGGCGTCGGGCAACGCGACCGACATCAATTCGTATTCGCCGGGCAACAACCAGGAGTCGTCATCGGAGGCGCTCATGGCGGCGGCTGCGCTGATCCTGTGGGGCGACGCGACCGGCAACCGCGCGATCCGGGATACGGGGATCTATCTGTACACGACGGAAGTTGAAGCGGTGAAAAATTATTGGCTGGATACGGAGAACGAGCATTTTCCGGAAGCGTATGAACAGGACTATGCGCCGATCGTCGTCTCGGCCGGCGGCGAATTCCGCACCTGGTGGACGACGAACCCCGAAGAGATCTACGGCATCAACGTGCTGCCGGTGACCGGCGCCTCCCTGTACTGGGGGCACGATCCGGACTACGCGCGGAAGTTCTACGACGACATGGCCGCGCTGAACGGCGGGCCGCCGCAGGAGTGGCGGGACATTCTCGGGATGCTGCGGGCGCTGTACGATCCCTCGGGCGCGCTCGCCGATTTCGAGGCGTCGCCGCCCGTGCCCGAGTACGGCGAGAGCCGGACGCACACGTACCATTGGATCGCGAACCTGAACGCGCTCGGGCGGGTCGACCCGTCGATCGTCGCCGACACGACGCTGTTCGCCGTGTTCCGCCGGGACGACCGCGTCACCTACGCGGCCTACAACGGCGGCGACAAGCCGATCACCGTCACGTTCAAGCGCGCCGCCGACGGCGCGAAGGTGCATACGATGAAGGTGCCGGCGAAGGAGATGGCGGCGGAGACGGTGAGCGGGGGTTGAGGGGCGGCTTGTTGAGGGAGTAGAAGAGTGATTGGGAAGCACCTCGAGCCGGTGGGCTGCGGGGTGTTTTTGTGGTTGTGGTGGTTGGGCGGTAGTGGAGTCAAGATGATGAAAGGTGTAGCTAATGTTTTTTAGTACCTATCCGAAAACCTCTGCGCAGCGGAAACAAATCCAGGCGCAGGCAAAATGGAGCATGGCCTCGTAGTTCTCCACTTTCTTTTCCCAACGAATGAACAAGCGGCGAAAGCGATTCATCCAGGAGTGGATCCGTTCGACCACCCATCGTCTGGCCCGGTATCCGGGAATCGCCGCTTTTTCTTCTTTCTCTTCGCCGCGCGAACGCAAATGAAGGACATATCCCAACTCGGCCACTTGTTCCCGGATGATCGGATAGTCGTATCCCTTATCCAGGCACAAATGCTGCGGGTTCTTCGCGTCCGGTTCCGGTCGCGGAGCAGCCGGCTCGGACAGCGTGGGCCCCAGCAGTTTCATATCGTGACGATTCGCCCCATCGACGACGACGCCCAAGGGCATGCCGCGTCCATCCGTCCACAAACTCCGCTTGGTTCCACGCTTGCCGCGATCCGTCGGGTTAGGACCCGTCTTTTTTTCCCCCAAGCGGAGCCTTGGTCATGGCTCCGTCCACCGCTTGCCAGGTCCATTCGATTCCTTTGGCCTCGTCGTACGCTTGCAACCCGGCCTCCCACATCCGTTTGAATACGCCTTGTTCCTGCCAATATTGAAAGCGGTCATGCACCGTACTGGCGGCCCCCATTTGACGGGGCAACGCTTTCCACTGGATGCCCGTGCGGAGCACGTAAAAAATCGCCGTCATCGCCTGACGATCATCCATGCGCGGACGACCGCCCTTCGGTTTTGGCGGTTCCTCCGGTAGCAAAGGTTGGATTTTCTCCCACAGTTCATCGGGAATCGAAAAGAGTTGCTTCGGTGCATTTGCCATGACGATCTCCTCCAAGTGCTTCTCTTGAAGGAATTCGACATGTTCCACCGTTTTCCTACTTGCTTATAATGGTTTTCGGATAGGCTCTAAACACCAGCTTCTCACCGTCGCGATTGGCCACTTTCAATCCACGCACCCGCACGGGGTGCGACATCGGATTCGTTCGAGCAGTTCCGTCATTGTCTGCTTTCAATCCACGCACCCGCACGGGGTGCGACGACTGCGCGGCTCAGCTGCGACAAGGCGATGATCGCTTTCAATCCACGCACCCGCACGGGGTGCGACGAAATGGGTTATCGTCTCCGTGCCCTCGTTGGTGACTTTCAATCCACGCACCCGCACGGGGTGCGACCTCAATGACGGTAAGCCGTATCTGGACGCGGAGCCGCTTTCAATCCACGCACCCGCACGGGGTGCGACTTC
The DNA here is from genome assembly GCF_907165215.1 of Thermobacillus xylanilyticus. Classification (GTDB taxonomy): domain Bacteria; phylum Bacillota; class Bacilli; order Paenibacillales; family Paenibacillaceae; genus Thermobacillus; species Thermobacillus xylanilyticus. Next base: position 44,201 of record NZ_CAJRAY010000024.1, on the reverse strand, counting down.
AGGGCGCCGCGAAGGCGTGGGTGCAAGGTACCTTTCAATCCACGCACCCGCACGGGGTGCGACACGGATGGAGTCAGCAAATTGTTCCGTCTGATCGCTTTCAATCCACGCACCCGCACGGGGTGCGACCGCGCTGGTCACGGCGAAGCTTCGACGGGCCGAACTTTCAATCCACGCACCCGCACGGGGTGCGACCAATCCCCGTCCAGATCAATCACTTCGTCGCCCTCTTTCAATCCACGCACCCGCACGGGGTGCGACCCGCCGAGGTCACCGGCTTTCACACCGATTTCCGGCTTTCAATCCACGCACCCGCACGGGGTGCGACCGAATGACGGTCGGCACTTCTTTTTTCGTTTTCACTTTCAATCCACGCACCCGCACGGGGTGCGACCTGGCAATCCGAAGGCATAGACACACCATGGGAGGTCTTTCAATCCACGCACCCGCACGGGGTGCGACTGCGATAGTGGACGACCCGGTCAAAAACTCCGAACTTTCAATCCACGCACCCGCACGGGGTGCGACTGAAACCCTGAATACCTACTGGCAGGGCGATTGTCTTTCAATCCACGCACCCGCACGGGGTGCGACGTTAGAGTGGAGCAAAACATCACAATGCAAGGTGCTTTCAATCCACGCACCCGCACGGGGTGCGACTTTTGACCCCGATCTTCTGGCCGCGGCGATGGAACTTTCAATCCACGCACCCGCACGGGGTGCGACTGTGCTGCGGACGCCGGATCAGTTCAACCAGCGCTTTCAATCCACGCACCCGCACGGGGTGCGACTTTGCTTCGGCATATACGAGATCGACGAAGAAAAGACCTTTCAATCCACGCACCCGCACGGGGTGCGACTGACTCTCTGTTGGATTCAAGACGGCCGAGAAGAACTTTCAATCCACGCACCCGCACGGGGTGCGACTACAACGGCATGGACGCGCAGGCGCTGCTCGAACCTTTCAATCCACGCACCCGCACGGGGTGCGACGTCGAATGGATAGGCTGCCCGGCCTATTTTCGAGACTTTCAATCCACGCACCCGCACGGGGTGCGACTCATTTAGCTGGACGTTTGTGCAACTGCTTAAAGCCTTTCAATCCACGCACCCGCACGGGGTGCGACTGGAGGCGGAGCGCTGAGAGCGCTGGACTATTGGCTTTCAATCCACGCACCCGCACGGGGTGCGACTTCGCAGTCTCCTTTCAACGGTACAATTAGGCACTTTCAATCCACGCACCCGCACGGGGTGCGACCCGGTCCATCTTTCCAAGCGTTCGTCTGTGCCGGTCTTTCAATCCACGCACCCGCACGGGGTGCGACGAGTACGTACTACAGACTTTCTAAGCGGCTGGAAGCTTTCAATCCACGCACCCGCACGGGGTGCGACCTTGGGAGTTGGTTTCGGCCCGGTCGAATATCTGCTTTCAATCCACGCACCCGCACGGGGTGCGACAGCGCCGACATCTTCGACGTCGACTTCACGGACGGCTTTCAATCCACGCACCCGCACGGGGTGCGACATCCGACTTGCGGAACCGGTTGTGTGCCGCGATGCTTTCAATCCACGCACCCGCACGGGGTGCGACGTGATATAGCTGTTGCCGCGGTTGCGGTTCGTACGCTTTCAATCCACGCACCCGCACGGGGTGCGACTCGGGAACCGTGGATCGTTTCCGCTGATCGAGTACTTTCAATCCACGCACCCGCACGGGGTGCGACGTGGACGGTACTCAGCACATACGGCGGGAAGCTGACGGACTTTCAATCCACGCACCCGCACGGGGTGCGACGAGATTCACACGGGCCATTATCACGTCGAGGACGCTTTCAATCCACGCACCCGCACGGGGTGCGACCGCGGGCGTCTGGTATCTCGGATCCCGTTGCGAGGCTTTCAATCCACGCACCCGCACGGGGTGCGACCAACCGCCGACGATGCATACCGGATCAAGCAATGCTTTCAATCCACGCACCCGCACGGGGTGCGACTCGATCACATCGGTTCGCACCGGAAATCCATCGGACTTTCAATCCACGCACCCGCACGGGGTGCGACTCGAGCGGCTCGAGCAAGAGCTGGCCGAACTGTAAACTTTCAATCCACGCACCCGCACGGGGTGCGACGCTGCCCGAACCGCCGAAGGAGAGCGGGAGGGACTTTCAATCCACGCACCCGCACGGGGTGCGACCGGACAATCGCAAGTAAATTCATAGTCATAATAGCCTTTCAATCCACGCACCCGCACGGGGTGCGACAGCTGTACCTGATCGGCTTCATGAACTTCGAGCCCTTTCAATCCACGCACCCGCACGGGGTGCGACCTACTACGCGCTTCACGATGACCTGTGCGAAGCTCTTTCAATCCACGCACCCGCACGGGGTGCGACCCAGCGCGCCGGTTGATCTGGAAGAAGTAGAAGACTTTCAATCCACGCACCCGCACGGGGTGCGACGAAAAATCACACCGTCACAATATCAAGAGATCACGGCTTTCAATCCACGCACCCGCACGGGGTGCGACTGAGTTCCTCACGGTTCTTTTCGCGGTATTGACGCTTTCAATCCACGCACCCGCACGGGGTGCGACCAAGCTGACACCAACATCTCACAACATGATTAAAGCTTTCAATCCACGCACCCGCACGGGGTGCGACAGTATTAACTGCGAAGCCATGAATCGCAAGGCTTTAGCGAGCTATTTTCGCGAACCCTGCTTCAATAACCCGTAAAAATTATAACTCAATCTGATCTATTTCACGAAAACCTTGAATTCAATTGATACGCGAACCTCCCAGGCATTTTATGTTTGCTTGGGGTTCGCACTCATTCAAACAATAACAAGCCTTCCGGATCATAACCTGGTTTTGCGCCGATATGCTCCACCCTTCTTTTCCATTTGCTCCCGAGCAAGTAAAACCTTAAGCTGTCACGCTCCTCATCGATTACCTTCACCAATCTGGCCTTCAACTGTTTGAATTGCACCGGGTCAACCAAACACTCAAACACCGAGTTTTGCACACGTTGCCCGTAGTTTACACAGATTTTCGCTACTTCACGAAGACGCCGTTTACCATCAGTTGTCGATGTCTCCACATCGTAAGTTACAAGTACAAGCAATCGAACTCCACCACCCTACTTCTACAGAAAAGGCGGGTACGCATCAAGATCACCTCGAATATACCTTGCCAGCAGCAACGCTTGAGCATAAGGCAATAACCCCACGGATATCTTCTCGTCCAAGAAAGGATGGGTAATTTCATCTTGTTTACGTTTCTGCCAAGCAGCGATCAGTTCTTTTCGGAGCGCAGGTTTTAACAGAAATGCGCCGTTTTCTTTCTGTATGAACTGATTCGGATCAATCTGTCTGCGATTAACCATACTCAAGATTAATCGGTCAACCAGATACCCGCGCAGTTCTTCCATCATATCCAGGGCCAGACTTGGTCTGCCAGGACGATCTCGATGCAAGAAACCTACCTGTGGATCAAGGCCCACGGATTCCAAAGCTGACTGGACTTCATTGCGTAAAATGCCATACATGAACGATAACATGGCATTCATTCGGTCCAACGGCGGTCTCCGACTTCTGGTGCGAATATAGAAGGCATCTTTATTTACCAGTATGAGTTCATCCAAAGCCCGAAAATATCTTCTCGCGGCATCGCCTTCCAGTCCGCGGATATCATCAAGTGTGCCAAGCTTCATGACAACACCCAGATATCTCTTCAATAATTCAGACTCTTGTCTGACCTTACTCGAGTCTATAACTTCTGCATGATCTCGAAGGCCACGGTTCAAGATCGCTCTGGAATTTGCCACTTTGGCAAATATGATGCTTCTGGCAACTTCCACGGCTTCACTGCCGTCCGCCATTTTGTATTGTTTCCTTCTCAACAAAACGTTGCCTTTGACCGGCCCCTGCACACGGGCAATAAACTGCCCGTTCTCTCGATGAAATGATAAAGAAACCCCGCGCTCGGCACATAGGTGGATCAACGCCGGACTTGCCCCCGTGTATCCGAACGTGATGATGGACTCCAGGTTATGGATAGGCACACGGCCTACAGGGCGATCATCCACTCTTACAACAACATTTTCTCCGTCGCGGGCGAGATAACTGTTTGGGTTGGTCACGTATAACGTATTCAACAACTTACGCATGACCGATGCCTTCTTTCTCGACAGCAGTCATATACCGTCGCATATACTCGCTTGCCCGTTTGCCTGCTAACTTAGGCTGGCAAATTTCAATCAGCGAGCACCGCGAGCATTTTGGAGCCATTACTGCTTCAGGCGTACTGCCTTCGCGAAATAACTCATGCATTTCATTCAACAGCAATGCCGCTTGATTACGAAGATCATGATGGAATTCAACACGTACACGATGTTCAATCTCACCATAATACAAAGCGCCTTCCGGAATGTGTGCTTCAAACATCTCTTCCAGACACATGGCCTGAACACACAACTGCAACTCATCATAAGCATCCGGTTTGGGTTTTCCGCGTTTGTATTCAACAGGATATGGCTTCCATCTCCCCTTGCGCAAGGGGAGGGAAATCCCTCCCTCCCCTTCATCACAACGATGGAACTCCACTACATCCGCTACCCCATAAACGCGCAGCCTGTGGGATACAAGCGGTACCGCACGTGAGATGATCCTGTCGCCGCGAGATTCTTTGATCAATGGATCATCCGCTTTTTCATGCAACAGCTGGCCTTCAAAAGTCAGCACATTGTCCGCCCATTGTTGTTCGATGTGGATGAGTGCCCATTGACGTTTGCAAAAAGAGAAATGCTGTATTCCGGAAAGCATCAAATAGTCTTCTTCGTCACCGACCATCAATGATCTCCACTTCCAACCCATCAAGCGGCTGTATAATAAACTCGTAATCATTGAATGATTTCGGCTCAGCGACACGTCTTTCCACTATCAACGAACGATGCACTTTCGCCGATGAATATTGCCCCAATTTGGAACGATGCGCCCACCAGTACACATGATGAACTTCCATGCTGCCCTCCGGCCGTGCAGACGAAGCGTCATTCTCGAACAGTGTCGCGAGGGCTTGCTTGATCTTCTCCGCGTCTTCGTTGGAGAATCCGGTCTTCTCCGCCAATTGCGGGTTGATGCTTCCGTAGAACACGTAGACTCCGGAATCCACACGATGCTTCATCCCCATCGTGTCAGATCCTCTGGCCGTGCCGGGTTCGGAATTGACGCTCTTGGTAATCTGAATGCTGGTAATATCGATGGGGTCAATGCTTGTTGCCGCATGGATGGAGACCGGTCCGCGGATACCGATGGACACGCTGTCCCCTTTAAATGCGAACACCTGGCCGAAACTGCGAACATCAATCCACTTCGCGCATGCAATTGCGGCGAATTCATCAGGCGACGGTTTCTTCGATTTCATCAGCTTGGCCAGTTCTTCGACCGATTCTGCCCGCTCTCTCAGACTGGTGAATCCGTCTACGTTCCGGTCATTGGACTGAACAAAGATGGACTCTCCCATATCTTGCAGCCGATTGCGAATCTTGCGTTTCAGAGCTACGTCTGAAATCTCACCATGCCCGTCGTAGTTTTGGCGCGGTCGATTTCCGTTAAGAGGGTCGCCATTCGGATTTGCTTTTGTCACCGACAGGACGACAGCGAAATCAATTTTGTGATCAAGCGTTGTCATCGTTCATCACTCCTTGATTATTTTCCGAATAATCCGACTCATTTTCTTTTTTCTTCTGATACAAGGCATGGCGCTGACTGTAGAATCCGAGCAGATACAAATGGGACAATGGCTTGTTGTTGAACTCCTCCACCGGAATCCGGGATGCCACTTCATCGATGATCTTCGTCCAATAGGTTGCTTTCACACCAAGTTTTGTCATATGAGGCTGAAGTGCCGAATAAATGGTGGACCATGTCCTGGCAGGATGGCGTGCAAATGCATTCATATAGCGGATGGCGTTAGTCGCACGGTTGTCTTCCAGAGCGGCCCTTTCGAACACATCCGCAACAGCCAACAGCCTGCCGAACAGATAATCCCTGTCATTCAGACTCTCGTTGAGCCCCACGTTGAACCCTCCTTTATATTCCCGATTGATGAGCGCACAAGCGATGCTGAGCGTCTTCTCCCACTCCCAGGGTTCCATGGACACCGGACTGGAGGCGCGGCGGAATACGCTGTCGAGAATATCCCGGGGAATTCTCCGCCCGTCCACGATGCATGGAATCATGCGCTCGATGAGGCCTTTAACCAGCTCATCTTTCACCCTGCTGCCGTATGCCGCATAGGCGATATCTCTCGTGGCGGGCGCGCCGAAGAATTTCACCCAATTTCCCGCTTCGTCTTTTCGGTATTGATGAAGCCACATACAGGTTGAATGCCATTCCGCCAGCCTGTCCAAATACAACTCCTTGTCCATGTTTCGGTAATACAGAACTGCCATCCGCCCCGTTGTGGCAGAATCGAGGATCATAATGTTGACGTTGGTCTCTTTCGAACCTGTGATGCGATTGCGATAACCGTCGAGCGCTTTGGCGACTTCGCGTGCAAAATCCGTATGCACTTCCGAGATGATCTTCTGCTCCGCCGGTCTGGGATCTATACTGTAGAAATCATCTTCCGGTGGCGGCATCTGAATTGCATCGTTCCCCCAGACGAGAAACACACGCTGGCCGATGATCTTGCCTTGTCGGTTGATTAACCATTTCAACGCATTGTGCGCTTTCTGGGAAACTTCATAGCTGATGCTGGCCGCGTTGCGGCTTTCCCTGAATCTGCCCCTGAACGTGAATCCGCTCGTATCGTTGGCCGAGATTAATTTCGCTTTATCCGCAGCATTACGGATTTTGTTCGCATGGCGCTCAGTGATCGGCAGACGTTGTCCCGTTACATAGCACAGGTCCACGTCGCCCAGCTTGTCGTTGTAGTAACGAATGAACGAGTCATACATTTCAGGGTCTTCCCACACCGGGAGCAACTGCCTGTCAGCCGATCTTACCGTAAACCGGACAAAAGCGCTCTCTACTTCACCGACAAGTACGGAGAATAGCGGTGGCTTTTCGCCGTACAGACGTTCCGCGCGATCATCCCATTTCTCAATGAGACGTTGATTCTCATCAAGGAACAGGACGCGTTCTCGGACCAGATCACGGATTAAGGTACGTTTGCTCAAGTAAGTATAAATGCTTTTGACCTTGGATGATGCATGAGACGATGACGCCCAGTCCTGCAGCTGCTGGATATAGGCGGCATATTGCTCCTCATTTCTTCTGGAACCGCCGTAATCTGCATAGTCTCCTGCGACATAGCCCAGTTTGTCGTGAAGGGGATAGGCGACCACTCCACTGGTCCGACTGGCGGATTCTTCTGTTGTGGGAATGACAGTACTTGCACTCCCCTTGTCCACGACCTCAGCCGAGTGGAATTCACCGTCTTCCGTAACCCGGACTTCAATATGCGCAGTCTGTGTCGTATGCGAAATCGGAAGGAGCATGAATGACTGCTCATTCGCTTTTAACTCAATCTTTCCGACACGGTCCAGATTGGACTGGTACGTCTCATACAAGTTCAAAAGCCAGCTCATGAATACCCCCCCTCATCGTTTTGCGCATACAGCTCGTCAACAGATGTCATGGCGTTCTTGTCGAAATGCTTGGGTTCCATCGAAGACAGCACGCGAACTTGAGTGCACTCTTCGGGACGGATGAACTTGATAACACCGTTGCGCATTACAGGCTGCCACAACCTGACCTCCAGCTGATTGCGGCCCGTTTCATCAGGGTAATTGATGCCGTGCACCATCGTGCCCAGATGAATATCGCCGTAATTGTCGTAGAATCCCTCGCCTTCGCCAAATACACAAGGTTCCACATAGCCTTGACATTCCCGGGTTCCGAGGAAAATGTCCCTTCTGCCGCCAGCTTTGAGAGAGCGCTTCATGATGTTGTGGTGCTTAAATTCGTTCCAGTCATCTTTCAAATCCGGGCGGTGTTTGTTGAATTCAAAGTAAACTCGGACTTGGTAGCGTACATCCCGAAGATACGTGTAGTTGGCGAGCGTGTTTCCGCCTCCGTACTCAATCGGTCGGACACCTTTGGACTCCATACGAATCGGATTCATGATGCGGACTTCATCCACAAACATCGTAATTGAAGGCTTCCAGTATATTGATTCAGCGATTCCTTTCAGTGCTTGGTAGGTCGGAACTTGATACGACAGTTTTTCTCCCCCTATTTTTGTCAGGGGATCGGTAAAAAGCGCGTAAGGACCATACACGACGAACTCGATACTGTTACGCATGGAATCACCCCCTTTATTGTCGAATATTGGATATATTACTAGTATAATATTCCAATCCCAATTGGTCAAATATTTTAATACATAATATGAAATAAAATTTTAGATCCCCTGGTATGTTATAATGAACTGTCGTTGCTCAGCAACGCGGATTGAAAAATATGGTGTATGAAATGAGAACCTATCGAGTGAGATAGGTTCTCTGCTTTTCTACAACAGGTACAACCCCCATTCACCGTCATTGTCCGGACTCACCCCGTACTCGTGGTTATAGGCGGTCTCCATAAGCGCATACACTTTTCCATCCATTAACGATATCACCCCATCATGCTTTGTCAGTCGGTCAAGTTCATGCTTGTACAGATTGACCGTGTACCGTTGAGCGCGGCGCATCAGATTGGAGAGATCGGCAAGGGATGTTTCTCCATTGAAACGTGCGATGATCTCACTTCCTTCCTCACCATAAGGCACCAATACAGCGGTCGTCGGGCTGTCAATCACTTGAAAATGCTGGGCCGCCGTTCGCATACTGTTCAAGCTGAAAAGCGTCGGCCTTCCGCCCTTGTTTCTGACATATGCTTGTACAAGGGAATCCGGGCCGTCATCGGAAATCAGCAGACTGATCATATCCCTGTGCAACGGCGGAATGAAATAGTTCAACTGAAGCCGAAAATGCTGATAGAAATCCGCAAAGTACCTGCTGATCGCCGCATCGGAGAAAATATCCCCGCAATATGCTGAAGGATCTCGCTTCATGTCAACCAACATAGCGCGAGTCAAGGATTTGCCGATCTTGATTTCGGGCAACCTGTCCAAATTCTCCTCAGCATGATCAATGATATAGACAGGACGAAGGGGATCCTTTCCGTGCCGATTACAACGTCCCGCAGCCTGGGCAATGGAGTCGAGTCCGGCCAGCGATCGGATGACGCAATTGAAACTGATATCGACTCCCGCCTCAATCAGTTGGGTGCTGACACAGACCAGCTTTTCGTTCCGTTCCAACCGTCTCCGGATTTCCTGTAATTTATCAGCACGATGCGCCGCGCACATTGAGGTACTGAGATGGTAAATGGAACACTCATCGTCTGCCAAAAGCTCCTTCAATTGTTCATAGAGCTTCTTGACAACTGTTCTGGTGTTCAGGATAACGAGGACATTGGACTGCTTCTCTACTTGTTCGCGGACGAAGGATGCGAGCTTTTCTGTATCGAATGTCTCCTGGGAAGCTCGATCAATAACGTTCACACGCTTGAAAGCACAGGTAATGTCTTTCGTGCGGGGAATCATATCGGCTTTTGCCGGGATATTCAACTTATGTTCCACATAATCAAGTGCCGGTTGTGTAGCCGTGCACAAAACAATGCTCGAATCACCGAAATCTTTAAGAAAATTCAAGGCACGATTAAATAACGAGACGCAGTGAACCGGCACCTTCTGAACTTCATCGAACACAATGACGGATCGGGACAAATTATGGAGCCTTCGGATGTTACGACTGCCATGCGCATAGAAGACGTTCAGAAACTGCACCATCGTCGTAAAAATAATCGGTGCATCCCAGTTGTCCTTTGCGAGTTTCAATTTCTGATTTACGTTTACCAATCCATCTGCCCATTCATCGTCGTAGGTATGATCAGGATCATCAACGACATTGGAATGATGCTCCAGCACCCGCTCATCGTCCTGCAGGATTTGCCGGACTTCTTCTGCATTTTGCTCGATAATGGTCGTGTATGGAACGATGTAGATTACTCGCTCTTTGTGGCGGTTCAGTGCGTGTTTCAGCCCGTAACGCAAGCTTGCCAACGTCTTGCCGCCTCCGGTCGGAATCGATAACTTATAGATATCCGAAGGCTGCTCTGCGAAGTTATCACAAGAATCGGACATTAACCGACGATAGTGATTGACCGGCGATATATCTTCTGAGTCCTTATTAAGTTCAGATAATTTGATTAGAAGTTTTTCGTAGTAATTTGCAAATAAATCTTTTGTGTCCGTTGCCGGCGACCAAGTCTTGTTCTCCTCGAATAATCGTGTGTCAGTCCGGTCTGCATCAATTAACGCGCTGAACACATATTTCGTCAGAAACATGAGTCGGCTTCGGCCGTCTTCGGAAGACGGTTTGGTCAAGAATACAGCGAGTTCCTGGGCAGCCGATTCCACATACTGACGGAAATGTTCTCTGTCCATGACCAGCTTATGGAAACCATCCGTAATGGCATCCAAATCATCAATATGCTTTTCCTGTATGCGCGTCAGGTAAGGCGATTCAGCTTCGGGGCTTATATAATCGTGCAGATATGCATGGTGAGAGATAATTGCGTTACAGACAATTTCCGCCAACAAATAGAGGTTCTTATCACGAGGTCCGGCCTTTACAAATCGGTCCAGCAGTTGACCGCCTGCAGTGGAATGATCCACGCTCCCGCGCTTGGGAGGATTGTCTGGATTCCGGGAAGCGGTGAGAATGTAATTTACGAACTTAACACTGAACTTGCCTGCATCATGCAACAATCCGGCCAGTCCCGCAATATGTTTGACTCCAATTTTATCCCCAATCCACTCTGCAATCTGCCTGACACTATGGGAATGTTCTTCAACCGTCTGAATTTTGCCGTCACTTTGTCGAATATGGGCAATGGACCGCAATGACAGCACCTCCGACTTAAAGGGAAAACGAAGATGAATGAATAGTTCTTTGGAAGATAGTTCCTGTGTCCTAATATTGGATATTCAGTATCGAAACTCCTTCTTTCGAGGATTGTTTACTGGAGAAAAATTTATTTACGCGAACCTCAAGCTCACATAAAATTGCCAGGAGGTTCGCGCTCTTAGATTGATACGGCAAGATCAAGAAAAATCAATGAAATTTGATGGTAGACAATGCATCATTTCTGCATGTTCGCGGAAAACACCTGGAAAATGCTATAATTAAAGGGCGCATACACGATGCAGTCGCACCCCACGCGGGTGCGTGGATTGAAAGACGGCGGACATTTAGGAATGAGGGGGTAAGCATAGTCGCACCCCACGCGGGTGCGTGGATTGAAAGCGTTCAGTCTCAGAGGGGATCATTCATCCAGTATGGTCGCACCCCACGCGGGTGCGTGGATTGAAAGAGCGGTGGGTGGATACGCAGGCGAAGGCGTTCGGGGTCGCACCCCACGCGGGTGCGTGGATTGAAAGGCGGACGTGCTTAAAACGTACTTGCAAGGGGGAGAGTCGCACCCCACGCGGGTGCGTGGATTGAAAGACACCTTCCCAGGCTCCTTGCCAGTCGCCGGTGAAGTCGCACCCCACGCGGGTGCGTGGATTGAAAGACGTCCACCCGGCTCGGACGCATCCCCGGCGACGGTCGCACCCCACGCGGGTGCGTGGATTGAAAGCGGGTTATGGTTTCTTGCGCCGATCCGTGGATGAGTCGCACCCCACGCGGGTGCGTGGATTGAAAGAAGATCAACCCGGACCCGGTGGAACCGTGGCGCGGTCGCGTCGCACCCCACGCGGGTGCGTGGATTGAAAGTGGGACGATCAACAGGAATCCTCGACCGAACGCGAGTCGCACCCCACGCGGGTGCGTGGATTGAAAGTCCCTCTCAATGGGACATCCTAGCCCTTTCGGACTAGCGTCGCACCCCACGCGGGTGCGTGGATTGAAAGCATTTCGTACCGAAGACCGCTATCACTTCGAAGTAGTCGCACCCCACGCGGGTGCGTGGATTGAAAGCGGCAGCAGTCGAAGGAATCCGAGCGCGAGATCGTCGCACCCCACGCGGGTGCGTGGATTGAAAGCGGTCGCGGATGTGTCACTGGTCACGTCGATCGAGTCGCACCCCACGCGGGTGCGTGGATTGAAAGAGTTCGCGTGTTGCGCCTTGCAACCCCCTGCGCGGTCGCACCCCACGCGGGTGCGTGGATTGAAAGCCAAAACATGTCGATGGCTTTTTCCAGATTGGAGACGTCGCACCCCACGCGGGTGCGTGGATTGAAAGAACCTGCTTGCGCAGGGTGCACAACGCGGCCTGAAGTCGCACCCCACGCGGGTGCGTGGATTGAAAGTATGATCGTCCGAAAGGCGCTGATCGAATCCTTGAGGAGTCGCACCCCACGCGGATGCGTGGATTGAATCCGGACTTCGACATCGTTTTCAAGGTCGGTACTGCCGGTCACAACCCAAGTTGGGCAGAGTCGCACCATCAACCACAATCAATGCTGTGATGAGAAACCGAACACGTCGCTTGATTACCGACACGCTACCGCCCCACGCCAAACAAAAAAAGCAGCGCCGGTCCAGCGCTGCTTCCGCAAACTTCTGATTATTCCCCGTTCAGGAAGATGTAGCGTGCCAGGATGAGAATTGCCAGTACCCACATGAGCCAGTGGATCTTGTACTTGCTGCCGTCCTCCGCGGTCTTGCCGGCCAGGTTGGCGACAAGCGCCAGGACGACGTAGGACACGATGCCGAAGGAAATGCCGTTGGCGATGTTGTACGTGAACGGCATGATGACGATCATCAGGAACGCCGGAATCGCGTACACCATGTCGGTGAAGTTGATGTTCTTCACCGATTGCATCATCAGCACGCCGACGATGACGAGCGCCGCGCTCGTGGCCGCACCCGGGACGAGCGCGACGATCGGCGCGATGAACAGCGCCAGCAGGAAGAGCACGCCGGTCGTGACGGCCGTCAGGCCGGAGCGGCCGCCCTGCGCGATGCCGGACGAGCTTTCGACGAACGCCGTGACCGTGCTCGTGCCGAGCATGGCGCCGCCGCTGACGGAGATCGCGTCAACGAGCATCGCCTTGCCGATCTTCTTCTTGCCTTCACTGGTGTTCGTGTCGACGCCGGCCCGGTTCGCCGTGCCGACGAGCGTGCCGAACGTGTCGAACAGTTCGACGAACGTGAACGTCAGGATGACCGTGACCAGACCGACTTCAAATGCGCCCTGGAAGTCGAAATGCCAGAAGTTCAGCGCGCCGAAGTCCGGCACCCACTGCGCGTCATCGCCGATCGATCCGATATTGCCCGTAATCGCCGCGACGATCGTCGTCAGCACGATGCCGAGCAGGATGGCGCCCGGAACCCGCAGCACCATCATGACCGCGATCAGCACGATGCCGATGATCGTCAGCCAGACATTCGCGTCTTTCAGCGAACCGAGGCCGATGATCCCGTCCGGCGTAATCGACATGATGCCGCTGTTCTTGAGGCCGATGATCGTGATGAACAGGCCGATGCCGACCGTGATGGCATGCTTCAGGCTGTCCGGAACCGCCGTCACCAGCATTTGCCGGATTTGCGTCAGCGTCAGAATGATGAAGATGATCCCGGAGATGAATACCGCCGTCAGGCCCACCGCCGGCGAGATCGGCTCACCCGTGGCCTGGGAAGTCGCGATCGTCGCCGCGAAGTACGCGTTCAGCCCCATGCCCGGCGCGAGCGCCACCGGGAAGTTGACGAACAGCCCCATGGCGATCGTGAAAATGCCCGCAGCCAATGCCGTCGCGAGGAAGACCGAGTAGAAGTTCAGCCCCGCCCCTTGAAGGATGGCCGGGTTGACGGCCAGGATGTACGCCATCGTCATGAAGGTCGTAAGTCCCGCCATCAGCTCCGTGCGGATGTTCGTTCCGAGTTCCTTGAGCCGGAAGAAACGTTCCATAGCTCCATAACGCCCCCACATCAAAATTTGTGAAAACAGAAAAAACCTACGGAGGATGGTCATCTCTCCATAGGTTCTGCGAAAACAGGAGAATTATGCCTGCCGGACCGGTATGCAGACGACTCCCCTGCTTTTCGTAGCAAGATCATTTACGGTGACCTTGTAGAGACTCCCAAGCCAGATTCCCGGGATTATACGAAAAGCTTTTCCGATTTTCACAATTCTCCCTCATTCTACTGATCTTTGTCGCCTGCTGTCAATGGGTTTCACGAATGTTTTGCCCGCAATCGACCTTTTTGTTCGGATTGGAATCGCTTTCCTTGAAACAGAACCCTGTATCTCCCAGCCATTTTTAATGAAAAAAGCCTCCGCCATTCGGTCGAAAGCCCGTGAAACGCGTCTGCGGCAAGCCGGCCGGCGCCCGTAACCGCGCTGGATTCAGTTTTCCTCCTGCAGCCGTTTGACGAGCAGCTCGGGATTCGGAAGAAGGATCATTTTTTGCCGGATGACGATCAGCCCTTCTTCCTGCAATTCGTTGAACACCTTCGTCACCGTCTCGCGTACGGCGCCGACCATTTCCGCTATCTGCTGGTGTGTCACCTTGATGCCGATCAACAGCCCTTCCGGGGTCTCCGTTCCGTTCTCCTGCGCCAGGCGCAGCAATCGCTTCATGATCCGTGTCCGCACGTTCAGGAACGTCAGATCGTAGATCTGCTGATTCGCCTTGCGCAGCCGCTCCATCGTATCATCCAGCAAATAGAGCGCCAGCCGCGGATGATCCAGGATGAGCCGCTCGAACACATTCCGTTTGAGGGCGTACACCTTCGTAAGCTGCGCCGCTTCCGCGGACGCGGAGCGCTGCGCCCCCGGCTTCATCATCGCCATCTCGCCGAAATAATCGCCGTCCCGCAGATACGCCAACATCACTTTCTTCGTGCCGTCGAACGTATAGATCTGAACGGCGCCGGAACGAATGAAGTAGACATCGTCCCCTTCGTCGCCCTCAACGAAAATGACCGTTCCTTTCTTGAACGTCCGCTCCGTCAGATACGGGGCGAGACTTTCCGTGACTTCGGGATCCATTTCACGAAAAAAAGGAATCGCGGATCTGAGACGCGCCGCATCGATTGACACCTTGTACACTCCTCCCCGGCACCGTTCCCGCAGCCTCAGACGGCTGCCGCACCTGGTTCCAGGATCACTTCTTCGATAAACTCCGTCGGGAAATGCATCAGGTCGATTCTCAAGCCGTGATCGTGCGTCTGAATCACCGGGCGTGAAAGTTGACCTTTGTGCATTTCGACCACGGTGCCGACCATCCCGTTCGACAGCCGCACCATGGTGCCGACGGGGTATGGCGTGACGCTCTGGACGAATGCGCGGACGACGGAAATATGATAATGCGTGTCTACCTTCGACATGATGTATTCAATTCCTTCATGGGGAAGCCGGTTCTCGCCGATTTCGTTGACAAAATGGTCATAATCGTTCGCAACGGCCACAATCTGCGCCGCTTGCCGGAACTGTTCCCCCTGAACCCCCAGCGGATATCCGGTGCCGTTCACCTTCTCGTGATGCTGCAGCACCACGTGGGCCGACAGAAGCGGCAGTTCGGGATACCGGCGCATCAGGTCGAAGCCGACGCGCGGGTGATCATATTCCGGATTGACCGCATGTCTCGACACGCGTCCGATATCGTGCAGGAGCGCGCCGATCGCAAGCGTCTTCAGTTGAAGATCGCTGTAGCCCAGCTTCATCCCCGTCATGACGGCAAGCAGGCAGACGTTGACGCTGTGCGCGTACAGATAGGCGGCTTCGGCGCGGTGCTCCTTCATCTGGAACCCGCCGTCCGCCTCCGTGAGGACATGCCGGACGATATCGTTCGCCAGACGCATGATCGGCCGCGGTTCCAGCCTTTCCGACTCCGCCACGGAATTGAAAAATCCCCGGACGGCATCGAACGCCGCGGCTCGCAGCACTTCCAGCTGATTGACGGGACTTGTCGAAACTTCGTTCGGCCGCCGGTTGTCGATGTACGCCCCTTCGACATTCATCCGGATCAGGCCGCTTATCATTCTCCGGGTCAGCACCTGTCCGCTCGACAAAATCAAGCGGCCGTCCGTCGTGTACAGCGGACGCCCCAGCCTGTCTCCTTCTTCTAGTTCTGAGGTTGGTACCCACCGCATGAAAATCCACTCCATTATGACTACTTCAAAAATATTGAACCAGTAAGATCATACCATAGACCCATCCCGCATTTCTGTAACTGCGGCCACAAATTGGACATGAAATTCGAAAAAATTGTCGATTTTCCCCTGATTGCGCGGGCAAAACAACAAGACAGCCCCGCATATGCGGAGCTGTCGGCTCATCTGCTTTACTCCCATTCGATTGTCGCCGGCGGTTTCGATGTAATGTCGTAGACGACGCGGTTGACGTTGTCCACTTCGTTCACGATCCGAACCGAGATGCGTTCGAGCACATCCCACGGGATCCGCGCCCAGTCGGCCGTCATGCCGTCGATCGACGTGACGGCGCGGATGCCGACCGTGTAGGAATAGGTGCGGGCATCGCCCATGACGCCGACGCTCTTCATGTTCGGCAGCGCGGTGAAGTATT
The DNA here is from genome assembly GCF_907165215.1 of Thermobacillus xylanilyticus. Classification (GTDB taxonomy): domain Bacteria; phylum Bacillota; class Bacilli; order Paenibacillales; family Paenibacillaceae; genus Thermobacillus; species Thermobacillus xylanilyticus. The sequence goes on along the minus strand of NZ_CAJRAY010000024.1, from coordinate 27,613 downwards.
GCCAGATCTCACGGTGCAGCCCGGCATTCGCGATCTCCTCGCGCAAGATCGCATCGGACTCGCGCACGATGCGCAGCTTCTCCTCCGTCACTTCGCCGAGGACGCGGATCGCAAGTCCCGGACCCGGGAACGGCTGGCGCCACACGATCTCCTCGGGAAGACCGAGCGCTTCGCCGACTTTGCGCACTTCATCCTTGAACAGCGTCTTGAGCGGCTCGACGAGCTTGAATTGCATGTTCTCCGGCAGACCGCCGACGTTGTGGTGCGACTTGATCGTCTGCGCCGTGGCGGTGCCGCTTTCGATGATGTCGGTATAGAGCGTGCCCTGGGCGAGGAACTCGAAGTCGTCAAACTTCGCGGATTCCTCCTGGAACACGTAGATGAACTCGTTGCCGATGATTTTGCGCTTCTGCTCGGGGTCTTCGACGCCCTTCAGCTTGTCCAGGAACCGGCGGCTCGCGTCGATCTTCACGACCTTCATGTCGAACTTGCCGGCGAACGTCTCCATGACGCTCTCCGCTTCGCCCTTGCGCAGCAGGCCGTGGTCAATGAACATGCACGTGAGCTGATCGCCGATCGCCTTGTGGACCAGCACCGCGACAACGGACGAATCGACGCCGCCGGAGAGGGCGCAGAGCACTTTTTTGTCCCCGACCTGCTCCCGGATCTCCCGGACCGCGTCCTCGATGAACGTCGTCATCGACCAGTTGCCTTCGCATCCGCAGATCTCGAACAGGAAATTGCGGATCATCTCGTTGCCGTAAACGGAGTGGCGTACTTCCGGATGGAACTGGACGGCGTAGTAACGCTTCTCCGGATGGCTCATCGCGGCGACCGGCGCGCTCGGCGTGCGGGCGTCGACGCGGAAGCCCGGCGGCAGTTCGACGACTTTGTCGCTGTGGCTCATCCATACCGTCTGCCGGCGGTCGAGACCGCTGATCAACCGGCAATCCGCTTCGAATTCAATCTCGGCCTTGCCGTATTCGCGCTTGCCCGCCCGTTCCACCCGGCCGTTCAATTGATGCGACATCATCTGCATGCCGTAGCAGATGCCGAGGATCGGCACCCCGAGCTCGTACACTTCCGGATCGACGAGCGGCGCGTTCTCTTCGTACACGCTGTTCGGGCCGCCGGAGAAGACGATCCCTTTCGGATTCAGTTCACGCAGCTTCGAAGCCGGCGTATTGTACGGCAGCAGCTCGCTGTACACGCCCAGATCGCGGATGCGCCGGGCAATCAGTTGGTTGTATTGGCCCCCGAAATCGAGCACCACGATGAGTTCATTCGGCTTGTCCATGGTACGCCTCCCTCAATTCATACCGCTAATTATACTGAACGGATTTTCGGGGCGTCAACGTGCTTGGGCGCCCAGGCGCACCGCCTGCAACTGCTGTCAGACCGTCGGCGCGGCGGCCGATTTTTGCTCCGTTGATGTCGACTCCCTGTACTCGCGGATCGCCTGCAGAACCGCATCGATATGGCCCTTCAAACGCACATTCCGCCACTCGCGGATCAGTCTGCCTTCTTCGTCGATCAGGAACGTCGAACGAACAATGCCCATATACTCGCGTCCGTACATTTTCTTCTGCTGCCATACGCCGTACTTCTCGCACACTTCGTGATCCGGATCGGACAAGAGCAGAAAAGGAAGTCCGTATTTGTCCCGGAACCGGATGTGGCGTTCGACTTCATCCGTGCTGACGCCGATGACGACCGCGCCATGTGCCGTCAGTTCGCTGTAGGCATCCCGGAATCCGCACGCCTGCTGCGTGCAGGTCTGCGTCATATCCTTCGGATAGAAGTACAACACCACAAGTTTCCCGCGAAAATCGCTCAATCGGATATCCCCGTCCGCCGAAGGCAGTGTGAAATCGGGCGCCTTCGCTCCGATGGACAGTGTCATGGCCGCGCGTTCCTCCCTCGAAATCCTTACATCTAAATATTCATTGTATCAAAATCGGGGCTGCGTTCCGGACAAAAATCGCACAAATTGGCAAACGCTTGATTTTTTCCAGGCAGCCGGGTAGCATGGAGGTGGCAACAACGCGTGTAGCGCACCGTCCCATTGTCAGACAGCATGAATATTGTGGCGCGTGAAGCACACCGTCCCATTAACCGCATGAAGCGGAAGGGGCGGTGTTATTTTTTTTCGAAAGGAGACGGGTTGATGGATCGGACATTCGAGACTCATTATGACGCATGGATGAAGCGGCAGATTGCGGCCAGTGCGGGAGAACGGCGCAGGCGGCTGCAGGAGCACGGCTATTTGGAAAGAAAGCTGCTCCAGAACGTCTGGTGGCCTGCGGTCGGTTCGTTCGAGCACCTGCATGCGGAATACGAAGTTGCAGATTTCAAGGACGGCGTCCGGTTTCTGGACTTCGCGTATCTTCGCATGCCCCACCGGATATGCCTGGAAGCGGACGGATTCGGGCCGCATGCCAGATACGCGGACCGGCACAAATTCTCGGACGACCTGACGCGCCAGAACCACCTGGTCATCGACGACTGGCGGGTGCTCCGTTTCTCGGCGGATGATATCGAGAACCATCCCCGGAAATGTCAGCAGGTCGTTCTTCAACTGCTGGGGCGATTGTTTGGAGGCAGAGACCCCTATGTCGAATTGCCGGTTATGAAAAGAGAAATCCTGCGGTATGCCGCATATTCGCCGGGGCCGGTCAAACCGTCAGAGATCCAGGGATTATTGGGAGTCGGCGACAAAACCGCCCGCAAGCTGTTGAGGGAGTTGGCTGGCGACGGTTATCTGGAACCGGTGAATGGCACCCGTCGGTTTCACAGCTACCAGCTTGTCCGATCAAAAGTGAAACTATTATAAGGCCGCCTCTAACGGCACCTTGTGCCGTAATTTGGCTCTTTGCCGCGCTCTGACGGGCGATTAACGGCACCAAATGCCGTTAAATGCCGATGACGCGCGAGACCGGGCGCTCAGCGACGCCAATAACGGCACCTCGTGCCGTTATTGGGCCCACTG
>NZ_CAJRAY010000024.1:0-24246 GCF_907165215.1 Thermobacillus xylanilyticus | reverse complement strand
ACGGCACCAAATGCCGTTAATCGCCGATGCCGCGAGGCCCCGGCTGCTCAGCGACGCCAATAACGGCACCTCGTACCGTTATTGGGCCCACTACCGTGCTCTGACGGGCGATTAACGGCACCAAATGCCGTTAATCGCCGATGCCGCGAGGCCCCGACTGCTCAGCGACGCCAATAACGGCACCTCGTGCCGTTATTGGGCCCACCGCCGCGCTCTGACTAGCGATTAACGGCACCAAATGCCGTTAATCGCCGATGCCGCGAGGCCCCGGCTGCTCAGCGACGCCTCCTCGCACCGCTGCACGCCGCGCCCGGCAACCACGCCCGCCTACGACCTCGCCCCCGGCAACCACGCCCGCTTACGACCCTGCCCCGCGGTAACGCTTCACACCGATGTTCCAGACAACGAGCCCGATGGCCGTGAACACGAGGCCGACCGCCGGCGTGAGCAGCGCCATCCGCAGATCGGCGGCGCCGCTGCGCTCAAGGAAATACGACGCCGGATAGACGCCGACGAACGCGAACGGCAGCAGCCAGGTCAAAACAAACCGCATCGTCCGGTTGTAAATCGTGACCGGATACCGGCCGTAGCTTTGCAGGTTGAACATGAGCGGCAGGATGCCCGTCGGCGCGTCGGTGAAGAACCCGATGGCGGTAAGCGCCGTGTACAAGCCGAAGTACACCATCACCGCGCCCGCCGTCAGCACGAGCAGCATGACGAGATCCGTCCAGTCGAACGTCATGCCCATCTGCCGCGCCGTGACCGCCATGATCACGAGCCCGACGAACGATCCGATCAGCCCCGGCGGGTACATGTTCTCGAGCAGAATCTGGAACAGATTGTGCGCCGGACGCGTCAGCACCCGGTCCATCTCGCCCTTCACGATATACCGCTCGCTGAAATTCCACAGGTCGAAAAAGCAGCTGAAGATGCCGTACGGCACCATGAAATACCCGAACACGAACACGACTTCCGCTTCCGTCCATCCGCCGAGCGTCGGCGTATGCCGGAACGCGATCAGGATGACGATCAGGTTGATCGCCTGGAATGCCAGATCCGACACCACTTCGATCCAGAAGTCGGCCCGGTAGGTCAGACGCGTCTTGGCGTAGTTCTTGAAGTATTCCCACATTAACCCGAGGTAAAACATCATGCCGGCCTCACCCTCCCTGCACGAACAGCCGCTTCCGCGCCGCCCGCCACATGAGCATGATCGGGATGATCAGCACGACGGCCCATGCGGCCTGCAGCCCGATCGCCGCCAGCGCCTCGTCTCCCGTGCTCCGCCCGGTGAACACCGCGCTCGGCAAATAAGCGATCGCCTGGAACGGCAGCCATTCCGACAGGGCGGCCAGCCAGCCCGGAAACAGCGCGATCGGCACGAGCACGCCGGAGAACAGGTCGATGAACACCCGCTTCATGCGCAGCAGCCCGTCGACGTTCTCGATGTAGAACGCCCCCATCCCGGTGAGCAGGTTCAACTCCGCGTTGATAATGAAGCTGAACACCAGCATGACCGCATACAGCAGCCAGACCGCCGGATCTCGGGGCAGCTCGATCGGGAAAATAAGGCACACGACGACCAGCCCCGGCGTCATGAAGAGCAACAGCCGGAACAGCCCTTCGCCGAACCCCTGGAACAATTTGACCAGCAAATAATTGTACGGCCGGATAAACTGGATGGCGACGCTGCCGTCGCGCACCTCGTTCGCGATCTCGCGGTCCAGATTGTTGAAATAGAACGCGCGCGCCATCCAGGTGACCGCCACGTAAGTCGTCATCTGCGCCAGCGTAAATCCCCGGATCGCTTCCTGATCCCCGTAGATCGCATGCCAGAAGAAGAAGTAAGCGCCGATATTTACCGCATAAATGACGATGCCGCTGTAATAATTCACCCGGTACGCCAGCATCATCAGAAACCGGATGCGGATCAGATCCAGGTACATGCTCGTCACGTCGCGCCCACCAGCCGTTCCGCGCCCGAAGCCGAACCCGACTTGTAAATCTCCCGCACGATTTCGTCCGTACTCGTCTCCATGAACTTGATGTCGCGGATGTCAACACCGCTGCCGACGACGCGGGCCAGCGCGTCGGACAGATTCACGTCGGCCGGCACACGCAAAACCGCCGTCATGTCCCTGCCCGCCTGCCAGCTCGCGCCGGGCAGATCCGCCGTCAGCCGCTCCAGCCGCTCCAGCGCTACCTGCTCGCCGAACTGGAGCCGGATCTCGCGCCCGCGGCTCCAGCGCGTCTTGAGCTCGTCCAATCCGCCGTCATAAATGATCCGGCCGTCGTCCAGCATGATGACCCGCGAACAGAGCGCTTCGATATCCTGCAGATCGTGCGTCGTCAGCAGAATCGTCGTGCCGTGCTCGCGGTTGAGCCGGATCAGAAACTCGCGGATTTCCGTCTTGACGACAATGTCGAGCCCGATTGTCGGTTCGTCGAGAAACAGAATCGACGGATTGTGCAGCAGCGATGCGACGAGCTCGCACCGCATCCGCTGGCCGAGGCTGAGCTTCCGCACCGGCCGGTTCAGCAGATCGCCCAGCTGCAGCCGTTCGACCAGCTCGTCCAGCCGCCGCCGGTAATCGGCCATCGGCACGCGGTACACCTTGCGCAGCAGCCGGAACGATTCGATCACGCCGATATCCCACCACAACTGGCTGCGCTGGCCGAACACGACGCCGATGTTGCGGACGAACCGCTCGCGCTCCCGCCAGGGCACATAACCGGCCACCCGAACCGTGCCGGATGTCGGCACCAGAATGCCGGCAAGCATCTTGATCGTCGTCGACTTTCCTGCGCCGTTCTCCCCGATGTATCCGCAGATTTCTCCCTGCGGAATCGTGAAACTGATATCCTTCACCGCCGTCACTTCCACATATTCACGGCGGAACAAATCCCGCAGCGCGCCGGCAAGACCTTCCCGGTTTCGCTGTACTTTGAACGTCTTGCGCAACTCATGAACTTCGATCGCCGGCTGCATGGCAACCTCTCCCTTCCCCCTCGACATTTCCCGGGAAATGACTCTCTATCTTCCGACAACAGTATAGCACTTGTAAGACAGGTCGTGACATTTTATAATCTTTAAGCGTGCAAAGTTTTCATGTGCGGAACCATTCGACGAGTTGTGTCGTCAATAGTTAATGTGCAGAACGATTTTTGCGGAGAAGGAGAGAACCGCCATGAAGCCGCGATCAACCCGAAAGAAGAACAAATGGCTGCGCCGGACGCTCTACGGCCTCTTGTCGGTTGCGGTCATTGTTATCGGATACGCCGCCTATCAGGCTTATACCATTTACAATGCGCTGGACAATTTCCAGAAGGACGAATCGGAATCCCGTTTCCAATCGGTGGTGGACAAGACGGTGGAAGCGCCGCCGGAGTGGGAAGGCAAGGAACGCGTCAACATTCTGCTGCTGGGCGGTGACGCGCGCGGACTTGCCGAAGGCGAAGTCGCCCGTTCTGACTCGATGATCGTCGTCTCGATCGACCCGGTCACGAAAAGGGCGCATCTGCTGTCCGTCCTGCGCGACACGTACATCGACATTCCGGGGCACGGCAAAGGCCGGGCCAACACCGCCATCACGCTCGGCGGGCCGAATCTCGCCATGGAGACGATCGGCGACCTGCTTGGACTTGACATCCATTATTACGCTTATGCCGATTTCGAAGGGTTCAAGGCGCTGGTCGACGCCATCGGCGGTGTATATTTCGAAGTCGAGAAAGATATGAACTATGTCGACAACGCGGACAAGAACCGCTATGACATCCACCTGAAGAAAGGATACCAACTGCTCGACGGCGACAAAGCGCTGCAATACGTCCGTTTCCGCCACGATGCGATGTCCGACTTCACCCGGACCGAACGGCAGCGGGAGTTCCTGAAAGCCGTCGCGAAGAAACTGCAGTCGACCTGGAACGTCGTCCGGATGGGACAAATTCTGGAGAGCGTCCAGCCGTACATCGAGACGAACATGCAGGTGTCGGATATGCTGAAGCTCGGTCAGCTCGGCCTGAAGATCCACGTCGCCGGCTCCGCGCAGGTGCCGCCGATGGAGCTCCTCAAGGACGAGAAGGTGGGCGGCGCTTCGGTGCTGGCGGTCCGCGACACGGAAGCCCTGAAAGCTTACGTGCAGGAAGTGCTGGCGAGCGACGAGACGGCCGCGGATACCGAAGGCGATGCGGACGAATCATCGGGCAAGCCTTCCGGTCCCGTCACGAGCAAGCCCGCGGAAGCGGCAGAACCCGCGGCCTGACCGGCCGGCACATCGATATTCATCACGTGGAAGGGGGTTCCGGCCATCGGTGCCGGGGCGCCCTTTTCTTGATGGTTGTCCTGTGAAAAAATATGACCGCAAACGCGAAAGGAGACTTCCCCATGCCCGCAAATACCGGAAGACGCCCGACATCCGCCGCCCTCTACGAAGAAGCGCTTCAGCACATCGTCGGCGGCGTCAACAGCCCCTCCCGCTCGTTCAAGGCGGTCGGCGGCGGCGCCCCCGTCTTTATGAAGCGCGCGCAAGGCGCCTATTTCTGGGATGTCGACGGCAACCGCTATATCGACTATCTCGCCGCCTACGGACCGATCATCGCCGGACACGCCCATCCGCGCATCGTCGAGGCGATTGCCCGGGCGGCCGAAAGCGGCACCCTGTACGGCACGCCGACCGAGCTTGAGATCGAGATGGCCCGCCGCCTGAAAGAAGCGATTCCGTCCATGGACAAGGTCCGGTTCGTGAACAGCGGAACCGAAGCGGTCATGACGACGATCCGCGTCGCCCGTGCCTACACGAACCGGACGAAAATCATCAAGTTCTCCGGATGCTACCACGGCCATTCCGATCTCGTGCTCGTCGCCGCCGGCTCCGGGCCGTCAACGCTCGGCATTCCGGACAGCGCCGGCATCCCGATCTCGATCGCGCACGAGGTCATCACCGTGCCTTACAACGATCTGGGCGGCCTGCGCCAGGCCCTCGAGCGTTGGGGCGACGATGTCGCCGCCGTCCTCGTCGAGCCGATCGTCGGCAACTTCGGCATGGTCATGCCGAAGCCCGGCTTCCTCGAAGGGGTATGCCGGATGGCGCGCGACGCCGGCGCGCTCGTCATCTACGACGAAGTCATCACCGCGTTCCGCTTCCACTACGGCGGGGCGCAGAACTTTGCCGCGTTCCCCGACCACGCCGCCATCGAGCCGGATCTGACGGCTCTCGGCAAAATCATCGGCGGCGGTCTGCCGATCGGCGCCTACGGCGGCCGGAAGACGATCATGGAGCAGGTTGCGCCGCTCGGCCCGGCGTACCAGGCCGGCACGATGGCCGGCAACCCCGCTTCGATCTCCGCCGGCATCGCCTGCCTCGACGTGCTGCGCGAGCCCGGCGTCTACGACCGGATGGACGCGCTCGCCGCCCGGCTCACGGACGGCCTTGAGGCATCCGCGGCAAAGCACGGCGTGCCGCTCACGATCAACCGGATCCGCGGCGCGTTCTCGACGCATTTCTGCGCGCATCCGGTCACGAACTATGCGGAGGCGCAGGATACGGACGGCGAAGCGTTCGCCGCATTCTTCCGCGCCATGCTCGACCGCGGCGTCTGTCTGGCGCCGTCGAAGTTCGAGGCATGGTTCCTGACCGTCGCCCATACGGATGCCGACATCGAAGAGACGATCGAAGCGGCGGACGAATCGTTCCGCCTCGTGGCAGCCGGCGCGCACGGTTAAAGCGCGCGGCTGAAGCGATCATGCCGCGCCAAACCAAGAAGCCTTCGGACACCGCCGGAGCAGGCGGATGATCCGAAGGCTTCTTCGCATTTCAGGCCCCGCGCTCGCGAATCAGGCCGCGACGTCGCGGCGGCGGAAGACGCACCAGGACAGCGCGATGAAGATCACGTAGTACCCGGCCAGGACCGCGAGGGAAAACCCGAAGGGCCGGTCAGGTATCGGCGTCCCGCCGGAGACATACGTAGACAGTCCGTAATTCATGAACAGCACGTAGTCCACCCACGGTTTGTCGAGAAGGCTGAGCAGCGCCGCCATCATGTTGCCGCCCAGGAGCAGGAAAATCGACAAGCCGATCGCCAGGGCGCTCGACCGGAAGACGGTCGAGATCATGAACGCCATCGTCACCGTGACGATGATCTGGATCAGGTTAAGCCCGTAGTAAGACAGCAAATAGACAATGTAGCTTCGCGATCCCTGGTTCGGATAGGTGTACTCGCCGTTGCTTCCGAACAGCACGCCGTTGACGAGCAGCGTAAACAGAAGCAGCGAGACCGTGAAAAAGAGCATGAAAAGCAGCAGCGATACGTACTTCGACAGCAGAATTTTGGACCGGCTCCACGGGCGGATGAGCAGCAGCTTGATGGTGCCGGTCGAAAACTCGCCCGCCACGCTGTCCGCCGCGATGATGACGGCGAATATCGTGATGAGCGACAGCACGACTTCCGCTTCCAGATAGGAAAAGAACCACATGTCCGGATCGGCCTCGAGCGCCATGGCGCCGAGGGAAATGCCGAGCGGGATGATCAGCATGATGGCGAACATGATCCAGGTGCGGAGCCGCCGGTAAATTTTCATGTTCTCGTTCCTGATAAGCCGAATGAAATCAACCAATGCGCCCGCCTCCCGTCACTTCGAGGAATTGATCTTCCAGCGACTTCGTCACGGTCCGGATGCCGTAAACGCGCACGCCTGCCGCGACAAGACGGGCGTTGATGTCGGCCGCCTCCTCGCGCCCGGCGCTCACCACGATGCCGCCGGATTCCGCCCGCAGGACGGCGCCGCCCAGCGCTTCCGCAGCCGCGTCGGGACGATCGACCTCGAACAACACCTCCGCTTTCCCGCCGTTCTCCGCGCCGCCGTGAATCAGCCGCACATCGATCAATTTGCCGGCCTGGATAATGGCGACGCGGTCGCACATCAGTTCCATCTCCGAGAGCAGATGGCTCGAGACGAACACGGTTGTGCCTTCGTGTTTCGCCAGATGGCGCAGATAGTCCCGCAGCTCGCGGATGCCGGCCGGATCAAGGCCGTTCGTCGGTTCGTCAAGGATGAGCAGCGCCGGCCGATGCAGAATCGCCTGCGCCACCCCGAGCCGCTGCCGCATCCCGAGCGAGTACGTTTTGACTTTGTCGTGTATGCGCGCGGTCAGGCCGACGAGTTCAACCACCTCGTCGATCCGCTTGCGCGGAATGCCGGGGATCATCCGCGCATAATGCAGCAGGTTCTGGTATCCGGTCAAATATTTGTACATCTCCGGATTCTCGACAATCGCGCCGACCTGGCGCACCGCGGCTTCATATTCGGTCCGGATGCTCCGGCCCCGGATCAGAATCTCGCCCGACGTCATCCGCATCAGGCCGACCATCATCCGGATGGTCGTCGTCTTGCCCGAACCGTTCGGGCCGAGAAAACCGAACACTTCTCCCGGCGGCACGTCGAACGTCAGATTGTCGATGATCGTGCGATTGCCGATCCGTTTCGTCACGTTCAGCAGCCGCACGACCGGCTCCGTGCCGCCCGTCTGCAAATCCAACACCAAATCCTCCCCCATCTTCGGGCGATTACCGCCCGTCCTGCTATATGTTAATATATTCAATGATTACAATATATAAACGGAGGGTAACCGGCACAGGTTGCATGGTGTTGCAAAATTGCTTCCCTGCTCCCATATGGACAAGCATAACAAAAAAAGTTCCCGCCGGCCGTGCGTGACAGCCGGGGGAACTTCATGACGCCGCGGTTTGCATTCAGCACGCGGCATGCCGGACCGCCGATGGACCCGTTTGAGAAGGTACTGCGGCGGGCGGGGCCTGCGGCGCGGTGTCCAGCGGCTTGAAGACCGTACCCGAACGGCCGGCTTCCGCCGCGGCGGACCGGGTAGTCTTTTCGCCGCCGCAGACCAGGCAGCATCCGAGCGGGTAGACGAGGCGAAAATACCCCGTCCGGAATACCCGGTGGCCGTTTGCCGCATCCTTCAGCTCCTGGCAACCGACGCAGTAGAATTGTTCGGTATCCATCGCCGGTCAACACTCCTTTGCGAAATAGTTCGAAAAACCCTTGAATCGTTACAGTATGGAGCGTCACTTCCTGCTTTTTCGATTGGCTTCGATATGTATCGCAAATGAAACTTTAGATACATTTCGTAACCTTATATTTATAATTTATGACATTTATCGATTCCTGTCAATCCCGAAATCCCGCTCCGGCTGTATCCTTTTGTCGGATGCGTCAGCGTCTGCCGCTTCATTTCGACGGTCCCATGGCCTGAAACTGTTTTGCCAAGTTTCTTGTACTGCCTGTAGAAAAATGTTACGTTATGTATAGACATGACGCCGCAACCGGCAAGTGACTCCAGTCATGACTTGTTCTTTTCCATGCTAAAATTCAGGGATATGCGGATATAGGAGGATGACCATGAACATCGGTAGCCGAATTGCGAAACTTCGCGAAGAGCGGGGCTGGACACAAGAACAAACGGCTGCGGCAATCGGCATCTCCCGGGCGGCTTTGTCCCACTACGAAAAGAACCGGCGGGAACCTGACACCGAAACGTTGACAAAATTTGCCGATCTGTTCAATATTTCCATCGACTACCTGGTCGGCAGAACGAACGTGCCCAATCCTCCGCTCAGTCCGGATGTCCGTGAATTTGTGGATTCCCTTGAACTGTCCGACGAGCAGATCATGGAGCGGTTCTCGCTTTCCGTCGACGGCCGCAAACTGTCGCCCGACGAGACGCGCCGCTTCATCGCCTTCGTCCGCGCCGAGCGGAGCATGCGCGGCAATTGATCGCGCGTCCTGACAACAAACATGCGCATGCCGTCCTTGTGCGGCATGCGCATGATTCATGTTGTCATTCAATTTCCTCCGACCCGGGCCAGATCGCGCGCGTTCGCCTCGAACGCGGCCATCAGCGCCGCTTCCCCGGTCAGTCCGCGATTGTGCATGTCTTCGATCCGCTCGAGCATCCGCTTGTAGTCCTTCGGAATGACCTTGACGAACTTCGCGCGGGAAGCGTCCCAATCCGCGAGAATCTCCTTCGCCCGCTCGCTGCCCGTCAGTTCCGCGTGGCGGCGGATCATTGCCCGCACTTCCTCGCTTTCCCTGCCTGCATCCAGCGTCTCGAGCCCGATCATTTCGAAGTTGCAGCGGACCGGGAAATCCCCGTCCTCATCATAGACGTACGCGATGCCGCCCGACATGCCGGCCGCAAAGTTCCGCCCCGTCCGGCCGAGGACGACGACGCGCCCGCCGGTCATATATTCGCAGCCGTGGTCGCCCACGCCTTCGACGACGGCATACGCGCCGCTGTTGCGCACCGCGAAGCGCTCGCCGGCGATGCCGCGGATGTACGCTTCGCCGCCTGTCGCGCCGTACAGCGCCGTATTGCCGATGATGATGTTCTCCTCCGCCTTGAACGTGGCCTTCGGCGAAGGCGCGATGATCAGCTTGCCGCCCGACAGCCCTTTGCCGACGTAGTCGTTCGCATCGCCTTCCAGCGACAGCGTGATGCCGCGCGGCAGGAACGCGCCGAAGCTTTGGCCCGCCGATCCGGTGAAATGGAACCGGATCGTATCCTCCGGCAGCCCTTCGGCGCCGTAACGGCTCGTCACCTCGTAGCCGAGCATCGTGCCGACGACCCGGTTGATGTTGCGGATCTCAAGCGACGCGCTGACCGGCTCGCGGCGCTCCAGCGCCGGCTTGGCCAGCGGGATGAGATGGCGCGCGTCCAGCGACTCTTCCAGGCCGTGGTTCTGCTCCTGCACTTTGCGGCGCGGCGCATCCGACGGCAGCTCCGGCTGATGGAGCAGCGGCGACAGGTCCAGCCCCTTCCGCTTGCCGTAGCGGACCGCTTCGTCCATCTCCAGCATGTCGACCCGGCCGACCATCTCGTCGATCGTCCGGAAGCCGAGCTCGGCCATGATTTCGCGCAGCTCCTGCGCGATGAACCGCATGTAGTTGACGACGTAATCCGGGCTGCCCATGAACTTCTTGCGCAGCTCGGGATTCTGCGTCGCGATGCCGACCGGGCACGTATCGAGATGGCAGACGCGCATCATGACACAACCGAGCACGACGAGCGGAGCGGTCGAGAAGCCGAACTCTTCCGCGCCGAGCAGCGCCGCGATCGCGACGTCCCGGCCGGTCATCAGCTTGCCGTCGACTTCGACGGTGACGCGGCCGCGCAGATCGTTCAGCATCAGCGTCTGATGCGTCTCCGCGAGTCCGAGCTCCCACGGCAGCCCGGCGTGGCGGATCGACGTGACCGGCGATGCGCCGGTGCCGCCGTCGTAGCCGCTGATCAGGATGACATCCGCGCGTCCCTTCGCCACGCCGGCCGCGATGGTGCCGACGCCGACTTCGGAGACAAGCTTCACGCCGATGCGCGCGCGGGGGTTCGCGTTCTTCAGATCGTGGATCAGTTCGGCCAGATCCTCGATCGAGTAGATGTCATGGTGCGGCGGCGGCGAGATGAGCCCGACGCCCGGCGTCGAACCGCGCGTCTCCGCGATCCACGGATACACTTTCCGTCCCGGAAGCTGGCCGCCTTCGCCCGGCTTCGCGCCCTGCGCCATCTTGATCTGGATCTCGTCGGCGTTCACCAGATACTGGCTCGTCACGCCGAACCGGCCGGATGCCACCTGCTTGATTGCGCTGCGGCGCGAATCGCCGTTCGGATCCGGCACATAGCGCCGCGGATCTTCGCCGCCTTCGCCGGTGTTCGACTTGCCGCCGAGCCGGTTCATCGCGATCGCCAGCGCCTCGTGCGCCTCCTTGCTGATCGAGCCGTACGACATCGCGCCGGTCTTGAAGCGCTTTACGATCGACTCGACCGGCTCGACCTCCTCGATCGGCACCGGACTGCCCTTCTTGAACTTGAGCAGCGAGCGGAGCGTGCGGCGCGTCTCCTCTTCGCCCTCGACGAGTTTCGAATATCGCTTGTACAGCTTGTAGTCGTTCGTCCGTGTCGCGAATTGCAGCGTATGGACCGTCTCCGGATTGAACAGATGGTCCTCGCCGTCCCGGCGCCATTGATATTCGCCGCCGGAATCGAGCGCCTGCTCGGCTTCGGCCAGAGAGCTGAACGCCTTCTCGTGGCACTTCAGCGTCTCCTCGGCGATCGTATCCAGCCCGATGCCGCCGATGCGGGACGCCGTCCAGGTGAAGTACCGGTCGATGACGTCCTGCGCAAGCCCGACGGCCTCGAAGATTTGCGCGCCGCGGTACGACTGGATCGTCGAGATGCCCATTTTGGACAAAATCTTGACGACGCCCTTCGTGGCCGCCTTGATGTAGTTCTGCACCGCCTTCTCGTACGCGACGCCCTTCAAGAGGCCCCGCCGGATCATGTCGGCGAGCGTCTCGAATGCGAGATACGGATTGACGGCGCTCACACCGTAGCCGAGCAGCAGCGCGAAATGATGCACTTCGCGCGGCTCGCCCGATTCGAGCAGCAGGCTGACCTTCGTCCGCGTTCCCTTGCGAATCAGATGATGGTGCAGCGCCGATACGGCCAGCAGCGCCGGAATCGCCGCGTTGTCCTTGTCGATGCCGCGGTCGGACAGGATGATCAGATTATGCCCCTTGTCGATGACGCGGTCCGCCGCCTCGCACATCAGGTCGATCGCCTCGCGAAGCCCCTTCTCCCCTTCGGCCGCCGGGAACAGGATCGGAATCGTGATCGCCTTGAACCCCGGCCGGCGGATATGGCGCAGCTTCGCGAACTGCTCGTTCGACAGGATCGGCGTCTCCAGCCGGATATGCCGGCAGCTCTCCGGCTCGGGCTTCAGCAGGTTGCGCTCCGAACCGATCGTCGTGACGGTCGACGTGACGATCTCCTCGCGGATGGCGTCGATCGGCGGGTTCGTCACCTGCGCGAACAGCTGCTTGAAGTAGTTGTACAGCCGCTGCGGGCGTTCCGACAGCACGGCAAGCGGCGCGTCATAGCCCATGGAGCCGATCGGCTCATTGCCCGTGCTTCCCATCGGCTCGAGCACCTTGCGGAGCTCCTCGTACGTGTAGCCAAAGGCGGCCTGGCGGATGCGGACCGCCTCGCTGTCCGGTCCCGGCAGTTCGGGCGCGTCCGGCAGATCGTCGAGTCCGATCAGATGCTCATCCAGCCACTCGCGGTACGGTTTTTCGGTCGCGATCGCCTTCTTCACTTCCTCGTCGGAAATGATGCGGCCTTCCTTCGTATCGACAAGGAGCACCCGCCCCGGACGGAGCCGGTCTTTGTACAGCACTTCGTCCTGCGGAATCTCCAGCGCGCCCGTCTCGGACGCGAGGATGATGAAGCCGTCCTTCGTCACGCAGTAGCGCGCCGGACGGAGCCCGTTCCGGTCGAGGATCGCGCCGATCTGCGTGCCGTCCGTGAACGCCATCGCGGCGGGACCGTCCCACGGTTCCATCAGCGTGCTGTGATATTCGTAGAACGCCCTTTTCTCCGGGCTCATGGACTCGTGCTTCGTCCACGGCTCCGGCACCATCATCATCGCCGCGTGCGCCAGCGGGCGGCCGGCGAGGTAGAGCAGCTCCAGCACGTTGTCGAACATCGCCGTGTCGGACCCGTCCGGATCGATAACCGGCTTGATCTTCTCGATGTCGCCGCCGAACAGCTCGGACTCGAGCAGCGTCTGGCGCGCGTGCATCCAGTTGATATTGCCGCGCAGCGTGTTGATCTCGCCGTTGTGGATGAGATAACGGTACGGATGCGCGCGGTCCCAGCTCGGGAACGTATTCGTGCTGAAACGGGAGTGGATGAGCGCGATCGCCGATTCCATCGCGTCGTCCATCAGCTCGGGATAAAACGACTTGAGCTGCTCCGTCGTCAGCATTCCCTTGTACACAATCTTTCTGCAAGACAGACTTGCAGCGTAGAACTTGTCGCCGCCCGGAAGTTCTCCGTAGCGGATCGCCCGTTCCGCGCGCTTGCGGATGACATACAGTTTCCGTTCAAAAGGCAGTCCGGCCTCCGTTCCGGTGCCGCGGCCGATGAACAGCTGGCGGACATACGGCTTCGCTTCCTTCGCGGAGCGTCCGAGCAGCTCGTCGTTCGTCGGCACCGTGCGCCAGCCGATCACTTCCTGCCCTTCCTCGCGGACGATCGCCTCGAGCGTCCGCTCCTGCTCCGCTCGCTGCGCTTCGTCATGGGGCAGGAACAGCATGCCGACGGCGTAATCGCCTTCATCCGGCAGCGTAACGCCCAGTCCTGCCATTTCCCTGCGGAAGAACCGGTGCGGAATCTGGATCAGAATACCCGCGCCGTCCCCCGTATTCGGCTCGCTGCCCTGACCGCCGCGGTGCTCCATGTTCTCGAGGACAGTCAGCGCCCGGCGGATAACGGTACTCGACTTGATGCCGGCAATGTTCGCCACGAAGCCCATGCCGCATGCGTCCCGCTCGTATTGCGGATCATACAGTCCCTGCTTCGGCGGCAATCCCGCGTGCCGCGTTTTCATATCAAGCGCCACCTCACTTCTTGAATGGTGCAAACCGCGTTTCGGCACAAGCAAAGCTTCAAATCCGGCCAAAAATGACTTACAATGTAATGGCCGAAGAAAAGCGGAAATACGAACGGCGGATGCCCATACGATTTGCATCATGGAACTACAGTATAGGCTTAGTCGCCCCGCCGCAAAATGGACTAATCCGCCGATCATTTGCACCGATTCACTTATCCTATGCGGCGCGGATGATCGGCGGCGCATCAACTTTTTTATGGGTGCGATAAGTTTCGTTTGTCGATGCAAATCGTTTCTTTGCATTCCTTATCTTGTCCTTATTCTGATCGGGAAGGTGTGATTCCATTGCGGAAATTGTGGCGGGACAGGCTGCACCCGGCGTTTGCCGCCGTACTGGCCGCCCTGATGGCGGCAAGCATGATGCAAGCGCTGCCAAAGGCGGCGGGTGCCGCCGGCGAGACGGCCGGGGAAGACGGCGTCTACCGCATCGCGGCGCTGGGCGACTCGCTGGCCGCGGGCTATGAGTACGGCATGGAAAAGCAGGCGAATCCGGTGGCCTACGGATTTGTCGAGCGGGTGTGGGAACAGGCGCTCTTCCGGGGCTTCAAAGCGGAGTACGCCAATTACGGCATCATCGGCCTCCGGACCGAAGGACTGGAGAAGCTGCTGGCGCGGGCGGAGCGCGGCGAAGGCTCGGGCCCGGAGGATCTGCTCGCCGAAGGCCAGGAAGCCTTCGTCGATCCGCGCATCAGCAGCCTCGTCGGCGACGGTGCGGCGGTGCGGCGGAATATCGAAAGCGCCGACCTCATCCTGATCCAGGTCGGCGGCAACGATCTGGCCGCTTATATCCAGATGCTGGGTTCGGGCCAAACCGATGAAGCGGACGCGTGGCTGGAAGGCATGCTGGACCGGATTCTGGCGTCGCTGGAAACGTCGATCCGCACCATTCACCGCATCAATCCGGACGCGCTAGTCGTCATCGGCGACCAATATTCGCCGGTGCCGAAGAATATCATGGACCAGCAGGTGCCCTACTATGAGAAGCTGCAGGACGCCGTCAAGCAGACGACCGGGAAGCTGGAGGAATTGTCCGCCCGGTTCGCGGCGGAAGGACGGGATGTCCGGGTGGCTTACTCGGCGAGCCGCTTCGTCGGCCGCGAACTGACCTACACGAAAGTGCTGGCGGCATATCTGAACAAGGAAACCGACATTCATCCGAATCAGAACGGCTACGACGCCATGGGCCGGGCCTTTGCCGAAGCGGTCTGGGGCGACTACCGCGAGCCTTCGCCCCGGGAAGAGGGCGTGCCGATCACGATCTTCGTGAACGGGAAGGAACTGAAGCCGGACAATGAAAAGCCGCTTGTCAGGAACAACTTCACCTTCCTCGTCCTGCGCGACATCGCCGCCGCCCTGAAAGCAGACCTGGCGTGGGACAACAAGACGAAATCGGCGACGTTCACCTTAAGCGGCCGCAAGGTCGTGCTGACGCCGGGCAGCGCCGTGATGATGGTGAACGGAGAGCCGCGGACGATTCCGGCGCCGCCGTTCACGGAAGGCGGCCGGACCTACGTGCCGCTCGGCGCGCTGTCCGACGCCCTGGGCTTCGATGTCGTCTACCGAAACACGCTCAAAACGGCTTTCATCAACGGTTGAACATCCGTCTGCTCCGGCGATCGCTCATCCCTTGTCAATCCCCGTACGGATTCGTAATATGATATGTAGGAAAAGTGGGTGAGACGATGCACAAGAGCAAGAAAAGAGTGCTTCTGCTCTCGGAAGGGTTCGGTTCCGGACACACCCAGGCCGCCTATGCGCTGGCCGTCGGCATCCGGCATCTCAATCCCGATGTCCAGACGAAAGTGCTCGAACTGGGCAAATTTCTCAATCCGGTGCTCGGGCCGCTGATTGTCTCGGCATACCGCAAAACGGTGACGAAGCAGCCGAAACTGGTCGGGCACCTGTACCGTTCCAACTACAAGCGCTCGCTCAACCGTTTCGCGCAGCTCGCCCTGCATCGGCTGTTCTATACCCAGACGTCCCAGGTCATCACCCAGCTCAAGCCGGACGCCATCGTGTGCACGCATCCGGTCCCGAACGCGGTCGTCGCGCGCCTGAAGCGGCTGGGGCTGAACGTCCCGCTGTTCACGCTCATAACGGATTACGACGCGCACGGCACGTGGGCAAGCCCCGAGGTGAACAAATACCTCGTCTCGACGCCGATCGTGAAGCGCAAGCTGATGGAGCACGGCGTTCCCGATTCGCGCATCGAGGTGACGGGCATCCCGGTGCATCCCGACTTCTGGACGTCCTGCGACAAGGACGAGATCCGCAAGCAGTTCAATCTGAACGCGATGCCGACCGTGCTGATCATGGGAGGCGGCTGGGGGCTGCTGAACGACGAAAACGGCTTGTTCGAATACATGGCGGGATACCGCGACAACGTCCAGCTCATTTTCTGCGCGGGCAACAACGAGAAGGCGAAAGAACGGCTGGAGAACAATCCGCTCTTCCGCCATCCGAACATCAAGATTCTCGGGTTCACCCGCGAGATCAACAAGCTGATGGACGTATCCGATCTGCTGATCACGAAGCCGGGCGGGATGACCTGCACGGAAGGCCTCAGCAAGGGCATTCCGATGCTGTTCTACGAGCCGATTCCCGGCCAGGAAGAAGAGAACTGCGAGTATTTCGTCCGCAACGGGTTCGGCGAGCTGCTGACGGACCGCGAAACGATCGACCGCTGGTTCAAGCTCATCCAGGAACCTTACGCGGCAGGCGAATACCGCCGGTCGCTTCTGACGAAGCGCAACGAGCAATACAATCCGGAGAGATGTTCCCGCGCCGTCCTGCAGCTCATGCAGTGACGGCGTTTTATAATGAAAGGGATGACGGGCCGGGAGAGGCCGTCATCCCTGTTTTCGTTCCTGTTTCCGTTCCTGATACCACTTGATGAACTCGATGAGAATCTTGTAATCCTGCACATTGTCCTTCTCGATGCCGGCCTGCCTGAGCGCTTCGACGAAGGCGTACCACTCTTCGTCGGGCGTCTCCTTCGCTTCCGGGTCCGGCAAGTTGACCTGCAGCAGCGTTTTCAGGTCCACGTTGAGCACGAGCGCGATTTTCTCGATCACCTGAATGGACGGGTTCTGCTTCAGATTGCGCTCGATGCTGGACAGGTACGACTTCGAAATGCCGGCGCGCTCGGCAAGCTCCGACAGCGAAATACCGCTCTGGGTGCGGAAATGGTTGATGTTCGTCCCGATCATTCCGCGCCCCCTCTTATCCCGCGGCTGCACGACGGTCCCGCTCTTCCCGTTCACGCTGCTGTCCATGTTCCGACCCGCCGCGCTGACCGAAAGTTTCGATGTTTGAGCACACGCCATTACACTCCTCGTCTTGGGGATTGCGGCCGGCCGCCGACGGCCGGGCTTCAGGTCCCGGCAGCGGCTTTGCCGGACTTCATGCCCGCTTTCAGCCGTTCGATGACCCGCTCCTGCTCCTCCGGCGTCATCGCGGAGCCGGACGGCAGGCAGATGCCCGTCCGGAACAGCCGGGCGGACACATCCTCCCGGATGCCGTGCGAATAGAAGCGGGCGCCTGCGAAGAGCGGCTGCAGATGAAGCGGTTTCCAAACGGGCCGCGATTCGATGCGGTCTTCGGCAAGCCAGGCGACGAGCTGAGAGGCGGTGACGCCCGCCAAATGCTCGTCGACCGTCAGCGCCGTCAGCCACCGGTTCGACCGGGTGCCCGGAAGTTCGGGCATGAACCGGATGCCCGGCCGAGCTTCAAGCGCCGTCCGGTATCGTTCGAAAATGGCGCGCCGCGCCTCCACGCGGTCCGCAAGCACCTTGAGCTGCGCCCGGCCGATGCCGGCCAGCACGTTGCTGAGCCGGTAGTTGTAGCCCGGCCGGCTGTGTTCATAATGGACGGCCGGATCGCGCGCCTGCGACGCGAGCACCCGCGCTTCGCGGATCGCGTCGCCGTCGTCCGAGACGAGCATGCCGCCGCCGGACGTCGTAATGATCTTGTTGCCGTTGAAGGAATAGATGCCGAAACGGCCGATCGTGCCGGCATGCCGTCCTTTGTAGGATGAGCCGAGCGCCTCCGCGGCGTCTTCGACGATCGGCACGCCGTAGGCGCCGCAGAGCGCCGAGATTTCGTCCATCCGAGCGCACTGGCCGAACAGATGGACGACGATGACCGCCTTCGGCAGCCGGCCTTCCTTCGCCGCCTCGTCCAGCGCCCGCTCCAGCGCCTGCGGGGACATGCCCCAGGTTTCCGGCTCGGCGTCGATGAACACCGGCTCCGCGCCCTGATACAGAATCGGATTCGCGCTGGCGACGAACGTGAGGCTGGAGCAGAACACGCGGTCGCCGGGCCCGACGCCCAGCAGCCGGAGCGCCAGATGGATCGCCGCCGTGCCGGACGAGACGGCGGCGGCGTGCCCGGCGCCGACCGCCTCGGCCAATTCGCGCTCGAAGGCGTCGACATGCGGCCCGAGCGGCGCGATCCAGTTCGAAGCGAACGCTTCCGCAATATAGTGCTGTTCCGCTCCGCTCATATGGGGCGGCGACAGCAGAATGGCGGCTTTTGGCACAGTGGTCTTCACGCGTTACCCCTTCCCTGTCTGGATTGGCACGATGTATTGGCACGACGCTATCGCGATCGGGCATCCCCCCTGATGACGGCGGCCGGCACGCCCGCCGCGGTGCAGCCCGGCGGCACGTCCCGCGTCACGACCGCGCCCGCGCCGGCGGTCGACCAGGCGCCGACCGACCGGCCCGGCAGGATGACCGCGCCGGCGCCGACGAACGCGCCTTCGCCCGCGCGGGCGCCGCCGGTCAGGATGGAGCCCGGCGCGGCGTGGGCGCAGTCGCCCAGGACGGCGTCGTGCTCGATGATGGCGCCCGTATTCACGATCGCATGCGCGCCGACTGCCGCGTCCGGTTGCACGACCGCGCGCGCCATGACGACCGCGCCGGGGGCGATCCGCGCCTTGGGGCTGACAATTGCCGCCGGGTGAATCAGCCGCGCGAAGCGGACGCCGCCTTCTTCCAGCATGCGGACGATCGCCTGCCGCGTCCGGTTGTCGCCGATCGCGGCGACAAAGCGCAGCTCCGCATCCTGCGCAAGC
Organism: Thermobacillus xylanilyticus; assembly: GCF_907165215.1. GTDB lineage: Bacteria > Bacillota > Bacilli > Paenibacillales > Paenibacillaceae > Thermobacillus > Thermobacillus xylanilyticus. The sequence continues at coordinate 5,645 of NZ_CAJRAY010000024.1, read as the reverse complement.
AGGCCGCGCCATGCCGCGACCGGTCCCCGGAGCTCACCGTCCGGACCGCCGCCGGATGCGCCGGCAAGCGCGGCGTATCGGTCGTCCAGCACCGCCGCGAGCCGGGCATCCGGCGTCAGCGCGATCAATTCGCGCACGACTTTCCCGTGGCCGCCGTCTCCGATCATGACGATCCGCTGCATGCGCCGCTCACCCCGGCGTGCCGGTTCCGGTGAACCGGTCCATTGTCGCGCGCCCCGGCTGATGGATGCCGACCGGCTTGAGGAGCCGCAGGAACGTGAGCAGCAAAATTTTCAGATCCAGCAGCATGCTCCGGTTGTGCACATACCATACATCCATCGCGAACCGCTCCTCCCAAGAGACGGCGTTCCGGCCGTTCACCTGCGCCCAGCCGGTGATGCCCGGGCGCACGAGATGCCGCTGGCGCTGCTCGTCGGTGTAGAGCGGCAAATATTCCATCAGCAGCGGGCGCGGACCAACCAGGCTGAGGTCGCCCTTCAGCACGTTGAAGAGCTGGGGCAGCTCATCCAGGCTCAGCGTCCGCAGCTTGCGGCCGAACGGCGTCAGCCGCTCGGCGTCGGGCAGCAGGTTGCCGCTTTCGTCCCGCAGATCGGCCATCGTGCGGAATTTGTACAGCACGAACGGCTTCTCGTGCAGGCCGGGACGAACCTGGCGGAACAGCACCGGCCGCCCGAGTTTGATCCGCACGAGCAGCGCGGTCACGGCCATCACCGGCGACAGGACGATCAGCAGGACGGCGGCGGCGGCCAGGTCGAAACCGCGTTTCATCCGGGCCGCCTCCCCGCCGCCGGTTGTTCTGCCGGTTCGCCGGCTGCCGGGTCCGCCGCCGGTCGGTCGGGCGCGTCCAACGCCGTCTGCGCCGCTTCCGCCCCGCTTCCGCCAGGCCGGCAGTCCGCCGACGCGGCGGCTTCCGCATTGGCCTGCAGCTCCGCCAGCAGCCTGCGCTTGATCTCCCTGACCAGATCCGCCGCCCGAAGATCCCGCTCCATCCTGCCGAGCCGCCAGCTGTCGAGGACGATGTCGCGGAACCGCGCGCTCGAGATTTTGCCGGAAATGTTCATCCCGCCGCCCCTCCCGCGCCGGCCAGCATCCTGTGGCGGGATTCCGCCCGGAAGCCGTCCGTGCGGCGGCGCAGCCATCTCCAGGCGTCCTCGCACATGCGCCCGAGGCCCATTTCGGCCTGCCAGCCCAGCTCCCGCCGGGCTTTCGACGGATCGGCGCAGATGATCGGCGCGTCGCCCGGCCGCCGTTCGACGATCTGGTAAGGAATGTTGATGCCCGCCGCCTTCTCGAATGCCGCGATCACCTCAAGCACGCTGTGCCCGGCGCCCGTGCCCAGGTTGTAGGCGTCGAAGCCGGAATCCGCCATCACTTTGTCAAGCGCCTTCACATGGCCTTTCGCCAGATCCGTCACATGGACATAATCCCGGACGCATGTGCCGTCGCGGGTCGGGTAATCGCCTCCGAAGACGGGCAGCTTGTCCTGCTGCCCAGCGGCCGCCCGCATCAGGCGGGACATCAAGTGCTGCGGCGTCCCGGCCGGTTCGGTGCAGGTCCGCTCGCCCGGATGCGCGCTGTCGGCCGTCCGGATGCGCCATGCACTCCCGCCGGCGCCTTCCGCCTCCCGGCTGCACCACGCGCTTCCGCCGGCGCCTTCCGACTCACGGCCGCGCCATTCGCTCAACCCGTCGCCGGCCGCCTCGCCGTCAATCCACCCGCTCGGGTGCGCCCCTGCCGGGTTGAAATTGCGAAGCAGGGCAATGCTCCATTTCCGGTCCGCTTCGTACAGATCGTGCAAAATCTCCTCGATCATGAGCATCGTCCGGCCGTACCGGTTGGCCGCGCCGAGCGGGGACGATTCCGTGACCGGCGTCTGCTTCGGCTTGCCGTAGACGGCGGCCGACGAGCTGAAGACGAGCCGCCGCACGCCGAACTGCTGCATGACGTCGCACAGAACGACCGTTTCGGCAATCGGAAGATGGCAGCCCTGCTGCGGCATCGCCGCCGGATGGATGCCCGCGAAATGAATGACCGCTTCGATCTCGTTCTCCTCGAAAATCCGCTGGAGACCGCGGCGTTCCATGAGTCCGAGCGGATGAAAAGGAAATCTTCTGCCGACCGCCGCCTGCACCCGGTCGAGCGCCGGCGCATGCTCCGGGCGATCGACGACGATGATGTCGCGGCCCGCTTCCAGCAGCTCCGCGCATGTATGGCTGCCGATGTACCCGGATCCGCCCGTGATGAGCACCGCCATAATCAACCCTCCGCAGAATGGAGTTGATATTCTTTATAAAGAACATTTGATTACAAAAAAATGGCGCGTATTCAGCTTTTTAAAATTATAGTTCTTTATAAAGAACATGTCAAGGAGAGCGCCGCCCGGGGGGACGGTTAAAAAACTTTAATCCTGTCCACGCGGCGAAACTTCATTGCGTCTGCTTCGCTTCACTCCCCGCCCGTCCCGCCCCGGGACGGAGCCGGCCCGCGAGCATCTCCGCAATCCGCCGGGCGGCGCCGGCCAGCACGGCGAACTCCTCCAGCCGCCTGAACAGCGCCCAGTAGAGCAGGTTCGGCACCGCCAGCGCGGCCGCCAGACGCGCAGCAACCGCCGTCCAACCGTCCGCCGGCAGGAAACGGCACACCAGCAGCACGGCCGCGCACGCCGCGCCGCCGACGGCAACATAGCGGGCGTAGACGGTGAAATAGCGCCGCAGCGGCAGTTTGAACACTTTCCGGTACACCCAATACGGCGTCAGCCAGAACGGAATGGCGAGCGCGCCGATCAGCGAGCCGAGGAAGACGCCGGAAATGCCGAGCGGCCCGACCAGCGCGACCGCACCGCCGAGGGTGACGGCGGCTTGCAGCAGCGGCGCATACCGGTCCTCGCGGAAAATGCCGGCCGTCGTCTTCACCGTGGCGACGGCGTTGCGCATCCCCCGCTCGAAGAACAGGAGCAGCAGCAATGCCGGCACCGCCGCTTCCATGATATAGGCGCCGCCGATCCACGCCCGGATGAACGGCTCGATCACGGCGTACAGCACGATGGCCGCGCACGAATAGAGCCAGAAATTCATGAGCTGCATGCCGCGGAAAACGGCGTAGATCCGCTCCCTGCTCTCCTGCGCGACCAGGTTGCCGACGCTGTGGTACAGATTGTTCGAGATCTGATAGATGAAATTCCGGCTGATGTCGATCAGCATTTTGTAGTTCGAATACAATCCGACGGCGATGACGCTGACGAACGACGAGATCACGAGGCTCTCCGCGCCGAAGATGAAGTACGACCCGACATTTTGCAGCAAAATGGCCTTCACGTTCTTCTTCAGCTCGCGCTTCGTCTCCGGATCAATCGGCGCCGCTTCCTTCGAGCGCAGGTACGGGTACATCCGCCCCGCCGCAACCGCCACGCCGATCGTCGCCGCGAGCGTGATGCCGCACTCGGTGAGCAGGTACAGCATGTAGCTGCCCGTTTCAATCAGCACCAGAATTTTCAGCAGCGTCGCCGCCGCCGTCGCGCCGGTGAACGACAGCGTTACGATGTAGTTCTTCTGATTGACGTTGAGGAACGAATGCCGGTGAATGAAAAAATAGGGCAGCGCCGTGTTGAGCACGAACAGCACATAGACCAGCTCGAGGTGCTCCACCCCGGTATCCCGCACCACAACCGGCAGCAGCGGCAGCACGAGCAGGCCGAGCGCCAGCACGACGAGCGCGATGGCGGCGTAAGCTCTCCGGTACAGCCGCATGAGGCCGAGGATGCGCGGGCGGTCGTCCTGCGCGACCGGCTTGTAGAGCTGGTACGTGATGCTGGCGCCGATGCCGGCCTCGGCAAGCGAGATCATCGCGAGCGTGCTCGTGAACAGCGCGTTGACGCCGAGGTATTCGACGCCCAGGCTGTGGATGAAAACGGTGCGGGACAGGAAGCTGAGCGCGGTGATGACGAGCTGGTTGCCGAGCCCTGCGGCGATGTTGAAGAAGGCGTACCGGGTCCTCATGCCCGCCGCCCCTGTTCCGGTTCTTGCGCGGCAGCCGCCGCGCGGAGGGCGAAGCCCTGCGCGAACGGCAGCACGTCGAACCGCTGCGCGTACACGCCGATGTCGCGCGTGTCGCCCTGCGCGAAGTCGATCGCGCCGCTGCGCCTTGTCACGCCGCGCAGGTACGCGAGCGCCCGCCGGGCCCGCTCGCGCGCGTCTCCCGGCGCGCCGGAGGCGGCTGCCGCCCGCAGCAGGAACCACGCCAGCGCCGCGGTGACGGATGAGTCGGCCCGCGTCTCGGGCCGGGTCACCGTCCACCGCCAGCTGCCGTCGGGCTGCTGGAACCGGGCGGCCGCCTGCGCGAACCGCGCGATGCGCGCCTCCAGCTCCGCCTTGCGCCGGTCGGACGCCGGCAGCAGCCGCCACACGTCGGCGAGGCCGATCGCGTACCAGGCGAGCCCGCGGCCCCAGCCGCACAGGCCGAGCGGCCGGCCGTCCCCGGCGGCGTACGCGTGGTACGGCAGATGCAGATCGGGATGCATCCCGTGCCGGTCGTACGCGTCAATCTGCCGGACCGCAAGGTCAACACAGTCTTCCCGGCCGTAAGTCAGGCCGTACGCGGCAAGGAACGGGCAGACGAGCCCGATCGTGTCGACGTAGCGGTAGCCGCCGACCGCCCCCTGGCGGTATTGGACCAGCCCGTCGCCGCCGACGTGCCGCAGCACGAGCTCCGCCGTCTGCTCGAACGCCCGCCTATAGCGGTCCGGCTCCAAGCCGGACGCCATTACCGCCCAGGCGAGCATCGCCGCGTCGACCTGCTCCGGCTGCTCCCGCCATCCGCCGCTCTCGTCGAACTTTCGGGAGAAGAAGCGGGTGAGCACGGCCCGCATGCGGGAGCTGAACCGCGCGGCCGGCACGTCAACACCCGATGCCGCCGTCCCGAAACCCGCCAGCTCGGTCAGCCCGAGCACCAGCGCCGCTTCCTGCCAATGCTGGATCGCCGCGCGGCGGTATTCCCCGCGCAGCATGTCGAGCCAGAGCAGGCGCGTCTGGTCGGTCAGGCGAACCGTCGGCGTCCGGAGCAGCCACTTCATCGCGCGCTCCGCCGCCGTATCCCGCCACGCCGCCTCGTCCGGGAACCGGCCGATGCCGATCCGCTGCACCCACGCGGACGCCGCCGGCGTCAGATCGACCGCCGCCGAGGCCAGTGCGGCCAGCGCGATCGCCGAAGATGTTCCGAAGAGTATCGCATTCATCGTCCGCCGCTTCCCTCCGCCAGTACCGCCGTTCGGGAACCTGCACCGGATGAACCTGCCGAACCCGCGGCTCCGACCGGTTCGCCGGGCGCCGATGCTTCCGCCGGCACCGCAAGCCTGTCCGCTTCCGCCAACTCGCCGGTGCCGGTCAGTTCGTCGAACTTGCGCACTTCGTCTTCCGTGCCGAGCGGTTCAAGCGCCAGATTCCGCCTGAGCCGCTCCGTCAGCGCCGGATCGTCCATCAGCCGCGCGATTCCCTCGGCGATCGCCCCCGGCTCCATCGCCACGATCAGCCCGTTCTCCCCGTGCACGATCTGGCCCCCCGCCGCCCGGTAATCGGTGACGAGGATCGGCAGGCCGAGCATTTTCGCTTCATCGACCGCAATCGGCTTCC
>NZ_CAJRAY010000023.1:20589-21080 GCF_907165215.1 Thermobacillus xylanilyticus | reverse complement strand
GAAGCGCGGCAACGCGTGAAGCTGACGAATACTAATCGGTCGAGGGCTTATCCTAAATACCATCAGCTTGATTCAACATTTCATTCGCATCCGGTTTTCAGGGTGCAAGGCATCCTGAGCAGAGAGAATACCGTTGACGCTGTTCCCCGATAGCTCAGTCGGTAGAGCACTCGGCTGTTAACCGAGTTGTCACAGGTTCGAGTCCTGTTCGGGGAGCCATCTCGTGGAGAGCTGTCCGAGTGGTCGAAGGAGCACGATTGGAAATCGTGTATACGTTAACAGCGTATCGAGGGTTCGAATCCCTCGCTCTCCGCCATTGACTTTCCTTCATTGCGGCCCGTTGGTCAAGGGGTTAAGACACCTCCCTTTCACGGAGGTAACAGGGGTTCGAATCCCCTACGGGTCACCACTTCCTTCACAAACAGACTTGATTTATCAAATCAAGTTGTAGTATATTATAATTTGTCACGCGCCGGAAAGCGCGGATTCAC
>NZ_CAJRAY010000023.1:0-20192 GCF_907165215.1 Thermobacillus xylanilyticus | reverse complement strand
GAGAGCATCTGCCTTACAAGCAGAGGGTCGGCGGTTCGATCCCGTCAGCCTCCACCATCGTTGCAAGGCTGCGGCGAAGCGGCTGCCAGCGATCTCGACGCGGGGTGGAGCAGTCCGGTAGCTCGTCGGGCTCATAACCCGAAGGCCGCAGGTTCAAATCCTGCCCCCGCAACCATTTCTCTCTATCGGGGCAACCGAGCATTGATGAACACGGAGCCGTGGTGTAGAGGCCTAACATGCCTGCCTGTCACGCAGGAGACCGCGGGTTCGAATCCCGTCGGCTCCGCCATCCTTCATCAATTCGGGCAGCCCGGCCGGTAGAGCAGAGGACCGGATTCCTCGTGTCGGCGGTTCGATTCCACACACGGAATGGTACGCGCCGGTGTAGCTCAATTGGTAGAGCAACTGACTTGTAATCAGTGGGTTGGGGGTTCAAGTCCTCTCGCCGGCACCATATTGCGACACAGAGGATAGACGCATCAATTCCTCACACAGGGGCATAGTTTAAAGGTAGAACAGCGGTCTCCAAAACCGTTAGTGTGGGTTCAATTCCTGCTGCCCCTGCCAGTATTCAATTTTCTTTCATGGCGGTCGTGGCGAAGGGGTTAACGCACCGGATTGTGGCTCCGGCATTCATGGGTTCAAGTCCCATCGATCGCCCCATATCTTACGCTGGGGATTAGCCAAGCGGTAAGGCAACGGACTTTGACTCCGTCATTCCTAGGTTCGAATCCTAGATCCCCAGCCACTTTTTGCGGACGTGGCTCAGCGGTAGAGCATCGCCTTGCCAAGGCGAGGGTCGCGGGTTCGATTCCCGTCGTCCGCTCCATTCTTATTTATGGCGCCATAGCCAAGTGGTAAGGCGGAGCTCTGCAAAAGCTTTATCCCCAGTTCGAATCTGGGTGGCGCCTCCATTCATTTTCATACGCGTGCCCTTAGCTCAGCCGGATAGAGCGTTTGACTACGAATCAAAAGGTCAGGAGTTCGAATCTCTTAGGGCACGCCATTTTCAATTAATCACAAGCTGGTGTGGCGGAATGGCAGACGCGGCGGACTCAAAATCCGCTTCCCGCGAGGGAGTGGGGGTTCAAGTCCCTTCACCAGCACCATATTTGAAGATCGAAGCCCATAAGGGCTTTTTTTTGTTGCGTGGAACAGTGGCTTCAGATTTCGCCTTTGCATTGCGCGCGTTTGTCGGTAACATGGTGACAGAGGCATTTCCATGGATGACATTCAAACATGTTGAAGGGGTTGCGGTCCATGCGAACGTCTGCGCTGCCGTTAAAGACGACGCTCCGGTTTTGTTTGATCGTTTTGCGTTTTCCGCCGTTCTGTGGCTGCTGGTTGAACTTATCGGGGAAGGGCCCGACATTCCGGTCAATCTTCCGGTCAGCTCGCTGATGGCTTTCTTTCCGCTGATCACCGCATGCATCCTGGCTTATCGGCGGGAAAAAGGGAAGGGGGTCCGCGGTGTGTTCCGTCGGCTCGCCGATTGGCGGTCGGTCCGGCGGAACGTCTGGTATTTGCCCGCCCTTGTTCTCATGCCGGCGGTCATGTTTGTCTCCTGGCTGTACATGACGCTCATGCAATATCCGCTTCCGGAACCCGACCTGCATTGGCCGATGATTCCGGTGATGTTCGCCGTGTTTCTCATCGGGGCGGCGGGGGAAGAGGCGGGGTGGATGATTTACGTCGTCGATCCGCTGCAGCAACGTTGGAGCGCGTGGATGGCCGCCGCCGTCTGCGGCGTGATATGGGCGGTGTGGCATATCATTCCCTGGATTCAGGCCGGACATGATGCCTCCTGGATCGTGTGGCATGCCTGGGTTACCGTCTTGCTGCGGATAGTCATCGTATGGATCTACAACAATGCCGGCCGCAGCGTCTGGATGGCCGTGCTCGTGCATGCGGTCACCAACGTCGCGTTCTTCGTGTTCCCGGATTACGGTTCGCACTATGACCCGATGGTGACGGGAATCATTCTGACCGCCGTGGTTGTCGTCATTGTGTTGCGGTGGGGAGGTCGGACGCTGGCCTCTCAACGATCGGTATCGCTGTGATGTTCAACGGCCGGTCCGCACTGGCTGCGGGCCGGCCGTTTTTGTCCGGACTTCCGTTGAAACTTTCGCTTGACTTTCCCCTCGACTGGAAGGTGTAAAGTGGATGCGGAGGCCTCCGACACGAACGTTCAGGGAGGAACATGCGCATGTTCAAGATCAGCGAATTTTCCAAAATCAGCCGGGTTTCCGTCAAAACGCTGCGCTACTACGATCAACTGGGACTGCTCAAGCCGGCGCGCACGGACGAGGCGACCGGTTACCGCTACTATACCGCGGAGCAATTGATACGGCTTCACCGCATCCTGGCCTACTTGGAAGGCCGGCGCTCATCCTTGCCCTGCTCACGACGGTGTTCGGATTCGGGGGCGTGTTCGCCGGCTACACCTACATTTCGCCCTTTTTGCTTCAGATCACGGGGTTATCGGAGCGTTCGGTGTCGGTGATGCTGCTCGTGTTCGGCATCGGCGCCGCAATCAGCAATTGGATCGGCGGGCGGCTGGCGGACCGGCATTTGATGCTGACGCTGTACGGCGCGCTTGCCCTGCTGGCGCTGACCATGGCGGTGTTCCCGCTGCTGGGAGGCGAACCCGTCCCGGCGGCCGTCCTGGTGTTGATCTGGGGAATGGCGGGGTTCGCGCTGGTGCCCCCGCTGAACATGCTGGTGCTGCAAAAAGCGGGCGAAGCGGCCGATCTGGCCTCGTCGCTCAACATTTCCGCCTTCAACGTCGGGAATGCGCTGGGCGCGGCCCTCGGCGGAGCGGCGATTCAATCCGGTCTGGCGCTCCGCGGGGCGCCGGCGGCGGGGGCGCTGATCGGCGTCATCGGGCTGGCGACGCTGTCGGCTGCCGCGGCGGCAGACCGACGGCGGCGGATGCGCGCCGCCCGGGAGTGAGGCGCAAGCGGCGCAAGTCAACACCGCCATCGGCAAGAAATCGCCGGGAGAGGTCACAAAAAGCCCTCCTCCGTTGTCTTTATTTATGAGACCACATAACCGGGAGGAGAGCTTATGCAACCGAGACTCAATTACAGGGAAGCCAATCCGGCGGCATTCGAGGCCATGCTGGCCTTCGAATCGTTCGCGCGAAGCACCGGCATCGACCACAATCTGTACACGCTGATCAAGATGCGCGCATCGCAGATCAACGGGTGCGCGTTCTGCATCGACATGCACGGCAAAGATCTGCTGGAACACGGGGAGAGTCTGGACCGGCTGCTGCTGCTGACCGCATGGCGCGAGGTGCCGATTTTTACCGACAAGGAACGGGCGGTGCTCGAACTGACCGAATGCGTCACCCGCATTTCGGAGGGCGGCGTGCCGCAGCATGTGTACGAGAACGTGCGGAAACATTTCAGCGAGAAAGAGTACGTCGATCTGCTCATGGCGATCAACGCGATCAACTGCTGGAACCGGATATCCATCTCGACGGGAATGTTCCCGGGTTGTTTCGTATCGGCGTAAAAACGACAAGGAGCCTGGAAGGGCTCCTTTTTTTCTTGCGGGTGGTATAAAATGGAGAGAACAGCAATCAAGGCCGGCAGACGGGAGGAGAGGCGAGTGCCGGAATCGACAAACCGGAAAAGCCGGATGCATGTGGAACAATTGTACGCGTCCTACCGGCCTTATCTGATGGACATGGCCTACCGCATGCTCGGATCGGTGTCGGATGCCGAAGACGCCGTGCAGGATCTGTTCGCCGCCCTGCACAGGGAGCGCCTGCCGGACGTCGCCAATCCGAAAGCGTATCTGGCCAAAGGATTGACGCACCGCTGCCTCAATGTCATGAAATCGGCGGCGAGACGCAAAGTCACCTATGTGGGCGAATGGCTGCCCGAACCGTGGATGGAGACGCCGGACAACGCGATGGAGGCGATCGAGCGGCGCGAGGACGTGTCCTACGCGTTTCTGGTCATGCTGGAGCGGCTGACGCCCCTGGAGCGGGCGGTCGTGGTGCTGCGGGAAGTGTTCGACTACGATTACGCGGAAATTGCCGGCATGCTGGACAAGACGGAGACGGCGTGCCGCAAGATTCTGAGCCGGGCGAAGAAAAAGCTCGGCGCCCGCGCCGCGCAGCCGGCTCCCCGCCGTCCGCAAGGCGAGCAGGAGCTGGTGCGGCGATGGGTGTCGGCCATCGCGAGCGGCCGCATCGGCGACATCCTCGACCTGATCGCGGAAGACGCCGTGCACGTGACGGACGGCGGCGGCAAGACGCGGGCGGCCATCAATCCGATATACGGCCGGAAGCGCGTTGCGGCGCTGCTGGAGACGCTGGCAAACCGCAGGTTCAAGGATGCGCGCCTGTACGCCGCGCGGTTCAACGGTTCGACCGGCATCGCGGCCGTTCAGGACGGCCGGCTGGTCGGCGTCATCTGCTTCGACTGGAATGCTGACGGGACCGTTCAAAACTTGTATGCCGTGCTGAATCCGGAGAAGCTGGAACGGCTGGCCGTGCCGTCTCCTTCAGATATCGGATGAGCGCGAGCATGCCGAGGATGAGCAGGATATTGAAGCCGATGGCGCCGTGGAAGGCTTGAAGATGAGCGGTCTCGTCCGCAATGGAGAAGAAAATCATCCCGCCCGCCACCGTGCCCAGGGCATAGGCGATTTCCACCCCCGCGGTGATGACCCCCGAAGCGATCCCGGTCTCGTCCTCCTTCACATGGGCCAGCGTCAAAAAATTCAGCGGCGCGGAGACGAAGCCCATCGCCACACCGGCCAGCAGCGCGGCGGGAATCCACTCCCAGCCGCTCATCGCCGGCGCGAAGGCGGCATCCAGGGCATAGAACAGCAGATACGCCGCTCCGAGCAGCAGGCAGCCGGCGGCCAGCGTCCGATGCCCGAATCGGGCCGCCCATTCCCCGCTTCGCATCGACGTCAGGGCGAATCCGAGCGCCAGCGGCGCGAAGACGAGACCGGACTGGAATGGCGTCATCCCGAGCCCCTGCTGCAGGAACAGCGGCATCACCATGAACAGGACCGCGTTGTTCGCATAGAACAGCAGGATGAGCAGATTGCCGGCCGCGAAACTCCTCCTGTGAAAAAGGGAAATCCGGACGAGCGGCATCCCGCGTCCGCTTGCCTCCAGCCGGCGCTGATGCCGGACGAAGACGTATGCGAGAAAAGGCGAAGCGGCGAGCGGAAGGAAGATCCACCACGGCCAACCCCGGTCGTACCCGATCGTCAGCGGAACGCACAGCGCCGACAGGGCGGCGGTTATGAGGACGACGCCCGCCCAGTCCAGCCGCCGGTCCCCTTGCGAAGCCCGGGGCCGTTCGCGCATCATCCGGAGCGCGCCGAGGACGGCAAGCAAGCCGACGGGCACGTTGATCAGATAGATGGTGCGCCACCCCAGCCCGAACCAGTCGGCTTCGATCAGCCATCCGCCGAGCAGCTGGGCGACGGTGGAGCCGAATCCGCCGACAGCCGCGTAGGCGCCGAGCGCCGTGCCCCGCTCCTTCCCGGTAAAATTCACCTGAATGAAGGACATGACCTGCGGGATCATGAGGGCGGCTCCCAACCCCTGCACGACCCGGGCGGCGATAAGCGATGCCGCTTCCGGCGCAAATCCCGACGCCCCCGATGCGGCTGTGAACAGCGCCAGCCCGATGAGGAACACGCGCCGGATGCCGTACAGGTCGCCCAGCCTTCCGCCGGTAACCAGGAACAGGCCGAACGCCAGATTGTAACCGGCGAGGATCCATTGCGCCTCCCCGGCCGAGGCGTCCAGGTCAGCCTTCATCACGGGAAGGGCCACGTTCGAGATGAACACGTTCAGAATCGACAACAGCGTCGCGGTGAGGACGACGGCGAGCGCCGCCCAGCGCCCGGGATCTCGCGTTGCTTCCAATGGTTGTTCTCCTTTCCAATGCTTAAAATTTGTTTGTACATACAAATTGAATCTTGTTCTCAACTCGTCTGTCCCGCTCAACGTTGCGCGCCTTCACGCCTGCTCCAGCTCGACGCTCACCTCATACAGGCGTCGGGTCAGCCGGTCGCCTTCTTCCCGCCCGAGCACCTTCGCGTACCGCTCGTGCAGGCTGCTCCAGCATTCCTCGATCTGCTCTTGCATCGCCCGGCCTTTGTCCGTCAAATAGACCCGCGACATCCGTCCGTCCTGCCGGGTGGTGACGAGGAGCTTCCTTTCCAGCTTCTCGACGAAACGGGTGACGGTCGAAGGCGTCAGATGGAGCACTTCCCCCAGTTCTTTCTGGGTGAGGCCGTTCCGCTCCTGGACCGCCATCAGCAGGAAGGCGTAGGCCGGGGACAGTCCGGTCCTGGCGAATTCTTCTTCGGCCATCCGGGTAATCACCCGGGTCAGCCGGTTGGCGGTGAAGTACAGGCAATCGGTGAAATATTTGTCCAGCATGATGGTTCAACTCCGATGCACGGGTGCGTATAATTTGTATGTACAAATATTATTTTAATGTCCGATGGAACCGGATGTCAACGAACGGACGGGGCAAAGGCGGTCCGGGCTGCCCAATCCGTATAAACGCGGGCGCGGGATGCAACAGTAGAAGTGATGAGGCGGCATTTTTTCTTGATGGTGAAAAGGCGGGGTGCAATCGATGAAGATGGATCGGAGGTCATCTTGACATATACAGTAGGGGGGTATAGTATTAGAGACGACGGGGGTGAGGGACGTTGGAATCCATGTACGATGCGGAAGCGCATGTCCATTCGCACGATGAGCACAGGAGAAGCCATCATTCCGAGAAACTGAAGACGGATCTCATCACCCGGCTGAACCGGATTGAGGGGCAGATCCGCGGCATCAAGGGAATGATCGAGAAGGATACGTACTGCGATCATGTCCTCAACCAGATTTCGGCCGTGCAGGCGGCGCTGAACAGCGTGGGCAAACTGCTGCTGGCCGGGCACATGAGAAGCTGCGTGGTGGAACGGATTCAGGAAGGCGATCTCGAGGTCATCGACGAACTGCTCACCACCGTGAACAAACTGTTAAAATAATAAAGCGAAGGAGATGTGCGATATGACGAAGGTTACGCTCAAGGTGGAAGGCATGTCCTGCGGCCATTGCGTGAACGCCGTCGAGACGGCGGTCAAGCAAGCCGGCGCCGTGGGCACGGTGGACCTGGCAAGCGGCACGGTAACGATCGAATACGACGAGAACGCCGTGACGCTTGAACAGCTCAAGCAAGCGATCGAGGATCAGGGCTACGACGTCGTGTGACGCGGGGCCCGGTCGGGCGGAGCCGTCCGGTTCGGATTCAAGCGGGCCGGGCGGCCCTGTTGCCAGCCTCTTTTTTCGACCAATTATATACCCTGTGGGGGTATATTCGGGAGTGTTGATCCCATGGAAGCGGAACAAACCCGGGAGATGAAGCAGGCCCAATTCCAGATCACCGGCATGACCTGCGCGGCCTGCGCCAACCGGATCGAGAAGGGACTCTCCCGGCTGCCCGGCGTCGCAAGCGCCAACGTCAATCTCGCGATGGAGACGGCGCGCGTCGAATATTCGCCTTCGGCCGTGACCGTCGAAGACATGATCCGCAAGGTGGAGCAGCTCGGCTACCAGGCGTTCCCGAAGGAGCAGCGGGAAGACGCGAAGGACCGCCGGCAGCGGGAGATCAAGCGGCAGACGCGCCGGTTCGTGATCTCGGCCGTTCTGTCGTTCCCCCTGCTGTGGGCGATGGCCGGCCATTTCTCGTTCACGTCGTTCATCTGGGTGCCCTCGTGGTTCATGAATCCGTGGGTGCAGCTCGCGCTCGCCACTCCCGTCCAGTTCGTGATCGGCGGGCCGTTCTACGTCGGCGCCTGGAAGGCGCTCCGCAATCGGAGCGCCAACATGGACGTGTTGGTCGCGCTCGGCACCTCGGCCGCCTACCTGTACAGCCTGTTCCTGACGCTGGAGTGGGCAAGCGCGGACATGCGGCATCACGCCCCGGCGCTGTATTACGAGACGAGCGCGATTCTGATCACCCTGATCGTTCTCGGCAAACTGTTCGAGGCGCTGGCGAAGGGCCGCACGTCGGAAGCGATCAAGACGCTGATGGGCCTCAGAGCCAAGACGGCGCTCGTCATCCGGGACGGCGAGGAGATCCGGATCCCGGCGGACGAAGTGGCCGCCGGCGACATCGTTCTCGTAAGGCCGGGCGAGAAAATCCCGGTTGACGGGGAAGTGGTGGAAGGCAGCTCATCGGTCGACGAGTCGATGCTGACCGGCGAGAGCATTCCGGTGGAGAAGCGCGCGGGTGATCCCGTCATCGGCGCGACGGTCAACAAGCACGGCATGCTGAAGGTGCGGGCGACGAAGGTCGGCAAGGATACGGCGCTGGCGCAGATCATCCGGGTCGTGGAGGAAGCGCAGGGCTCCAAGGCGCCGATCCAGCGGGTGGCCGACGCCATCTCGGGCGTATTCGTCCCGATCGTCGTCGGCATCGCGCTGCTGACGTTCCTGATCTGGTTCTTCTGGGCGGATGCCGGCAACTTCGCCGGCGCGCTGCGGAAGGCGATCGCCGTCCTCGTCATCGCCTGCCCGTGCGCGCTCGGCCTGGCGACGCCGACCTCCATCATGGCGGGGTCGGGCCGCTCGGCGGAGCTCGGCATTCTGTTCAAGGGCGGCGATCATCTGGAGCTGACCCACCGCATCGACACGGTCGTCCTCGACAAGACCGGCACGGTGACGAAGGGCAAGCCTGAACTGACGGACGTCATCGCCGTCATGCCGGACGAGACCGAATTACTGCGCCTGGTCGGCGCGGCCGAGAAGCCTTCCGAGCATCCGCTCGCCGAGGCGATCGCGGCGGGCATTGCCGCCAGAGGCATCGAACTTCCCGCGGCCGAGGCGTTCGAGGCGATCCCCGGGCACGGCATCCGCGCCGTCGTGGAAGGGAAGGAAGTGCTCGCGGGCAATCGCAGGCTGCTGGAACGGTACGGGGTGTCGGCGGATCAGGCGGAGGCGGCGATGGCGCAGCTCGAGGAAGCGGGCAAAACCGCGATGCTGGTTGCCGTCGAGCGCCGGTACGCCGGTCTGGTCGCGGCGGCCGACACGATCAAGGAGACGTCGCGGGAAGCGGTGGCGCGCCTTCAGGCGATGGGCATCGAAGTCGTCATGATCACGGGCGACAACGAGCGGACCGCGCGGGCGATCGCGCGGCAGGCCGGCATCGGCAAGGTGCTGGCGGAGGTGCTGCCGGAAGGCAAGGCGGAAGAAGTGAAGAAGCTGCAGGCCCGGGGCCGGAAAGTGGCGATGGTCGGCGACGGGATCAACGACGCGCCCGCGCTGGCGACGGCCGACATCGGGATGGCGATCGGCACGGGAACGGACGTCGCGATGGAAGCGGCGGACGTCACCCTGATGCGCGGCGACCTGAACGGCATCGCCGACGCGATCCGCATGAGCCGCAGGACGATGGTGAACATCCGGCAGAACCTGTTCTGGGCGCTCGCCTACAACTCCCTCGGCATCCCCGTCGCCGCGGCGGGCTTTCTCGCGCCGTGGGTGGCCGGCGCCGCGATGGCGCTCAGCTCGGTGTCGGTCGTGCTGAACGCGCTGCGCCTGCAGCGGGCGAAAGTGTGAGGTGAGACGGGAGGATGGAGCACCGGATCGAAGAACTGGTGACCCTGAAAACAATCGCGGAAACGCTGAACCGTTCCAACGAGCTCATGCCGACGCTCAACACCGTGCTGGAGAAGCTGCTGGAGCTGACCGGCCTGAAAGCCGGCTGGATCTTCCTGTCGGACGGCATCGGGCAATATGAATTGGCCGCCGATGCCGGCCTGCCGCCGGCACTTGAAATGGAAGACAAGCGTCATATGCGGTGCGGGACCTGCTGGTGCCTGGATCGGTTCTGGGAGAACCGGCTGGACAAGGCGGTCAACATTTTGAACTGCAAAAGGCTCGAGGACGCGGTGACGCATCGACACGGGCGGCATCACCCACCACGCCACCGTACCGCTGACGGCCGGGGAGAAGCGGCTCGGCGTGCTCAATGTGGCCGCGCCCGGCAAGAAGCATTTTCATCAAGACGAGCTGGCGCTGCTGCAGTCCGTCGCTTTCCAGATCGGCAGCGCGATCGAACGCGCGCGGCTGTACGCCGCGGAGCAGCGGCGGGCGGAACTGTTCGCGAAGCTGGGCGAATTCAGCCGCGATCTGGGCGCATCGGCTCCCGAAGCGCCGATTCCGGCATGCGCGCTGGCGTTGATGGGGAAATATTTCCCCTGGCCGTTCGCCGCCATTCTCCGAAAATCCGGCACCGGCTTCGTCATCAGCGCCGTCCATGCCGGCGGGGAGACGTTCTTCCCCGGCACCCTGATCGAACCGGATGCGCTGCCCTGGCTGAAAGCGTGCATCACGAGAAGACGGCGCGTCGAGGCGGCGGGCGCCGAAATCGCCGGCTTGACGGATCACCCGCGGCTGCGCGGCAAGCTTCCTCCGTTGCAAGCGGTGCTGGCGGTTCCGCTCCAGACGGCCGCATGGCCTGCCGGAGCGCTGGTCGTCGGCACCGACCTGCCCGTGGGGTTCAGGCCGGCGGACGGGGAAGTGCTCGAGGCGATCGCCGAGCATCTCGATGCCGCCGTCGAGAGCGCGCAGCTCGAGGAGCAACGCCGCGAACTGGCGCGGCTGGACGAGCGTAACCGGTTGGCCCGCGATCTGCATGACTCCGTGTGCCAGATGCTGTTCTCGCTGTCGATGACGGCCAAGGGTGCGGAGCAGCAGCTGCACGGCGGCGATGCGGATGCCGCCCTGGCGGCGGTCCGCGAGATGCAGTCGCTCTCGCGCGAGGCGCTGAAGGAAATGCGCGCGCTCATCATGCAGCTTCGGCCGGCAGGGCTGGAAGCGGGGCTCGTGACGGCGCTGAGCGAGTACGGACGCAAGCTCGGGCTGAAGGTCTCCTCCCGGCTCATCGGCGTGCGCGAACTGCCGCGGCAGGCGGAGGAAGCGCTCTGGCGAATCGGGCAGGAAGCGCTGAACAACGTGTCCAAGCATGCGCAGACGGATGCGGCGAGCGTCGAACTGGAACTGGGCGACAGGGCGGCCGTATTGCGGATTTCCGATTCCGGCGTCGGGATGCGGCCGCGGCCTGTCGACCGTCACGAAGCGTCGCTCGGATTGTTCACGATGCGTGAACGCGCCATGGCGCTGGGCGGCGAGCTGAAGATTGCGAGCGACGGCCGCAAGGGCACGCTTGTCGAGGCGGCGATTCCGCTGCCGGAAGGAAAGGAAGGACCGCGATGACGAAAATTCGCCTCCTGCTGGCGGATGATCATGCCATTGTCCGGAGAGGGCTGCAGCTTTATCTGAAGACGCAGCCGGATTTTGAACTGGTCGGCGAGGCGGCCACGGGAACCGAAGTGCTGGAGCGCGTGGCCGAGCTTGCGCCGGACATCGTGCTGATGGACCTGCACATGCCGGTGCTGAACGGCATCGAGGCGACCAGACGGATCAGGGAAACGCATCCCGCCGTCAACGTGATCGTGCTGACTTCGTTCTCCGATCACGATCATGTGCTGCCCGCCGTCAAAGCCGGGGCCAGAGGCTACCTGCTCAAAGATATCGAGCCGGATGAGCTGGCGAAGGCGATCCGCCGCGTGCACGCGGGCAAGGTCGAGGTGCATCCCGAAGTGGCCGGGCTGCTGATGGAGAGCATCGCGGACCCCGGGGGCACCGCGCCGGAGAAGGCCGCGACGCCGTTCGACAGTCTGACGGCGCGGGAACGGGAAGTGCTGCGCCTGATCGCCTCCGGTCTGACGAACAAGGAGATTGCCGAAGCGCTGCACATCACCGAGAAGACGGTGAAAACGCATGTCAGCCACGTGCTCGGGAAGCTGGGCCTCACGGATCGCACCCAGGCCGCCATTCTGGCGGTGAAACACGGACTCGATTCTCAGCCTTAAGTCGTAGAAGCGTTCGGCCGTTCGCCGGACGTTTTCTTTTTTCAAGATCATCCTGTCCGCCGACGCCGGGGAGCATCGAGGTTTGCTAGGATGAACTCAAAAGATATGACGGTTTGAACAGGGAGTGGAGAGTCATGAGAGTTGTCGCAATTGCTGGCTCCAATCGCAGCGGCTCGACCAGCACCCGGCTGGCGAAATATATCGTCGCCGAGCTTCGCCGGCAGGGCGTGCAGGCCGACTTGTACGATCTGCATCAAGACCCCTTGCCGTTCTACAGTCCGGACGAAGCGCATGACGATCATGCCGGGCTGCTCAGGCTGAAGCGGATGGCCGCCGAAGCCGACGGGATCGTGCTCGCCTCGCCGGAATATCACGGGAGCATCTCGGGCGTGTTGAAAAATGCGCTGGACCATCTCGGCAAAGAGCAATTCGGCGGCAAGCCGGTGCTGTCCGCGACGTCATCGGGCGGTCCCGTCGGCATCAGTTCGCTGCTGCAGCTGCAGGCCATGGTGCGCAATTTGCACGGCATCAACTGCCCGGAATGGATCTCCATCGGCGGGGAGCAGCGAAAGCTGTTTGAAGCGGAGCCGGAGGCGTACATGCCGGAGCACGCCGCCCTGGACCGCATCCACGGCGCGCTCCGCTGTTTCCTGGATCTGCTGCGCAGCGTCCGCGGGCAAGGCGGAGTCTGAAATGCATCGGGACGAAAGGAGGCGTTCAGGATGATTACACACTTTGCGGATCTTGCGCTGCATACCGTCTCGCTGGAAGGCGTGCGGCAATTTTACAACGGACTGCTGGGCATGCCGGTCGTCTTCGAATCGGACAAGGAGATTCGTTTCCAGGTGACGCCGTTCACCACCTTGACGTTCACGGAGGCGTACGAACCGGTCGCGCCGGCCCACTTCGCATTCGAAGTGCCCTGGTCGGCGTTCTCCGACGTAATTGCCTATTTGAAAGAGACAGCGGGAATTCCGCTTCTGCGCTGGCCAGACGGCCGTGAATTCGTCGATCTCGATGGATCCGGCCCCGAAATCAATGCGTATTTCCGCGACGGCGACGGCCATCTGCTGGAAGTGATCGCCCACCGGTACGTCCGGGAGGACGTGCTGCCGCAAGGGGGACCGCTCAAAGTCCTGTACTTGCGCGAAGTCGGTTTTCCCGTGGAAGACGTGTCCGAATTCCGCGGCTGGCTGTCCGGCCGATTCGGCATGAAGCTGGCGAAAGTGTTCGACGACTTCACCTTCGCCATCGGCGGAACGGCGCATGCCGTCATCGCGTCGAAGCAGCGGCGCTGGATTCCGATCCGGATGTACGCGCTGCCTCCGAACATGACCGTCACGTTCGGCGTCAGCGGCCGCCATACGCTGGAACGCATTCGTGAGTTGACGGCCGGGGAACCCATCCTGTCCTCGGGGGAAGACGAGCTGACCATCATGCGCAATGATTATCGCATCCGGTTTGCGGCGACGGATGTTCCGGCGGATATCGCCGTCCGTCTCAACCTGCCGTGATGAGCGGCGGAGCAATCGGGGCAAGTCGATGAGGGACCGCTCGCGGGGTGGTCCCTTTTGCGCATGCGGCCAAGCTGGATCAATTGAACACGCCGGCCGCCGTACGCAATTGGAGAACGTTAACAACGCTCGCCGCCATGGCGGTGGAAATGGCGGAAGAGCGCCGGGAATGACGCATTTTGGGCATTGACAGGGTTAAAGCGCCCTTCTATTTTATTAATGAGTGGGCAACTCACTCATAAAACAATATTGTGAGGAGAAATCCGGATGAGCAAAACGAACATTTTACCCGATCTGCTGCTGCGCAGTCGAAACCGGCGCAGAAACGCCAAGCTTCTGCGGATCGATTCGCCGGACGGCATCGCGGAATACCGGTTCGTCGACATCGGCGGCATCAAGCAGTGGGTGACGATCCGCGGAGAGGACCGCCGCAATCCCGTGCTGCTGTTCGTCCATGGCGGGCCGGCTTCTCCGTATTCCGTCTTCAGCCCGTTGCTGCGCGAATGGGAGAAACATTTCACGCTCGTGCAGTGGGATCAGCGCGGCGCGGGCAAGACATTCCGGCGAAGCGGGAAAACGGCCGGCGGCTCCATCACGCTGGAGCGGCTCGCCCGGGACGGGATCGAGCTGTCGGAATATTTGCTGGAGCGGCTCGGGAAGCGCAAGATCATCCTGATCGGCAGTTCGGTCGGCAGCCTGATCGCGATGATGATGGTCCGATCCCGGCCCGACCTCTACCTTGCGTACGTCGGCACCGACCAGAACGCTCCCGATCCCGGATTCGAGTGGTACGGGCAGGCGCTCGCCGCTCTCCGGGCAGCCGGCATTGCCAAGGGCATCCGGCTCCTGGAGCGGATGGGGCCGGACCCCGCCCGCTGAAAGCGGGAAGATTACGACCGTCTCAACCAGCACCTCGTGAGAGCGATCCGCGGCGTGCCCAACATGATCATGGATCTGATGCTGCCGTCCATGCTCGCTTCGCCGGATCATACTATCGGCGATCTCGTCGCAATTTTCCGGGGTATGACCCATTCCCTCGACCACTTGTTCGACGAGCTGATGACGTTCGACTTCTCCCGGATCGGGACGGCGTTCGACGTGCCGTTTTTCATCTTTCAGGGCGATACGGATCTTTTCACGCCGTTCGGGGCGGCCAGATCGTTCTTCGACCGGATCGAAGCGCCGCGCAAGTCGTTCGCCGTCATCCGGAACGCCGGCCACCTCGCCTGTTTCGCCCGGCCCGGGCAGTTTCTCGAAGAACTGGTCGGCAAGGTGCTTCCGCTGGCAGGTCAGCCGTCCCTTCCCGCTGATGCCGGGCGCGGCGGGGCGGTGGTATAATGGAGGAGGAGTGACGAAGAAGAGATCGGAGTTTGAGGTTCCATGTCCCCGTTAAGCAAAGAGCGACTGAAGCAAATCCGCGGAGAACGCAGGGAGCAGATCAAGAACGCCGCGCTTGCGGCGTTCGCCCGCCACGGATTTGCGGGCACCAGGACGAGCATGATCGCCGCCGAAGCCGGGATCAGCGAAGGGCTGATCTACCGGTATTACCGATCGAAGGACGAGCTGTACACCGAAATCGTCGGGGAATTGCTGGAAGCGGCTGACGCGGAACTGAAGCTTCTCGGGCAGTCGCCCCTGCCGCCCTTCGAGTTGATCCGGACGCTTACGCGGAACATGCTGGACGAGAACAACCGGAACGCGTTCAGACTCGTCTTGCAGGCGCGGCGGGCGGACCGGATTCCGGACGGCGTCCGGGAGCTGCTCGCGCGCTATTCCGAAGACGCGCTGATCGACCGGCTGGTGCCGGTTTACGTCAGGGGGCAGCAATCGGGGCAGTTCGCGGACGGTGATCCCCGGCAGCTTCTGGCGTGGTATTTTACCGTTATCAACAGTCTTATTCTGCAGGATCCGGGCAAGGATGCGCACGGACTGCCGCCGGCGGACATGCTGATGCGGATGCTGGCCGGACCGTCATGACGGCCCGGACGCTCCGCCTGCTCTCACCGCCAGACGCCTGCTTGCGCCATGGGCGATGAGCGCCAGCACGAACGCCCCCGCGGAACAGCAGCCGAGGTCCGAAGCGCCGCCGATATCCAGGACGAGTCCCCCGACCATGGCCCCCAGGGCGGTGCCGAAGTAAATGGCCGAGTTGTGCAGGGAAAGCACGATGCCCGAAGCGGTGCCGGATATCCCGATCAGCCGGTGCTGCTGGGCGGGATTGAAGGCGTAGCCGCTGAATCCCCAGAGCGCCATCGACGCGCCGCCGAGCAGCAGCGGTCCGGTGTAGCCCGGAATTTCATGCAGCAGCGACAGGCCGATCACCGCCAACATCAACAGGAACAGCGTGAGAACGATGATGTTGTGCGAACCGTACCGGTCCACGGCATAGCCGCCGAATTGCACGCCGGCGAAGCTGGCAAGCCCCGTCAACAGCAGCACGAACGAGACCGTCCGTCCGGCAGCTCCGAACTGTCCGAAGATATCCGCGATATAGGTATAGACGAGAAAGACGCCGGTTCCCCACGTCAGGCTGGCAGCCAGCGCGGAAAGGATCAACGGCCGCTTGAGCTGCGACAGCCGCTCCCTCATCGATACGCTTTCCGGCGGTTCGACCTTGGGAAAAAACAGCCGGATGCCCGCCGCGGCCGCCGCCGACAGGCCCGCCACAACCCGGAACGGCAATCGCCAGTCCATCATGTACGCCAGCCAGGTCCCGGCGGGAACGCCGAGAATGAGCGCGACCGTCGCACCGCCGAGCACGAGCGACAGCGAGCGTCCGCGATGATCCGGGTCGGACAGGGCCGATGCCGCGGCCGCCGCCGACGGAGCGAACAGTCCGGCGCCCGCCGCCGTGATCACCCGTCCCAGGAAAACAAGCCAGTAAACGTTCGCGAGACCGCAGAGCGCATTCCCCACGGCAAATAGCAGCATGGCGCCCGAGAGCAGCTTCCTCCTTTCCGCCTTTCCCGTCAGCGTGGCCAATATCGGGGAACCGAACGCATAGGCGAGGGAGAACACGGTCACCAGCTGCCCTGCGGCCGAGACCGAAACCTCCAGATCCCGGGCCAGGGCAGGCAGCAAGCCCGCAATCATGAACGCTTCCGTTCCGATCACGAACATCCCCGCCGTCAGCAGCAGAATACGGCAGTTCATCATGACGGCCTCCTTTCAGACAGCCCCGATCAGATTCCGTTTGCGCTCCCGCGGCCAAGCGATCGGCTCCCGTGCGCACGGCCCTTGTGCCGCAAACCTATGACGACCCACAGCCCGTCGACCACGGCGAACGCGAGGACGACCCGCGGCGGGATGATCCTCCTGGTTGCCGCCCATATCAGGAAGCCGACAAATATGATCAGAAACAACCCGGTTTCCATCAGCGCCGTCCGGCTTCCCGGCCCCGTCAGATCGGACACCATGCCCGGCAGCGCGGGCAGCAGCAGCCCGCACGCCCCCGACGCGACGGCGTTCGTCGCAAGCACGTTCCGGATCAGCTTCTCCCCGACAAGCGTTTTTGCTTCCCTGACTGTCATCTGCACTTGCACCTCTTTTTCGATTTGGGATGGAACGCCCCCAGAATAGGAGAAAATCGACTGCCGTAACCACCCGTTTTCCTGCCATTCGGTGCCAAAGTGCAGAAAACCGTCCGGATTATGATCTATTTTAACGCCGTCCGGAGGATGGATCACCATTTTTGGTTTTATCTGCCGCCGCGGCTGGTGTAAAATGGAACGGAATGCAACCCAGAGGAGGAATCGGATATGGCGCAATTGACGTATCATGTGGCGACGACATTGGATCTGTTCATCGCGGACCCCAATGGGGTGGCGGACGAATCGGTTTTCCTGTACGCGGATGACGGCGGGGACTTTTTTGAAAGCGTCCGGAATTATGATGCCGTGCTGATGGGAAGCAGGACGTACGCGTACGGATTTCGGTACGGATTGAAGCCGGGGGAACCGTCCGGCATCGCGCAGGCGGTTCATCCCGATCTGAAGCATTACATCTTCTCCCGCGGATTGGACTTCGAATCGAATGAGAAGGTCGAGCTGGTCCGGGAGGATGCCGCTGCCTTTACCCGCAGACTGAAAAACGAAGGCAAGTACCAAAACCTGTGGCTGTGCGGCGGCGGCCTGCTGGCGGGCGAACTGCTGCGGCATCAGCTCATCGACACCCTGATCCTGAAGATCAATCCGGTGCTGCTGGGCGACGGCATTCCGTTGTTCGGTCCGGTGAAACAGAAGTTGAATCTGAAGCTGCTGAGCAGCAAAACGTACGACAGCGGCGTCGTATTGTCTTCCTATCAAATCATCTATCCTTCCTGAATCGGCTCCGTCACCCGTCCGCCGGCTGTCCGCTTCGCACGCCCGCGCCCGACAGGCGGTTCAGCCCGAACAAGGCCAAGGCCATAAGCGCCCACGCCCCGCCGAAATACCCGAGCATCGCGGCGGAACCGTATTTCACCACGAGCCCGCCCAGGAACGCGCCGCCCGCGCTGCCCAGGTAAATGGCGGAGGCGTTCAGCGAGAGGACGATCCCGGCGGACGGGCCGGACAGCCCGATGAGCCGGTGCTGCTGGGCGGGGTTGAACGCATAGCTGCCGATCCCGTACAGGGCGACGGCCGCGATGATCCGCCCCGCGAGCGTCACCCCGTACGACAGCCCGATACCGTAGATGACATTCCCCGCAGCGAAGAGCAGCAGCGATCCGACAAGCAGCCGCCGCCTTTCCGCCCGTCCCGTCATCGTCATCAGAACGGGCGGGCTGACGGCATACACGAGCGAATACACGGTGACCAATTGGCCGGCGGCGGACACCAGGCTTGACGGCGCTGAAGTTTTATGTCGCCGGCGGACTCGGCATCGCCCTTGTGCCCGAAATTTCGCTCGAGCCGCTTCCCCCGGGGACGGTGGTTCGTCCGCTCGCAGGGGATTTGTCCATCGACATGGCGTTCGGCATGCTGTACCCGAAGACGGGCGCTCCGTTCACGCGGGCGGCGTCCAGGCTGTACCGGTTCCTCAAGGATGAACTTCGTCAAAACGCATTGAACCCGATCGACGTCTCCGACGACTCACCAATAGAAAGCCGGTGAAGCGCGCTGAAAGCGGCGAAGGCTCTCCTGAGCGCGGATCGGCGAAAGCATGGAATTGACAAAAGACTCCGGCGCCGGATTATACTGGACGATGAAGGGAGGAGATCGGAGTGGCAAAGCAATTTGCCCGATTAACTGCCCGCTCATGCAAAGCCTGATGATTGGGGCGATACTTTGCATGGGCTGAATCTTCATCGCCCTGCCTCGGTTCGTTTCAAGGCATCAGGCTTTGCACCTTGATTTTGCATGACAAAAATTAAGGAGTGGGCCTGAATGTGCGAACCGTTTATTGAAAACCATCAGTTTAATCTGATCCGTAGACATGCGAAGCTGTTGATTGAAGCCTGCCGTACGGCGGTGGCTCCGCAGGCGGCGGAGTCGGTAAGGGACGGCGTGAGAACGGAAATCTGGTCGATGTTTCCGGATGCGGCGGAGCAGCAGCTCCGGCTGCTGGAGAACGTGACGGAAGCCCGGACGGAGGAAGACATCCGGAGAGGTCTGCTGGCGCTGGAGCCTTGCTTGACCGCATTTCCGCAAGTGACGGAGAAGCGGCTCCGGCAGCTGTTCCCGAAGGTCAGGAAGCTGCGCGTTCCGGACCTGTCCGCGGTTGATTGGCGCAGAATCACCTACCTGAGCTGGACCGATGCTGCGGCGAACCGGATGTTCCTCGTATCCGTCCTGGACGGACGGCTTGTCGGCATCGAAGGCCGGTTTACGCCGGTGCACAAGAAAAGCGTCTGCTTCCTGTGCGGCCGGCACAGCGAAGTGGTCTTGTTCTCGGCGGTTTCCAAAATGAAGCCGGCGCATGCGCCATCCGACTATTACAAGGCCGTCGGCAACTACCTCTGTCTGGACGGCGGCGAGTGCAACCGGCACATCACAGGCACGGCCGCGCTGGACCGGTTCGTCCGGGAGGTGGCGGGCTCCCGTGAATCGTAAAGGGGTTCTCTCCGCGCTCCTCGTCATGCTGTTCCTGAGCGCGCTGGAGGCGACGATCGTCACGACGGCGATGAAGTCGATCGTTGCGGATCTCGGCGGCATCGAATGGATGAGCATGGTGTTCGCCGTCTACCTGCTCGTTGCGGCCGTGGCGGCGCCGATTTACGGCAAGCTCGCGGATCTGTACGGGCGCAAGCGCTTGTTCATGACAGCCGTCGCGCTGTTTCTGCTCGGTTCCGTACTGTGCGGGCTGGCCGGTTCGATGTCCTGGCTCGTCGTCTTCCGGGCGGTGCCGGCCTTTCCGGCCGTCCTGTTCGCGGCCGGCTTCGGTCTCGGCATGTGCCGGGTGCTTACCGTCCTGATGCAGCAGGCCGTGGAAGGCGGCATGCGGGGCATTGCCATGTCGACCAACGCCTTGATGAACACGCTCGGCCAGACGGTGTTCGCCGCGGTGTTCGGCGCCGTGTTCAACGCATACGCGTCCGGAGAAGGGAGCCGGGCGCCGGCGCAAGGCTTTCATGCCGTGTTCATCGGCGTCTCCGCCGTCATGGCGCTGACGCTGCTGCTCGCGTTCCGGCTGCCGGCCGCATCCGGCGGCGGGCAGGCCGCCGGGGCGCGGCAGGACTGAAGCTTGTTCATAGCAAGGAAGCCCGCCGTCATGGCGGGCTTCTCCCGTTGTACGCCCGGCATGGGCGTCATCTCTACGGTGAAAGTCCGGAATGGGGGCTGG
>NZ_CAJRAY010000022.1 GCF_907165215.1 Thermobacillus xylanilyticus | reverse complement strand
GCTCTTTTTCTATATCCGCTTTTTCCAATTCCTACACCCACAGAGATTTTACACTAACTGTTTCATTCCGCCGGATCGACCGACAGAATCGCTTCATAGGCTGGCGGATACTCGACCCGCCACAGGGCAAGTCCCTGCGCCGGCGCCTTCGGACCGGCCATATTCCGGTCTTTCGCTTCCAGAATGGCCGGGATATGGCCGGGCGCCTTCTTGCCTTCGCCGATTTCGATCAGCGTGCCCGCGATGATCCGCACCATGTTGTACAGGAAACCGCTGCCCGTCAGGTAGAGATGAAGATCGCCGCCGTCCCGTTCGAGCCGGGCTTCGTAGATCGTGCGGACGTTCGATTTCCGCGGCGCCCCCGCCGAACTGAACGCGGTGAAATCATGCTCGCCGACGAAAAACTTCAGCGAATCCCGCATCGCGTCCTCATCCAGCGGCCGATAGTGGTGATAACGATAGCGGGCGGTGAAAATCTCCGGAAATTTCCCCGTCGAGATCGAATAGCGGTATGTCTTGCGGATGGCCGAATAGCGGGCATGGAAATCTTCCGGCATCTCATGCGCGCTGCGCACGATGATGTCGTCCGGCAGCCTGCCGTTCAGCGCGAGCGCCCACTTCTCGATCGGAATCGGCGTCTCCGTCCGGAAATTGACGACCTGGCCGAGCGCGTGAACGCCCGCATCCGTCCGCCCGGACCCCTCGACCCGGATGTCCGTCCCGGTCAGACTGCGAATCGCCCGTTCCAGCTCGTCCTGGATCGTGCCGCCTCCCGGCTGCGTCTGGAATCCCCGGTACGCCGTGCCGTCGTAGCTGACGATCAGCGCGATATTCCGCATCTTCCGCTCTCTCCTTCCGCCCGTAACCGCTCAACCCGCCGCATGTTTCAAAAAATTATCCATCCGCCGGCCGTTTCCCGCCGTCTGCCGCATGCCGAACCTCCATACGCGATGAGCGAAACACCATTCCAGGCTCCGCATAGCTGGAGCGCGGGGCGTCCATACTCTGCATGACAGGACAAGTGCCTGTTTCTGCTGCGGCAGCGGGGGCGGTGGAGCGGCGCAATCCGCCGTCCGCTTCGTCTGCGTTCAGCGGGTGCGGGCCCCGCCCTCCCCGGGCCCTGGCAGAAAGAAAAAAAGGCGGCGCCTTCGCCACCCTTTCTCTTCTGCCTCAGATCCGGTCGACCAGTTCGAGGTAAACCATCGGCGCCGAATCCCCGCGGCGGGGACCCAGCTTCAGGATCCGCGTGTATCCGCCCGCACGTTCAGCGTAACGGGTGGCAAGCTCGGAGAACAGTTTCTGAAGGGCGTCCTGCTCGCCGTTCACCGTCTCGCGCCGCACGAATGCCGCAGCTTGACGACGGGCGTGCAAATCGCCTTTCTTCGCTTTCGTGATGAGCTTCTCCGCGATCGAACGGACTTCCTTCGCTTTCGCTTCCGTCGTCTGGATGCGCTCGTACAGGATCAGGTCGGTCACGAGATCGCGGAACAACGCCTTCCGCGCGCTCGAGTCGCGCCCGAGTTTCTGGTAAGCCATCGTCTTTTCCCCTCCTTTGGTGCGTATGCTGCCGCTCTGGATGTGTCGTCAGTCTTCCTGCCGGAGGCTGAGTCCGAGTTCCGCGAGCTTCTCCTGCACTTCCTCGAGCGACTTGCGGCCGAGGTTGCGGACCTTCATCATGTCTTCTTCGGTCTTCGTGATCAGCTCTTGAACCGTGTTGATGCCAGCCCGTTTCAGGCAGTTGTAGGAACGGACAGAAAGATCGAGCTCCTCGATCGTCATCTCGAGCACTTTCTCCTTCTTGTCCTCTTCCTTCTCGACCATGATCTCGGCATCTTTCGCCTCGTCGGTCAAGCCGACGAACAGTTCAAGATGCGAGTTCAAAATTTTCGCGCCGAGGCTGACCGCCTCTTCGGGTCGGATGCTGCCGTCGGTCCATACTTCGAGGGTCAACTTGTCATAGTTCGTCACTTGGCCGACGCGCGTATTCTCCACCGTGTAGTTGACGCGGGTGATCGGCGTGTAGATCGAGTCAACCGGCAGAACGCCGATCGGCTGATCTTCCCGTTTGTTGCGGTCAGCCGGAACGTAGCCGCGGCCGCGGTTGGCGAATATGCGCATGTGAAGCCGAGCGCCGGATGCCAGCGTTGCAATGTGAAGATCAGGGTTGAGAATCTCGACATCGCTGTCCGCGCGAATGTCGCCGGCCGTAACCGTACCTTCGCCTTCCGCGTCGATCTCCAGCACTTTCTCCTCGTCGGAATGAATTTTGAGCGACAGCTTCTTCAGGTTCAGGATGATTTCGGTGACATCCTCATATACGCCCGGAATCGTCGAGAACTCGTGAAGCACGCCGTCGATCTGTACCGACGTGACAGCCGCCCCAGGCAGAGACGAGAGCAGAATGCGGCGAAGTGAATTCCCGAGCGTCGTTCCGTAACCGCGCTCCAGCGGTTCGACAACGAAGGCTCCGTACGTGCCGTCTTCGCTCAGCTCTACGGTTTCGATTTTCGGCTTTTCGATCTCAATCACGGTTTAACCCTCCTTCAACGTCGCTCCGTGCCGTACCCTTCAGACCGGCCGCCGGCCGGTCGGCACCGCTCGCGGACCGGCTCAAAACCATGTAGTATACCAATCCATCACAACCATTATTCACAAGTTGCAAATCTTTGATACCACAGGCGTTTGAGCACTATACGCGACGACGTTTCGGCGGGCGGCAGCCGTTGTGCGGAACCGGCGTGACGTCCTTGATCAGATTCACTTCGAGTCCTGCGGCTTGCAAGGAACGAATCGCCGCTTCGCGGCCCGCGCCCGGACCTTTGACCATGACTTCAACAGACTTCATGCCGTGTTCCATTGCGGCTTTCGCTGCCGCTTCGGCTGCCATCTGCGCCGCATACGGCGTGCTTTTCCGGGAACCTTTGAAGCCGAGGTTGCCGGCGCTTGCCCAGGAGATGGCGTTGCCGTGCGGGTCCGTGATCGTGACGATCGTATTGTTGAACGTGGAACGGATATGCGCAACGCCGGATTCGATATTCTTGCGATCGCGGCGTTTCGTGCGCACCGTCTTCTTCGCTGCTGCTCTGGCCATTTCAGTTATCCCCCCTCATTACTTCTTCTTGTTCGCTACCGTACGGCGAGGACCTTTGCGCGTCCGCGCGTTCGTCTTCGTCCGTTGACCCCGGACGGGAAGACCGCGGCGGTGACGAATGCCCCGGTAGCAGCCGATCTCAATCAACCGTTTGATGTTCAGCGAGACTTCGCGGCGGAGGTCGCCTTCCACTTTCAGCTTGTCGATCGTGTCGCGCAGACGGTTCACTTCGTCTTCCGTCAGATCGCGCACGCGGGTGTTCTCGTCGATCCCGTTCTGAGCCAGAATCTTCTGGGCCGTCGACTTGCCGATGCCGTAAATGTACGTCAGGCCGATCACGACGCGTTTGTCCCGCGGCAGGTCTACACCAGCTATGCGTGCCATGGTTCGTCTATCCCTCCTTCGTTATCCTTGTTTTTGCTTATGGCGCGGATTTTCGCAGATGACCATCACGTTGCCCTTGCGACGAATGACTTTGCATTTTTCGCAAATCGGCTTCACCGAAGGTCTTACTTTCATGTTCGTTTCCCTCCCGAATTGCCGGCGCTGCTTGAGCCGCGGGCTATTTCCGATACGTGATCCGACCCCGGGTCAGATCGTAGGGCGACAGTTGGATGACGACTTTGTCACCTGTCAGGATGCGGATGAAATGCATTCTGAGTTTGCCGGACACGTGGGCGAGAATCTGGTGTCCGTTCTCCAGTTCCACCCTGAACATGGCGTTGGGCAGCGGTTCGATAACCGTACCTTCGACTTCAATGACGTCTTCTTTCGCCACAGTCATTCTCCTTTCCGCTCAAGATACTTCTGAATCGCATAACGGAGTTTGGCGTTCGTCACCCGGCCCGTCAGCTTGATGCTCTCCGCAACTTCGCTGCTGACAGCGGGTTGAAATTCCAGGTGCAGGACATTCTTCTTCTTCGGACGTTCGAATTTGCGGCCGTTGCCATCGGCGATGAGTACGAACCGCTCGTCTACGATTCCGACGATCACCGCATGGCCGCCCCGGTCTTTGCCGCGCAGGATGCGGACCAACCTTCCGATTTCAGGTTCCGGTCGCATGGCCGTCACCATCCTTCTACAGCCGGCCGCCGCGCTAATCGCGCACGACGGTCAGAATCTCGCAACCGTCTTCGGTCACCGCGACCGTATGCTCGAAGTGCGCGCACCATGTGCCGTCCACGGTGACGACGGTCCAATTGTCCTCCAGCGTGCGGACGTACCGCTCGCCGAGGATGACCATCGGTTCGATCGCCAGCGTCATGCCGGGCTTGAGCCGCGGACCGCGGTCGGGAATGCCGTAGTTCGGAATCTGCGGCTCTTCGTGGAGCCGCGTGCCGATGCCGTGGCCGACATATTCGCGGACGACGGACATGCCCGCCTCCTCGATGACCCGCTGAATCGCATGCGATACGGTGTAGAGCCGAACGCCGGCCTTGACGTGCTTCAGGCCTTCCATCAGCGACGCTTCCGTCACCTCGAGCAGCCTCCGGTGTTCCTCGGCGATCTCCCCGACGGGATACGTCCAGGCGGAATCGCCGTGGTAACCCTGAAACTGCGCGCCGATGTCGATGCTGATGATGTCGCCTTCGTTCAGCACGCGCGGACCCGGAATGCCGTGCACCAACTCGTCGTTCACAGAAGCACAGATACTGGCAGGAAATTGATTGTAGCCTTTGAAGGAAGGTACGGCTCCCTGGCTTCGGATGTACTCTTCAGCCAGCTTGTCAAGCTCGGCGGTCGTTACGCCGGGCTTGATCGCCTGTTTGAGCAGGCGGTGCGTCTCCGCCACGATCCGTCCGGCTTCCCTCATATATTCCAGTTCGGCTGCAGATTTGCAGACGATCATTCCGCTTGCCCCTTCAGAATCGAAGTAATCTGCGCGGTGACCGCGTCGATTTCTTGCTCGCCGTTGACCTCCCGCAGCAGTCCTTGATCCCGGTAATAGCGGAGAAGCGGCTCCGTCTTCGAGAGATACTCGTCGAGCCGCGTGCCGACTTTCTCCTCCGTATCGTCAGAGCGCTGGTACAGTTCGCCGCCGCACTTGTCGCAGACGCCTTCCTGCTTCGGCGGGTTGAACAGGATGTGATACGTTGCGCCGCACGATTTGCAGATCCTGCGGCCGGTGAGCCGCTTCAGCAGCATGTCGCGGTCGACGACCAGGCTGATCACATGGTCGATGCGGCGTCCGGATTCCTTCAGCATGCCGTCCAGCGCTTCCGCCTGCGCCAGCGTGCGCGGGTACCCGTCAAGCAGGAAGCCGCGCTTGCAGTCATCCTGCTGCAGCCGTTCGCGGACAATGCCGTTCGTCACGTCGTCCGGGACGAGAAGCCCCTGGTCGACATACTCCTTCGCTTTCAGGCCAAGCGGCGTTCCTTCCTTCATGGCGAGACGGAAAGCATCGCCGGTCGAAATATGCGGAATGCCGAATTCCGCAACGATCCGCTCGGCCTGAGTGCCTTTGCCCGCGCCGGGAGGCCCCATAAACAGGATGTTCATTCGCAGTTCCTCACTTTAAGCAGAATAGGCCCGGACCCGTTGGTGGTCCGGATGCCTGACCCGTGCCGATCACTTGTTGATGAACCCTTTGTAATGGCGCTTGATCAGCTGGCCTTCGATCTGCTTCATCGTGTCGAGCGCGACGCCGACGACGATGAGAAGCGACGTGCCGCCGAGCTGCACCGAACGGGGCAGACCCGAAATGGCGCCGAAGAATACCGGCAAGATCGATATGAGCGCCAGGAAGATCGCGCCGAAGAGCGTGATCCGCGTAATGACACGGGTGATATAGCTCGACGTCGGTTTGCCCGGACGGATGCCCGGAATATAGCCGCCGTTCTTCTTCATCTGATCCGCCATCTGGATCGGGTTGATCTGCACGAACGTGTAGAAGAACGTAAAGCCGATGATCAGGATCACGTACAGCACCATGCCGAGCGGCTGGTCATAGTACAGATTGGCGATGACCCACTCTGCCCATTGCTTGCCCCGCCAGAACGTGGCAATCGTGACCGGGAACATCAGCAGCGAGATCGCGAAGATGACCGGGATGACGCCGGCGCTGTTCACCTTGAGCGGGATGTGCGT
Source organism: Thermobacillus xylanilyticus (assembly GCF_907165215.1). Classification (GTDB taxonomy): domain Bacteria; phylum Bacillota; class Bacilli; order Paenibacillales; family Paenibacillaceae; genus Thermobacillus; species Thermobacillus xylanilyticus. Next base: position 42,950 of record NZ_CAJRAY010000022.1, on the reverse strand, counting down.
CGACTGGCCGCCGTACATCTTGCGGCCGACGATCCGCTTCGCGTATTGGACCGGGATCTTCCGGACGCCTTGCTGCACGAAGATGACCAAGACAACGACCGCCACAACCACGGCCAGCAGGATCAGCACCTTGACGATGCTCAGGAACAGCTGATCGTTCTCCACGAACTCGGAAGCGTAGATCGTCCGGATCGCGCCAGGGATTCCCGCGATGATGCCCGCGAAGATGATGATCGAAATCCCGTTGCCGATGCCTTTCTCCGTAATCTGCTCACCGAGCCACATCAGGAAGGCCGTGCCGGCTGTCAGGACGATCGCGATCACCAGATAAGTCGTAAAGCTCGGATCAATGACCATCCCGTACTGATTCTGGAAACCGATCGACGTCGCAAACGCCTGGATCAGACCCAGGATGACCGTGCCGTAACGGGTGATCTGCGCCAGCTTGCGCTTCCCGTTCTCGCCTTCTTTCGCCCATTCGGCGAATTTCGGGATGACATCCATGCTGAGCAGCTGCACGATGATCGATGCCGTGATGTATGGCATGATCCCGAGCGCGAAGATCGAGAACTGGAAGAGCGCGCCGCCGGAGAACGTGTTCAAGAGCCCGAAAATATCGCTGCCGCCTTTGGTAGCCTCGATCAGCGTTTCTTGATCGATGTTCGGTACCGGAATGAACGAGCCGATCCGGTAGACGATCAGGATCATCAGCGTGAACAAGATCCGTTTGCGAAGATCTTCCACTTTCCAGATGTTGGACAGGGTCCTGAACATTAGATCACCTCGGTTTTACCGCCGGCAGCCTGAATTTTCTCTACCGCAGATTGAGAGAACTTGTTCGCTTTCACGGTGAGGCCGACCTTGATCTCGCCGTTGCCGAGAATCTTGATGCCCGCCAGAGGATTTTTCACGATCCCTTGCGACATGAGCAGTTCGGGCGTAACTTCGGTTCCAGCCTCGAAGCGGTTCAGTTCCTCAATGTTGACAATCGCGTATTCCTTGCGGAAACGATTGTTGAAACCGCGCTTCGGCAGACGACGGTACAGCGGGTTTTGACCGCCCTCAAAGCCCGGGCGCACACCGCCGCCGGAACGTGCGTTCTGACCTTTGTGGCCGCGGCCTGCCGTCTTGCCGTTGCCGCTGGCAATCCCGCGACCCACACGCTTCGGTGCCTTGCGGGAACCTTCTGCCGGCTTGAGCTCGTGCAGTTTCATCGTTCGTTGCACCTCCTTGCAAAATGTGCAGCCGCACTCGGCTTATGTCCCGGCTTGTTCAGCCTTGTACTTCTTCGACTTTGACCAGGTGCTTGACATGGTTCACCATGCCGCGGATGGCCGGATTGTCTTCCTTCACGACCGTCTGATGAAGCTTGCGGAGACCCAGGGCCGCCACGGTCGCGCGCTGCTTCTCGTTGCGGCCGATCAGGCTGCGAACGAGGGTGATTTGCAGTTTCGCCATCGATTACCCCTCCTTAACCCAGAAGCTCTTCGACGGTTTTGCCGCGGAGGCGCGCCACATCTTCCGCCCGCTTCAGGCGAGACAACCCTTCGATCGTCGCGTTGACCATGTTGGTGGAGTTGGAAGAACCGAGCGATTTCGTCAGGATATCGCCGATGCCGGCCAGCTCGAGCACCGCACGGACCGGACCGCCGGCAATGACGCCCGTACCTTCGGATGCCGGCTTCAGCAGCACTTTGCCTGCGCCGAAATGGCCGATGACCTGATGCGGAATCGTCGTGCCGACGATCGGCACATGAATCAGGTTCTTCTTCGCGTCTTCGATGCCTTTGCGGATCGCATCCGGCACTTCGGACGCCTTGCCGATCCCCGCGCCGACCCAGCCTTTGCCGTCGCCGACGACGACGAGCGCGCTGAAGCTGAAGCGGCGGCCGCCCTTGACGACCTTCGATACGCGGTTGATGTGCACGACCTTCTCGGTCAATTCTAACGTATTCGGATCTACACGCAAGTCATATACCTCCTTATCGAGAGATGGATCAGAATTCGAGCCCGCCTTCGCGCGCAGCGTCGGCCAGCGCCTGGATGCGGCCGTGATACAGGTATCCGCCGCGGTCGAACACGACTTTGGCCACGCCTTTCTCTTTCGCGCGCCGTGCGATCAGTTCGCCGACTTGACGTGCGGCTTCGACGCTGCCGCCGTTGCCGATCTTGTCCCGCAGTTCCTTGTCGAGCGTCGATGCGGACGCGAGGGTGATCCCCTTCTCGTCGTCAATGAGCTGCGCGTAGATATGCTTCGAGGAGCGGAATACCGACAGACGCGGCCGTTCCGCCGTGCCGTTGATTTTCTTGCGAACCCGCAGATGCCGTTTCAGGCGGGCTTTGTTCTTGTCGATCTTCGTGATCATGCCAGGTTTCACTCCTTCCCGGGCTTATGCGGCGTGCCGCCGCGGACGCTTGCCCGATGTACCGTCCTTCAGCGGCTCGGCCGATCATTTCTTCTTGCCGGCCTTGCCTTCCTTGCGGAGAATCCGTTCGTCTTCGTATTTGATGCCTTTGCCCTTGTACGGTTCCGGCTCGCGTACGGCGCGGATCTTCGCGGCCGTTGCGCCGACGAGTTCCTTGTCGATGCCTTTCACGACAATCTTCGTCTGCGAGGGCACTTCGAATTCGATGCCCTTGTCCGGCACGATCTCCACCGGGTGCGAGTAACCGACGTTCAGGACGATCTTGTCGCCTTGCTTGTTCACGCGGTAACCGACACCGACCAGTTCCAGGCTCTTGCTGAAGCCTTCGGTTACGCCGCTGACCATGTTGGCGATGACGCTCCGCGTCGTGCCGTGCAGGGAGCGGTGCAATTTATCGTCAGAAGGACGCTCGACCGATACGGCGCCGCCATCGACAACGACTTTCATGTCTTTGTGCAGTTCGCGCGTCAGCGTTCCCTTCGGACCTTTCACGGTAATGACATTGCCGTTCAGCGTGACGTCCACGCCGCTCGGAATGGCGATCGGTTTGCGGCCGATACGAGACATGTCGACACCTCCAATCGTTATAGCGGTCTTACCACACGTAGCAGATGACTTCGCCGCCCGTTTTCAGTTGGCGGGCCTGCTTGTCGGTCATGACGCCCTTGGACGTCGAGAGAATCGCGATGCCCAGACCGCCGAGCACGCGCGGAACTTCGTTCGCTTTCGTGTAAACGCGCAGACCCGGCTTGCTGATGCGCTTCAGCCCGGTGATGACGCGTTCGTTGTTCGGTCCGTACTTCAGGAAGATGCGGATGATCCCCTGCTTGTTGTCCTCGATATATTCGGCATCGCGGATGAAGCCTTCATTCTTCAAGATCTCGGCGATCTGCCGTTTGATCTTCGAAGCCGGCATTTCCACGGTTTCGTGACGTACGGTGTTCGCGTTGCGGATACGCGTCAGCATATCTGCAATCGGATCGGACATAACCATTGGTTCGAGAACCTCCTTCCCGTGCCGGGTGAATTACCAGCTCGCTTTTTTCACGCCCGGAATCTGTCCCTTGTAGGCCAGTTCACGGAAACAGATCCGGCAAATCTTGAATTTCCGGAAGACGGAATGCGGACGGCCGCAGCGTTCGCAGCGCGTGTAAGCCCGCACTTTAAACTTCGGCTTGCGCTGCTGCTTCACTTTCATTGACGTCTTCGCCATAGGGTTCGCACCTCCTGCCTTCGGATTACTTCGCGAACGGCATGCCCAGCTGGGCCAGCAGCTCACGAGCTTCTTCGTCCGTCTTGGCCGTCGTAACGATGACGACGTCCATACCGCGCACCTTGTCGATCTTGTCGTACTCGATTTCCGGGAAGATCAGCTGCTCTCTCAAGCCGAGCGTGTAGTTGCCGCGTCCGTCGAACGCCTTCGTCGAGACGCCGCGGAAGTCGCGAACCCGCGGAAGCGCGACATTGAACAGTTTGTCGAGGAAGTAATACATCCGGTCGCCGCGCAGCGTCACCTTCACGCCGATCGGCATGCCCTCGCGGAGCTTGAATCCCGCGATCGATTTCTTCGCCCGGGTGACGACCGGTTTCTGGCCGGAAATCAGCCGCAGGTCTTCAACGGCCGCATCGAGCACTTTCGGGTTGCCGACCGCTTCGCCGACGCCCATGTTGATGACGACCTTCTCGACCTTCGGTACTTGCATGACCGTTGTATAGTTGAACTTCTGCATCAAAGCAGGCGTGATCTCGTTCAGGAATTTATCCTTCAGTCGTACTGCCATTCTTCACACGGACCTCCTTTCGTCTCGCGGATTAGTCGATGACTTCTCCGGAACGCTTCGCGACCCGGACTTTCTTGCCGTTCTCCAGCACCTTGTAGCCGATGCGCGTCGGCTTGCCGGTCTTCGGGTCGACATGCATCACGTTCGATACGTGAATCGGCGCTTCTTGTTCGATAATGCCGCCTTGCGGATTTTGCTGCGAAGGACGCGTATGCTTCTTCACCATGTTCACGCCTTCGACCAGCACCCGGTTCTCGCGCGGGAAAGCTGCGATGACGCGGCCTTTTTTGCCCTTGTCCTTGCCCGTGATGACGATGACCGTGTCATCCTTCTTCACGTGCAGCTTGTTGTTGTGCGACTCGAGAACTTTCTTCAGCCTGGGCATTCGTTACACCTCACTTCGACTGCAGGATTGGCTTGTCGTGCTTTCTTGAAGAGCGGTCCGTTCCCGCTCTTGTGTGCTGTCCGATCAGATGACTTCCGGCGCCAGCGAGATGATCTTCATGAAATCCTTGTCGCGGAGTTCACGTGCGACAGGCCCGAAGATCCGCGTGCCGCGCGGGCTCTTGTCTTCCCGCACGATGACGGCGGCGTTCTCGTCGAACGAAATATAGGAACCGTCTTTGCGGCGCACAGGGCGTTTCGTGCGGACGATAACGGCTTTCACGACATCGCCCTTCTTGACAACGCCCCCGGGTGTTGCGGACTTGACGGAACATACGATCAGATCGCCGATGCGGCCCGTGCGGCGTCCCGTGCCGCCCAGAACGCGAATGCACATCAGTTCCTTCGCGCCGGAGTTGTCGGCAACTGCCAGGCGAGTGAACGGTTGAATCATGCTAGCGTCCTCCTTTCGGGAAAATGAAACCGAACATTAACTTACAGCACAACGGCTTTTTCGACGATTTCGACCAGACGGAACCGTTTGTCTTTCGACAGCGGGCGCGTCTCCATGATCTTCACGATATCGCCGATCTTTGCCTCGTTGTTCTCATCGTGCGCTTTGTATTTCTTCGTGTACTTGATCCGCTTGTGGTACAGCTTGTGCTTCTTGTACGTCTCGACCGCCACGACGATCGTCTTGTCCATTTTGTCGCTGACGACCCGTCCGATCTCCACTTTGCGGGGTTTGCGTTCGCTCATGGTTTTCCTCCTTCCTCGTCAAGAGGTCCGGTTGTTGCGGATGAATTCAGCTTCCGCTTTTGCTGATGCCCAGTTCGCGTTCGCGGATGACGGTCTTCGCACGCGCAATCGCCTTGCGCACGTCGCGGATGCGCGTCGGGTTCTCCAGCTGGCCGGTAGCCAATTGGAAGCGAAGGTTGAAAAGCTCTTCCTTGTAGCCGGAAATCTTCTGTTCAATTTCGGCCGTCGTCAGGTTGCGGAAGTCATTAGCTTTCATTTGCTTCACCACCCGCTTCTTCTCGTTTCACGAACTTCGTCTTCACCGGAAGCTTGTGGGACGCCAGACGCATCGCTTCACGCGCGACTTCTTCGGATACGCCCGCAAGTTCGAACATGATCTTGCCCGGTTTGACGACTGCTACCCACTTCTCGACGTTACCTTTACCGGAACCCATCCGGACTTCCAGCGGCTTCTGCGTGATCGGCTTGGACGGGAAAATCTTGATCCACACCTTGCCGCCCCGCTTGATGTAACGGGTCATTGCAATCCGCGCCGCCTCGATCTGCCGGTTCGTGATCCATGCCGGCTCGAGCGCCTGCAGACCGTATTCGCCGAATGCTACTTCCGTGCCGCCTTTGGCGCGGCCTTTCATTTTACCGCGTTGAACCTTGCGGTGTTTGACGCGCTTCGGTATCAACATGGGTCAGTTGCCTCCTTCCTGGACGGCAGCTTTCTTTCTCGCCGGGAGCACCTCACCGCGGTAGATCCATACTTTCACGCCGATGCGGCCGTAAGTCGTATGGGCTTCCGCCGTACCGTAGTCGATGTCCGCGCGCAGCGTGTGCAGCGGCACCGTGCCTTCGGTGTACCCTTCCGTACGGGCGATTTCCGCACCGCCGAGACGGCCGCTGACGCTGGCCTTGATGCCCTTCGCGCCGGCGCGCATCGTCCGCTGGATCGCCTGTTTCAGGGCGCGGCGGAACGAGATGCGGCGTTCAAGCTGCTGAGCGATCGATTCCGCGACGAGCGTCGCGTCCAGATCCGCTTGTTTGATCTCCAGAATATTGATGTGGACTTTCTTGCCCTTCGTGAGCTTCGTCAGTTCTGCGCGAAGATTCTCGACTTCCGAACCGCCTTTGCCGATGACCATGCCCGGCTTCGCGGTGTGGATCGTCACGTTGACGCGGTTCGCCGCCCGTTCGATCTCGATGCGGGAGACCGCGGCGTCTTTCAGTTTCTTCTTCAGGAAATCACGGATTTTGACGTCTTCAAGCAGAAGGTCGCCGAAGTCTTTGCCGGCGTACCATTTGGATTCCCAATCCCGGATGATTCCGATGCGGAGACCGACCGGATTGACCTTTTGACCCACACGTGTCCCTCCTTATTTTTCAGATACCACCAGCGTAATGTGGCTCGTACGTTTCTTGATCGGGAATGCGCGGCCCTGGGCGCGGGGACGGTACCGTTTCAACGTCGGCCCCTGGTTCACGTATGCCTGGGAAATGTAGAGCCGTTCTACGTTCATCTGGTAGTTATGTTCTGCATTCGCGATTGCCGAGTTGAGCAGCTTTTCCACGATCGGGGAAGCCGCCTTCGGCGTATGGCGCAGAATCGCGATCGCTTCGCCCACGCTCTTGCCGCGGATCAGGTCCACGACGAGCTGTGCCTTGCGCGGCGCGATGCGCACATAGTTCGCGTGTGCCTTCGCTTCTGGCATGGAAGAAACCTCCTCTCATGACATAGGCCTGTTCCGGCATGAACCGCTTGAAACCGCAAGTTCAAAACCGGCAGGCGCCGAATTATCTTCTGCCCGTCTTCTTGTCGTCGTCGGTGTGGCCCTTGAACGTGCGCGTCGGCGCGAATTCGCCGAGCTTGTGACCCACCATGTCTTCCGTTACATAAACCGGCACATGCTTGCGTCCGTCGTAGACGGCGAACGTATGGCCGATAAATTGCGGGAAAATCGTGGAACGGCGGGACCAGGTCTTGATGACGGCTTTCTTGTTGTTTGCGTTCAGTTCTTCGACTTTCTTCATCAGGTGATCGTCGACGAACGGTCCCTTCTTCAGGCTGCGACCCATCGGTGTTCCTCCCTTCGCTTAAATCGAGACCAAAGCCCGCCGGATCCGCGCGGGCGCTTCATGCAGCTCCGCGCGTGACCTCGCGATCTGCGCGGCGGGCAATTCGATCACTTCGTGCGGCTGCGAATGATGTACTTGCTCGACGCTTTCTTCTTCTTGCGCGTCTTGTAGCCGAGCGTCGGTTTGCCCCACGGCGACATCGGCGACTTGCGGCCGATCGGAGCGCGGCCTTCGCCGCCGCCGTGCGGGTGGTCGACCGGGTTCATGACGACACCGCGGACCGTCGGGCGCTTGCCGAGCCAGCGGCTGCGGCCGGCCTTGCCGATACTGATCAGCTCGTGGTCTTCGTTGCCGACCGAGCCGATCGTCGCGCGGCACGTCTTCAGGATGCGGCGCATTTCACCGGACGTGAGACGGACAATGGCATACTTGTCCTCTTTGCCGAGCAGCTGCGCTTCCGTACCTGCGGCGCGCACGAGCTGGCCGCCCTTGCCGGGCTTGAGTTCGATGTTGTGGATGACCGTACCGACCGGGATGTTCTCAAGCGGCAGCGCGTTGCCGACCTTGATGTCCGCGTTCGGACCGGACATGATCTCGTCGCCGACTTTCAGACCCTTCGGCGCGATGATGTAGCGCTTCTCGCCGTCGACGTAGTGGATCAGCGCGATGTTCGCCGTGCGGTTCGGGTCGTACTCGATCGTCGCGACCTTGCCGACGATGCCGTCCTTGTTCCGTTTGAAGTCGATGATCCGGTATTTCCGTTTATGGCCGCCGCCGTGATGGCGGACCGTGATCTTGCCCTGGTTGTTGCGGCCCGCTTTCTTCTTCAGCGGCGCAAGCAGCGATTTCTCCGGGCGGTCCGTCGTAATTTCCTCGAACGTCGAGACCGACATGGCGCGCCGGGCCGGAGAAGTCGGTTTGTACTTCTTGATGGGCACGAATATCCCCTCCTTGTCTCAACAGAATCAGACGGACGCCTCGAAGAACTCGAGTTCCTTGCTGTCCGGGCTGAGCTGCACGATCGCTTTCTTCCATTCGCTCGTGTAGCCCTCATAACGGCCGTAGCGCTTCGGCTTGGCCGGAACGCGCATCGTGTTCACTTTCACGACCTTGACCTTGAAGATCTGTTCGACGGCGGACTTGATTTCCGTCTTCGTCGCCTTCAGATCCACTTCGAACACATAGCGTTTGTTCGCCATCAGTTCGCTCGACTCTTCGGTGATGACCGGACGTTTGATGATGTCGCGCGGGTCCTTCATTGCGCCAGCACCTCCTGTACTTTCAGTGCCGCGTCCTTCGTCATGATGAGCTTGTCGTGGACCATGACGTCACGCACATTGATGCCGTCAGCCGCAATGAATTTCACACCCGGAATGTTCCGTGCGGAAAGCGCCACGTTGTCGTCGTATTCCGCCGTCACAACAAGCGCCTTGCGGTCGACTTTCAGATTGTTCAGGATGCCGGCGAAATCCTTCGTCTTCGGCTGAGCGAGTTTCAGCTCATCCAGCACGATCAGTTCGCTCGCGCCCACTTTCGCGGACAGCGCCGAGCGGATCGCCAGCCGGCGGACTTTCTTCGGCAGCTTGAATCCGTACGTGCGCGGTACCGGTCCGAACACGGTGCCGCCGCCTTTCCATTGCGGAGCCCGGATGCTGCCTTGACGGGCGCGCCCCGTTCCTTTCTGTCTCCAGGGCTTGCGGCCGCCGCCGCTCACTTCCGAACGCCCTTTCGTTTTATGCGTACCGCGGCGCTCGGCGGCTTCTTGCAGCACGATCGCGCTGTGCAGCGCATGCACGTGCGGCTCGATTCCGAATACCGCATCGGACAGCTCGATCTCGCCTACCTGCGCCCCGCTCACATTGTATACTGCTACTTTCGGCATTTCATGTTCCTCCTTTCCTGCAAGAATCGGTTTATTTCTTCACCGAGGATCTGATTTTCACGAACGAGTTCTTCGCGCCCGGGATCGAACCCTTGACGAGAATGACGTTGCGCTCCGCGTCGACGCGAACCACTTCGAGGTTCTGGATCGTGACCGTCTCGCTGCCCATGCGGCCCGCCAGATGCTTGCCCTTCGGCACGCGGTTCGCCTGGATGGAGCCCATCGAACCCGGTCCGCGATGGTACTTCGAACCGTGCGCCATCGGACCGCGCTGTTGACCCCACCGTTTGATGACGCCGGCGAAGCCTTTACCCTTCGAAATGCCCGTCACGTCAACGAACTCGCCTTCCGCGAAAATATCCGCTTTGATCTCCTGGCCAACTTCATACTCGCCCGGGTTGACCCCGCGGATTTCTTTTACGTAGCGCTTGGGAGCCGTGCCGGCTTTCTTCGCGTGACCGACTTCCGGCTTGATCGGGTTCTTCTTGTCGGCAAAACCGAGCTGGATCGCTTCGTAGCCGTCGGTCTCCCGATCCTTCTTCTGGAGCACGACGCACGGGCCGGCCTCGATGACCGTAACCGGTACGACGGAGCCGTCAGCCGCGAAGACTTGCGTCATCCCCAGCTTTCTGCCCAAGATACCTTTCATGTTGACACCTCATTTCCTCTCATGCATATAATAGCCGCCCTTCGCGGCCTGGGCCTTACAGTTTGATCTCGATGTCGACGCCGGACGGCAGGTCCAGACGCATCAGCGCATCGACCGTCTGCGGCGTGGGATTCACAATGTCAATGAGACGCTTGTGCGTGCGCATCTCGAATTGTTCACGGGAATCCTTGTACTTGTGCACCGCCCGCAGAATCGTGATGACTTGCTTCTCCGTCGGAAGCGGAATCGGACCGGACACCCCGGCGCCGGAACGCTTCGCCGTCTCCACGATTTTCTCCGCGGACTGGTCGAGAATTCGGTGATCGTATGCCTTGAGACGGATACGGATCTTTTGCTTTGCTGCCATATGAGTCCCTCCTTCTATCGCCCAATTTGGTAATCGGACATACTCCGCGAGAATAACCCGACAGGCTCCCTATGGCAAAGGGGCCGGGTGTGTCGGCAACCTCCCGCATCATCGCAACGTCGCAGACCAACATGCAATATTATAGCGAAACACCCGGGCGTTTGCAATCTTTTTTCTTTGCGGGACGAATCAAGCATCCGAACCAATAAAAAAGGAAGAGCGGCGGCTTGCGCCGTCACTCTCCCAGCACCCGTTCGATATCTTCCAGCACCAGCTGTCCCGCGATGGCGCCGCTGTACAGCCAGCTGCGGTTCTTGTCCATCTCGTAGACATGTCCCGCTTTGACGGCGGGGATCGTCTTCCAGAGGTCGCTCTCGATCAGCGAGTCCGTCTGGCCTTCTTCGTAGTTCACCAGGAAAATGTAGTCCGCCGTCAGTTCCGACAGTTTCTCGAGCGATATCGGATTCCACGATGCGCGGTTCTCTTCCGGAATCTCGGTCATGATGTTCGGCGGGTTCACGCCCAGATCGCCGTACACGACCGCGCCGCTCGCCGTCTTCGTGTCGACCATGTAGAACTGCTTGGCGGTCAGCCACAGGATGGCGATCGATTTGCCTTCAAGCTTGCCCTCGAGCTTGGCTTTCGTCTCCTGCACTTTTTGATCGTAAGCTTCGAGCGCGGCTTTCGCTTCTTCTTCCTTGCCGAGCACTTCGCCGATCTTGCTCAGCGCGGCGCGCCAGTCGGCCGTCGTCTCGTCGCTGAGGACGAAAGTCGGCGCAATCTTCGAATATTGCGAGTACAGGTCGTTCTGCACCAGCGAGGGCGAGTTGACGATGATGAGGTCCGGATTGAAGCTCACGACCTCTTCCGGCGGCAGGTTGTAGCTGATCGTCGGCACGCCTTCCAGACCGGCCGCCTGCAGGTAGTCCTGCACCCCGTTCGGCACCGACCACTGCGCGGCCGGCATGACGCCGAGCGTGAGCAGATGGTCTTCCAGATAGGGCGCGATGATCCGCTGCGGATTCGCCGGAATCGTCACGTCATTGCCGAGCGCGTCCGTCAGCGTGCGCTCCTGCGGGTTCGCGGCTTCCTCTTGTTCCGCGCCGTTTCCGGCAGTGCCGCCGTTCGTTCCGCCGGCCGCATTGTCGCTGCCGGAAGCCGCCCCGTTGCTCTCTCCCGCATTGTTATTGCCGCCGCAAGCGGCGAGCGCCAGCGCGAGCACCAGCAGCAGCGCCGCGAACATCCCGGCCGTTCGTTTGCCTTCTTTCTTGCTGCGCAACATTGAGCATTTCATCCTTTCGCTTGTTTGCAGATATGCTGCTTAACCTGCTTTGTTATCCTGAACAAGAATGATAATCATTCTCATGGATGTTGTCAATTGAACGTTCTGTGACTGCCCCGGTTTCACGGTGCCATCCGCCTCATTCCGCTGCGGAACCGATCTACCGGCCCCTGCGGCGCGCCAGCCAGAGGAAAAACGGCACCCCGGCCAGCGAAATGAGCGCGCCGGCCGGCGTCTCGTAAGGCGGGTTGACCGACCGCGCGCCGATGTCGGCGAGCACCATGAACAGACTTCCGAGCACGGCGGAACACGGAATGATCCACCGGTAATCGACGCCGACGAGAAACCGGGCGACATGCGGCACCATCAGCCCGATGAACGCAATGCTGCCGACGGCCGACATCGACGATCCGGCCAGGATCAGCACGACCAGCATGCCCGCCGTCTTCACCCAGCGGGTGCGCATTCCGAGACCGGCCGCCACCTCCTCGCCGAGACTGAGCAGCGTGATGGAACGGGACATCAGCAGCGCGGCGATCAGACTGACACCGATCCATGGCCACAATACCGATATCTGCGGCCAGGTGATCCCCGCCGCGCCGCCGGCATACCAGAAGGCGAGATCTTGTCCGACTCGAAACATGAGCGCGATGCCTTCGCTAACCGCGGTGAGCAGCGCGCTTACCGCCGCTCCCGCCAGCGTCAAGCGCACCGGTGTCATGCCGCCCCTCGCCATCGAGCCGATGCCGAACACCAATCCCGCGCCGATGGCCGCCCCCAGGAACGCATACACCATCAACAGGATGTACGGCGTCTGCGGAAAAAATGCGAAACAGACCGCGAGCATCACGCCAGCCCCCGCGTTGAGCCCGAGCAATCCGGAGTCCGCGAGCGGGTTGCGCGTCATGCCTTGCATCATCGCGCCGGCGACGGCGAGTCCGGCTCCGACGAGCGCGCTTCCGAGCGCTCGCGGCACGCGCAAGTCCCGCACGACGTGATGGCTCGACAGTTCCGGATCGAACCGGAACAAGGCATCCCATACGGTGGAGAGACGGATGTCCGCCGCACCGATGGCTGTGGCGGCCGCCATGGCCAGGGCAAGCGCGGCGAGTCCGCCCGTAATGATCAGGATGGCCGCAAGCGGACGGCCTTTGACCGGCATTTGCCGCGCGTTCGCCGCATCATGCCGGGTGTTGAACGCGTTCATTTAACCACCTGCTCACAAAGACAAAGCCACCGTCCCAACGGGAACCAGTGGCTTCGAAAATCAGCCGCAATCTCGGAAGGCTGCAGATCTTTCGCATGCCGGAGCGGCCCGTCAACCGTTCGTCACGGCATTCGCCTGCTTGCCGTAAGCCCGATCTTCCTGTTTGCTCTTCACCTGCTGATGCTCGCGGTTCTTCGCCGTACGCAGGCTTTCGCGGAACAGTTCGAACGGCAGACAGAGCGGCACGCCGGTGCGCGGATCGAACAGAATATCGGCTTCGATCCCGAATACTTCGCGGAGCACTTCCTTCGTCGTTACTTTCGCCGGTTCGCCTTCGGCCACGATCTTGCCGGACTTGATCGCGACCATGTGATGCGCATAACGCGTGGCGTGGTTCAGATCGTGCACGACCATGACGATCGTTCGGCCTTGCTCTTCATTGAGCTGCTGCAGCAGCTTCAGCACCTCGAGCTGATGCGCCATATCGAGATAGGTCGTCGGCTCGTCCAGGAACAATATTTCCGTCTGCTGCGCGAGCGCCATCGCAATCCATGCCCGCTGCCGCTGACCGCCGGACAACTGATCAACCGCACGGTCGGCAAATGAAACAAGACCGGTCATCTCGATCGCCCACTCCACGATCTCACGGTCTTCCCGGCTCATCGTGCCGAAACCTTTCTGATGCGGATAGCGGCCGTAGCCGACCAGTTCGCGGACCGTAAGCCCTTCGGGCGCAACGGGATTCTGGGGCAAAATCGCCAGCTGTTTCGCCACTTCCCGCGTCGATTGCGAGTGGATCGCCTTCCCGTCGAGCAGCACGCTGCCGCGCTGGGGTTTCATGATGCGGGCCATCGTCTTCAAAATCGTCGATTTGCCCGATCCGTTCGAACCTACCAGGGCGGTAATCTTTCCCGTCGGTATGCTCAGGTTCAGACCGTCCACAATCAGCCGTTCGTCATAGCCAATCGCCAGGTCTTGCGTTATCAGTCTGTCCAAGGCGCCTCATCCTCTCCGGTCGCCTGCCGCAGTCAGGCCATATCCATCACAGTCGGATTCGAAAAATCAATCGGCTTCGCAGCCGCGCCCGATCCTTCATCCACCCTGCTGGTCAAATCAATCCGTCTATTATGATAATGGTTCTCATTATCGTCGTCAATGATCTGCTTGCAATCCGGCAAGAAAATCGGCTGACGTCGTGACGGACGTGAAAAAAACAAGCGGCCGTTTGACAGCAGTTGCTGCCAAACGGCCGTGCAATATGCGGCTTGGAGCCGCGCCTCATTACTTCAGGATCGAAGCAACGGCGCCTGCGCCTACCGTACGGCCGCCTTCGCGGATAGCGAAGCGCGTACCTTCTTCGATAGCGATCGGAGCGATCAGTTCAACCGTCAGGGTGACGTTGTCGCCCGGCATAACCATCTCGGTGCCTTCCGGCAGTTCGATAACGCCCGTTACGTCCGTCGTCCGGAAGTAGAATTGCGGACGGTAGCCCGTGAAGAACGGTTTGTGGCGGCCGCCTTCTTCCTTCGTCAGGACGTAAACTTGAGCCGTGAATTTCGTGTGCGGGTTAACCGAGCCCGGTTTAACCAGAACTTGGCCGCGCTCGATTTCCTTGCGCTCTACGCCGCGGAGCAGCGCGCCGATGTTGTCGCCGGCTTGCGCTTGGTCGAGCAGCTTACGGAACATTTCAACGCCCGTAACGACCGTTTTCTTCGTTTCGTCTTGCAGACCGACGATTTCGACTTCATCGCCGACTTTAACCGTACCGCGCTCGACGCGGCCCGTTGCAACCGTACCGCGGCCGGTGATCGTGAATACGTCTTCGACCGGCATGAGGAACGGCTTGTCGACGTCGCGTTCCGGCGTCGGGATGTAGGAGTCGATCGCTTCGAACAGTTCAACGATCTTGTCAGCCCACGGACCGTCCGGATTTTCGAGCGCTTCGCGCGCGGAACCGCGGATGATCGGCGTGTCGTCGCCTGGGAACTCGTATTCGCTCAGCAGGTCGCGAACTTCCATTTCAACGAGTTCGAGCAGCTCTTCGTCTTCAACCATGTCGCACTTGTTCAGGAATACGACAATGTACGGAACGCCGACCTGACGGGAGAGCAGGATGTGCTCGCGCGTTTGCGGCATCGGGCCGTCAGCAGCGGATACGACGAGGATTGCGCCGTCCATCTGAGCTGCACCCGTAATCATGTTCTTGACGTAGTCGGCGTGGCCCGGGCAGTCAACGTGCGCATAGTGGCGGTTCGGTGTTTCGTACTCGACGTGTGCGGTCGAGATCGTGATGCCGCGCTCGCGCTCTTCCGGAGCCTTGTCGATTTGGTCGTAAGCGACTGCAGCGCCGCCGCCATACTTCTTCGACAGAACCGTCGTGATGGCGGCCGTCAGCGTCGTCTTGCCATGGTCGACGTGACCGATGGTGCCGATGTTGACGTGCGGTTTCGTACGTTCGAATTTAGCCTTAGCCATTGAACCATTTCCTCCTTGGGATGATGGATTGGGTTATGTGTGGAGCGGGGCGCGGCGCAAGGCGCCGCGGCATCCGTCCTGTAACCACATCGGTTATGTCGTCATGCAGGCTTACTCGTTGCTGCTTCCCTTGTACTTCGCGATGATCTCGTCCGCAATCGACTTCGGAACTTCCTCATAGTGGGACAGTTCCATCGAGAACACCCCGCGGCCTTGCGTGCCCGAACGAAGCGTCGTCGAGTAGCCGAACATTTCGCCGAGCGGCACCTTCGCGCGGATGATTTGCGCGCCTGCGCGCGTATCCGTGCCCTCGATGCGTCCGCGGCGGGAGCTGAGCGTGCCCATGACGTCGCCGAAGTATTCTTCCGGCACCGTGACCTCGACCTTCATGATCGGCTCGAGGAGCACAGGGTTACACTTGTCCTTCGCGGCCTTGAGCGCCAGCGAACCGGCGATCTTGAACGCCATTTCGGACGAGTCGACGTCGTGGTACGAACCGTCGACGAGCGTAGCCTTGATGTCGACCATCGGATAACCGGCGAGGACGCCGTTGCGCATCGCTTCTTCGATACCGGCTTGAACGGCCGGCACGTATTCTTTCGGAACGACGCCGCCGACGATCTTGTTCTCGAACACGAAGCCCGCGCCTTGCTCAAGCGGTTCGAATTCGATCCAGACGTGGCCGTATTGACCGCGGCCGCCCGACTGGCGGACGAATTTGCCTTCGACGCGCGCCGGCGTGCGGAACGTCTCGCGGTATGCGACCTGCGGCTTGCCGACGTTCGTCTCGACCTTGAATTCCCGTTTCAGACGGTCGACGATGATCTCCAGATGGAGCTCGCCCATGCCGGCGATGATCGTCTGGCCGGTCTCTTCGTCCGTGTAGGCACGGAACGTCGGGTCTTCTTCGGAGAGCTTCGACAGCGCGACGCCAAGTTTGTCCTGGTCGTTCTTCGTCTTCGGCTCGATCGCGACCTCGATGACCGGTTCCGGGAAGTTCATCGATTCCAGGATAACCGGATGCTTCTCGTCGCAGAGCGTGTCGCCCGTCGTCGTGTCCTTCAGGCCGACGGCAGCGGCGATGTCGCCCGCATACACTTCCGTGATCTCCTCGCGATGGTTCGCGTGCATCTGCAGAATCCGGCCGATCCGTTCGCGCTTGCCCTTCGTGGCGTTCAGCACGTACGAACCGGAGTTCAGGATGCCGGAGTAGACGCGGAAGAACGTCAGCTTACCGACATAGGGGTCGGTCATGATCTTGAATGCGAGTGCCGCGAACGGCTCGTCGTCGGACGACTTGCGCGTCGTCTCCGTGCCGTCTTCGAGCGTGCCCTTGATATCCGGCACGTCAACCGGCGACGGCAGATATTCGATGACGGCGTCCAGCATCAATTGAACGCCTTTGTTCCGGTACGAAGAGCCGCAGACGACCGGGAAAATCTGAACGGAACATACGCCTTTGCGCAGTGCCGCCTTCAGTTCCGGAACGGTGATCTCTTCGCCTTCCAGATACTTCATCATGAGCTCTTCGTCGATTTCAGCGACCTTCTCGACGAGCTCATTGCGAAGCTCTTCGGCCTTGTCGGCCAGGTCGGCCGGAATGTCCCCGACTTCGATATCTTTGCCGAGGTCGTCTTTGTAGAAGTACGCTTTCCGCTCGATCAGGTCAATGATGCCGCGGAAATCGTTCTCGGCGCCGATCGGCAGTTGGATCGCGACGGCGTTCGCCTGCAGACGATCGCGCATGTCCTGGACGACGGCGAGGTAATCCGCGCCGATAATGTCCATCTTGTTGACATAGGCGATCCGCGGCACGCCGTACTTGTCCGCCTGGCGCCAGACGGTCTCGGACTGCGGTTCAACGCCTTCCTTCGCGCTGAACACGGCTACTGCTCCGTCCAGCACGCGCAGGGAACGCTCGACTTCGACGGTGAAGTCGACGTGGCCCGGAGTGTCGATGATATTGATCCGGTGACCTTTCCATTGAGCGGTCGTCGCGGCCGACGTGATCGTGATGCCGCGCTCCTGCTCCTGTTCCATCCAGTCCATCGTCGCGGCGCCTTCGTGCACCTCGCCGATCTTGTGGGTGCGGCCGGTATAGAACAGGATGCGCTCCGTGGTGGTCGTCTTGCCGGCGTCAATATGGGCCATGATCCCGATATTGCGCGTATCTTTCAAGGAGAACTGTCTAGGCATGCTGTTGTCTCCTTCCGAAATCTGAATCCTACCAGCGGTAGTGCGCGAACGCCTTGTTCGCCTCGGCCATCTTGTGCGTGTCTTCGCGCTTCTTCACGGCAGCGCCCGTGTTGTTCGAAGCGTCGATGATCTCTGCGGCCAGGCGTTCCTGCATCGTCTTCTCGCCGCGGGTGCGGGCGTAGTTGACGAGCCAGCGGAGGCCAAGGGACGTCCGGCGTTCCGGTCTGACTTCCACCGGAACCTGGTAGTTCGCGCCGCCGACGCGGCGAGCCTTGACTTCGAGCACCGGCATGACATTCTTGAGAGCGGCCTCGAACACTTCCATCGGGTCCTTGCCCGTGCGCTCACGGATAATCTCGAACGCTTCGTACAGGATTCTGGACGCGACTCCGCGCTTGCCGTCGATCATGATGCGGTTGATGAGCCGCGTGACCAGCTTGCTGTTGTAGATCGGGTCCGGCAGCACATCGCGCTTCGGCACCGGTCCTTTGCGTGGCATGGATCCAACCTCCTTCCATCATGTTTCTCCATCGTCAGCCGATCTATTACTTCTTCGCTTCCTTCGGACGCTTCGCGCCGTACTTGGAGCGGCCTTGCTTACGGTTGTTCACGCCGGCCGTATCCAGCGCGCCGCGGACGATATGATAGCGGACACCCGGAAGGTCCTTGACCCGGCCGCCGCGGATCAACACGACGCTGTGCTCTTGAAGATTGTGACCAATACCCGGAATATATGCCGTAACCTCAACGCGGTTGGTCAGACGAACCCGCGCATATTTCCGCAGGGCGGAGTTCGGCTTCTTCGGCGTCATCGTGCCGACACGGGTGCAGACGCCCCGCTTCTGCGGCGAGCTGATGTTGGTCGCTTCACGCTTGAGCGCGTTGAAACCCCGTTGCAGCGCCGGCGATTTCGACTTGACGACCTTCGCTTTGCGGCCTTTGCGCACGAGCTGGTTGATTGTTGGCATGTTGCCACCCCCTTCCTTGGGCGAGTCGGTTGAATCGCTGCGTGTTTCAAGTCCACAGATCCAGGCGGTTCATCAATAAGCAGACAAAAGTCCGCGCCGCATTCCTTTCGTGAATCCGGCCCGAACGTCGCCTGCCTTACGGTCCATCCGGAATCCAGGCGGCCGACGCGGCTCCGACGTCGATCCCGCAGCGTCTGCCGAGATCGGCCATCCGGTCCACCCATTCGACCTCGATCTCCGCTTGGCGGCAGAGCTCCACAATCTTGCCCGTCAACCGAGGATCTGCATCGCGCGCGACAAATACCCGCGCGGCCAATCCTTGCTCCACAGCTTTCGTCGTTTGCTTGGTGCCGATCTTCCAGGGCATGGAGACTCCTCCCTTTCGCGAAGGCGCACGATCCCCATCCTTATAGGCACACTCCGATATAGTATCACCTGCTGCCAGGGTGTGTCAAGCAGAACAGCTTTGGCCGACAAACGCATACCGCGCGGCTTGTCTTATACCGTCAACTTCCGGTTCAGTGCAAGTCCTTTGACATGCGAGCCGCCTGTCGGTTCTTGCATCTCATGCAAAACGGCTCATCCCCGCGGAGAGCTTGTCCGTCTTGCAAACGGTTGTATCGAAAACTCCCTCCGACAGCCGCCGGGCCGGTCCGGACGATCGGTTCGTCCGGCCGGCCCAGGCCGCCTTCCTCGGAATCGGGTCAAACGTTATCCTCGGATGTGTGCCGCATCCGATGCGCCCGGACGGAAGGTCCGGCGCATCAGGATTCGACCGCTACGCCTTCAAGCACTTCTTCCGATTGCTGCTCGTCTTCTTCCAGACCGGCGAAGCGAATGTTCCGGTAATGGGCCATGCCCGTGCCCGCCGGAATCAGCTTGCCGATAATGACGTTCTCCTTCAGGCCGAGCAGCTGGTCGACCTTGCCCTTGATCGCGGCGTCCGTGAGCACGCGCGTCGTCTCCTGGAACGATGCGGCGGACAGGAAGGAGTCCGTCTCGAGCGACGCCTTCGTGATGCCGAGCAGCACCGGCTTCGCGACGGCCGGCTCCTTGCCCGCGAGAATCGCTTCGCGGTTCGCCGCCTCGTACTCGTGGATGTCGACGTACGAACCCGGCAGGAGCTGCGTGTCGCCCGCATCGACGATCCGGATTTTCCGGAGCATCTGCTTGATCATGACCTCGATATGCTTGTCGTTGATCTCGACGCCCTGGTTCCGGTAGACGCGCTGCACTTCCTGCAGGATGTAGTTCTGCACGCCGCGGATACCCTTGATCCGGAGCATCTCCTTCGGGTCGATCGAACCGTCCGTCAGCTCGTCGCCCGCTTCGACGCGGTCGCCGATGTTCACGCGGATACGCGAACCGTAGCTGACCGAGTAAACCTTCGTCTCCGCTTCGCCTTCGACTTCGATCTCGCGCCGGTCTTTCGCGTCGCGGATATCCTTGACGACGCCGTCGATCTCGGAGATCGTCGCCTGGCCTTTCGGATTCCGGGCTTCGAACAGCTCCTGGATCCGCGGCAGACCTTGCGTGATGTCGTCGCCGGCGACGCCGCCCGTGTGGAACGTCCGCATCGTAAGCTGCGTACCCGGCTCGCCGATCGACTGGGCCGCGATGATGCCGACCGCTTCGCCGATCTCGACATGTTTGCCGGTCGCCAGGTTCCGGCCGTAGCAGATCTTGCAGACGCCGTGGCGGGCGCGGCAGCTGAGCACGGAGCGGATCTCCAGCTTCTCGATGCCGGCGGCGATGATCTTCTCCGCGATCTCGGCATCGATCATTTCGCCCTTGCCGACGATGATCTCGCCCGTCTCCGGATGGCGCACCGCCGCCGCCGTGTAGCGGCCTTCGATCCGGTCGTACAGATCCTCGATGACTTCCTTGCCGTCGTGGATCTTCGTGACGGTGATGCCTTTATCCGTGCCGCAGTCTTCTTCGCGCACGATGACGTCCTGCGCGACGTCGACGAGACGGCGGGTCAGATAACCCGAGTCCGCGGTCCGGAGCGCCGTGTCGGCGAGACCTTTCCGCGCGCCGTGCGTCGAGATGAAGTACTCGAGGACCGTCAGCCCTTCGCGGAAGTTCGATTTGATCGGGAGCTCGAAGATCCGGCCGGACGGCGTCGCCATCAGGCCGCGCATGCCGCCGAGCTGCGTGATCTGCGACTTGTTGCCCCGCGCCTTCGAATCGACCATGAGCATGATCGAGTTGTAGCGGTCCATCGATTTCATGAGCACGTCCGTGATCCGGTCCTTCGTCTGGCCCCAGATCTCGATGACGCGGTCGTACCGCTCCTCGTCCGTGATGAGGCCGCGGCGGTACTGGTTCGTGACGACCCTGACCTTCTCCTCGGACTCGGCGAGAATGTCCTTCTTCGCATCCGGCACGACAACGTCCGAAATCGCGATCGTGATGCCGGCCCGCGTCGAGTACGTGAAGCCGAGCTGCTTGATCTTGTCGAGAATGATCGACGTCGTCGTCGTCTGGAACAGGCGGAAGCATTCCGCGATGATCTGGCCGAGATATTCCTTGCCCACCGCGCTGGCGATCGGGAGCTGGGCGATGTACGCGTTCACGTCCGCGCCCTTCTCCTTGACGAACCAGCGTTCCGGCGTGCCCTTGAGCAGGTTGTCCTTCGTCGCTTCGTTGATGTACGGGAACGTGTCCGGGAAAATCTCGTTGAAAATCAGTTTCCCGACCGTCGTCACGATGAGCGAGCGCTCCTGCTCTTCCGTGAACATCTTCTTGTTCAGCGCGCGCGCCGGGATGACGATCCGCGCGTGAAGCGACACGATGTCGCGGTGGTAAGCGGAGATCGCTTCGTTCACCGTGGCGAACATCATGCCCGTGCCCTTCGCCTCGGGATTGTCCATCGTCAGATAGTAGCTGCCGAGGACCATGTCCTGCGAAGGCGTAACGACCGGCTTGCCGTCCTTCGGGTTCAGGATGTTGCCCGAAGCGAGCATGAGCAGGCGCGCTTCCGCCTGCGCTTCAGCCGAGAGCGGCACGTGCACGGCCATCTGGTCGCCGTCGAAGTCGGCGTTGTACGCCGTACAGACGAGCGGGTGCAGCTTGATCGCGCGGCCTTCGACGAGCGTCGGCTCGAACGCCTGGATGCCGAGGCGGTGGAGCGTCGGCGCGCGGTTCAGCAGCACCGGGTGCTCGCGGATGACTTCCTCGAGCACGTCCCAGACTTCCGGGCTCACGCGCTCGACCTTGCGCTTCGCGCTCTTGATGTTGTGCGCGAGCCCCTTGTTCACGAGCTCCTTCATGACGAACGGCTTGAACAGCTCCAGCGCCATCTCCTTCGGCAGGCCGCACTGATACATCTTCAGGCTCGGCCCGACGACGATGACGGAACGGCCGGAGTAGTCGACCCGTTTGCCGAGCAGGTTCTGACGGAACCGGCCCTGCTTGCCCTTCAGCATATGACTGAGCGATTTCAGCGGACGGTTGCCCGGTCCGGTAACCGGACGGCCGCGGCGGCCGTTGTCGATCAGCGCGTCAACGGCTTCCTGCAGCATCCGCTTCTCGTTCTGCACGATGATGTCCGGCGCGCCAAGATCGAGCAGCCGCTTCAGCCGGTTGTTCCGGTTGATGACGCGGCGGTACAGGTCGTTCAGGTCGCTCGTCGCGAACCGGCCGCCGTCGAGCTGCACCATCGGGCGCAGTTCCGGCGGAATGACCGGCAGCACATCGAGAATCATCCATTCCGGACGGTTGCCCGAATTGCGGAACGCCTCAAGCACCTCAAGCCGCTTGATCGCGCGGTTGCGGCGCTGGCCTTGCGCCGTGCGCAGCTCTTCCTTGAGGATATCGATCTCGCGGTCGAGGTCGATGTCCATCAGGAGCTTCTTGATCGCTTCGGCGCCCATGCCGGCCTGGAAACCGTAGCCGTACTTCTCGCGGTAGCTGCGGTATTCCTTCTCGGAGAGGAGCTGCTTCTTCTCCAGCGGCGTGTCGCCCGGGTCGGTCACGACATAGGATGCGAAGTAGATGACCTCCTCGAGCGAACGCGGCGACATGTCGAGCGCCAGCCCCATCCGGCTCGGAATCCCTTTGAAATACCAGATATGCGACACCGGAGCGGCCAGCTCGATGTGGCCCATCCGCTCGCGGCGCACCTTCGCGCGCGTCACTTCGACGCCGCAGCGGTCGCAGACGACGCCTTTGTAACGCACGCGCTTGTATTTGCCGCAGTGGCACTCCCAGTCCTTCGTCGGACCGAAAATTTTCTCGCAGAACAGCCCTTCCTTCTCGGGTTTGAGCGTCCGATAGTTGATCGTCTCGGGTTTCTTCACTTCTCCGCGCGACCAGGAACGGATCTTGTCCGGAGAAGCCAGGCCGATCTTCATAAACTCGAAGTTGTTAACATCCAACAAGGAGCAACCCTCCTTCAGTCTCTGCCGCGAGGCAGGCGAGGCCGCCCGCTGGACAGGGCGGCGATGCCTTGTCTGACGATGAAGTCACGTGGCGCCGATCACTCGATGCCGACTTCCGATCCTTCGAGGTTCAGGTTGAGCTTGTCGCCCGCGCCGTCTTCCTCGTCGTCGATCTCCCTCATCTCGATCTCTTCTTCGTTCTCGGTCAGGATCTTCACGTCCATGCCGAGGCTCTGAAGTTCCTTGATGAGGACCTTGAACGACTCCGGAACGCCCGGTTCGGGGACGTTTTCGCCCTTGACGATCGATTCGTACGTCTTCACCCGTCCGACGACGTCGTCGGATTTGACGGTCAGAATCTCCTGCAATGTATAGGCGGCGCCGTATGCTTCAAGCGCCCACACTTCCATCTCGCCGAACCGCTGGCCGCCGAACTGCGCCTTGCCGCCCAGCGGCTGCTGGGTGACGAGCGAGTACGGACCGGTCGAACGGGCGTGGATCTTGTCGTCGACCATGTGGGCCAGCTTGATCATGTACATGACGCCGACGGTGACTTCCCGCTCGAACGGTTCGCCCGTCCGGCCGTCGTACAGGATCGTCTTGCCGTTACGCTGCATGCCGGCTTCTTCCATCGCGTTGAACACGTCTTCCTCGTTCGCGCCGTCGAAGACCGGCGTCGCGGCGTAGATTCCCATCCGCTTGCACGCCATGCCGAGGTGCACTTCGAGCACCTGGCCGATGTTCATCCGCGACGGAACGCCGAGCGGGTTCAGCACGACATCGACCGGCGTGCCGTCCGGCAGGAACGGCATGTCTTCCTCCGGCATGATGCGCGCGATGACACCCTTGTTGCCGTGGCGTCCGGCCATCTTGTCGCCTTCGGAAATCTTCCGCTTCTGCGCGATGTACACGCGCACGAGCTGGTTCACGCCCGGCGGCAGCTCGTCGCCGTTCTCGCGGGTGAACACCTTGACGTCGACGACGATGCCGTCGGTGCCGTGCGGCACGCGGAGCGACGTGTCGCGCACTTCGCGCGCCTTCTCGCCGAAGATCGCGTGCAGCAGCCGCTCTTCCGCCGTCAGCTCGGTCACGCCCTTCGGCGTCACCTTGCCGACGAGGATGTCGCCCGCGCTGATCTCGGCGCCGACGCGGATGATGCCGCGTTCGTCGAGGTTCTTCAGCGCGTCTTCACCGACGTTCGGAATGTCGCGCGTAATCTCTTCGGGTCCGAGCTTCGTGTCGCGCGCTTCGGACTCGTATTCTTCGATATGAATCGAGGTGTACACGTCTTCCTTGACCAGCTTCTCGCTGAGCAGGATCGCGTCCTCGTAGTTGTACCCTTCCCAGGTCATGAAGGCGACGACGACGTTGCGGCCGAGCGCCAGTTCGCCCTGGTCGGTCGACGGACCGTCCGCCAGAATGTCGCCTTTCTTCACGAACTCGCCCTTCTTCACGATCGGGCGCTGGTTGATGCAGGTGCCCTGGTTCGAACGTTCGAACTTGTGCAGCTTGTATTTCACGAGATCGCCGGTCACCTGCTTGCCGTCGATCGTCTCGACGCGGCGCAGCCAGATCTCGTTCGCGGTGACGCGCTCGATGATGCCGTCGTACTTCGAGACGATGCAGACGCCCGAGTCCTTCGCCGCCTTGTACTCCATGCCGGTGCCGACGAGCGGCGCTTCCGGCACGAGCAGCGGCACGGCCTGACGCTGCATGTTCGCGCCCATGAGCGCGCGGTTCGAGTCGTCGTTCTCAAGGAACGGGATGAGCGCCGTCGCGACGGAAACCACCTGTTTCGGCGACACGTCCATGTAGTCGACGCGGTCGCTCGGCATCGTCAGGATGTTGTCCGCCTGCTTGTTGTAGCGGACGATCACCATGTCGTCCGCGAATTTGCCTTCCGGCGTCAGCGCGGCGTTCGCCTGCGCGATGACGTAGTTGTCCTCTTCATCCGCCGTCATATAATCGATATGGTCCGTGACGATGCCCGTCTCCGGATCGACGCGGCGGTACGGCGCCTCGATGAAGCCGTACTCGTTGATCCGCGCGTACGTCGACAGCGAGTTGATCAGGCCGATGTTCGGACCTTCCGGCGTCTCGATCGGACACATCCGGCCGTAGTGGGACGGATGGACGTCGCGCACTTCGAAGCCCGCGCGTTCCCGCGTGAGACCCCCCGGACCGAGCGCGGACAGCCGGCGCTTGTGCGTAAGCTCGGCCAGCGGGTTCGTCTGGTCCATGAACTGCGACAGCTGCGAGCTGCCGAAGAATTCCTTGATCGCCGCGATGACCGGACGGATGTTGATCAGCGCCTGCGGCGTGATCGCATTCGCGTCCTGGATCGACATCCGCTCGCGGACGACGCGTTCCATCCGGGAGAGGCCGATGCGGAACTGGTTCTGCAGCAGCTCGCCGACCGAACGGAGGCGGCGGTTGCCGAGGTGGTCAATGTCGTCCGTGCTGCCGATGCCGTGCAGCAGATTGATGAAATAGTTGATCGACGCGATGATGTCGGCCGGCGTAATGTGCTTGACCGACTTGTCGATATTGCCGTTCGAGATGATCTTGACGATCTTCCCGTCCTCATTGGGCGAGAATACGCTGATTGCCTGGAGGGGAATACTGTCGGCATCCAGCACCCCGTTCGCGACATGGTACGTCTTGAAGCCGACGCCGCCATCCAGGTACGGCGTAATCTGATCAAGCAGCCGGCGGTCGATCACCTGTCCCGCTTCGGCGATAATCTCGCCGGTCGACGGATCGACGAGCGTCTCCGCGAGCCGCTGGTTGAACAGCCGGTTCTTGATATTCAGCTTCTTGTTGATTTTGTAACGGCCCACGTTCGCCAGGTCATACCGCTTCGGATCGAAGAAACGGGCGACGAGCAGACTCTTCGCGTTCTCGAGCGTCGGCGGTTCGCCCGGACGGAGCCGTTCATAGATTTCGATGAGCGCCTTCTCGACGGAATCGGTGTTGTCCTTGTCGAGGGTGTTGCGGATGAACTCATCCTGACCGAGCAAGTCGAGAATTTCGGCATCCGTGCCGAAACCGAGGGCGCGGAGCAGCACGGTGACAGGAATCTTCCGCGTGCGGTCGATCCGGACGTAGATGATGTCCTTCGCGTCCGTCTCGAGCTCGAGCCATGCGCCGCGGTTCGGAATAACCGTCGCCGTGTAGGTTTTCTTGCCGTTCTTGTCAACCTTCGTGCTGAAGTACACGCTGGGGGATCGGACCAACTGGCTGACAATGACGCGTTCCGCGCCGTTGATGATGAACGTGCCGGTCTCGGTCATGAGCGGAAAATCGCCCATGAACACCTCCTGCTCCTTCACCTCGCCGGTCTCCTTGTTGATGAGGCGCACCTTGACGCGGAGCGGAGCGGCGTACGTCACATCGCGTTCCTTCGCATCATCCACCGTATATTTCGGTTCGCCCAAGGAATAGTCGATGAACTCGAGCGACAAGTTGCCCGTGAAATCCGTAATCGGCGAAATGTCCTGGAACAGCTCGAGCAGATCGCGCTCCAGAAATTTCTGATACGATTTCTGCTGGATTTCAATCAGGTTCGGTACTTCGAGCACTTCTTTGATGCGGGAATAGCTCCTGCGCGTGCGTCGGCCATACTGAACGAGATGTCCTGCCAACTTTACCCCACCCCTCATGGTTGACTTGCAGCCTTGCCTTGCTATATGATCAATCCGCCGCGGTATTTAGCGGCGGCCTGAAAACGCCCATAGACGAAAGAAAGGCCTTACCGGACGCATGCGCCCGGTTAAAGACCGTCGTGCCGCGAATCGCCGCCGAACCGGTACCTGCCGCGCGCGGGCAGCCGCGAAAACGGAAAACGGCCGAAGCGCCGCACTCCTCCGGTTGAGGCAGAAATCCCCATATGTTTAATCATTTTCACCGAAAAGACAGCCATTATACCTGAATCCGCCGGATCATGGACACGGTCCGTTCCGCCTATTGAAATTTGCACTTGACAAACGGCGGACAAAAGACTTGTGCCCTATTTTAATGCTGACATTTTATAATGATACCACAGGCAAGAAGGCGAGTCAACAAATGTTTGACCGCTCCGCCCGCAGAATGCAATAACCTTTGTCCCGTGCCGCCACCCTCACGTTGTCTGCTCCGAAAATTTCTTCCAGCTTCGCTTCGGCCGAAGGAGCCCCCTGCTTCTTCTGGATGACGACCCACAGCGCGCCGCCCGGGACCAGCCGCTCAAAAGCCTCTTCGAAAATCCGATGCACGACCGCCTTCCCGGCCCGGATCGGCGGATTGGTCAGCACGGCGTCGAAGGTCTGATCGCGCACCGCCTCGAACAGATCGCTTTCCAGAATCGTCACATTGCGGATGCCGTTCCGTTCCGCGTTCTCGCGTGCCAGCTTCACGGCCCGCTCGTTGATGTCAATCATGGTGACGTGCGCGGACGGCTTCGCGGCCGCGATCGCGAGGCCGATCGGGCCGTAACCGCAGCCGACGTCCAGCACGCGCGCGCCGTCCGGGATGTCGGCCGTCTCGATCAGCAGCCTGCTGCCGAAGTCGACGCCCGATTTCGAAAAGACCCCCGCATCCGTTGCAAATGCCAGCCGTCTGCCGCGCAGCACCGCTTCGATCCGCTTTCGGTCGCTGACAGACCGCGGCGTCTTCGTGTAATAGTGTTCGGACATGCAGCACACCTCCCGGCCGGTTGCCGCGCACCTGGCCATAATGACGACGAACCCCCCGAAGCCATGCTTCAAGGGGTTCGACACAGACGATTACTTCAGTTCGACGGTAGCGCCAGCTTCTTCGAGCTTCGCCTTGATCGACTCGGCCTCTTCCTTGCTGACTTTCTCTTTCAGCGGCTTCGGAGCGTTGTCGACCAGGTCTTTCGCTTCCTTCAGGCCGAGGCCCGTAACTTCGCGGACAACCTTGATGACATTGATCTTCGATGCGCCGGCGTTTGCCAGGATGACATCGAATTCCGATTGTTCAGCAGCTTCGGCACCGCCGGCTGCGCCGCCTGCAACAACCGCAACCGGAGCTGCGGCCGTCACGCCGAATTCTTCTTCGATCGCTTTTACCAGTTCGTTCAGTTCAAGGACCGTCATGCCCTTGATCGCTTCAAGAATTTGTTCCTTCGACATAGGATTACCCTCCATCAGGATTGAAGTTTTGCCGCATGCCCGACCGGGCAGCGGATTATGCGCAATATATCTGTGCGATTAAGCTTCCGCTTCCTTCTTGTCCGCGACCGCCTTGACGGCGAGCGCGAAGTTGCGGACCGGAGCCTGCAGCACGCTGAGCAGCATGGAGAGCAGGCCTTCGCGGGACGGAAGATCCGCCAGCGCCTTGATCTCGTCGAATCCGACAACGCGGCCTTCGACCACGCCGCCCTTGATCTTGAGCGCCTCGTTCTCCTTCGCGAATTGGCTCAGAATCTTGGCCGGAGCCACGGCATCGTCCTTGCCGAACGCAACGGCCGTCGGACCGGTGAGCACCGAATCCAGTTCCGTCAGTTCGGCGTTCGCCGTCGCGCGGCGGATGAGGGTGTTCTTCAGCACCCGGAACTCGATGCCCGCTTCGCGCAACTTGCGGCGAAGTTCCGTCACCTGGGCGACGTTCAGGCCGCGGTAGTCGGTGAGGACCGTTGTCGCGCTTTCGCGAAGTTTCGCCGTAATTTCTTCAACGATCTGCTGCTTCTCCTGGATGATCTTGGCGTTTGCCATGATGGACACCTCCCGTATATAGAGTCGCGCATCCGCAACCTGTCGGCTTAGTCCGATGCATGAACATGGCCTCCGCAGACAACGGAGGCCATGACGTGCGCCGCCGGAACATACCTTCCGGCGCATCGCGTCTATTCATAGCACCTCGGTAGGACATTAAGCCTTGCGGCACCTACTGTCTACGGTACGCATATTCGATTTGGATGTGCGCTGTTGCTTAACGATAGGCCGCCGTGTTGACGGTTACGCTCGGCCCCATCGTGGAAGAGATCGCGATCTTCTTCAGATAGACCCCTTTGGCCGCTGCCGGTTTCGCGCGGTTCAGCGCGTCGATGAGCGCCCGCAGGTTCTCTTCCAGTTTCTCGGCATCGAACGATACCTTGCCGATGGCCGCGTGGATTTGACCCGCGCGGTCGAGACGGTATTCGATCTTGCCGGCCTTGATCTCCTGCACGGCTTTCGCCACGTCGAACGTGACCGTGCCGGCCTTCGGGTTCGGCATGAGCCCTTTGCCACCGAGAATCCGGCCGAGCTTGCCGACTTCCGCCATCATGTCGGGCGTCGCCACGCAGACGTCGAAGTCGAACCAGCCCTGCTGAATCTTGTTGATCAGGTCGGAATCGCCGACGTAATCGGCGCCCGCTGCTTCAGCTTCTTTCGCTTTTTCGCCTTTGGCGAATACGAGCACGCGCTTCGTCTTGCCCGTGCCGTGCGGCAGGACGACGACACCGCGCACCGCCTGGTCTTGCTTCTTCGGATCAACGCCGAGACGAACGGCAACTTCAACCGATTCGTCGAACTTGGCGGTTGCCGCTTTCTTCACAAGCTCCACCGCCTGGCGCGGTTCATAAACCGCGTCGCGGTCGATCAGCTTGGCGGCTTCCTGATATTTCTTGCCGCGCTTTGCCATGTTGCTCTCCTCCTTGTGTGGTTGTAGCGGACAATCCCCTTGCGGGCATCCTCCCACTTCGAGCAGTCGCGGAGCGACTGCGGGACCAATGTGAACGCGGGGTGTTCACCGAAGCAGTCGCGGAGCGACTGCGGAACCAAACCCATCAGTCTTCTACAACAATGCCCATGGAACGAGCCGTTCCTTCGACCATCCGCATCGCAGCTTCGACGGAAGCCGCGTTCAGGTCGGGCATCTTCTGCTCGGCGATTTCGCGAACTTTGCTGCGCTTGATCGTGGCGACCTTGCGCTTGTTCGGTTCGCCGGAGCCTTTCTCAACGCCTGCCGCGATGCGAAGCAGCACCGCTGCCGGCGGCGTCTTCGTCTCGAACGTGAACGAACGGTCTTCGAACACGGTAAGGACGACCGGAATGATCAGGCCAGCCTGGTCAGCCGTGCGGGCGTTGAACTCTTTGCAGAATTGCATGATGTTCACGCCGGCCTGACCGAGCGCGGGACCGATCGGCGGCGCCGGATTGGCCTTGCCCGCAGGAACCTGCAGCTTCACAACCTTGATGACTTTCTTTGCCATTTTGCAACACCTCCTGCCCCTGGAATGTGGTCAGACGGACCGCTTCCCACGCATCGGACGCCGGCTTCGCAAACAGCCGCGCCGGACGCATGTTGCCGCAGCCCTCCCACCGCCGCACGCAAGGCGCGCGCGGACGCCGGAAACCGGATAATTATATCTTTTCCACCTGAGTATAATCGAGCTCAAGCGGGGTTTCCCTTCCGAACATATTGACGTGGACTTTCAGCTTGTTCTTGTCGAACAAGATTTCCTCCACCGTGCCGATGAAATCGGTGAAAGGCCCGTATTTGACGCGGACGGTGTCCTTCAGCTCGAATTCCATCTTCGGTTTCGGCTCTTCCATGCCCATATGTCTCAGGATCTGATCGACTTCTTCCGGCATGAGCGGCGTAGGCTTCGATCCCGATCCGGTCGATCCGACGAACCCCGTCACGCCCGGCGTGTTGCGGACGACATACCAGGAATCGTCGGTCTGAATCATCTCGACGAGGACATAGCCCGGATACACCTTGCGCTGAACGGTTTTCTTCTTCCCGTCCTTGGTGACCACTTCTTCCTCGGTCGGGACGAGCACGCGGAAGATTTTGTCCTGCATGCCCATCGATTCGACCCGCTTCTCGAGATTCGTTTTTACCTTGTTCTCATACCCGGAGTACGTATGGACAACATACCATCGTTTCTCCATAATCAAGGCCACCTTCGGATTCGTTCATCAAACGATCAGTTCGAGCAGCTCGGAGATGATGATGTCCAGTACCCAGAAGTAGATCGTCACGAAAATGATCGCCACGAACACGACGATCGAGTAGCTTGTCAGCTCCTTGCGGTTGGGCCAGCGGACTTTCTTCAATTCGTTCCAGCTGTCGGAGAAAAAGGAGATCGTCGAACCGAAGCCCTGTTTCATTCTCGCCAGGAAGGTCACGTCAATACCTCCAGTGCCTTATCTCGTCTCGCGGTGAGGCGTGTGCTCGTTGCAGAACTTGCAGAACTTCCTCATCTCGATGCGGTCGGGGGTCGTCCGCTTGTTCTTGGTCGTCGTATAGTTCCGTTGTTTGCAATTCGTGCAAGCCAGCGTAATGATCACCCGCATGTGTAGTACACCTCCCGAACATGAAAATGCCGTGTGCAGCATTCCGGCGAACCGCCGGGATCAGTTGCCCGGGCGACACGGTCTGCCGTCCCGTGTACGGCAAGGCCGGTCACAGGATAAAGCGCAAAAAAAATAAACCGTTCGCAATATATGGGGCTACCTAACCCACTTTAGCATAACGGATGTCCCGTGTCAACGCACAATGTGCGGGTGCTTTCCGCAGCGAGCCGCGCCAATGTTTCCCGTTTCAACCATTCTGGACAAAAAAGCCCTCCGCCATACCCTTCCTTCGACCGGTGCCCGCAGCGCCGCACATCCGTGCTATGCATTCCACCTCATCGGCTTGATCGCGATCACGGATGAATTTGGGTGCATTTTTGCACTACAATGGGCGGTACCGGTGTATGGGGTGCGAATCTGGTGCATTATTGCACCATAATTCGGACCCACACCTCGGAATGCGGTAAATCTGGTGCATTTTTGCACTACATTGGGCGATTCCGGCGCTTGGCCCGCAAATCTGGTGCATTTTTGCACGATATCGGGTCCAAATCCGTCGGAGCATCGAAATCCGCATCCGGAAGCCGCCGGGCATCCGACGGCTCCGGCCGCTTTCGCCATTGACGCGCGTTTTCCAGTGTTAGCGCTTCCGAATCACCTGGCGGCCGCCTGCGACCGCGATACCCTTAACCGCCGATATTCCGGATTTCCAGGTAGCGCTCGAGCTTGCGCTTGACGCGCTGCAGCGCGTTGTCGATCGACTTTACGTGCCGGTCCAGATCGACCGCAATCTCCTGGTAGGACCGGCCGTCCAGATAGAGCATGAGCACCTGGCGCTCGAGATCGCTCAGAATCTCGGCCATCTTGTCCTCCAGCCCGACGAACTCTTCCTGGTTGATGATCAGTTCTTCGGGATCGGATACGCGCGATCCGCTCAGAACATCCATCAGCGTCCGGTCGGAATCCTCGTCGTAGATGGGCTTGTCCAGCGAAATGTAGGAGTTCAGCGGGATATGTTTCTGCCGGGTGGCCGTCTTGATGGCGGTGATGATCTGCCGCGTGATGCACAACTCGGCGAACGCCTTGAACGACGCGAGCTTGTCGCCCTTGAAGTCGCGGATCGACTTGTAGAGGCCGATCATGCCTTCCTGGACGATGTCTTCGCGGTCCGCGCCGATCAGGAAATACGACCTGGCCTTGGCCCGGACAAAATTCTTGTATTTGTTGATCAGGTACTCCAGCGCATCGCTGTCGCCTTCGCGCACCGCCTCGACAATGTCTTCGTCCGATCTCGATTCATATTCACGCATACGCGCTGCTTTGAGGTCGACGCCCACGAACTATCCCTCCGGCCTGCAAGACGTGTACGCATCCGAGCCCGCTCGAAGCGGCGCAATAATAGATTCAGTATAAAGGATGATCTTTTGGAGCGTCAACAAGGGCGGGCCGGCATTTATTGTAACCAATGGGATCATGCCGGAAACGGACGCCGCGCCATTCCCTGCCGCCGCTGCCGGGCTTTGGAATGCGCGTTCTCGTCAGGAAGGCCTTCCGGCGATGCCGTGCAGGAGAATGTCCAC
Organism: Thermobacillus xylanilyticus; assembly: GCF_907165215.1. Taxonomy (GTDB): domain Bacteria; phylum Bacillota; class Bacilli; order Paenibacillales; family Paenibacillaceae; genus Thermobacillus; species Thermobacillus xylanilyticus. Next base: position 10,263 of record NZ_CAJRAY010000022.1, on the reverse strand, counting down.
CGTCCGCTCGATCTCTTCTTCCTCGTCGAACGGAAAATCCGGCGCCAGGAAGACGTGGAACACGATCATGCCGACGAACTGGCTGACGGTCGACCGGATGACGCGCCACGGCGGTATCTCCTTCAGCGCGCCCTGCGCCTGAAAATGCTTGACGGCCTTCTCGACCCGCGTGACGACGATATGGGTGAACAGCTCCTTGACCTGCGCGAGCAGCTCCGGCTGAAACGGCACCTCGTGGACCAGAATCTTGATCAGTTTCATGTTCTTGCGGGCGAATTCCAGCCGGTCCCGCAAGATCGCGCGCAAGAAATCTTCGACCCGGTCGTACGGAAGTTCCAGCAGCCTGGCGAAATCGCGCATGAGGAACGGCGCGAACAGCTTGGCCGCGACCGGACCGGCGATCGACAGCAGAAGGTCTTTCTTTGTCTTGTAATGACGGAAGATCGTCCCTTCCGCGACGCCGGCCCGCTGCGCGATCTCGCTTGTGGAAGCGGCGGCGAACCCCTTCTCCGAGAACACCTCCACGGCCGCCTCGATGATCCGGATCTGCTTCTCGGTTTTCTTCCCGTCATCGTCTTCGAGCCGGCGGAGCAAGTCGACCAGCCATTGTTCCTTCTCGTCTGTCATGGCGGCTCTCTTCTCGCTCCCCTCGAAAATCGTCTGCCACCTCAGGTTACTATATTTTCCGATGCTTGCGCAATGCGAGCACGTTGGCCGCCATGAAGACGAGCGCAAGCCCGAGCAGGATGAAGACCTCGCGCGCGATGGCGCTCCAGCCTTCGCCGCGGATCATGACGTCCCTGAGCGCGTCCGCGCCGTATTTCAGCGGCGTCACATGCGACAGCCAGCGGAGCCACGGGGAGATGTTCTCCAGATCGAACAGGCCGGAGAAGAACACCTGCGGCACGATGACGAGCGGAATGAACTGGATCATCTGGAACTCCGTGTCGGCGAACGCGGACAGGAATGTGCCGAGGCTCAGCGCGGTCAGCGACAGAAGCAGCATGATCAGGAGCACGTACCCGAACGATCCGACCATGAGGCTCCCGAGCGCGCCGACGGCGTAGCCCGCAATCAGCACCGCCTGCAGGCTCGTGAAAAGGCCGAAGCCCGCCGTATAGCCGGCCACGATCTCCCAGCGGCGCAGCGGCGTGGCGAGCAGACGCTCCAGCGTGCCGCTGATCCGCTCCCGCAGGAAGGATACGCCCGCGATCAGAAAAACGAAGAAAAACGCGAACAAGCCGATCAATACGGGGCTGAGGCTGTCGAAGGCCGACATGTCCGGTCCGCCGTGCAGATATTCAAAGGCAGGCAAGGTGACGGCGACCGCCCGGCTCTGCAAGACGGCGAGATCCTGCATGGCCGCCTGTATCACCGCCATGGCGGCGCGGTTCTTCGACGGATCGCTGCCCTCCAGCTTCACCCGGGGCGCGCCGGCATCCATCCGGACGATCGCGTCGATCTCCCGGCCGGCGAGCGCTTGCTCGGCGTCCTCCGCGCTGCCGTACACCGTCACTTCGGCATGGTGTTCGACGAGATGCTGCGTGATCGGGTCCGGCACCTGGACGGCGCCGATTTTCGGCTGATACGTATCGCCGTCGAAAACCAGGTAGATCAGCGACAGCACGACCAGGGGGACGATGATCAAGAGCGCCAGCGTCCGCTTGTCATGGATGAACTGGCGGATGATCCGGACGATCAGGGCGCGGACTCTCATGCGCGGACACCCCCGTAATGGAGAAATGCTTCCTCGATGGATGCAGCTCCCGACGCAGCCTTGAGCTCCTCCGGCGTGCCCTCGGCGATCAGACGGCCGCCGCGGAGCATGCCGAGCCGGTGGCATTTCCCGGCTTCGTCCATGACATGCGTCGTGACGATCACCGTCGTGCCCCGCCGGCTCAGGGACTCAAGCTCGTCCCAGATCGACTTGCGCAGCACGGGATCGATGCCGACGGTCGGCTCGTCGAGGATGAGCACCTCCGGCTCGTGCAGCAGCGCGATGGCCAGCGACAAGCGGCGCTTCATGCCGCCCGAGTACGCGCTGACGGGGCGGTTCAGGTGCGCGGTCAGGTCCACCAGTTCCATCGCTTCCCGCATGCGCGTCTTCAGCCTGCCGCCGCGCAGGCCGTACAGCGATCCGAAGAACGCGAGGTTCTCCCGGGCGGTCAGCTCCGCATACAATGCATCGGATTGCGCCATGTATCCGATCCGGCTCAACATTTGCAGCTTCGGCATGCGGATGCCGAGCACGTCGATCTCGCCGCCGGTCGCCTTGTCGATGCCGGCCAGCATCTTGACCAGGGTTGTCTTGCCCGAGCCGGAAGGACCGAGCAAGCCGAAAATCTCGCCGGAGCGGACCGTCAGCGTAATGCCGTGAAGCACTTCCTTGTCGCCAAACTTGCGGGTGACGCCGCGGACCGAGATGCACGCGGCCTGTTCGCGGGACATGGCAACCCCTCCCGTTACAAGAGTGAGTAATCACTCACTATTCCTTGAATCCAGTATAAACCTGGCTTCCTCTGTCAGTCAAGTGAGTACTCACTCATTTTTGGGGTTAAAAAAAGCCGGACCGGCGGCAGAATTTACGCTTTGTCCGCATCGTCCGAATCGATGCCGCCGCGCCGCATCCGCTCCAACTTGGTGCGGATGTCCAGATCCAGCAGGCTGTCCAGCGGATTGCGCTTTACCGGCGGCGTCCGGCGGAGGGCGTCGCCGATGAATTTGCGGTTCTGCTCGATCTCGATCAGCAATTCGCGGGCCGAAATGCGCAGCGCGCCCTTGCCGAAAGCGACATGCTGCTCCACGAGGTCGGAGGTTGCGACATAGATGTGCCGCCCCCGTCCCGACAGTTCGCCGACGAGCCGTTCGATGCATTCGTCCGCGGTCTCGTTTTCCTTCGTATAGATGACGGTCAGCTTCTGCTGCTTGTAAGTCCGGCCGAGACCGGGCACCTGGTGCGCGTCAAAAATGACGTACACCCGCGTGCCGGAGTAACCCTGATATTCGGCGAGCAGATCCAGCAGCCGGTCGCGCGCTTCCTCGAAGTCGCGTTCCTTCAGCCTTTCCAGTTCGGGCCATGCGCCGATCATGTTGTAGCCGTCGACCAGGAGCACGACTTCCCGACCCGCGGACATGTCAGCCGTCCCGCTCCGGAGACAGACCGCTGCCTCCGGCTGCTTCCAGCGCGGCGGTCCGCTGTCGGACGGCTTCATACAGCAGGACGCCCGCGGCGACGGAGGCGTTCAGTGAATTGATCCTGCCGAACATCGGCAGTTTGACGAGAAAATCGCATTTGTCCCGGATGAGCCGGCCGATGCCGCGGCCTTCACTGCCGATCACAATGGCCAGCGGCAGCGTCAGGTCCGCGCGGTAGACGTCGTCCCGCGCGCCCGCGTCGGCGCCGGCGATCCAGAGGCCGCGCTCCTTCAGCCGGTCGATCGTCTGCGCCAGGTTCGTAACCCGGGCGACGGGCACGAACTCGGCCGCGCCGGCCGACGCCTTGTACACGGCGGCCGTAAGGCCCGCCGAGCGCCGCTTCGGAATGACGACGCCGTGCGCGCCCGCGCATTCGGCCGTGCGCAGAATGGAACCGAGGTTGTGCGGATCCTCGATCTCGTCCAGCAGCAGAAGGAGCGGCGGCTCCCCCTTCGCCTCGGCCGCTTCGAGCAGCTCGTCCAGCTCCGCGTAGCGGTGGGCCGCCGCCTGCGCGGCGACGCCCTGGTGGGCGATCCCCTGCGCGAGCTGATCGAGCCGGCGCCGGTCCACCGTCTGGATCACGATGCCGCGCCGGCGCGCTTCCGCCTCGATCGGCTGGATCAGCGCGCGCTGGACGCCTTCGGCGATCCAGATTTTGTGGATCTCCCGGCCGGCCTTGAGCGCCTCCAGCACCGGATGCCTGCCGGCGATGATTTCATCTTGATGCTTGCTGTCTTCCCGACCGGTCATCGGTCATCCTCCTTGCGATGAACTGCGGCATCCGCGCCCGCGGACGGCTCGCCCAATTCCGTCAGGCGCAAGAGCTCCGCCATGCGGTCGAACTTTCCCGCATAATACAGCCAGCCGAACAGGCACTCCAGCGCCGTCGCATGCCGGTAATCGCGGATGTCCGCGCCCTTGGGCGGCGCGCCGGACTTCGCGTTGCGTCCCCGGCGGACGATCTCGGCTTCTTCCTCCGTCAAGTGCGGCTGCAGTATCTCGAGCAGCGCGCGCTGCGCCTTCGCGGAGACGAACCGGACGGCGCCGCGGTGCAGCTCATCCGGCTTGTGATTCGGCCTGGCCGCCAGATGCTGGCGCACCAGCAATTCGAACACGGCGTCGCCGACGTAGGCGAGCACCACGGGATTCATGAGATTCAGCGGCTTGGCCGGCGGCGTAACCGGCCATTCTCCGGATTTCGTCCGATCGTTCATTTGCGGCGCCAGCGCACGCCTTGCGGCGTGTCCTCGAGCACGATGCCCCGCTCCGCCAGCAGATCGCGGATCTCGTCCGCGCGCGCCCAATTCTTGTTCCGGCGCGCTTCCGTCCGCTCCGCGATCAGCCGCTCGATCTCTTTGTCTCCCAGCTGCGCGGCGTCCGCCGGCGGCAGGAAGCCGAGCACGCGGTCGATCGCCTCCAGCTCATCGAGCAGCACCCGGATGACGGCGCCCGACAGCACTTCCCGCTTGAGCGCCTGGTTCGCCTCGCTGACCAGGTCGAACAGCGCGGTCACCGCGTCCGGCGTGTTGAAATCGTCGCTCATCTTCTCATGGAAACGGGCGCGGATCTCCGCGATCCGCCGATCGAGCTCCGGCTCGCCGGTCGATCCGGACGCGCGCGCCTGCTCCGCTTCGACGGCGCCGCGGCTGCCGAGGGCGGCCAGCCGGTGGTTCAAATTCACATGGCAGTTCACGATCCGCTCGATGCTGTTCTCGGCCTGGCGGATCGTCTCGTCGGTGAAGTTGAGCGGGCTCCGGTAGTGCGTCGACAGCATGAAATAGCGCACCGCCGCCGGCTTCGTCCGCTTGAGCAGTTCCTTCACCGTGATGCCGTTGCCGAGCGACTTCGACATCTTCTCATTGTTGATGTGGATGTAGCCGTTGTGCATCCAGTACCGCGCCAGCGGCTTGCCGGTGAGCGACTCCGATTGCGCGACTTCGCACTCGTGATGCGGGAACTGCAGGTCGTGGCCGCCGCCGTGGATATCGAGCGTATCGCCCGCATACTCCCGCGCCATCGCCGAGCATTCGATGTGCCAGCCCGGCCGGCCCGGTCCCCACGGGCTCTCCCAGAAAATCTCTCCCGGCTTCGCCGCCTTCCACAGCGCGAAATCCTGCGGATTCTCCTTCTTCTCGCCGACCTCGATCCGGATGCCGTACTGCAGCTCCTCCGGATTCTGGTGCGAGAGCTTGCCGTATTCCGGGAATTTCAGCGTCCGGAAATAGACGTCGCCGCCGCTTTCATACGCATATCCGCGTTCGACAAGCCCCTGGATGAACGCAATGATCTGGGGAATATGGTGCATGACGCGCGGGTTTACCGTCGCCTTCCGCACGCCGAGCGCCTCGATGTCCTCATTGAACGCCGCGATGTACTTCTCCGCCACCTCCGGCACCGTCGAGCCGGTCTCCGCGGACTTGCGGATCAGCTTGTCGTCCACGTCCGTGAAGTTCATGATATAGTTCACATCGTAGCCGACCGCTTCCAGATACCGCCGCACCACGTCAAAAAAGATCACCGGCCGCGCGTTGCCGATATGGATGTAGTCGTAGACGGTCGGTCCGCATACGTACATGTTTACTTTGCCCGGCGTCAGCGGGACGAACACTTCTTTCTCCCGCGACATCGTGTTATAGATTCTGATTTGGCCTTCTGCCATGTCACGCGTCTCCTCCGGTCGTGATCTTGAGCTTGTGCAAGTCGGCCTCGTCCCGCTCCGGCGCGGTTTCCGCGGCCTGCGCCCGCGCCTGACGGTCTGCCGCTTCCCGCTTCAACGTTTCCAGCTCTCCCCGAAGCTCCTCGATCTCCCGCTGCATGCTGCGGAACATCTCCATGATCGGGTCCGGAATTTTCGTATGGTCAAGCCGGTCGACCCGGCGGCCGTTGCTCCGGACGATTCGTCCGGGTATGCCGACGACCGTGCTGTTCGGCGGCACTTCCCGCACGACGACGGAGTTCGCGCCGATGTTCGAGTTGTCGCCGACCTTGAACGAGCCGAGCACTTTCGCCCCCGAGCCGATGACGACGTTGTTGCCGATCGTCGGATGGCGCTTGCCTTTCTCCTTGCCCGTGCCGCCGAGCGTGACGCCTTGATAGATGACCACGTCGTCGCCGATCTCGCACGTTTCGCCGATGACGACGCCCATCCCGTGGTCGATGAACAGCCGGTTGCCGATTTTCGCGCCGGGGTGGATTTCGATTCCGGTCATGAACCGGCTGAACTGCGAGATGATGCGCGCAAGCGTGTAGAACTTCCGCTTGTACAGCGCATGCGCCATCCGGTGGAACCAGATGGCATGCAGTCCGGAATATGTGAAGACGACTTCGAACCAGCTGCGCGCCGCGGGATCGTTATCGAATACCGCCTGAATGTCCGACCTCAGCCGACGAAACATCCTTCCCACCCCCTGAAAAACGACTTCGCATACACCGTCCGTTCCGTCCATCGCGCCCGGCGCCCCGCCGGTCTCCCACGCCAAAAAGCCTCTGCAGCCGAAGCTGCAGAGGCACGGTCGATGCGGTTCCACTCTGCCTGGGAACCCCTCTCCTCCGTTCGCTTGAAGCGAACGGTCCGGAGACACGGTCGGTTCCCGTCTCTTGCCGCGTGTAACGGCGCGACCCGCCGCCGCCTACTGCCGCCGGCATTTGAGGGCCGCGGGTTCGGGGCGAAGCTCCCAGGCGCATGTTCGGTTCCGCGGAATGGACAACTTCCAGCCGGCAGGCGCGGGCTTTCAGCCGCTCGCATGCCGGTTGTCCTCTCTGCGATTCCTGCCGGAACGTACTTCTCCTGTTCAACGCTTGTCGTCTGTATCGCTTGTCTGATCGCTCCCGCCGTGACGGGAGCCCGTCTGTCTGTAGTATAGCGTGCGGTGCGCAATCTTGCAATCCGCCGGGTTGGCCGTCATTCCGCCGGCCGCGCAGTGCAAAAATGCACTATATTTCGCCGCTTTTTCGGGAATTGGGCGAATGTAGTGCATTTTTGCACTATATGAGGCCTGTCCGGCAATCGGAGTTTGGAATAAAGTGCATTTTTGCACCAAATGAAATCTTCCCGGCAATTGGGGCTGAAATAAGGTGCATTTTTGCACTATGTCGGACGAACGGCCAGCGCCGCATCGGACCTGAACCGTCAGCCGGCCCGAAACTCTCAACCCGGAACGTCAACCCAGCCGCTTCTGCAGGCGCTGCACCGCTTTCTCCCGGCCGAGCAGCACGATCGTCTCGTTCAGGTCCGAACCGTGCGTCTGGCCCGTCAAGGCCGCGCGGATCGGCATGAACAGCTGCTTGCCCTTGAAGCCCGTCGCCTGCTGCACACCCTTGATCAGCGCCTTGACGCCCTCCGCCGTCCATTCGCCGTCCGCGGAACGGAGCGCATCCAGGAACGCGCGCAGCACCGTCGGCACATGCTCCTCGCGCAGCACCTCGGCCGCCTCCGGCTCGTCCGCGAGGTCATCGCGGAAGAACACCTCGGCGAGCGGCACGATATCCGCCGCGCTGCGCAGCTTCTCCTGGACGAGCGCCACGAGCCGCTTCGTCCACTCCAGCTGCGCCTGATCCGGCTCCGCCGGCAGGAAACCCGCCGCCTGCAGATGCGGCACGCAGAGCGCCGCGATCCGGTCCGCGTCGGCCCGCTTGATGTAGTCGTTGTTCATCCACGCCAGCTTCTGCGTGTCGAACACGGCCGGGCTCTTGCTGAGCCGCGCCGGCGTGAAGATCTTCGTCAGCTCTTCCCGGGTGAAGATCTCCTGCTCGCCCTCCGGCGACCAGCCGAGCAGCGCGATGAAGTTGAACAGCGCTTCCGGCAGATAGCCGAGCTTGTCGTATTGCTCAATGAATTGGATGATCGACTCGTCGCGCTTGCTCAGCTTCTTCCGCTGCTCGTTCACGATCAGCGTCATATGGCCGAACACCGGCGGCTCCCAGCCGAACGCTTCATAGATCATGAGCTGGCGCGGCGTGTTCGAGATGTGATCCTCGCCGCGCAGCACATGGCTGATCTTCATCCCGTGGTCGTCGGCGACAACCGCGAAGTTGTAGGTCGGGATGCCGTCTTTTTTCACGATGACGAAATCGCCGAAGCCTTCGGACTCGAACGAAATCTCGCCCTTCACCATATCGTTCCAGGCGTACGTTTTCCCTTCCGGCACCCGGAAACGGACGCTCGCCTCGCGGCCTTCCGCTTCCAGAGCCGCGCGCTCCGCGTCGGTCAGGTGCCGGCATCTGCCGGAATAGCGCGGCGTCTCGCCGCGGGCCGCCTGCTCTTCGCGCTCCCGCTCCAGCTCTTCCTCCGTGCAGTAGCACTTGTAGGCGAGACCGCGCTTCATCAGGTCGTCCGTCAGCTCCCGGTAGTAGTCCAGCCGCTCCGTCTGCCGGTACGGACCGTACGGCCCGCCGACATCGGGGCCTTCATCCCAATCGACGCCGAGCCAGCGCAAATATTGCAGCTGGTTCTGCTCGCCGCCTTCGACGTTGCGTTTCGTGTCGGTGTCTTCGATCCGGATGATGAATTTTCCGCCCGCGCTGCGCGCGAACAGATAGTTGAACAGCGCCGTTCTCGCGTTGCCGATGTGCAGATGCCCCGTCGGCGACGGCGCATAACGGACGCGCACTTCGCTTGTCATGCCCGGCATCCCCTTTCCGCTGTCAGTCATGATCAAATTCGGGGCTGCATCGCCCCTCTAAGCCTGCTTCACCAGACATACGGCCGCCTGTGCCGCCATGCCCTCTTCCCGGCCCGTGAAACCGAGCCGCTCCGTCGTCGTCGCCTTCACATTCACCTGCGACGGCTCGTCCGCTTCCAGCACGCGCGCGATGGTCTGCGCCATCTGCGGAATGTAAGGCGCCATCTTCGGCCGCTGCGCGATGATCGTCGCATCGACGTTGCCGAGCCTGTAGCCCCGCTCCTTCGCGAGCGACCATACGTGCTCGAGCAGCTTCACGCTGTCGGCGTCCTTGTACGCCGGATCGGTGTCGGGAAAATGTTTCCCGATATCCCCGAGTCCCAGCGCGCCGAGCACCGCGTCCGCAATCGCATGCAGCAGCACGTCGGCGTCCGAATGGCCGAGCAGCCCGCGCTCGTGGGGAATCGTCACTCCGCCGACAATGAGCGGCCGTCCTTCCGCGAACGCATGCACGTCAAAACCTTGTCCGACCCGGATCATGTTGCCCGCTCCTTTGGTGTTGCCGCCGTCTCCCGCGTCCGGAGGCGCGCCGGCCGCCCCCGGCCGGCCGATCCGCAGCAGCCATTCCGCTGCCGTCAAATCTTCCGGCGTCGTAATCTTCACGTTCGAATATTCGCCTTCCGCAACGGCGACCGGATGGCCGTACCGCTCGACGACGCCCGCGTCGTCGGTCGCGGCGAACCCTTCGCGAGCCGCCCGCTCGTGACAGGCGAGCAGCAGCTCCCGCCGGAACGCCTGCGGCGTCTGCACCGCCCGCAGCGTGCGGCGGTCCGGCGTCGCCGCGATCCGGCCGGCCTCGTCCACGACCTTGATCGTGTCCTTCACCGGCACGGCGAGCACCGCGGCGCCCGCCGCTTCAGCCTGCGCCATGCAGCGCCTGACCGCCTCGGGCGTCACGAGCGGCCGGACCGCGTCGTGCACGAGCACCCATTCGCCCGTCGCCGCGGCGAGCCCGCGGTGCACCGACTGCTGCCGCTCCGCGCCGCCGGCGACGATCCGCCGCACCTTGCGCAGGCCGTGCGCCGCGCACAGCGCCTCGCAGCGCCCGATCTCGTCCGCGCCGGTCACCAGCACGATCTCGCCGATCTCCGGCATCGCCTCGAACCGTTCCAGCGCATGCAGCAGAATCGGCTTGCCGGCGAGCGCGAGATATTGTTTCGGCTCGGCCGTTCCCATGCGCGAGCCGCGTCCCGCCGCGACGACGACAGCGCTCCAGGCCGGCGGGGAAGCGGCCGAGTCTTCTTTTCGCTCCAACATGCGGCAATCCCGCCTTCTCGCATCCAGCGTATCTTCCCTATCATACAACAGCGCTGTCGGCGGTTCAACGCCGCGCAATCACTCAGGTAAAATGTTACCGAAGGGGGATCGGATCACTCACGTCGAAATG
>NZ_CAJRAY010000021.1 GCF_907165215.1 Thermobacillus xylanilyticus | reverse complement strand
GCGGCCGCCTGGGCAGCGGCGCTGGCGGCGGAAGCCGCCGCCTTCGGGCGCAGCTGGGCTGCGCCCGGCTGGTGCGCGCTGCCGGAAGGCTTCGCCGGGGGCGGCAGCGCGCGGGATGCGGCGGACGGCGTCGTGCTGCGCGCCGTGCCGTCCGCCGACCCGGAAGCGTTCACGGCGGAAGCCCGTGAACGCTTCTTCCGGGAGCCGTACACGGCGGCTCCCGATTCGGACCGGATGGGCGTGCGGCTCAACGGGCCGCCGCTTGAGCTCGCGGTCCGGACGGAGATGCGCTCGCGCGGCGTGCTGCCGGGCACCGTGCAGGTGCCGGCCGGCGGGCAGCCGATCGTGCTCGGCGCCGACTGCCAGACGACCGGCGGCTACCCGGTCATCGCCCATGTGGCGGCCGTCGACCTGCCGCTGCTCGCGCAGCTCCGCCCCGGCGACCGGGTGCGGTTCCGCCCGATCGGGGTGGACGAGGCGCATCGCCTGCTGCTCAGGCGGGAGGCGGAGCTGCGCCTGCTCGCCGCCGGCATCCGGTGCCGGCGGCCGAATCGTTGAACCATGCGGGAGGCGAATCATTGACCATGTCGAATGCCAGAACCATCGATCTGAACGGCGATGTCGGCGAAGGCTTCGGCCCCTATGCGATCGGCCGCGACCGCGAGCTGATTCCGCTCCTCTCGTCGGCGAACATCGCCTGCGGCTTTCACGCCGGCGACCCGCGCACGATGCGCGAGACGGTCGAGCGGTGCATCGAAGCCGGCGTCGCCGTCGGCGCCCATCCCGGTCTGCCGGACCGGGCCGGCTTCGGCCGGCGGGCGCTGGCGCTGACCGCGCAGGAGGCGGCCGACGACCTGCTCTACCAGCTCGGCGCGCTCGACGCCTTCGTGCGGGCCGCGGGCGGCCGCATCCGCCACGTGAAGCTGCACGGCGCGCTGTACCATATGGCGGACCGGTCGGAAGCGCTGGCCGAAGCGGTCGCGCAGGCCGTCCGGAGGTTCGATCCGGCGATCGGCCTGTTCGTGCCGCCGGACGGGCTGCTTGAGCGGGCGGCCCGGGCGGCCGGCCTCAAGACGGCGGCCGAAGCGTTCGCCGACCGGCGCTACGGCGCGGACGGCCGCCTGCTGCCGCGCGGCTCCGCCGGCGCGGTGCTGGAGCGGCCGGAAGAGGCGGCGGCGCAGGCGCTCGATATCGCGTCCCGCGGCGTCGTGCGGACGGCGGACGGCGGGACGGCGGAAGTCCGCGCCGGCACCCTCTGCATTCACGGCGACAGTCCCGGCGCTCCGGAGATCGCGGCCGCGGTGAGGCGCGCGCTCGAGCGGGAAGGATGGCGGATCGCTTCCCCGTTCGCACCTTGAAGGAGCGAAACTGCCGAGCGGGTCGGATGAAGTCGGAATAACAGCTTCCAAAACATGCAAAATTTGCATTTCCGGCAGGAATCTGCAGATTGCGCGTGGAAATGGTTACTCAAGTTGCGAAAAAACACGAATCTGTCCGAAATGTAGACGATACGGGCACGGGGGTCGGAGCAATGTCGGTGAACAAGGCGGAGAAGCAGACCGTTTTGGTAATCGGCCTGGTGTTGATGTCGTTCGCGGCCATGCGTTTGTTCCATGACATCATCCATCGATGGACGGAAATGCTGGATTTGCTGCTCGTCGCGACATTGCTTGGCTATGCGATCGTGGCGTTCTGTTTTGCAATGGTGCTGCTCGGCTGGGCGTTTTTCGTCCGGCAGCTCACCCGGATCCGGCTGCATACGGCCAGCCTGTTCACCGTCGTCGGCATCCTGGAGCTGGCGCATGCGCTGACCTTCTTCGGCCAGCCGTTCTACCGCGATGCCGGCGACACATCGCTCACGATGGTTTACGGCGCGGCGGCGCAGGTGATCGGCGCGGCCGGCCTGCTCCTCCTGCTCACCCAGGCGGACGGGAAGGCGCACGGCGGCGAACGGCGGCGGCTGCTCTGGCTGTCGCCCCTGTGCGGGTTCGCCGTTGCGGCGATCGTGGCGGCGGCCGCGTTCCTCCGGGAGGGTGCGCTGCTTAAGGGACAGGCGCTGGACCTGCTGCGCGTCGCGGCCATCGTGATCATCCTGGGCGGCTATGCGGCCGCCGGGGCGATAATTCTGTACCGGAACCGGAGCGCCCGCCCGCAGGCGCTGCTGAAAATCGTGCAGGCGATGTGCCTGCTCTGGTTCGCCAATCTGCAGGTGCTGTTCGTCGACGAACTGCTGGACGCGGACATGCTGCTGGCGCAGATATTCAAGGCGGGCGGCTATTTCTTCCTGATGCAGGGGATTTATCTGGTGACGATCGAAGGCCCGATGCGCCAGCAGAAGCGGGCGGAAGCCCAGATCCAGTATCTGGCGTACCATGACGAGCTGACCGGACTCGGCAACCGGCGGCTGCTGACCGAGCGGCTGGAGGCGGAACTGAACCGCGCGGAGCGGTCCCGCACCCGGCTCGCCGTCCTGCTGCTGGACATGGACCGGTTCAAAACGATCAACGACACGCTCGGCCATTCGTGCGGGGATCAGCTGCTCATCGCCGCGGCGGAACGGCTGAAACAGACGGTTGCGCCTTTGCCGCATGTTTACCGGATGGGCGGCGACGAGTTTACGGTTCTGCTGCCCGGGCTGGAGAAGGCCGAAGAAGCGGAAAAGGCGGCGGCCCGGCTGCTGAAGGCGTTCGAGACGCCGCTCTCGTTCGACGGCACCGGATATCACATCACGGTCAGCATCGGGATTGCGATCGGGCCGGAGTTCGGAAATACGCCGGAGCTGCTGCTCAAGCATGCGGACGCCGCACTGTACAGCGCGAAAGCGGAACGGAACACCTACCGGATCTATACGCCCCGGATGAGCGACCAGGCGCGTGAACGGCTCAAGCTGGAGAACGATATGCGGCGGGCGCTCGAGGAGAACCAGTTCTATCTGGTCTACCAGCCGCTGGTCGACCTGCATTCCGGAAACGTTACCGGCGTCGAGGCGCTCCTTCGCTGGGAGCATCCGGAGCGCGGGGTCGTTCCGCCCCATCTGTTCATTCCGATCGCGGAGGAGACCGGGCTCATCAACGAAATCGGCGAATGGGTCATCCGCACGGCCTGCGCCCAGAACAAGGCGTGGCAGGACGCCGGCCTGCCGCCGTTCATCGTGTCCGTCAATCTGTCCATGCGCCAGTTCCATCAGCACGATCTTGCCGACCGCATCCGCGCGATTCTGGACGAGACCGGCCTCGAGCCGCGCTGGGTCGGCCTGGAGATCACCGAGAGCATGACGGCCGATGTTGAATTTGCTTACGAGACGCTGCGCAAACTGAAGGAAGTCGGGGTGCAGATCAGCCTGGACGATTTCGGAACCGGTTACAGCTCGCTCAGCTATCTGAAGCGCTATCCGATCGACAAGCTGAAGATCGACCGTTCCTTCGTCGCGGATCTGGATCGCGACGGGAACGATGCGGCGATCGTGTCGACGATTGCCGCGATGGCCCGCCACCTGAACATGCGGGTGACGGCCGAAGGGGTGGAGAGCGAGGAGCAGCTTCGCTTCCTGCGCGCGGAATTGTGCGAGGAAGCGCAGGGCTTCTACTATACCCGTCCGGTCACCGCCGACGCGTTCGTCAAATGGTATCACGAGCACCGGCAAGATCAGGAGGCGTGCAGCGAACGATGATCCGCGCCGTGCATGTGTTCGTCTACGGCTCCCTGCTGCCCGGCGAGTGCAACCACGGCATCGCGGCCCCCTGGGTGCTGGATGCGCGGCCGGGCGAGGTGCGCGGCAGGCTCGTCGATTGCGGCGCCTGGCCCGCGTTGGTGCGGGGTGAAGACGCGTTGGCGGGCCGCGTGCGGGGGATGTGGCTGACGGTCAGGCCCGAGGCGCTGGCGGCGCTGGATGAGCTGGAAGACTTCATCGGCCCGGAGTCGCCGAACGAGTACGAGCGGATCTGGGTCCGCGACGCATCCGGACAGCCGCTGGAGGGCTGGGCGTACGTCTGGCCGGATGCCCGGGGATTGCCGTACATGACCGAGACGTATTGGCCCGATCGGCAGAACAAACGATAACGGCCGCCCTGCCCGCAAGGCGCGGGCAGGGCGG
>NZ_CAJRAY010000020.1 GCF_907165215.1 Thermobacillus xylanilyticus | reverse complement strand
GACCCTAAGCCCACTCCACAATTGGTTTTACATTGATTTTCTAGGTGCGAAAGTTGAGATTGGAAACCTTCCTGCAGGAAATGTTTATCTGTCACGACAAACATCACGAAGAGCAAATCATGCGATATCTTCAACGATATTTGTGAGAGCGGCGGCGGCTTCATGATCCGTTCTATGTTGAATCTATTGTGAATGGATACGATCTTCATAATTATTTTCCCGGTCTTCCCACTGGATTGCGATCATGACCCCGTTTTCTTTAATCGAATCAAATGTGTCATAACCAGACTCTTCTTCTTCAAAAACATATTCGAGCTTAAAGTCATCCGTTTTTCTGTTCTTTATCGCATTGACGATGATCCCATACCGATCTTCGTATTCTTCCTGAAACCCATCGATTTTCATCAATTTTTCTTTATAAGCCGGGTCATACACGTTGACGATTTGCGTGCCCTGGTCCGTTCCCAGTGCAAAGCTTATATATTCCACCTCGTTCAGCTCTTCCGGATCCCCTTTAAAGCGAAAAACGGCCGAAAAGTACTTTTTGCCATGCTTTAACGTGACCTCGTTGGGGATCGAGACTTCCCATTTCGCCCCTTCTCCCTGAAAAACCATCTCTCCAGCATGTGGGTTTTCGGGCGTATCCGAACAGCCGATCAAGAGACTGGTTAAAACCAACACAACCAATATCGGCGCTTTGAAAAGCTTGGTGAGTTTTCGTTGAAACGATATGCACATCAAAAAGTGCCTCCTGCGCTTTCCATGCCTGAGCGGCCAAAAGACATGAACATTGGACATGAAATGGAAGAACGTCATGGACGGATTGGTTGAAGCGCTTGTTGAATCGTCGGATGCTTAGACAAACGTGCTGCGTAAAAAACAGACTCCGCATTTTCACGGAGTCCGGACGGCTTCACCGGTGTCTTATTGCCACACCGATCCTCCCTGTTCGCCCGTAACGGTATCCAAGGCGTATTTGGTCTTGGACTCACTATCGGCAAAAAGGTTGCCATTGTTTATATTAGGTTCATTATGATTGATTTGTAATATCAAACTGATAATCCCGTTCGACCTTGCAGACTCTCGTTTTGTATCTGGTGTACCAATCCGTCATCCCGCGTTTCTAAGCAATCAAATGTCGTTCGTTCTGTTTCCAATTTTGGATGGCTTCGAGAGATTCCCAATAAGATACCGTAATCCCCAAGCCATCTCGGACGCTTTCAACACCTAAAAATCCAGGCTGCGCAGATGCGAGTTTTACCATTTCCTCTGCCATTTCGGCATATCCATGATTCGCGTAACCCAACGACTGTGCGCTACAAACCGAGCTGTTCCCATAATGTCATCATGCTTTCAGCAACTGTTTTATTTGCCGTATCGATCACGATGTGATCTCGATCCCAGGCCTCGTAATGCCGTTTCATCACCTGATCCCACGTCGGCAGAGCGAATCCGGGAATATTAGAGGTACGAGACTCAACCCGATTCCGATGTTCTTGTTCATCAGAGCAGATCACTTCAATTTCCACAAACGGTACGTTAATAGACTCTGCTACATTGCGCCAAGCCTGACGCGTGATGTGAATAGGGTTGACGGTATCTGCAACCACGTCGAGGCCCAACCGCAAATTCTGCAGTGCAATCGCATAGCACACATTGTCCTCTAGGAGGGTAGTCCTGATCGGGAACCCCCAAACTTCACAGAACAAACTTGCCGTTTGTCACCGCCGGAATATAATTGACCCAGGAGCGCCGAAAAGAAAATGACCCACCCCT
>NZ_CAJRAY010000019.1 GCF_907165215.1 Thermobacillus xylanilyticus | reverse complement strand
AGTTTGCCCAATTATATCAAGGGTTTGTTTGGAAAATTAAGCTGCGAAAGTTGAGTTAAGCAACAAAATAGATTGTTGCTTGACTCTCCACCAGTTAAAGATCCTCTAAATCTATTCGTTAGATATGTAACTAATATATACGAGATAAAGAGAGAATGTGATAAAGCTATTTCTAATTATGAAAATTTAATGACTAGTTGGGAATTGGAAGTCCTTAAAAAGTTACAAACATGCACAGCTATTTTAATATCAACCATTGGCATTGAGGACATTGATGGTTACAGTGCAGAAGAGTTCGTGAATTTTTACAACAGTAAAAAAGCATCGGCTCCGCAAAACGAAAAAATTAATGTTTTCATTTACGACATTGAAAAAGATTTAGTGAAATATTCAGAGCAGATTAAACTCTGTATGGAAGTATTTCAAAACTGTATATAGGCTGGACAGTGAAAAGTTTTCACATTTAAGAAGCAAGCGAATCCGCATCCGGATGGGCCGATTGCTGCTTGGAACGAATTATTCGGGTTAGCGCCAGATGCGGGTTTTGAGCAAACAAGCGAAAAAGCGATTGGCGCAAGTAAGCGACGACCGTCGCCTCCGACACGATCGACCTGGAAGGCGTGCGCAGATAGCGGAAGAACAGCGCAGGCGTACGACCGGAAAAGCGTAGCGCGAGAAGCTGCACGATGCCTGTCGCGATGACACTGCACATGACGAAGCCTTCGATGGCCCGGAGAGTCAACCGAATCCGTTTCCGAGCCGACTCGTTTGTCACCTGCTCCAGCGGATCCGTCTCTCCTTTGCGGCGGTAGCGGTTCAGCTTCGGCATCGACGCGCTCCAGAAGCGATAGCCGAACGCGCCGATCACTTGCTTCATTTCCCGAAACGTGCATTCAATCTTGAAACGGTATCCGTACAGTGTGATGATCTCCGTCGCATCCAGCGCCAGATCGGTGCTGACGAGAATCGAAAGGCGGTCGCCGTATCGAACGAGGACAAAGCGCAGCTCTTGATAGAGGCCCTGCCCCCATAACAAATCCAGACACAGGAAGGAGACGGTTTCTTCCTTGCCATAGATCGTCATGACAGCAGTTTGAAAATCGGCCGCGCGCGTTTGGAACAGCTCGGCGAGCCGCAGCATCTTGCCTTTCTTCGGCGGACGGCCGCGGCCCGGTTTCTTCGGTTCCGGTCTCTCATAGGCGACCGCATTCATTTTCGCTTTGGTGACGAGATGCATGCGTGCATCGCTGGCCCGATTTCCTTCGGTCAACCGCTGCAGCGCAGAGATGGACAGGAAATACCGGTCCAACAGAAGCAGCGCCCCGCCAAAGGTGCGAGCGGCGACGAAGGCCTGTTCGACCATTTGCACGACATGGGAAGCCTGACGCTCCTCGGAGCCGTTCGCCCATCCGAAGATCGCTTTCACGCCATCCTGCAGATTCATGAACAGGGGCAGGCAGAACCATTTTTGCGGCGCGCCCGCCAGAATGCCGATGGCGCCGAACAAATGACCGAAGATATACTCGCCTTTGGAGACATTTTCGGATTCCTGATGTAGCTTCTTCACGCCCGGCATATGCCGTCCTTCTTTGGCCTGCTTCATCCCGTCGCCGACGAGAACGACACGTCCGCGCACGTACAGGAGCGGAGCGAAGCGATGAACGACCTTCTGCCAGGCGAGCCGCAGCGATCCCGGCGACCAGGCGGAAGAACGAAAGAAATGGATCATCGACTCGTAATGACGCGGATGCAGCGCCAGATCCCGGACGATGGAAGTGACACCGAGATGATCGGAACGAACCATCAAACCGACAACGATGACAACGAACCACTCGAAGGCGGCGACGCGGGAAAAGCAAGCTCGAAATGCACATAGAACTTCATTCATCAATTTCAACATGGACTGGTCGATCGTAACGAAATCGGGTACACTACTCTTGTAACCCTCTCTTGCGATCTGATCTCCTTTCTGGTGTCGGAGCCTTAAAGATACTACAGATTCGCTTGATTGGGTTATTTTGCTATGTGACGATTTTTCGACAAGAACTTTTCACTGTCCAGTATATAGGGATTAAGTAACAAACAACGCACACGGAACTCGAGAGAGGCTGATGGCCTCTCTTTTTGTTTAATTCAACCCTGTCATGTTCAGTTCCCAGGCCAATGCGTCTGCGCCGCAAGCCGGTCTCCAACATTTGCCTTCGAGGGCATGCTGTGTTTTGTTGACACCAAGGTTGAAAGGTAGAAAGATAGTAAATGGGTTCAAATTAAAGGTCTTTCCGGGAGGGATGAAACATGGCGTTGGAAATCAACGACCAACTGGTTCCCGATATCGGCTATTTGATCTACAGAAAATGCACGCCGTCATGGGAAATTGCGGAGAACGTCATTTCGTTCTACGATATCACCTATGTCGTCGAAGGCAGAGGGATTTATACCATCAACGGGGTGCCGCACGAGGTGAGACGCGGAGATCTGCTGTGCGTGCCCACGGGAAGCCTCCGCAAGGCCCACAGCACCGTCGACGACCTGATGCATCTGTACTCCGCCAACTTCAAACTCTACGACATGAACGGTCAGATGGCCGATCTGCCGCTTCCTCTCGTATCGCACATCGGGATCAAGAGCGACCTCATCGGGCTCTTCCGCGAGCTGTCCAACGCCTGGGTGCGCAAAGAGGCCGGCTATCTCATCAAAACCCGGGGGCTCCTGCTCGTCATCATCCATCGGCTCATTGAACTGATTCTCCTGAAAAAAGACTCCGCCAGCACGGACTACCGGGTGAAGAAGGCCATCAGCTATATCTCCGAAAACTACGCGAGCAATATTACGGTGAAAGAACTGGCCGATATGGTAGGGCTCAATGCCGTCTATTTCGGGGCTTTATTCAAGAAAGAGACGGGGATGCTGGTCCATCAATATCTGGCGCAGACCAGAATCAACCACGCGCAGGACATGCTGCAGAACGGCGAGTGCAACGTGAGCGAAGCCGCGGAGCGCTGCGGATATAAAGATTTATCCCACTTCCGGAAGCAATTCAAGATGATCAAAGGCTACACGCCGTCGCACTGTCTCCGGGCCTAGCAGCCGGCCGTTAAAAAAAAATTATCTTTAATCAGCCACGGTTAACTAAATTCCGGCTATTGTCGGGCGTTAACCCCGATGCTAAATTGTGTTAGAGGATGGCAACGCTTACAGGCAAGCCGGTGCCATGATGGAAAATGGAACAGACAAGGGCCGCCAAATGTTGAAGGAGGCACTGAGACATCCATGTCGACATCCGCGATGAACTGGAATAAAACATTGAGCTATCTGCGACGCTACTGGGTCCTGTATGCGATGCTGATTCTTCCGATCGCGTTTTTTATCACATTCCGCTATATCCCGATGCACTACATTCAGATCGCGTTCAAGGAGTACAGCATTGTCCAAAGTCCCTGGGAGATGAAATGGGCGGACAACAACGGCTTCGAATACTTTATTCAGGCATTCTCCAACCGGGACTTTATCTATGCGCTGAGAAACACCCTGATGCTGAACTTCCTGGACCTGATCTTCGGTTTCCCGGCGCCCATCATTCTCGCCCTGATTTTGAATGAACTGGTATTTAAGCGCTTTAAAAGGTTCACCCAAACCGTCGTCTATCTGCCCCACTTCCTGTCGTGGGTCATCATTTCCGGCATGGCGCTCCAGCTGCTGGCCCCGACGAACGGGCTGATCAACATTCTGCTGAACCGAATGGGCTTCGATTCGATCCCGTTCCTGAACGATCCCGTTTACTGGGTGGGCACGTACGTGGTGCTCGGCATCTGGCAGAGCGTCGGCTGGAACACCATCATCTATCTGGCTGCCATCACCGGCATCAATCCGGAGCTGTACGAGGCCGCATCGGTTGACGGAGCGGGACGTTTCCGCAAGATCTGGCATGTGACGCTGCCCGGTCTTCGTCCCACGATCATCGTGCTGCTGATTCTGAGCCTCGGCCAAATTCTGAGCAGCGAATTTGACCGGCCATATGCGCTCAGCAACAAGCTGGTCACCGATGTGTCGAACGTCATTTCGATCTTCGTGTACAACTACGGTATTCGCGGATTGCAATTCTCGCTTTCCACCGCTGTCGGGCTGTTCCAGTCCGTAGTGTGCGTCATCTTCCTGTTCGCGGCCAACGCTCTGGCCAAGAGATTCGGCGAACGCGGCATTTGGTAGGAGGGCTGCAGCATCATGGTCAAAACAAAAAGCGCCAAAATCGGGGACTGGGTTGTCGTATTCATCTGTCTGATTCTGATTTTCGTCTGTCTTCTGCCGGTGCTGACCATATTGGCACGTTCCTTGAGTTCGGCGGACGCCCTGATCAAGAATGAGGTGCTGCTCTGGCCGAAAGGACTGAACTTCGATGCATACACGACCGTGCTGGGGGACTCCAAGTACACCTGGTCGCTGGCATGGACGGCCATCCTGACCGTGATCTGCACGATCTGGTCCCTGTTCATGACGATCTTGTGCGCCTACCCGCTCATCTATGACAACCTGAAGGGGAAGAAGTTTTTCGTCGCGCTCATTCTGTTCACGATGTACTTCAACGCGGGCACCATCCCGATGTACCTGCTGCTGAAGGAGCTGCACCTGCTCAACAATCCGCTGGTCCTGATCATTCCGAACTGCATCAGCGTGTTCTATGTCATCATCTTGCGCAGCTTCTTGTACACGATACCGGAAAGTCTCCGAGAGTCGGCGGAAATCGACGGAGCGGGTCCGCTGCGGGTCCTCTTCAACGTCTATCTGCCGCTGTCCACGCCCGTACTCGCCACGTTGGCGCTGTTCTATGCGGTGGGCCGGTGGAACGGCTTCTCGGACGCGCTGATGTACATGAACGACAGGAAATATTACCCGATCCAGCTTTTGCTGTACAACATCCTGAACAGCATCAACAGCATTGAGGTGGCCACGCAGGAAGGCTTCTCGACTCCGGGCTTGTCCGAAACGATCAAAGCGGCAACGGTCATGTTCGCGACGGTGCCGATCCTGTTCGTGTATCCGTGGCTGCAGCGATATTTCATCTCGGGCGTCACGCTCGGAGCCGTCAAAGGGTAAGAAATCCGGAAAGTTGAAGCCTGCAGCGGGGTAAAAATTGACTTTGTCACTGACACTGTCAATTTTTATATAAAATTCCAGTTAATGAGCATGTGAGGGGGAGCGAAGATGAGATCTCGCCGTATCGTGATGTCCATCCTGACATTCGTTCTGGCATCCGTGCTGGTACTCGCGGGATGCAGCAAGAACAATTCCGGTTCGTCGAACGCGACAAACAGCACGCCGAACACGGGCAACTCCGGTTCGGAGGGAAGCTCGGGCAATTCGGGCGGCAGCTCGGATTCCAAACTGGAGAAATGGGGTCTCGATGAGAACCTGCGCTTCAAGGAGACCCGCAAGATTACGGTCGAAATTTACGACCGCGGCAATGACGGCGGCACCCCGCCGGAGGACAACTTCTATACGGATTATATCAAGGAAGGCATGCTTCGCGACCACAACGTGGAAGTCGAGTTTGTCCCCGTACCGCGCTGGACGGAGGGCGAAGTCATCAACAACCTGCTGGCGGCGAACCAGGCGCCGGACATCAGCGTCACCTACTCTTACCCGACGATCCAGACGTACGCGAACATGGGCGGCGTGCTTGACCTGGCGCCTTATCTGGAAGAGGCCAAAGACATTCTTCCGGATCTGTGGGATCTGCTGACGGATACCAACATCTATTGGGACCAGGATCCGAAGACCGGCACCATCTGGGCCCTCGAGGCACGGCTTGCCGTTCTGAACCGCATCAACACGTTCGTGCGTGAAGACTGGCTGAAGAAGCTCAACATGGAAGCGCCCACAAACCTGGAAGAATTCGAGAACATGCTGAAGGCGTTCCGGGACAACGCTTCCCTGCTGCTGGGCGACCAGGCGGACAAGATGATTCCGTTCGCGATCAGCTTTGACGTCGGCTGGCGCGCGGACCACCTGACAACGTCGTTCGTGCCCGACGACATTACGGACAAGGACCTCTTTGTTTACGGCTTTGATGATCGGAAATTCCTGCTCCCGAATTACAAGGAAGCCATCCGGGTCCTGAACAAATGGTACCATGAAGGGCTGATCTGGAAAGACTTCTCGCTGTATCCCGCAGGAGACCCGACGGAAGACAACCTGATGAAAGCGGGCTACGTCGGCGCGTTCATTCACAACTGGGACTACCCGTACCGCAACGGCGAAGACAGCATCCATGCCAGCCTGCAGCGTATGGTCGGCCCGGACGCGGCGTTTGTCGCCATCGAAACGTTCCCGAACGACGCCGGCGTCTACCGTAAGTTCCTGTCGCCGCCGATCGACCGGAAGATCTTCTTCCCGGCGACGAACAAGGAACCGATCGCTTCGCTGCTCTATCTGAACTGGATTTCCAAGTTCGAAAACCGGTTCTTCCTGCAATTCGGCGAGGAAGGCGTCACCCACGAGAAGATGCCGGACGGTTCCTACAAGGCGCTGGCCGCTACGGGCGAGAAGATCATGAACTCGCCGAACAACATCGACTATACGATTACGGTCAACGGCCTCGACCTGGGCGATCCCGATCTCACCGTCAAGTCGATCGCGAACGGCTATGCCGGCGTCGACAAGCGGTACATTGAGATCGCATATCAGGCTTCCATCAATGAAGGCAGAGTCGGCAAGAACGTCAACGTGGGCGAGATCAAAGCGGAAAACGGCGTGGGCCAAGCGCTCAAGGAGAAGCGCGATACAGTCCTGAACAAGGCGATTGTGGCGCCTGTCTCGGATTTCGACAAAGTCTATGACTCCGGCTTCGAGGATTACCTCAGATCCGGCGGTCAGGCGATCATCGACGAGCGCAAGGCGAAATGGGAAGAATTCTACGGCGACAAGACGATGCTGGATTGACGCGGCTGACGCGCAGCCGGCGATCATGAAGAAACCCGGAGGTTTGCTTCGTGCAAGCCTCCGGGTTTTTATTGCCTGTTATCGGCGGAATCTGCCATCGTAAAAATCATTTTCCGGTTATCCACCATGTATATCGTCTATATTTCGCCAGCAGAAGATAACTCCCCCACGAGCAAAGCAGCACAACCACGAATCCCAGAAGAGTCAAATAGTGATAGTAAGCGCCGAACCTGTCAACCACATATTTCCGCCACAGTGCAAGAAAGAACGGATGCGACAGAAAAATGACAAATGAAGCTGCGCCGATGCTGTTCAAAGCGCGTTTTACCCATGTCATGGCATCCACGTTGTATATCCGGTTTGCCAGCAGCAGCAGAAATGCACTTGCTGCAAGCGTAAACCACAAATAGATGACCTGGTTCAGGTAAGCCTTATACGGCAGAAGTGCCGGAAGCCAGTGGAAGTACACCTTCCCGGCAAAGATATAGAGCAGAGATCCGACCATAAAAAGAGCTGTAATCGCCCACTTCTTCTTGATCAACTTGCCAACGGCATGTTCATAATGCATCCCCACATAGGCCCCCGCACAAAACTGCAGGAAGTATGAAATAAACAGCACGCCAGTCCTTTGGATATGGAGCCAGTGGTTGTTGAGGATGAAGAAGATCACTTGAGACACAAGTGCAATAAGGATGAGCCATTTGTCAAGTTTGGCATGTTGAACGATATGAACCAGAGCGGGAAATAACACATAAAACTGGATAATGATGATGAAGAAATACAGATGCGTGTAGTTATTGCCCGTAATGAGCCTGATCATAAACTGATCCGCATTCAGCCATGCGTTGCCCTGGGTTTGATATTGCCAAAACAGATAATAAAACAGCGACCATGCCAAATACGGAATCAGAATGTACAGTATTCGCTTCCTGTAGAAGGTTGCGATCCATCCCCGTCCATGCATGGCGTAGTAGTTATAGAACAGCAGAAAGCCATTCAGAAAAAGGAACGCCGGTACAGCAAACTGGCTGGAAGTGTTCAATATGAAGTAGAAATCGTGTTTCCACGAGCCTTGCTGGACACGTATCAGCGGGAAGGAAGTGACATGAATCATGATGACAGCCAATATCGCAAATGCACGATAAAAGCTGAGGTATTCAATCCTCGATTTTGGTAAGTTATTCACCAGAACGCCTCCAACGATTCGGATTAGCGTAAGCACGAGGCGGTTGACAGGACAGGACCCGAATGACTCCTCCTTTCAATGATGGACAAGGCTTCCCCTTTAATCGGACCAAAATCCCTCTCTCTAGGTCAATATCCTAAATTATAACAAAATCATAATCTATTTACCACCCGATCAAAGATGGAATAAAGCAAAGCCCCTTAAAAGCGGGGCCTTGCCAACAGTTTGGTGGTATTGATCAATAAGATGCTTATGCTTTCAAAGATGCGTAGATATCAGCGTTGCCAATCCACGTCTTATCTACAACGTATTTCTTCCCGTCAGGACTGGGGAGGTTTGTCGGCCACTCTTCCACCTCAACGTTATTGCCATTTGTGAAGGGTACCCAACTATTGGAGCTGTTTTTATATTTCATTTCAAAGGCTCTGACTTGATTGTGAAAAACACTCCATGGTTGCAGCGGAGGTGTAACCCCTGTCGATTGATAAGAGGCAAAGACCAGTCGTGCAGAGTTCGCAACATTTGTGACTGTATTATTGAATGTTCTCACAACAACATCGTTAACCTTGTAAACGACCTTCTTCTGATCATTCAATTCAATTGAGATTGTAACGGTAGAACCGTCAGCATACAAGCTGCCATAGGTCGTCGATCCTTCCCCGTTCGCAAAAATACGCCACTTCAATACACCATTCTGCTTCCAATCATTCTGGTCTCTGCAAGACAGACCGCATTCATAACCATCAATGCCAACATAGAAGTTGATATAGTCCCAAATCCGCGGCAAGGTTTTGCCGTTCGGCAAAGTCAATTTTGCTTTAAACCCTTTGTCACTAAGATTGCCAGTTTTGATTCGCACAATTTTTGCATATTCCGTAAGATGGCTCATGGTTACAATATCCTCCTCTTTATCATATAAACCGGACTTAAAGACCACCGGCTTTACGGGGCCGTTGATAATCAATACCATTCGTGTCCTCTATCATGAGACCTTTGAAGCGTGAACAATAGGGATGCGATTCCGGCCGCTCCATCCCTGACCGGCGAAATCGTATTGTTCATCTCTTCACCCTTATAGGAAATCCCCATGCGCTTCTCACAACCAAACCATAAAATTTTTTTCGCTAACGCACCGCTTGAATCTGCAAATAGGCGGAATAAATGCATGCGCCGCCACGCTCTTGGCCTTTGTTCCAAGAAGGTGACGGCGTTATCGATTCATGAGCATGTTCCATTTTCCTTTAACGTTACTCAATATTGTCCCTCTTGATCATGGCGATCAGTTCGGTGACCAATTCTTGTATCGCATCTTCTCTGGGCATCTTGATGAACTGCGCCAGGTAACGGATATCCGTATCAAACAACTGCAACACCTGTTCAATCGCTTGCTTGTCCCCGTCTCGCGCCTGCTTGATGAGGATCAGTGCGTGTTCATGTTCTCCCGGATGGTTTTGAATGCTTTCTTTTTCCATTTGCTCACCGCCTGTTGGCTCAACTGGAGTTCGGTTGCGACTTCTTTTTCCGTATATCCATCCAGATACAACCTTTTGACAATGTACCGCGCTTTCTCAGATGGAATCATCAACAGCATTCCTTGATATAAATTGTCGTGAAGACATCGGATGTGAAGTAGTAGCCGTAATGCCGTTCGTCCAAAGAGAGAGACTCCTTGGAATGCCTGACCTTCGAGCTGTATTGCAGTCTCCACGCAAATCCCCTCAAGCCTTGACGAAAGCTTTCCAGACTTTTACTTTGCTGAGCATTCATGATTCACCACCCCCGTTCACTTAACTAGTAAAAAAATGCGGCCAAACTACAACCGTCAAAATACAATGAATAATTAAAATATTTTGAAAACATTGGCCGCAGGTGTGTGTCCGGGTTCTCTGTCGAGTGCAGCGGCTTCATTTGGACTTTCATTCGGTGGGTAGTTGCTTGGGGCCAGCAGGGAAGTTAATGTCATGCCCCCCCCTTTCGAGGATTATATATTCTATATAATTCCATATTAGTGTCTAAATCCCTTTCTCCATGTGGAGCGCTTTTTATAAATCATATAACTGCCCTCTATACTCTGGCCATTAGTCGCCAAAAGAAGCGGTAGATGTCCCCTCCTGTTTTTCCTTCAAGGTGCTGCGGTCATTAATCAAGGCTTGCATTTTTATACAGGCAAGTGGCAGCGGATTGAAGCCTTGGTCCACAGAGCCAACATTAAAAAGGATTAATATCCGGATTTTGCTTTTTAAAGAAACTTTAGCTCAATTTGAGCGTCTGTTATGTAGAATGGATTCCGGAGTGGATAACGGATCATGCGGAACTACAGATTAGGATGGAGGAAGGAAAAGCTGTGAAGAAAATTGTTGCCTGTCTGATCGCTGCTCTGTCGCTGCTTGCTTTTACACTGCCATTGCAGGCCGCTGATGAAGTCCATCTGTACATCAACAGCGAAAAAATGAATACGGACGCGGCTCCCGTACTCGTAAATGGACGGATGCTGGTTGCCTTGGCATCGCTCAAGAAGCTGAATCTGGACTTGCAATGGAATCACGAGACGAAACAGGTGACCGTTGCCTCGCCCCAAGCCAAAAGTAAGCTGGTACTTACAGTAGGAAGCAAGTCGGCCATGCTGGGCGACACGACGATGACGCTGGACGTGCCTGCCCGATTGATCAAAGACCGGGTCTATGTTCCGGTTCGCTTTGTCAGCGAAGCGTTCCAGGCGGACGTGAAATGGCTTCCGGAGATCAACTCGGTTGTGATCCGCAGCGCCGACAAGAAGGAGATGTATGAAGCGCTTTACCATGGTGATGATCTGGTGGAGGCCAGAAAAATTGCGATCTCCTTGCCCACCGAGGACGTCAACACGCTTGGCAGTACAGGAGAGATGCATTCCCATACGTTCATTTTTCCGGAAGGAGAGGCGCTTCGATACTATTATGAATGGGGAAATCTGCTTTCTTATTACGAAATCAAGCATGATGTGAAGCGTCTGGTGTGGGAAGGGGTGTTGGGAGCCGAGCAAGGCGTTTACGCCCAGGAAAGAGGAGTCCGTCCCCCGGAGGAGAAGTCCAGAGTTTATTTCAATCTGGACCGGTTTCAGTCGGATGTCGTTCACTATTGGAAAGAAGGCGGCGGTGAAATGCTTCACGGCAACACCCGACCCGGCAAATACGTTGATTCGCCCATGGCCAACGCTGTTCAGCCGATACCGGATGAGGTTCGGATTGATCAAGTGAAATAACAGAACGCATGAAGAGACCGCAGCAGGTCTCTTTTTTTTTATTGTTCCGGCCGTAATGGTTGTTATTTCATGTTCTCTTTACTTAATAAGATGCAGGCACATATGGAATGGGGGTGATGATATTGGAAGACACGCAGTTGATGACCTTGATCACGACATCGATCTCCAACTTTGGGTTTCCGATCGTGCTTACCTGTTATCTGCTTATCCGGTTCGAGAAGAAGATCGAGATGTTTAACGACAGGATATTGGAGTTGCTTCACGTGATCAAAGAGGAAATGCGAAAAAACTAACGCAATCCGCAAACCTTCTCCTGCTCTCATTCGTGTAATAGATGAAAGGGGGGGGGGAGCGGCGGGAAGTCCCTGGCTGCGTGTGATCGAAGGGATTTGCTTTTCGGATGAAGCCAAACGATTCCATGGAATCTGTATTCAGCGAACTGTATGAACGCCATATCGACACCGTCTACCGCATTTGCTACGCGATGATGGGCAACAGACAGGATGCCGAGGATGCGGCCCAGTCCGTGTTCGTCAAGCTCATGCGCAGCAAGATGACCTTCCAAAGTGTTGAACACGAGAAAGCCTGGCTGATCGCCACCGCCCGCAATGAACACCGCAGATGGTGGAGGAAGAAGGTCGTCAAGTTTGAAACGGGCATGCCCGATGAGCAGCATGCCGACCGTTTGCCGCAGCACGAGATGATGGACGGTATGCGCAGACTCCCTCCCAACCACAGATTGCTTTTGTACCTGTACTATTACGAAGGCTACAAACTGCTCGAGATTGCGAAAATGCTCAAAATGAACATCAATACCGTCAAGACACGGATGAGGGATGCCCGGAAGCGCCTGAAGCTGGAGTTGGGGGATGATTTTATTGACTAAGGAAAGGCTGCGCGCTGTATTTGACGGGATGGCACCGGATGAAGAGCAGAAAGCTCGAATGAAGCAGCACATATGGGAGCGGTTGAATCGCCGGTCGATGAAGGGACGGGTGACGGGCAGGCGGTTGAGACGGGCTGCGGGCTTCGCGGTCGGTCTTGTGCTGGCGGTGGTGGTCATGGTCAACCTTCCGTTCGAAAAGGCGGCACCCGCTTACGCGATCAGCGTGAAGGCCGGGGAAGACGGCCCCGTGTTCAAGTTGGCGGATCGGGAAGGGAAGCGGGATGAGCATGTCACAACCGTCAGCTATGTCGACTCCAGGCCCGGGCTGGAATTCTACATTGAAGGAGAAAATATCGCCTCGATCCATATCAAGGCGGAAAATGAATATGTCTACGCGGTGGACTGGACGAAGACGCAGCACGAGAAGTATTGGAACGTGGAATATTACCAGCACTTCGACGAAGAAACCCAAACGTCCGTCGCTGATTTCGATCTGCTCTACGATAAGGAAATGACGATGACTTTCGATGAGGATTTCCACGATTACGATCAGATCTGGTATCGCTGGACGGCGTGGAACATGTACCAATGGGCCGCCGAGGACAATTTCTCGCGATTCTACGGATTCGGGTATGATCCGATAGACATTGATGTTGACAGTTTGACGGAAGAAGAGAAGCGGGAACTTGCCGCGGAGAACGGGTCGTCCATCGGGCATATGAATCTGGAAGACTATCCGGATCATCTGAAGGAGGACACCATCACCATTACCATCACGGACAGGCAAGGCCATGTGACGACGAAAGCCATCCAGGTGAGAGTCGACAACAACCGGCTGGGGCAGACGGTCGTGACGGCACGGTTGAAGAATGTTTCCTGAAGCATAAAGAAGAAGGGGCGCCCGTCATCACGGCGCCCCTATCTCATCTTCCATGCTTGAACCGCGCGTCAATCCCAGTGCTGAATATACACGGTCGGCACGGGTTCTTTCGTAAATGTGACCACGGCGCCCAGAGCCTCGCTGATGAATCTGAGGTTCACGAAAGTGTACATATTCCCGTCTTTGTATTTGGAAGTGAAAGGAGATTGTGTCAATTTCACTTCCTCATCATTGACATAAGCGGTCTGACTATCAATGGTAATTTTGATTGTAGTACCATCTTTGGTTGCCGTAATGGTTTTCGTGCCCGGTTGCCAAATCACTTCAGCACCAAGGGCTTCAAACAGCGGCCTGAACGGCACCATGGTGTTGTCATTTACGGCAATCGCCGGAGGCGTGAAATCCATTTCCTCGCCATTCAGGATGACTTTGACGGCGTATTTTGTATAATAGGAATAATCTGTTTCCTGTGCGGATGCGGCCATCGGCAAGCACAGAAGCAGCACTGCGGCGCATAACGACAACTTTTTCATAGGACACCTCGCATCAGAAATTTTACATATGGGAAGACGCTCGAATGCTGCACAAAGTTTCTTTATTTTTAAATGATTGTATTTCGGAGGCAGCTTGATGGAACTCAACCAAGAAGAATTGGAGCGGACCGTTGCCTTGCTCACCTCGACCATCGCCAAATGCGAGAAAATGCAGCAGAAGTTCACGGAAGGATCGTCCCGGCACTCGCTGCTGAAGAACAGGATCAAGGCGCTCCAAATCTCGAAGGCGCTTCTGACCAACGATCCATCGGCCAATTATACAAGCCGGGAACTGAGGGATGCGCTCCCGCCCGTCCAATCGATCATCCACAAGACGACGAAAGCGCAGCGCAAATATGAGCAAGGAAGCCCGAAATACAATCAGTTTGAACCGTTGATCCGCGCGATGGAGATTTCGAAAGCATGCATCGAGGGAAAGATCATGGAAGGTGCCGCCCAACCGGAACAGCGGAGCCCGTGAACCGTTCACCGGCTCCGCTTTCCCGTGTCTGCAGGATCAATGCACCAACGGCTGTTGCACGACTGTCCCCTCGCCGGACTCCGAAATGCCGAACCGGTTGTACACGGCGCGCAGCGGCTTCGGCAGCCACCAGTTCGCGCGCCCGGCCAGCTTCATGAAGGCGGGCACCAGCACGGCCCGGATCAGCGTGGCGTCGACGAGAATGGCCAGCGTCATGCCAACCCCCAGCATCTTCAGGAAAACGATATCCCCGAACGCGTACGCGGCGAACGTGAAGGCGAGAATGCCCGCGGCCGTCGTGACCAGCGAACCGCTCTTCTGCAATCCGCCCGCGACCGCTTCTTCCAGATTCCCCGACCGGTCGTACTCCTCCTTGATTCGCGAGAGAATGAACACTTCATAGTCCATCGACAGGCCATACGCGATGCAGAACATGAGAATCGGAATGCTTGGTTCGATCGAGCCGGCCGGGGTGAACCCGAGCAAGCCGGCCAGGTTGCCATCCTGGAACACCCACACCAGCGCGCCGAACATGATGGTCAGACTGAGCATATTGAGCACCGTGGCTTTGAAGGGAATGAGCAGGCTGCCGGTCATCAGGAACAGCAGGACGAATGTCACCAGGAAAATGAGGGCGAGCGCCAGCGGTACCCGTTCGAGCAGCGCATCCCGGAAATCGGTCAAGTCTGCCGGATATCCGCCGACCAGCACTTCGAACGGCGCTACCGCGGCCCGGACTTCCCGCACGATCTCCGAAGCCCGCTCGCTGATCGCTTCTCCGGAGGGGATGACGGTCAAATAGGTGCCGCCGAAGCTCCCCGCAAACCGCTCATGCGATGCGTTCGGTTCGATGACCAGCGTGCCGTCCGCATAGGAACCCGCCAGTGAATCGACCTGGACGATGCCGTCGATTCGCGACAGGCGGGCGGCGTAATCGCCGATTGCATCAAGCATGACGGGATCCGCTGAGTTACCCGCTGCCGGAGCCACCACTTGAATCGCGTCGGTTTCCTCCGCAATGAAGTTGGCGTTCTTCTGAACTTCCACGACGCGGCTGCTGACGTCGGGCGGCAGCACGCGATGGTCGGGCAGGCCGAAGCGCAGATGGAGCACGGGGGATGCGAGCAGCAGCAGCGCCACCGATGCGGCTGCGCCATAGAGCGCGGGCCGTTTCATGACCTGCTTCGCATACCGGTTCCACCGGCCCGGCCGGGATTCGGCAGCCGCCGCGGGTACCTTGCGCTTGCGGGCAAGCCGCTCGCCGAGGAGGGCGAACCACGCCGGCAGGATGATGACGGAACCGATCAGCCCGAACAGGACGACAAGCACGCCGGTGTAAGCGAAGGATTGCAGAAAAGGGAAAGGGAACACGAACAGCACCGCGCACGCGGCAGCCACCGTCACCCCGCTGAACAGCACCGTCCGGCCCGCCGTGTTCACGGTCCGTACCACGGCTTCCTGCACGGACCGGCCCGCCGCGAGTTCCTCCCGGAAGCGGGTGATCATGAACAGGGAGTAGTCGATGCCGAGCCCGAGTCCCATCACCAGCGCCAGATTCAACGCGAACGTCGACACTTCGGTGAAGGAGATGAGGCCCGCAAGGCCGGCGAGTGTGCCGACCATCGCGTACAGTCCCGCGCCGATCGTCAGCGCCGTCGCCCGGAAGCGGCGGTACACGAGGAAGAGCAGCAGCAGCACGCCGGGCAAGATGATCATCTCCGCGCGGACGAAGTCCTGCCGAGCAAGTTCCGCGGCCTGACGAAAAATTTCGTCCTGTCCGCCGACCTCCACCCGGACAAGCCCGTCGTCGCGCATGTACCGCGGCGACAGTTCGCCCAGCGCCGTTCGGGCTTCCGTCACGGTGCCGTTCAGGGTGGCGAGGATGAGCGCCTGCCGGCCGTCCTCACTGCGAAGCGTCGGGGAACCGCCGCGCAGCCAGTAGGAATCGGCTCTCTTCACGGCCGGCTCCGCCGTGAGCTCGGCCGTCAGCGACAGACCCGCCTCCCGTACGGCCGGATCGTCCACCGAGCCGGATTTGGCGGTGACCAGCAGCACAAGATTCGGGCTGCCGGCGTCGAATTGCCGTTCCAGCAATCTGCCGGCTTCGTAGGACTCCGAGCCGGGCACCTCCCAGCGGCTCAAGGACAACCGGTTCACGCCGCCGGTCCCGATGACGGCCAGCACCACGAGCTGGATGATGCTCATGACGGCGATGACTCTTTTCGATTTGGTGATGAAGATGCCGAGTTTGGTCACGATGCTCTCCTCCCGCATGGGATTTGTTTGATTGATCAAACAACTCAACAGCACAAAAACGGCTGCTGAAACCTTATTGCCTGTCTTGTTTGATTGTTCAAACAAGACAATGTGAAAAAAATCAGGCATTGCGCTCGGCAATGCGCTTCACATAGGCATCGAGCATATCGGCCAGCGCCTCGTAAGCGCCGTCGTAGTCGAAATCTTCGTCGCAAAGGCGCTGCATGCCCAGGCCGTCGAAGACGGCGAGCAGAATCGGCGCGAGCGCCCGGGCGTTCTGCTCCGGCAGTTTCCCGACCAGCTGGATCAGCTCGGTCAGATGCCGGCGCTTCCGCTCCAGCGTCTCCCGGATGTTGGCGGATACGGCCTCGTTGCGCATCCCCAGCGCGAACAGCTCATAGCGCAGCTTGATCCAAGACGGATCGTCCTCCGCCCGGGACTTCGGCACATTCAGGACGGCCCGGATCGTCTCCGCGCTGACCTCGCGGTTCCCCTGATCGCGGATGAACGGCAGCGATTCGCAGTACCGCTCGGATTCCCGGCGGAACACTTCGGCGAACAGCATGTCTTTGTTGGCGAAGTAGTAGCCGATCAGCCCCTGGGCCACGCCGGCGGCCTTGGCAATCTCTTTGGTGGACGCCGCGTCATAGCCCCGCTCGGCCAGAACCTGATACGCGGCCTGGATGATTTTCTCTCGTTTCTCCTGCTCTTTCATGCTGCTCCTCCTTCCAGGCGCCGCCGCATTTTGGTTGATCAATCAAACAAAATATATGCCATGCCGAACCGTTTGTCAAGCATCCGGCCGCCCACCGCGAAACGATTTCAGAATGATTGGAGGCAAATCGTCCAATCAGGGCACGCTGTTATGGAAAAATGGGGGCATCTTGACCCAGAGGGGGACTTGTCTTGGCCGACCAAAGACGGGCACGATTACTACGACGCCTCGGTTGAATTTGCGGCGAAGGCCAAAAACGTGATCAAGGAATTGGCTTAGCGTCTGTAAACAACGCGCCAACCGGAAGCCGGCATGCGGCTGGCTTCCGGTTGGCGTTCGTTTCATCCGGCCGGGGGCGGCGCGGCCTTCAGCTAGGCGAACAACTCCTCGGACAGGTCCGCATTGACCGCAGCCCCCGCCTCGATACCGTCGCGGATCAGAAAACCGTGCGATGCGCGGGTAACCGCGTTGCGGGGGCGGTGATCGTCGATCAGCGTCACCGTTCTGCGGGACCGGCCAAGCACGAGCGCAGTGCTTGACTTCGCCGCCCGCAGCCGATAATGACACAGTCTTTCGTGGCAAGCCTCCTTCACATTAAGGACCGACTTCATGGTGTGCCTGCCGCTTCTTTGTCCGCGAGATCCGCAAGTTTCTGCTGCTTCAACCGCTCTTCCATGGCCCGTTCGGCGGCAACCATCACGTCCTGAATGACACATTTCGCATGCCCGTTCAGGCTGCAATGGAACAGTGAAGCCGTCCCTTCGATGGCATGGATGATGTCCAGAACGGCCGTCCACATGCTGCTCGATAGGCTTCATTTTTGTCAAGGAGCCGGCCAGCCGTGTCGAGACCGCGCATAAAAAAAGTTTGGCCGACCCCCAGGATACGACAGTATATGCCCAATGGCTTTTGCTAGACTGATCGATGCTAAAACGTATTATCTTGGACGGGGGTGGTAAAAGGGGGATATTTCGTTCAACTCCGGCGTTTTGCTAAAACGTTATAAACGAAAGGAGTGGCGAAATTGTCATGGTGAAGAAAAAGCTGATCGCGACATTGATGGCTTTCCTCATGTTGACGCTCCACCTCCCTGCCGTTATCGCGGCGGAAGACCCGCCGGAGACGGCTTCGGATACCGTTCTGGAAGAAGGGCCGGAAGCCGTGCCGGAAATTGTGCCGGAAACGGAGTTGGAGCCGGCAACTGTAACGGTAACGGAAGCCGTATATCTCCCGTTCATTCTGAGGAACGAGAACTTCGCCTTCCACGAACGCACGGATGCCGTCATCATCGACGCCGGCAAGGAAGTCGACGGCTCCTCGCTGTCGAAGGACGATTTCGAAGCGCACGTGCGGCAAACCCGGATCGTCGACCCGGATTACGTCGCGTATGACGGCCCGCGCGAGATTATCGATGTGTACGTAAGCCAGGTGAACGATGTCGGTTCCCGCTCCGACACCGGACGGTACATCGTCATCGACTTCCCGGATGTCGGCTGGGGCGACGGCGGGTCCACGAATGACGGCGGCTATACCTTCGATTCGCAGTACACCATCACGTACAAAGGTTCCGGCATCAAGTTCACGGACGGAACGACCCTCGTGCCGGACGGTTTCACCCAGACGGCTGTCGTCAGCCCGGTGCTGGATAAGTTCAAGTACGCGAACCATGACGGACTGGACTACAGCTATTTCCTGAGCGAAGAAGCCGAAGGGCCGCTGCCGCTTGTCGTGTTCTTCCACGGAGGCGGACAGGGCAACGATATCTATACGCCGATCCGGTTCAGCAACGGCGGCACCGTATGGGCGAATCCGGAGAACCAGGCGAAGCACCCGACCCATGTGCTGGCGCCGCGGAACGCGACGACACCGGAGGCGATGCACAAGGTCAAGGCGGTCATTGACCAATGGATCGAAGACGGCAAGGTGGACCCGAACCGCATCTACATCACCGGGTTCTCGATGGGCGGAGGTTCGACCTGGACGTTCCTGCAGACGTTCCCGGATTTCCCGGCAGCCGCGGCACCGCTGTGTCCCGCCGGCGGTCCGGGCAACGAGGCCAATGCGAAGGCGGTCGCGTACCTGCCGCTGTGGGTATTCGTGGATGTGGACGACTTCCTGTACGAGCGGGTTGTCGAAACGTACAATACCTACAGCCCGTTCTGGCATGATTCGAAGCTGAGCATTCTGCCGGAGAACCGGCTGAACAACCCGCCGTACAACGGCTGGAAGTTCGACGGCCACGCCGTATGGCTCCCGGTCTACAACGAGTATGTGGACGAGGAGCGCGGCATGCTCATCGACTGGCTCTTCGCGCAGAGCAAGGTGCGCGGCATCGAGGAAGTGAGCGTCCGCACGACGGCCGGAACCGCGCCGGTGCTGCCTGACAAAGTGAAGGTGGATATCAATCACAACGCGACGGGCATCGCTTCGGAAGAGCGCGCGGTCGTATGGGATGCGATCGATCCGGCAAGTTACGCCAACCCGGGAACCTTCACGGTGGAAGGCACCGTGGAGGGAGTCGTCGAGAAAGCAGTTGCGAAAGTATCGGTCGAGCGGCTCTACATCGGCGTGCCTTATGTGCCGCCGGCTCCGTCGCCCGATCCTTCGGAACCCGATGAGACCCCGGAAACCCCGGACACGCCCGGCGACGGACAGGAGCCGGATGAGCAGGTGCTGTATCACCCGGCATACATCAGAGGCTTCAGCGACGGCACCTTCCGGCCGAATCAGGCGATCACGCGGGCCGAGCTGGCCGTGCTGCTGGCGCGCAACCTGGACTTTGGCGGCGCCCGGAGCGGTCAAGGCACCTTCAAGGATGTGAAGCCGACCCATTGGGCGGCGGCCGAGATCGAATACGTGAAGAGCGCCGGTCTGATGGGCGGGGACGCCCAGGGCAACTTCAGGCCGAACGCTCCGGTCACGCGGGCCGAGATGGCGGCCATCGCCGCGCGGTACCAGAATCTCGGCGCACCGGCCGGTGCGAACCCCCGTTTTGCCGACGTGAAACCGACCCACTGGGCGGCGGCTTCCATCGAGGCGGCTGCTGCGGCCGGCATCTTCGGCGGCTACGGGGACGGCAGAATCGGGCCGGACAATCATCTGACCCGGGCGGAAGCGGTCAAGGTGATCAACCGGATATTCGGACGCGGTCCGCTGCATGGCGTCACGCGGCCGAGCTGGCCGGATGTGCCGGCGGCCCATTGGGCTTATCTGGAAATTGAAGAAGCGTCGCGGGACCACTATTTTGAAATCCGGCTGGAGGGCGGCGAACAGATCCGGTGATCCGATGACGGGCGCATGCGCACGGGATGCGTATGCGCCCTTCACGCTTTCGCGTCGCTTTTCTCGGCCGAATGCCAATCTTGGGACCCATGGGCGGTAAAAACGGGATGTTCGACCGTGAACGTCAAGTTGCCGCCGGGTTTCAGCTGTTGTGAATCTTCCCGACCAACCGCCCATAATCCGCCACGTAATGAAACGCAAGTGAACTGAGGACGATATCAAAACTTTCCTCGGGAAACTCCACACCTTCCATCGCGCAGCAAAGATATTCCAGCTGCGGGAAGCGCGTTTTTTCTCTGGCCACCGCAAGCATTTGCGCAGCGTCTCCCATTCTCCCGCGCCGGCCAGTCCCATCTTTGAGCGGTTCGTCTGGCTGTATTTTTCGAAGAAAACCGGATCGTCATATTTGTTTTCCCGCATGGGACACGCCTCCGTTTATTCCGGGTATGAAGGTTTGAATTGGGAGAGATGGAGCTTTTGGCCTGAATGTCATTACTGCCAATCAAGTGAATCTCTCCGACAATCAATACCTGTCCCGGGATGTCGACGGCGTGTACATCTTGACGGAAAATTCCGATGCGCACAGACTTCTGTTCGTCAGGTTCAGCCATGACGTTGACGCGACTCATGCGGTTGTCTCGGGATTGCCGGGAGCCGTTTCGAAAGGCACCTATTCCGGCAACGACGCCATGTTCTACCTCCAATATGAACCGGTTGAAGCCGGGAACCAGTATGAACTGATCATCACCGGCCTGAAAAAATCGGATCCGGCATCCGAAGACATGGGTGCGATTCGGATCAGACTGAAACGGTAAGAGCCCGAATCGTAAGGCAGGTTGTCGCCAAGACAGCCTGCCATATTTTTTTACATTTTTCAGTGTTGAAATTTGGAAAAGGGGTTGCTATAATTTCATCTGTGATAATGATATTCATTATCAATAAGAAAAACGCAAAGGACGGGGAGAGACGCAATGAAACGATATGCAACCCTCTTGCTCACGGCCGTACTCGTACTGGCGCTTGCGGCTTGCGGCAGCGCGGACAAGACGAGCGGCAACCATTCCGGCGGCAATGCCGGCGTGAACAACAACACGAGCAGCGCCGCCGGCTCGAATGAGGCCGAGACGGCTGCGGCCAGGCCCGACAAGCCGGCGGCGATCGAATATACGGATGCGAGCGGCAATGCGGTCACGATTCCGGTCAATCCGAAGACGGTCGTGTCGCTCGACAACCGGACGTTCGAGACGCTCGAAGCGTGGGGCGTCAAGCTCGCTGCGGCTCCGAAAGGCGTCATGCCGGCCGGCTCCGGCTATGTGTCGGATGAGTCGGTGCAAGACATCGGGAACCACCGGGAGCCCAACCTGGAGATCATCGCGGCGGTCGATCCGGAGCTTGTCATCGTGGGCCAACGTTTCGCGAGCTACCATGAAGACATCAAGAAGCTGGTTCCGAACGCCGCGGTCGTCAACCTGAACATCGATGTGTCCGCCGATGACGGCACCGCGGGCGAGAAACTGGTGAACGGCTTCAAAGAGGTTACGACGCTGCTCGGACAGATCTTCGACAAGAACGAAGAAGCGAAAGCGCTGATCGAGCAATTCGATCAGGCGCTGGAAGCCGCCAGGGCCGCCTACAACGGCACGGACACCGTCATGAGCGTCATCGTCTCCGGCGGCAACATCGGCTACTCGGCGCCGCACAACGGCCGCGTGTGGGGTCCGCTGTACGACATTTTCGGCTGGGTGCCCTCGCTGCAAGTCGACAATACGACGACCGACCACCAGGGCGACGAGATCTCGGTGGAAGCGATCGCCCAGAGCAACCCCGACTGGCTGTTCGTCATGGACCGCGACGCGGGCATCAACAGCACGGAAGAGAAGGTGCCGGCCCAGGACGTCATCGAAAATTCGCCTGCGCTGCAACATACGACGGCCATAACGAAGGGACAAATCGTATATGCTCCGGCGGATACGTACACCAACGAGTCGATCCAGACGTTCATTGAAATCTTCGAAGCGCTTGCCAACGCATTGAAGAAGTAAACCGGAGGAGTATGGCACCGTGCTCATGCGTTCGCTGAATGAGGTTGAGATCCGTTCTCAACCTCCGTTTTCCGGTCAGAGTGCGAACCCCCAGAAAATTTTCACCGTACCGTTCGTTCTCGCCATATTTGCCGTCATGGCGCTCGGCGTCATCTCGCTGTTCACGGGCGTGTACGACATCTGGGGGCAGGCGGACGGCAGGGACATGTTCTTCATCACCCGGGTGCCCCGCACCATCGCCCTGATGCTGACCGGCGCCGCGATGGCGATGACGGGACTGATCATGCACCTTGTGACCCAGAACAAAATGGTGGAGCCGACCACGATCGGGACGACCGAATGGGCGGGTCTTGGACTGCTCGCGGTTTACCTGCTTGTGCCGGGGCCTTCGCTCGTCTTGCGCATGACCGGTGCCATCGTGTTTTCTTTTGTCGGCACGATGATCTTCTTCCTCTTCCTGCGGCGGGTCAGGCTGCGTTCGTCGCTGATCGTTCCGATCATGGGGCTGATGCTGGGCGCGGTCATCTCGGCGCTGTCCACCTTCGTGACGCTCTATTTCAACATGTCGCAGGTGATCGAGAACTGGTTCATCGGCTCGTTCGCCCCCGTTCAGATCGGAAGATACGAATACTTGTGGATCATCGTCATCGTCACCGTCATCCTTTTCCTGTATGCCAATCGCCTGACCATCGCCGGCCTGGGCGAAGAAGTCGCCACGACGTTGGGCGTCAATTACAACCGGCTGATCGTGCTGGCCAACGCCCTGATCGCTGTCTGCGTCGGCATCGTCGCCGCCGTCATCGGCAACATTCCGTTCCTGGGCCTGATCGTCCCCAACATCATCTCCATGGTCCGGGGCGATGATCTGCGCAGCAATCTGCCGTGGGTCTGCCTGACGGGGATGGGCACGATCACCCTGTGCGACATCATCGCCCGGGTCGTGATCATGCCCTTCGAAGTGCCCGTCTCGCTGATCCTGGGAACGGTCGGAGCGGTCGTCTTCATCTTGATTTTGCTGCGGCAACGAAGGAGCAGGAGGCTGCGATGAGCACACTGGATATCGGTCTTGCCACAAACGCCAGCGGCAGCCTTCGCGCCCGAACCACCGGCGCTTTCCGCACCCGGAGAGACGAGCGGCGCTACTGGATGCTGCTCATCCTGTTCATCGGCGTCGGGTTGCTGGCCACGCTCGGACTCATCCTGTACAAAAATCCGGTACCCGTCGATTCGCCGTCGTTCATCCCGGTGGTGAAGCGGCGGCTTACGGCCGTCGTCGCCATGTTCATCGCGGCGCTCTGCCACAGCTTCTCGACGGTCGCCTTCCAGTCGGTCACGAGCAACCGGATCATCACGCCGTCGCTGCTGGGCTATGAATCGCTGTATTCGTTCATCCAGACGAGCGTGCTCTTCTTCTTCGGCGCGGCGGCGCTCGTCAAGTTTACCGGCACGGGCGCTTTCTTCCTGCAGGTTGCGCTGATGATCGCCTTGAGCCTGATCCTGTTCGGCTGGCTGTTGTCGGGCAAGTACGGCAACCTGCATCTGATGCTGCTCATCGGCATCATCATCGGCGCCGGGCTGAACGCGGTGTCCGGATTTATGCGCCGGGTGCTCTCGCCGTCCGAGTTCGATCTGCTGCAGGCCCGTCTGATCGGCTCGGTCAACAACGCGGACGCGGAATATTTCCCGATCGTCATCCCGCTCGTCCTCGTGACGGTGCTGTGCCTGTACCTGCTCTCCAGGAAGCTGAACGTCCTGTCGCTGGGCAAGGATGTGTCGACCGCGTTCGGCGTGAACTATCAGGCGAACATCATCCTGGTGCTCGTCCTGATCGCCGTCCTGATGTCGGTCTCGACGACGCTCGTCGGTCCGATGACTTTCTTCGGATTTCTCGTTGCGCTGCTGAGCTATCAGGCGGCTCCTACATACGACCACCGGTATGTGCTGCCGATGGCGTTCGCGATCGGGTTCTGCATGCTGACAACCGCGTATCTGCTGCTGTATCACGTGTTCCGCGCGCAGACCGTCGTATCGGTCATCATCGAACTGTTCGGCGGCATCGCGTTTCTGATCGTCATTTTGAGGAAGAGGTCGCTATGATCACATTAAGAAGCGTAAGGAAATCGTACGGTGACGAGGTTCGGATCGGTCCCCTGAACATCGAGATTCCGAAGGCGGGAATCACCTCGCTGATCGGCCCCAACGGCGCGGGCAAGTCGACCACGCTGCTCATGATCGGCCGGCTGCTCAACATGGACGAGGGGCAGATCCGGGTCGCGAACATGGACGTCGCGAGGTCCAGGTCGAACGACATTGCGAAAATTCTGACCATCCTCCGGCAGGAGAATCACTTCATCACGCGGCTGACGGTCCGGCAGCTCGTCGGATTCGGCCGGTTCCCGTACTCCAGGGGCCGGCTCACGAAGGAAGACGAAGCGATCATCTCGAAATATATCGGCTTCTTCGAGCTGACCGATCTCGAGCACCGGTTTCTGGACGAACTGTCGGGCGGCCAGCGGCAGCGGGCGTACGTCGCCATGGTGCTGTGCCAGGAGACGGAATACGTGCTCCTTGACGAACCGCTCAACAATCTGGACATCGCCCGGTCCGTGCAGATGATGGAACATTTGCGGCGGGCGGCAAATGAGCTCGGCCGGACCATCCTCATGGTGCTGCACGACATCAACTTTGCGGCGCGGTACTCCGACCGCATCTGCGCGATGAAGAACGGGCAGATCGCCGCGTTCGGCACGGTGGAAGATATCATGAAGCCGGATCTTCTGTCGGACATCTTCGAGACGAAAATCGAGATCATCAAGGGGCCGTACGGCAAGATCGCGGTATATTAATGAGGGAATGGGTTGGGGCTTCGGCATGCGCCGGAGTCTTTGCCGTTTTTATGCGCTGATTTGGTGCAAATTTGCACTACATTTTGGACGAATTTCGCGGGATCTGGTGAATATGGTGCAGATTTGCACTACATTTGAACTATTTTTACGAAATCTGGTGAATAAGGTGCAGATTTGCACCATATTTGGCTGTTCCACCTTTTTCGGGCTTGATATGGTGCACATTTGCACCACGTTCCGCATTTCCACTACACGCCGGTCACCCCGGACTGGACACACAAAAGGGAGGCTGACCTGTGCGTCAGACTCCCCTGTAATATTGCAACGCGCGCGCAATCTCCCGAATCAGCTTGCTCAAGTAACGGTAGTAGGTGGACGACGGAAGCCCCAGCCGTTCGGCGACCACTTCGTGCGTGCCGATCTTCTGCATGTAGGCGTAGTACAGAATCCGGGCCATCTTCCGCTCCTTCGGGGATCCGTGTTCCAGACGCCGCCATTCGCTGATGATCGTATTTTGCACATACCTTACCAGCTGGCTCAGACTGTAGTGCGTTCCCCATATGCGCTGACATTGATGCAGCACCGGTTCCCGAAGCTCCAGCTGCTTGAACGACGCAAGGAGTGTCTTGGCGATCTCCATCCACATTTCCGATGCTTCCTTGGGGTCCGGATTCCCGGCAGTGCGCTGCCTTGCATCGAGCTGAAAGAAATAGAAGCTGCAGCCGTCGTCCGAAGGGCAGAACGCTTCCGGCACTTCCCGGAACCCGACCAGTTTGGCCGCTTCGGTGAACTCGACCGAAGGCATCATCATCGTGATCCGGTTGCCCGGAAGCTTGTTCTGCAGCATGTCGCGCAGCACCTGTCCCGCGAATCCCTGATCAAGCGGAGGATCGCTCGCGATCAGCCAATACAGCCAGTCGCAGGGTTCCGGCGGCGTGCAGGCGGAGAATGCCCGGGTTGCCGGGTTGCGGTCCAGCAACTCGCGGAAACGCGGATCGTCCAGCGGCAGCGCGGCGTAAAATCCGGCCAGCCGGCCTTCATCCTCGAAGACATGGATGACGGACGGATCGACGTTCCACACATCCGTCAGATATTGTTCCTGATGCGAAGTGTCCGGCAAGTTTTCCGGGTATGCGACGATGTGCTTCAGGTACATCTCCCGGAGAAGCGGGATATCTTCGCGTCTGGCGGGCCGGCCCGCCAAGTGCAGCCCATCGTCGTAGTAGATATAGCCGTGGATGATGTCGTTGTCGTGGAGAAACATTTTTCCGCTGCGCATCTCTTGCTGGACCTCGTTGGCCGACGATGCCGCGGCGGCTGTCCTGCGCTCCAGGATCTGCTCCGCCCGGAGCTTGTACTGCGCATAGGCTTCGGGAGAACGCCGCTTGAGCCCTTCCTTCGCCCACCTTCGGATGCCGTTGCTGACCGTCCAGCCGCCCTCGGGATTAACGCGGACGAACGAGGATTGGCACAGAAGCTGAAACTCGGCGGTGGGGATGGTTTCTCCCAGAATGTATTCCAGCATCTCGTGGTCAAACGTATAGACGAGCGATGCCAGATCCAGCAGCAGCCGGTTGACCCCGGACAGATTGTCCGGATGCAGGATCACCCGGTCGAACATGTCCAGCAGCGAGCGTTTGTCCGTCTCCGGACGCCATTTCCCGCCCCGCGAGCGGATGTCTTGACAGACGAGGTTGATCGCCAGGGGAACGCCTTCCGATACCCGGCCGATGAGATCGATCGTCTTCAGGTCCGTGATGCCGTGCGCGGCGGCATACCGGATCCAGTCCGCCTTGGGCAGCGGACCGAGGGGGATGTTCCGGATGAGATGCGCCCAACTGTCAAGCGTCTGCCAGCTGATCAGCGGCTGCCTGCCGGCGCTGAACACCAGGATGTCCGTGGACAGGGTCAGCAGCCATTCCTCGCGCAGCCAATACCCGATATCCGTCCATTCGCTCAGGCCGTCGAGCAGGAGCATCAGCCCCCCGTGTTTCCCCGCAACATGGTTCAGCGTATCCGCAAGACTCATGCCGGCCGACGGGCCGTCTTCCCCGACCGCAAGCTGCGCCAGTCTGCGGCGGACGGCCTGTTCGAATTGTTCCGGGTCGGCAAACGCCGGATTGGCTTTGACATAGATCGACGGGATCGAGCCGTTCATCAGGGCGAATTGTTGAAGCAGCGCGGTCTTCCCCATGCCGGCGGGACCGTGCACGTGAAGAATGCCCCAGCTCTCATTTTTTCGGGAGAGATGATCCGCCATCAGTGCCAGCTCATCCTTCCGGCCTACAAAACACCGCCTTTCGGACAGCAGATCGTGCACTTTCTTCATGACCTCTCTCCTTTCCCCGTCTGTATTTCTCATTATAAATGTCCCAATTCCGGATGGATATTGTACGAAATAAGGAATTTATCGCCAGATGGGGAGGGCTTTGGCGACAGTGACTCAAGTCCCATCCGCGCGCGGTGAAATTTCGGCGAGGGTGGCAGTGAAAGTGGGAGTCGGCTTCCCTTACGATGGGATCAGGATCGGCGGGACTGTTCCATAACCATTTCACCTTGATGGAGGTTGCATTGACGATGAAAACGCGCATGTTACTGACGGCGGTCATTTCGATGATGGTTGGCTTCTCGCTCTCGCTTACCGCGGCGGGGGATGCCCTGCTGCAAGAGGTGCGGGCCTATCTGAACAAGGAGATCGCCATTGTGCTGAACGGCGGACCGTGGGAAATGAACGTCGCCGGCGAGCGGCTCTATCCCATGACGTTCGAAGGCCGGACGTATCTCCCGGTGCGCGCCGTGGCGGAAGCGCTGAGCGTGCCGATCGCCTACGATGCGGCCAGCAAAACGATCTACATCGGCGAGAGGACGACCAAAGTGCCGGTCATCACCGAGAATTACCGGCCGGTGTCTTCGCGGATCATCAGCGACGCTTCGCAGCGGTTGATCAACGGAACCGACCACGGCACCGTGGCGCTGTTCGGAAACGTCATCAACTCCAACAGCTATATCCAGCTCGAGCCGGATGCGAAGTATTCCAAATTGGTGCTCTATGTCGATGTGGACGGCGACGACGTCGACCTGCGGATCGTGAACCGGAACGACCCGACGGGTACGGTCATCCTGAAGTCGGTCGTCGTGACGGAAGCCGACGGTCTGAAGGAAATCGAGGTGGACATCACCGGCATCCGGACGCTGTCCGTCGACGTCATGACGACCGAGCCGAACAAGTCGGCTGCGGTGCGCATCGCGGTGGACAAATCGTACTATCAATGAGATGGCGGAAGGGGGAGACGGAGGTGCGGCACCGACACCG
This sequence comes from Thermobacillus xylanilyticus, assembly GCF_907165215.1. GTDB lineage: Bacteria > Bacillota > Bacilli > Paenibacillales > Paenibacillaceae > Thermobacillus > Thermobacillus xylanilyticus. The sequence continues at coordinate 45,020 of NZ_CAJRAY010000019.1, read as the reverse complement.
ATTAAGGGCATTGCTGGTGATTCTGGGCGCGCTGCTGATCGGCGCAGCCGGCTGGACCGGTACGGCCGCGGCTTCCTTGACGGGACCCTTGATCCCGCTTCCGGATATCCGGATTCCGCTGCCCGGTTCGGACCCGGTCGTGGAATTCCCGGATCCCATTCTGAAGCAGTGGGCGATCAAGGAACTGGGTGTCGAAGGCGATGTGATTCGCCAATCGGACATTGCCCGTTATTGCGAAGCATTCTCCCGTAAATGGGAACGCATCTTGACGATCTATTCCTCGGCGCCGGGGAAGATCCGGTCCCTTGAGGGCATCCAGGCGTTCAAGCCGTGCAACGTCGATTATCTGGTTGCCAGCAGATGGGAGATCCGGGATGTCACCCCGATTACGGAACTGACGACGCTCCGGGGCCTCGATCTGCAAGGAAATCTGCTGGAGGATATCCGGCCGCTCGGCAGCCTGACCGAGCTCAGAACGCTGATCCTGTCCGGCAATCGCATTGCTTCGCTGGACGGACTTGAAGGTCTGACCCATCTGGAGAGGGCGGAACTGCAAAATAACCGGATCGTGAACATTGACGTTGTGCGTAACTGGACTTCGCTCAGTGAGCTCAATCTGAGCGGCAATCCGGTCAGAAGCCTGGAATCGCTCACCGCAAACACGTGGCTCAGCCATTTGCATCTGAACCAGGTGAATTTGCGGGAAGAGGCCGAGCTTCGGCATCTCGGCCGTCTGACCAATCTGATCCAATTGTCGATCCGCAACAACGCCATTCACGATTTGACTCCGATCAGCGGACTGTCCCGCATGGTCGCGCTGGACGCGGGCGGAAATTTCATTGCCGATCTGTCGCCGATCGCATCGATGACGCAGATGAGGACGCTCAAGGTGGACGACAACCGGATCCGGGATCTCGAAGCGCTCAAAAACTTCTATGATTTGTTCATCCTCGATGCACAAGACAACTGGATCTCGAGCCTGAAGCCGATCGAGAACCTGGTTCCGCACGAAGTGTATCTCGCCCGCAATCGCATCGACACGGAAAGCGCCGACAACACGACGGTGATCAACCGCTGGCTGGTCAGGGGATCGACCGTGGATGTGAGCGATCAGAATCCCGGCAAGGTGTATCCTTATGAGGATGAACCGCCTGCGGGCGGCGATCCCGTTCCCGCCGGCCCGGGCGCGGCGGACGGCACAGGAGGCGCGAGTTCCGGAACGGCCGACCCGGGCGCGGGCGTCCCGGAAGCCGGCGAGCCGGAGTCACCGGCAGGAGAGACGGACGACGGGGAAGATACGGAAGAATGGGTAGACCTCCCGATCATCCGCGGCCGGCATCCTTTTGCCGATATCGCGGGACATTGGGCGGAAACGGACATCCAGTGGGCGTATGAGCGCGGGATCGTGAACGGCATCGGGAACGGAAAATTCGATCCGGCCGGCATCACGACGGAGGAACAGTTCCTCAAAATGCTGCTCATCGCGATGCGAGGGCTTGCCGAGGAACCGGTCAGCACGCCGTGGAGCCGGAAATATTACGAGTTCGCGCTGGCGTACGGCTATCCGGTATGGCCGGAACAGCGCAGCCAGCCGATCACGAGGCGGGCCGTGGCGGAGTTGATCGCCGCCGCTCAAGGGCAGCGCCTGACCGGGGACGACGCCATCCGGTATCTGCTGGACAAAGGGCTGTCGAGCGGCAAGACGTCCGCCACGATCGAAGGGTATTTCGGCGACGACTACCTGACCCGCGCGGAAGCCGTCCGTTTCATCCGGAACGTGATCACGAAGGCGGAGCACAAGACGCCCCAGCGATTGAGTCCGTAGGCATGATGAGCCGCACGACCGAATGGAGGTCGGGCGGCTTTCCTGTTGTCATTCCCAATACGGCGTGCCGCCGAACAGGAACGATTCCTCGCGGAGATACGCGGCCGCTTCCCGGCCGGCCAGCTTGCGGATATGGTCGGGCAGCCATTCCGTCCAGTCCGGCAGGCCGAGCCAGAAGCTCATCGTATCGAGCTGCGAAGCGATGTAGAACCCCTCCAGCAGCTCGACATGGCGATCCGGCAGCGGACGATATCGGGAATAGGCATGGAGCAGGCGTTCCCGGAATGCAGGATTCCAAACTTCCTTCGCAATTGCCGTCATGTCGTTCATGTTCAACCCGCTCCTTCGTCATTCCCAATACGGTGCGCCGTTGAACAGGAACGATTCACCCTTGAGGTATGCGGCCGCTTCCCGGTCGGCGAGCTTGCGGACGATGCCGGGCATCCAGTCCGTCCAGTCCGGCAGGCCGAGCCAGAAGTTCATCGTATCGAGCATCGCCGCGAGATAGAATCTTTCCAGCAGCTCGACATGATTTCGCGGCAGCGCGTAATGTCTGGCGTAGGCACGAAGCAACTCAGCCCGGAGCGAAGTCCGCGGGAAGCTTGCCCGACCAGGGACGCGGATTCCAGGCTTACGAACGCCTTCATTATGCGGGCATCGTCCAGTACCGGGCGCGTGAAGGATTCCGGGATGGCCCAATTCGACGACTGTCTGTGCAGCTTGCCGGTCATTTCGCCGATGGCGCTGACTTTCTCCACGGACGCAAAATCCTTTCTCACTTCGCCCTCCACCCATGTTAGCAGCGAGCAGGCGACACCGTCCACAATCGTCACGAGATCCCCTTGAACGTTCATGACGGGAGCGGACAGGGTGATGTCCGTCTCCCGGCTTAAGGCGCGAAGCCATATCATCTTGGAACGAACCGCTTCCCGCGACGCCCAGAAGCTTTCTAGGTTTTCGCTTCTCGACTTGTGGACTTCCAGACTGAAATGGTTGCTTTCCCGATCCGTGAATTTATAGACGGCGCTTCGCTGTGGCCAATAAAATCGAGCGATCAGCACACAACGGCATATTGAGACAAGACTTTTAGGGCGATGTCCGCATTATGGCTCAGTTCAACCGCCTCCTAAGATATTCATCCAGTACCATCATACCAAGAACGGTTGAGAAATACGGGTAATGTTTGAATATAATTGATCACTTGATGGGTGATTGATTGGTATTGTAGACTCATAGAAAACGTTTGCGGAGGTTCTCATGGGTAAGAGAAGGATATCCGGGAGTAGTCGTGTCAAGAGAGCGACAATCGTTCTATACCTGGGATTGCTGCTCCTTGTAGCATGTTATGCTTTGATGGTTACAACCTTCATCAACCGTTGGGAAACACGCGGACAGTTCGGAGATTCGTTCGGCGCATTGAACACGATCTTTTCCGGTATTACGTTGGTTACGGTTGTCGTCACACTCTACTATCAGAACAAAGCGAACAAAGAGGGAAACATTTCGAAAAAGTATGAATTGATTTTGAGCAGGATTCAGGAATTGCAACAAATCATACGTGTCGATGTCATTCTGAAAAAAGTGGAGGATGATATTTTTAACGGAGACATTGAATTGGAAAGATTGACGGATTTAAGATCTGATGAAGAACTGGACATCGCAGAAGCGAATGATGGGAATGTCGGAGCGTTTGATCGGTACATCAAAATTAACCATTATTGGTTTACCGTTTTTGTCAGTCTGGTGTCTTCAGCTCTCGAGGCGATCAATAATATCTATGACAACGAATCGTTAAAGAGAGCCTATGCTACGACCTTCAAATCGTTTTTTACGGAAAATGAATTAAAATGTTTGGCTATTTACTCGATTTTGAGCGATTCGATTTACGCAAAGACGTTGTACCGTTATTTCAGGACGAACGATTTGCTGGAAAACGTATATATTATCGGCGTCAACATGTCGGATCAAGTAAGCCAAGTTGATAATTGGATACTACACCATTTTCCTGTCCCCTCGTCTTATGATGATTTTGATGGGCAAGATCTCTAGTTCAAAATGACATCCGGATAATCCATCACATGCTATACTGGATCCATCAGGGGAGTGGTGAGAGAGATGGCCGGTTTCGCCATACTGCTTGCATTTCACTTGTTGGGCTTATGGATTCAGAAAGGAACATCGCTGCCGCTGCCGGCCAATGTGATCGGCCTTATCCTGTTTACGGCCTGCCTGTTCCTGAAAATCATCAAACTCGAGTGGGTCGAGGAATCGGCGCAGTTTCTGCTCAAGCACATGCTGCTGTTCTTCCTGCCGTTCGTCGTCGGCACGATGGTCTATTTCCGGGAAATCCGGGAATCCTGGCTGGCAATCATCGGCGGCCTGCTGCTCAGCACCTTGCTGTCGCTGGCGGTCACCGGATGGCTGACACAGTGGCTGGAGCGGAGGGAGACGCGGCATGAGTGAGTGGACGAGCCACCCGCTGTTCGGCGTGACGCTGACCGTAGGGGCGTACGCGCTGTCCTGCTGGGTACGGGACCGATGGTTCCGGCAGCTCCATCCGCTGCTGGCTGCTGCGACCGTGCTCATCGTGTTTCTGCTGTGCGCCGGAATTCCCTATGAGGACTACAATGCCGGCGGAAGCCTGGTATCTTTCTTCCTGGGACCGGCGACGATCGCGCTCGGCACGCTGATCTACAAGCATTGGCCGCTGGTGCGCAGGAAGATCGCCGCAATCCTGTCCGGCATGACCTTCGGCACGCTGTTCGGCATAGGGATTACGGCGCTCTTGCTGTGGCTGCTCGGCGGATCGCGGCCGGTGCTGCTCTCCATGCTGCCGAAGACCGTCACTTCGCCCGTCGCGGTGGAGATCGTGTCGCTGATCGGCGGCGTGCCGGAGATGGGCGCCGTGTTCACCGTGCTGACCGGACTGACGGGCAGCGTGCTCGGGCCGGCCTTGTCGCGCCTGGCGGGGATTCGCTCGGACATCGCCGTCGGCACGGCTTTCGGCACGACTTCCCACGGCATCGGCACCGCCCGCCTGCTGCTGGAGTCCGAGATCCAGGGCTCGATCAGCGGATTCGCCATGGCGGCCTCGGCGATTTTGACGCCGATCATCTTTGTGCCTGTTTATTGGTGGTTGTTGTAGCGAAGTTTCAGGGCGCATACGCCCCGAAGCTTCGTTTTTTTATATCTTTTTCATCATCTCGCAATAAAGGTCGGCGGATGAAATTGCATTCCATTGGATTGACAATGACGGAAGCCGGTGCTAAGCTGTTTTTCATTGAATAAAATATTTAATCAAAAACATTGAAAAGAGAGGGTGCATCGCAATGAAGGAAAGCTTTCAATCGCTGTTCAAGCCGTTTGTTTTCGCCAATGGCGTCCGGTTGTCGAATCGCATCGTCATGGCGCCGATGACGCACTCCTCTTCCAATGCGGACGGCACCGTATCGGAAGCGGAACTGCGCTATTACGCCCGCCGGGCCGGAAATGCGGGCATGGTGATCACAGGCTCCGCGGCGGTGGCGCCGAACGGCGGTTTTCCGGGATCGGCTGCGGCCGATCGGGACGAATTGATCCCCGGTCTGAGCGCCCTGGCTGCCGCCATCCAAGGCAAGGGGGCAAAAGCCGTCCTTCAGATCGCCCACGGAGGACGCAAATGCCCGCCCTTCATCCCCGATATCGTGAGCGCCAGCCCGGTGCCCGAAAGGGAGGGTGCTGTGGTGCCCCGCGAGTTGGCGGAGGAGGAAATACGGGCGATCGTTCGCGCTTTCGGCGAGGCGACCAGACGGGCGATCCAAGCCGGCTTTGACGGTGTGGAGATCCATGGGGCCAACGGGTTCTTGATTCAGCAGTTTTTTTCGCCCCATGCGAACAGGCGCAATGACAAATGGGGCGGATCGCTGGAGAACAGGATGGCTTTTCCGCTGGACGTGATACGGGAAGTGAAGCGGGTCGCAGCCCTGCATGCGGACAAACCTTTTGTAATCGGGTATCGCCTCACGCCGGAGGAGACGTTGACCCCGGGCATCACGTTGGCGGATACGCTTGAGCTGGTTGAAGCCATAGCCGCGGAACGGCTGGATTATCTGCATGTTTCGCAGAACGATTTCTGGTCCGTCCCGAACGGGGAAAGCGGCGGCCGGACGTATGTGGAAATCATACAGGAACGAGCCGGTGGGCAGATCCCCGTCATCGGCGCCGGATCGATTCGCGCGGCGGAGGAGGCTGTCCGGGCGCTGCAATCGGGAATTCCACTGATTGCCTTGGGACGTGAATTGGTGATGGAACCGGATTGGCTTGAAAAGATCGCTCAAGGAAGAGAAAATGAAATCAGAACGACACTTTCCAGGCACGACCAGCATCGTCTGGCCATACCGGACCCGCTGTGGGGGATCATCATGCGCGTTCCCGGTTGGTTCCCCGTCGAGCCGGAAGCATAAACAGGGAAAAGAGGGGAATGTCCGCGTTGAAAGTCGCATTGGTGCCCCGATTGTGCGTTGCCGTACTCACCTCCGTGATTTTGTCCGGGGCGGCCGGCATGCTGCTCATAAGCGCATATCAAGGATTTCACGTCAACTTTCTCATTCTGTTCACGTATATCACCCCGGCCGTGATGCTCGTCGGATTGCCAGTTTCAATTCTTATGGATGCCGTGCTGCAGCAATGGAAAATCCGGCATCCCGTGTTAAGGCTCTTTGCCGGGGCAGTGTTGTATGCGGGAGCCGGATTTGTCGGAACGTGTTTGTACATGCTCATCCTTACAGGCGCCATTTTTTCGGGGCAAGGGTGGCTTTCTCTGGCGGACTCGGACTTCTATCGGGGGATCCGGCCCTTCACACGGATTGGCGTAACTTCCGCCCTGCTGTTCTACACGCTCCATCAATTGTTGCATCCCATCCTTAGCCGGATGAAAATTTGACGACAGGTTTGCCAAGGGGGTGATCACCATTCCGCGGTCAGAAGCAGAGAACAAACGGATCAGAGAAGCGCAGCGCGAGAATATATTGGATGCGGCCAAAACGGTTTTTGCACGGAAGGGCTGGGCCATGACCATAACGGACATTGCGGCTGCCGCCAACGTGAGTCCGGGGCTGATTTATCATTATTTTCCAAACAAGGAAGCGATCGTTTGTGAACTTTTGAAGCAGACGCTGCAAACCGATGCGGATTTGTCTCAGCGCATCATGCAAGCCGGCGATACGCCGACGCAGCGGCTGGAAGCGCTCATCAACAGCATGCTCCAGCCCAGGCACCGTCAGGCGAGTCCGCTTGAAATCGCCGCCCAGGCAGCGAGAGGGGCCGCCGCGACAGGCAACAACCTTGAAATGATGAGAAGGATCTTCTCGAACCTGAAGGAAGATTCGACGGATGCCGCAGATTTGCGCGAATTGCTGATGAAAAGGTTCCAGACCGTCCGCGACACCATGATGGAACTGATCACCGAGGGACAGAAGCGCGGCGAGATCGTCCGGGACGCCCCTGAGAAGCTGGCCTTGATGATTTTCCAATGCATTCAGGGGCTGTCAACGCTGGCGTTGGAGAATCCGGAGGAATACGACAAGCATTACCCGTATACCGCTGTCATCATGCGCATGCTCAAGCCCTGACAGGCACGTTAATCCTGGTCTCAGGGACGACAGGAATTCTTAAAATCTGAGTTCATCAAGTTCAACGAGCGACTCGGCGATGGATTGAACCTGCTCTTCGGGAAGATACATGTAATCATCCATGAAAAAGTGCATCCCGTCCATCCGGAACCTGAAGAACCGGTGCTTGGGCGCAAAGTCCTCGCCGTTCAGCCATTCTCCGGTCGCTCCATTCCCCAGTTCCACTTGCCGGATATGCATCCCCTCCACGTCATCCCGGGCGTTCCCGCTTTGCTCCAGCCTCATGGATTTGTAATGCAGAATCAAGGTGTTCTCATGGAGTTCAACATCGGCGAGAGGGTTGCCTTCAACGGCCATTCGGGGCAGATACACCTTGGTCAAACCTGCCTGCGCCGCAAGTTTCGAAATCCGGTCCAATTGTTCGCTTGTATAATGGATTTCGGCCAGTTTGGCATCTGAATCCTGATGTTGAGCATCGGTCGGCGTTGGAGACGGTTCGTCGTTCGATTCAAATTGGGACATCACAAGGGAATCCGAATTGGTCTTGCCAGGTCCCGGATTCCCGGAGCACCCGCTTGCCATCACCATTCCGCTCAACACCGCGAGGGCAATAACTTTAGATGTGCACCTCTTCCGTTCCTTGACATCCATGGGCATCCACTCCGAGCTCTGACGGACTTTATTGGATAGTGTTTTTTTTAATGTGACGATGCATCGACGGATACGGTTCAGATGGCCCCATGCGAATGCATTATTTCTCGGGAAATAATGCTTGTACAGTACGGATCTCTGGTACTCCCTCATGACGGATATCCGACCCGGGATGCAGGAAATATTTCGTGGAAAAGTTCAACTTAGCAGATGTTTGGTCAGCTCATACAGCCGGAGCGCGTTCGTTCTGTCGAGCGTCGGCAGCGACAGATCGACGGGCCGGTCGCGGTCCCATGCGATGAGCGGCTGCGGCGGCGGGTCGTCCATCAGGCGGATCATCGGCTGAATGCTGCGCTCCACGGGCCGGGCGAACAGGCGGCCCATGAGCCGCATGACCGTTCTCCACGGCTGCTTGACGTGGTTCGTGCCGCTGTTCGTGTAGCCCGGGTGGATCAGCAGGAAGCGGGTTTTGCCGTGCTTGTGGTTTTCCGCATAGGCGACGCCGAGCAGATCGTTGGCCCGGCCTGCCTGCAGCGTCGCCCGAATCAGGCTGTATCCATGCTGCAGCGTCAGGTCGTCCCAGTGGATCGCTCCCTTCGTCATGCCGGTGCCGCCGACGCTGACGATGACCGGACGTTCGCCCCGCTCCAGCAACTCTGTCAAACCGTAGCTGAGCACGAAGCGGCTGACATAATACAACGCGAACGTGCTCTCGAAACCGTCCGGTGTCAACGTTCGCCGCGGATAGGTGCGCATCGCCGTCAGCACGAGTCCGTCAAGCTTGGAGTGTCGCGCCTTGACCTTGTCGATGACGAAGCGGTTGTCCGCAAGCTTCGTCAGATCGGCCTGGATGAACGCGGCCCGATCCGCGGCGCCGAGACGCGCCGCTTCCTCCAGAAATTGCTCGCCTCTCGCGCGATCGCTGCCGGTCACCGTCACCCGCGTTCCCCGGCGCAAATAATGCATGGCGAGTCCCCGGCCCATGCCGGATGTGCCTCCCGAGACGAAAAGATCGTCCATCGATCCAATCCCCTCTCTCCGAATTTTTCGATACTTGTCGACTAATCAACATTTATATAAGATATGCTAGAACGGGACCGGTCCCCGATCCATCCGCAAAACCGGGATGGTGTCGACTAATCGACAGTTCGGAGAAATCGGCGAAATTCCGGAAGAGGTGAGGAACGCATGAGGCGTGTGCGGAACAATGATCCGCGCGTCAAACGGACGAGGGCGATGATCAGGCAGTCATTCATCGATTTGCTGGCGGTCAAAGATTTCGAAGACATCACCGTACAGGATATTGTGGACCGCGCCGAACTGAACCGTGCGACCTTCTATAACCATTACCAGGACAAATACCAGCTTCTTGACGCGACGATGGCCGACCTGTTCGCCGAGACGCTGGCTTCCTGGATTCCGCAAGACGCGAATCTTCGGGGAGCCGAACTGGTGCGCCGCCTGATGCTGGCTGTCTGCCACTGGCAGGTTGAAACGACGCGGCGTCTGAATGCGAGGCGGACGTTGACCCAGGCCATGGAGGAAGGCGTAAAGCGGCAGTTGTACGGCGTCATCATGGACTGCCTGGATCAAGCGCAGCCGCCGCATGCGGACAGACGGCGACTGGAACGGGTGGCGACCATGATCAGCTGGTCGATCGTCGGCATCGTCGTCCAATGGAGCGCCCGCCGCGAGGAGACGGCTGAAGCATTGGCCGAGGAGGCGCTTCCGTACCTGATGTCTTTGATTGACAGGCTGTTCATGTCTTGACAGAGGAGGAGCGCGATGCGGCGAAAAGGCAAAAAAGGCATTGTCCCGCAGCCCGCAGCCGGAACAATGCCTTTTCCCGTTCTTTATTGAAGAAGACAGCCGACAATGACACCCGCGTCAACTGCCAAATAAATGCCGATGCAAACCGCACAGCCGGCCGGCCCTGTCACAGGGCAAACAAGTGAACAGGCCGCAAGCGCCGTTGCAACGATGCTTCCGTCCGCACCAAAATTTTGGAGACATTCCGCCACATCTTCCCAGTAGCCGAAAGGTCTCACCATCCCGTCACTATGGCCCGATATTCCATCCACAACATGGGAGCCGATCAACGCACCGTTGCTGTAAATTTTGATATCAAATGCATTTTCCGCCTCGTCAATGATGACTTCGTGTGCCTGAACGATGGTTCCGTCATTTGCGAAAGCGAAGGTTATTCCGCTGAGCGGCATAAAGTGGCCCGCCGATTCCCGGAAGGGAATAAACACATAATACGTCTTTACGTTCTCCAATTCCCCGTCGAATGCGGTTCCCCTGGCTCTGTCAAAATCAAATTTGCTTTTCGGTTCAACGGTTTCGATTTCGCCCTGATCCCATTTTTCGAGAATGACCTGTTGCAATTGCGAAAATTCCTCGTCAGTGAGTTCGACCGCATGATCGTGATACGTTGCGATCATCTCTGCAAACTGTTCCGTACTCGAAGAGGAGGAATGGGATGAATGGGCATTGCTGACACCATCGAAAACGGATATTACGCATAAAATCGATGAAAGCATCAAGACAAGAAATTTGCCGTACATTTTTCTCATGGAAATTTCCTCCTTTACCGGATTGATCGTTCACCGTACTTCGTCGCTTTGGGAATGACCGTCACCCATTCCGCGTTTGCTCTATAAACCCCTCCTTTCTATAAAACGCTTTCATTCTATATATTAGCATAAACTAGAATAAAATAGAATAATAAACTCTTTATGGATGCTGATGAAATCGGTACGTCCGAGACGAGCTCCGTCCTGCAACAGTGCGGGGTTCAATGGGGAAGGAAGAAAAGGACACCGGGCAAGCCGGTGTCCGGAAGGCAGCTCGGGGTTCAGCACGGACCATTTCAGCGGCCGACACGCCCGGGAAGGTTCCTGTCCTGTCAATATTTCCTCGACAACACGAACCAGGAGAGAAACAGCGTGGAACTGACGAGTGAGAGCATAATGAGGACGGCTTGTTTGACGCTGATCTCAAGATTGCCGTATTGTGTCAACAACCAAAGCACAACACAGTAAAACAGGGTGAGGATGGAGGTATAAAACGCGCCTTTTTGCCGAATATATTGGATTCTTTCGTCTTTGCGCTGCAGGTGAGGCGCCAAATCGGCCATGGTGAAACTGATGATCGCCAAACTTGCGATGACAAAGAAGTTTTCGAAATTTTTGGCGTCGCTGGTCATGAATTGAACCAGTGCCAGAAAGCCGCCTATCACCAGCCAGCCAAAGCCGAAGAGGATCAGCAGTTTTTTGGACAGCATGTCCGCACTCCTTTCTTATTCATCCAAAATGAAAATCTCTTCCACGGCGGTATGAAAAATGCGGGCGATTTTGATCGCAAGCGGCAGCGAAGGATTGTATTTGCCTTTTTCGATCGAAATGATGGTTTGCCGCGTCACCTCAAGCATCTCGGCCAATTTGTCCTGGGACAGATTGTATTTTTTTCGGTACTCCGGCAGTCTGTTTTTCAAATGTCCCACCCCGGATGTTCAATGATTCAAGTCAAGCCGAGCGTTCACTTCCATTTTAATGTAATGCAACCTTTACGTAAAGTGTCCTTTACACCAATCGTAAAGTTTTTGATTGATATATCCGAAATCAAGAGGTATAGTTGATATATCAAGATATGGTGATAAGGATGATGCACAAGATGAACGTCCCGCTGTACGAGCGAATATACAACCATTTATTAGAAAAAATCAAAAACGGCGAACTGACGAGCGGGGATCGGGTGCCGTCGGAGAAAGAACTGGCCGATCACTTCAACGTCAGCCGCATTACATCGAAGAAGGCGCTGGAGCTGCTGGCGCTCCAGAAGGTGATCGAACGGGTGCAGGGCAAAGGCTCGTTCGTCTCGCAAAACCTGCCGGACCTGGACAGTCTGAAGCCGCTGGATCCGAACGGGGACCAGGAAGAAGACGGTGCCAAGAACGCGCCGGCCCGGTCCGCGTCGCCGATGAAGACGATCGCCTTCATCCTGCCGGACTTCGCCGATTCCTACGGCCTCCGGCTCATTCATGGCGTCGAGGAGCGGTGCTCGCAGATCGGCGCCCGCATGTTCATCAAGCTGACCTACGACAACCGCGAAGAGGAAGAGGAAGCGATCCGTTCCTTCATGCATCTCGGCGTTGACGGCATCGTCATTTTCCCGGTGCATGGCGAACATTACAACCCCGAGCTCGTCCGGCTGGTGCTGGACAAATTCCCGGTCGTGCTGATCGACCGCTATCTGAAAGGGATCGCCACCGCCGCGGTCTACACGGACAACCGGCAGGCCGCGTTCGAGCTGACCGACCGCCTGATCCAGCGCGGGCATACGCAGATCGGCTTCATATCCGCGCCGGCGGACAACACGTCGACGATCGAGGACCGGATCATCGGCTTCACGATGGCGTTCGCGAAGCGCGGGTTGAGCCTTCCGCCGGGCCACATGATGACGAATCTGTACAGTTCGCTGCCGCGCTCCTTCGAGAGCCGCAACATCAGCGTCGACATCGAGACGGTGAGGCGATTTGTCGAAGGGAATCCGCATCTGACGGCATTCGTCGTCGCGGAGTACAACCTCGCGCTCATCGTGCACCAGGCGCTGATCAGTCTCGGCAAGCGGATTCCCGAAGACTGTCAGATCGTCTGCTTCGATTCCCCGGACGAGCCGTTCGGCAACCACCGGTTCACGCATGTGCGGCAGGACGAATTTGCGATGGGCCGCAAAGCCGTGGATCTGCTGGAGAAGCTGTGGGACGGGGAAGAAGTCCAGATGCACAACATAATCCCGTACCGGATCATTGAAGGTTCGTCGACACGCTGAGTTCCCCAAAAGTCAGCCGCCCAAACCGAAAAGGCAAGCCCGGAAGTCGATTCCGGGCTTTTTGCACCTCTTTCCGCCCTCGAAAATAATATACCAAATTCGACAAACAAATATATTGACATATCATTATTGCGTCTTTAATATAATAACTGTAAGCGCTTATCATTCTGGTTGTGGGGGTTGTGACCATGAAACGACTGGGCAGCGTTTTACTCACGATGGTTCTGATTGCGGCGCTGACGCTGTTGGCCGCCTGCGGCAAGAACGACGGCGCCGGTTCCGGCGGGAACGGCCAGGGCGGAGGTTCATCGGGCGGGTCGAACGACGGGAAGTCTTCGGCTTCGGGCGGCAAACCGGTGGAGCTCACCTTCTGGGGTGACTGGGGCGGCGAAGGCCAGAAGCAGTTCGAGACGATGGTGGACGCCTTCAACAAGTCCCAGGACCGGATCCGCGTGAAGTACGTGCTGCAGCAGGATATGATCACCAAGTTCCTGACCGCCGCCACTTCGGGCGGATCGCCGGACATCCTGTTCTGGGACCGGTGGAGAACGTCGCTCTATGCGCCGAAGAACGTGCTGCACCCGATCGACGAGTACATGGACCGGGACGGCATATCGCGGGACGATTTTTACGGCGAAGCTTTGAAAGAGCTTTCATACGACGGGAAGCTGTACGGTCTGCCCTTGACGGTGGATGCGCGCGCGCTGTTCTACAACAAGAAGCTGCTCGAAGAAGCGGGCGTGGAGCCGCCCGCAACCTGGGATGAACTCCGGGAAGCGGCCCGCAAACTGACGAAATGGAACGGCAACAAGCTGGAAGTATCCGGATTCTCGCTGTCGGACGTCGGGCTGTTCAACATGTATCTCCAGCAGGCCGGCGGCACGATGATCACGGAAGACGGCAAGACCAACTTCAACAATGAGCAGGGACTTTCCGTCCTCCGGTTCTGGGACCAGCTGCTCAACGAAGACAAGGTGTACAAGATCGGTTTCGAGCAGGGGCTGGGCGAAGGACAGGACGTGTTCGTCACCGGCAAGATGGCGATGCACTACACGGGCCCGTGGATGCTCAGCACTTACAAGAAATACGGCAACGAGCTGGACTTCGGCATCGTGCCGCCGCCGGCCGGACCGAACGGCGACCGCGGCAGCGTGATGGGCGGATTCGGCCTTGTCATTCCGGAAGGCTCGAAGCACAAGGAAGAAGCCTGGGAGTTCATCAAGTGGTGGCTGGCGAACAAGGACAACGCGCTGCTGTGGGCGAAGACCAGCCTCAACATCCCCGGTTTCAAGCCGGCGCTCGAAGATCCGTTCTTCGCGGACGATCCGTTCTGGAAGCCGTTCCTTGAAACGCTGGAATTCGCGAAGATCCGTCCGCAGCATCCCGGATATTCCGTGATGGAAGTCGACGGACTCATCCCGAATCTGCAGCTGTTCATGAATGGCGATCTCAGCGCGGAAGAAGCGCTCGGCAAGGCGCAGGAACAAGGCGACCGGCTGCTCAGAGAGAACGCCGACGTCAAGTAACGGACATGAGGGGAGGCTTGCCCTCCCCTTTTTCATCCCAACCCGGAGGTGCCAGACATCATGACCCAAATGTTGAAAACGCCGCAATCGGTCATTCGGCTGATCGAGACGGTTCGCCGGAGACTGGCCGACATGCCCGAAGCGGCCGACATTTTCGCAACCTGCATGCAAAATACGCTCCAACGCACGATCCAACGACTGCCCGACGGCACCACGTACATCATCACAGGGGACATTCCGGCCATGTGGCTGCGCGATTCCGCCGCGCAGGTCCGTCCCTATATCCTGCTGGCGAAGGAAGACGAGGAGATCGCCGGCATGATTCTCGGGCTGATCGAGAGGCAGTTCCGGTTCATTCGGCTCGATCCGTACGCGAACGCGTTCAACGCCGCCCCGAACGGTCAGGGCCACCAGAGCGACATCACGGAGATGAATCCGTGGATCTGGGAGCGGAAATACGAGATCGACTCGCTCTGCTATCCGATCCAGCTCAGCTGGCTGCTGTGGAAAAACGCCGGATTGACCGCGCAATTCAACGGGACGTTCCGCCAGGCGGTCGATCTGATCCTCGAGGTGTGGCGGCGGGAGCAGCATCATGAACGCGATTCTTCCTATCGCTTCCAGCGCCTGAATGGCGTGCCGACCGACACGCTGATCCGGGACGGCCGGGGGGCGGAGACGCGCTACACCGGCATGACCTGGTCCGGTTTCCGGCCGAGCGACGACGCCTGCACCTACGGCTATCTTGTTCCTTCCAATATGTTCGCGGTGGTCGTGCTGCGCTATCTGCAGGAGATCGGCCGGGACGTGCTGAAGGACGAGGCGCTCGTGCAACGCGCGGCTTCGCTGGCCGCCGAGATCGACCGCGGCATCCGGGAGTTCGCCGTTTGCGAGCATCCGGAGTTCGGCCCGATATACGCTTATGAATGCGACGGAATGGGCGGGTATGTATGGATGGACGACGCGAACGTGCCGAGCCTGCTGTCCATTCCGTACCTCGGCTACACCGGCGCCGACGATCCCGTCTACCTGAACACGCGGAAGTTCATCCTGAGCAAGCACAATCCCTATTACTACGAGGGAAGCGCGGGGCGGGGCATCGGCAGTCCCCACACGCCGGCCGGCTACGTCTGGCATATCGCGATCGCCATGGAAGGACTGACGACGGGCGATCCGGAGGAGAAGAAGCGCAAGCTCCGGCTGATGGTCGAGACCGACGGCGGCGCCGGCATGATGCACGAAAGTTTCGACGCCAATGACCCGGCCCGTTTTACGAGGGAATGGTTTTCCTGGGCCAACATGATGTTCTGCGAACTGGCGCTTGACATCTGCGGCATCCGCATCGAGAAGTGAGCGCATGGAGATGCAAGGGAGGGGTTCACCGTGTCATCCATGAAATCCCTTGGACGGCATGAAGCGCGGACGGCCTACGTGTTCATCACGCCGACGATGCTGTTGTTCACCGTCTTTACGGTCATCCCGGTGGTCATGGCGCTGTACCTCAGCTTTACGGATTACGACGTCCTGAACCGGATGAACTGGGTCGGCTTCGCCAACTACGAGCGGTTGATCCACGACGACCTGCTGTGGCGGACGTTCCGGAACGTGCTGTATTACGCCGTGCTTTTCATCCCGCTGAACATTGCGATTTCGCTGGCGATCGCCCTGCTGCTGAACCGGGCCGGCCTCGGCGTCAAGCTGTTCCGGACGGCCGCCTATCTGCCCACGCTGACGTCGGCCGTCGCGGCGGCGACGGTATGGCTGTGGCTGCTCCATCCGGAGTACGGCCTGGTGAACGCGCTGCTCGGCTATCTCGGCATCACCGGTCCGGCGTGGCTCGCGCAGACCAACACCGCGATGCCCTCGATCGTGATGGTGACGCTCTGGCAGTCCGTCGGCGCGAACATGGTCATCTATCTGGCCGGGCTCCAGGGCGTTCCCGAATACATGTACGAAGCCGCGCGGCTGGAAGGGGCGAACCGGTTCCAAAGCTTCCGCTACATCACCTGGCCCCAGCTCAAGCCGACGACGTTTCTCGTGAGCACGATGTCCATCATCGGCGCGCTGCAGCTTTTCGACCAGGCGTTCGTGCTGACGCAGGGCGGGCCCGCCAATGCGACGAAGACGCCCGTCTATCTGATCTACCAGCAAGGGTTCAACCAGCTGCAGATGGGGTACGCCTCGGCGCAGGCTTTCGTGCTGGCGCTGTCCATCCTGATCTTCTCCATTCTGAATATGCGGATCTCGAAATCCGACGAAACGTTTGTCTAGGAGGATGAGACTGATGCGCGCCCATGACATTGGCAGCTCGCCGTTTTCGCGAAACGTACGCGCCGCGGTCTTCTATATCCTGGCGATCGCGATGTCCGTCTTCATGTTCCTGCCGTTCTTCTGGAGCCTGATGACGTCGATCAAGCCGGATGAGGAAATCTTCTCCCTTCCGATCCGCTGGCTGCCTTCCCATATCACCTTCGAGCATTACCAGAACGCCTTCCGGACCGTGCCGTTCGGATTGTATTTCTGGAACTCGTTCTTTCTCGCGACGATGGGGGTGCTGACAAACCTGTTCTTCGGCTCGCTCAGCGGGTACGCGTTCGCAAAGCTCCGGTTCCGGCTGAACAAGCCGCTCTTCGCCATCCTGCTCGCCGCGATGATGATCCCGGGCGTCGTGACGCTCATCCCGAGCTTCTTCGTGCTGAAACATCTGCCGCTGCTCGGGGGCAACGACATCCTCGGGCGCGGCGGGTTCGGCCTGATCAACTCGTTCTGGGGCGTCATTCTCCCCGGCGCTTCCGGCTCGTTCGCGGTGTTCTTCATGCGCCAGTTCTTCCTGACGCTGCCGAGCGACCTGATGGAGATGGCGCGCATTGAGGGGGCAGGCGAGTTCCGGATCTTCTGGCGGATCTACCTGCCGCTGACGAAGCCCGCCCTGGCGACGCTCGGCATCTTCACCTTCCAGGCCGGCTGGAATGCGTTCCTGTGGCCGATGATCGTGCTGAACGATCCCGCGAAGCATACGATCCAGATGGGGCTGCAGGCGTTCTCGTACAATTACCAGACGGACTACGGCCCGATGATGGCCGGCGCGCTCGTCGCCGTGCTGCCGATCCTGATCCTGTTTCTCTTCCTGCAGCGCTACTTCACCCAGGGCATCGCCTTCAGCGGGATCAAAGGGTGAGCGCGGCCATGGCACGGAAACGGAGGACATGGTTGACGATTGCGGCGGTTGTTGCGGGACTGCTCGTTGCCGCAGGCGTATGGGTCTGCACGGCGGTCTTCGGCGGCGAGCGGGGCGGACGCGGCGGCGGTCTCTGGTCGGCGCGCGCCGAACTTGCGCAGCAGGAGCTGCTCCAACAGTTCTGGGACGAGAAGCGGGGGCTTCACAACAACGCAGCCCCCTGCATGCTGCAGCTGTGCACCGATCCGTTCCATTACTGGTGGCAGGCCCACGCGCTCGACACGCTGGTTGACGGTTACGCCCGAACGAAGGACGACGGCTACCGGCAGCGGATTGACGCGATGTACCAGGGGATTCTGGATCGGAACACCATTTTTCCCAACGCCTATTACGACGATATGGAATGGATGGCCCTCGCCTGGCTGCGGGCTTATGACCAGATCGGCGACGAGCGGTACAAGGAAGCCGCGCTCATCCTCTGGGAAGACATCCTGACGGGATGGAACGACGAGATGGGCGGCGGCATCGCCTGGCGGAAGGAGCAGCTCGACTACAAAAATACGCCCGCCAACGCCCCCGCTGTCATCCTCGGCGCGAGGCTCTACGACCGATTCGGCGACGAGCAATATCTCGAATGGGCGAAGCGCATTTTCGAGTGGCAGCGGCAGACGCTCGTCGACCCCGAGACGGGCCTCGTATGGGACGGCATCAACCGGCAGGGCGACGGCCGGATCGACAAGGATTGGAAGTTCACGTATTGCCAGGGGGTCTACATCGGCGCGGCGGTCGAGCTCTACCGCGCGACGGGGGACCGGAGCTACCTGGATGAAGCGTGGAAGACGGCCGCGTATGTCGAGCGGCAGATGACGAGCCCCGCCACGGGCATGCTGCCCTCCGAAGGCGACGGCGACGGCGCGCTGTTCAAGGGCATTCTGGTGCGGTACCTGACCGAGCTGATCAAAGAAGACCCCGGCCGGGCGGACGGACTGGTGCGGATGCTGCTCACCAACGGCGAAAGTCTGTGGGTGTACGGCAAACATCCGGATGCCGCGCTGTTCAGCAACTCCTGGGCGCAGACGCCGGATGCGGTCGTGCAGCTCAGCACGCAGCTCAGCGGCATGATGCTGCTCGAAATGCTCGCGGTGCTGGAACAACTTGAGATGCTTGACATCGGATGACGGGAGCGGATGAGATGAAAGCCGATGAATGCCGGCGCAGGGCGGACGAGGCGCAGCAGGCGCTCGATGCGATGTTCTGGAATGATGCGATCCGGATGTACAATATCGCAACGCCCTGTCCCGACGGGAAATGCAACACGATTTTCCACTACTGGTGGATGGCGCACGCGGTCGAGAATTTGACGGATGCGTTCGAACGCACCGGCGATCCGCTGTATGAGCAACGGCTCCGCCAGATCTATGACGGTCTGCTGGAACGGAACGGCGGCACATGGATCAACGAGCTGTACGACGACATGGAATGGATGGCGATCGCCTGGCTCCGCGCCTATCAGGCAACCGGCGACGAACGGTACAAGGCCGCGGTTCTGGAGCTGTGGGCGGACATCCGGGGCGGGTGGAACGACCATTGCGGCGGCGGTATCGCCTGGCGGAAATCGCAGCCGGATTACAAGAACACGCCGGCGAACGCGCCGGCGGCCATTCTGGCGGCGCGGCTGTACCGGGCGTTCGGCCGGGAATCGGATCTGGAATGGGCGCTGCGCATCCATGAGTGGCAGCTCCGCCATCTGGTCGATCCCGAGTCCGGATTCGTGTGGGATGGGATGAACCGCCTCGGCGACGGGGCGATCGACAAGGATTGGAAGTTCACGTACTGTCAGGGCGTGTTCATCGGCGCGGCGCTGGAACTGTATCGCATGACGGGGGTCGAAGCGTACCGGGATCAGGCGCTGCGGACCGCCGCGGCGGCGAAAGCGGTGCTGGCGTCTCCCGAAGGCGTGCTGCCCCCGGAAGGCGGCGGCGACGGCGGGTTGTTCAAAGGCATTTTCGTCCGGTATCTCGCCCTGCTCGCCGCGGAAGCTGCGGCAACCGGGGAAGCGGCACCGTGGATCGGGCTGCTGGAGACGAACGCGGAGTCGCTGTGGCGGCGCGGCCGCCTCGATGGAGACCGGCCGCTGTTCGGCGAGCGCTGGGACGCGCCGGCGGGATATCCGGTCGAACTGTCGACGCAGCTGAGCGGCGTCATGCTGCTCGAGGCGATGACGCGGATTGCATAAAGGGAAGGGGCCGTTCCCATGAGGGGCGGCCCCTGAATGGTTGCGCGGTTACAGGGAGGCGACGGCTTCAATCAGCATGATTCCGCTGAGCTGGGCGCACAATTGCACGACCCTTTCGGGCCGGTCCTTCCAGCTCCGGCTGATCAGGCCCTTCTCATCCCGTCCCTGCCGCCACAGCGTCTCGGCGTTGTGCAGCATCATCCGGCGGATGTCCGACAGCTCCGGCCGAATGCGGAGCAGCTCCCGCAAATAGCGGATGTAGATCCCTTTGAACAGCCCGCAATCGTCCTTGCCTTCGTCGGGAAGCATGCCGTCCGGCAGGACGAAACGCTCCAATGAAGTTTTCGCCGTGCGCAGCGCATCGTCCAGGTACGTCCGGTCTCCGGTGATGCGGTACAATTCGATGCCGGCTCCGAGAAATACGCCCTGGCAGTACGTGTATTCCCAGTCTTTGTCGATCTTGCCGTCGCCCAGCCGGTTGATGCCGTCCCAGACGAAACCGGTGTCCGGGTCCACCAGCGTGTCCTTGTTGTATTGATAGATTTTCCGGGCCCATTCCAGATCTTCGGGGCGCCGGAACCGCTGGTACAGCCGGGAAGCGAGAATGCTGGCGGGCGCGTTGGCCGGGGTGTTCTTGTAATCGAGCTGATCTTTCTTCCACGCCATGCCGCCGCCCATATGGCCGTTCCATGCCGTTTTGATGCTTTCCCAGAGCACCAGCACCGCTTCCTTGTAATCCTCGCGGCCCGTCGCGTCGTACACGCGCAGCAGCGCGAGCGCCATCCACTCCATGTCGTCGTAGTAATTGTGCAGCAGCGTCTCGCCGTTCAATTGCCGGACGCCGGCGACGACCCGGTCGATCCGGTCCAGGTAGCTGTGCTTGCGGGTTCGTTCGTATCCGTCGACCAGCACGTCGACGACATGGGCATGCCACCAATAAATCAGATGATCATTGCAATTTCCGCCGCAGGGCGCGAGCTGGTTCATGATCTGAAGTTCGGGATTCCAGAAGTTGTAAATCAATTCCTCCTGGGCGGTCTCCGCACGGATTTTCCAATCCGCCTGGCTGGTTTCGGTCAGCACTTGATTGTCCACGGTTTCGATCTCCCCTCGGTATTTCTGCCGTTATGGTGGGTCATGCAGTGATCCAACCGCCAATAGACAGCGCTTACAAACATTTTAGTACATATATTGATATAATGTCAATTATATTAATATTACAAGTCATGTCGAAATATCTCCGGGAAGAACAGCCTCATCCGGACGCGGTCCGGAGCCGGATGGTTCCATTTTCCGCCCGGAATGAAATCGATTAAATCTGTGGGGGGGAATCCTTTAATTTCTCACATTGAACAGAATGCGCTTACATCCTATAATTTACCTGCAAAGGAGGTGTATGTAAAATGCATACGGCATTTGACACCGGTTGATTGTTGGTCGGTTGGGAAGCGCTATCATATCAAAATCACATTTTGACAGGAGGGAAAAGTAATGTTCAAGAAAAAGAAACTGATGGCGGTGCTGGTGGCCGTGGCGATGGTATCCGCATTGTTCGCCGTAAATGGCGCCAGCGCGAACACGTACTGGCAATATTGGACGGACGGCATCGGGTATGTGAACGCGACGAACGGACAAGGCGGCAACTACAGCGTAAGCTGGAGCAACAGCGGCAACTTCGTCATCGGCAAGGGCTGGCAATACGGTGCGCACAACCGGGTTGTCAACTACAACGCCGGCGCATGGCAGCCGAACGGCAACGCGTATCTGACGCTGTACGGCTGGACGCGCAACCCGCTCATCGAATACTACGTCGTCGACAGCTGGGGCAGCTACCGCCCGACCGGCGACTACCGGGGCAGCGTGTACAGCGACGGCGCATGGTATGACCTCTATCACAGCTGGCGCTACAACGCACCGTCCATCGACGGCACGCAGACGTTCCAACAATACTGGAGCGTTCGTCAGCAGAAACGCCCGACGGGCAGCAACGTCTCCATCACGTTCGAGAACCACGTGAACGCATGGGGCGCTGCCGGCATGCCGATGGGCAGCAGCTGGTCTTACCAGGTGCTCGCAACCGAAGGCTATTACAGCAGCGGATACTCCAACGTCACGGTTTGGTAATGAGACGGGCCGGCCGGCTGTCCAGCCGGCGGCCTTCTCTTTTTGGCAGCATCTGTTCAAGCAAAGGGGGCCGTATCGTGAGCAAAAAGAAGACGTTGGTCTGCGCGGTTTTTGTCCTGGTGGCTGCGGCTGTTGCGGTCGGCGGATGTTCGAGCGTGCAGGTGAGCGGGGCGGAACAGACGGATCGGACGGGCGGGAAGCTTTTGTCGGATCAGATGGTTTTGGTTGAAGGGGGGACATTTAAGCACAAGCGTTCCAATTACTCCGGCGGGGAGGTCGCCGTTCAGGATTTCTATATCGGCAAATATGAAGTCACGCAGAAGGAATGGACGGCCGTGATGGGAAGCAATCCGTCCAAATTCAGGGGCGACAATCTCCCGGTCGATTCGGTCAGCTGGTACGAGGCCATCGAGTACTGCAACCGCAGGAGCCTGATGGAGGGGCTCGAGCCGTATTACAACATCGACAAAAGTCAGGCGGACCCGGACAACAAGAGCGAGATCGACCCCTTGAAATGGATCGTCACGATCAACGAAGGGGCGAACGGCTACCGGCTGCCGACGGAACTGGAATGGGAATACGCCGCGAGCGGCGGTCAAAAAAGCAAGGGCTACAAGTACAGCGGCGGCAACAAGCCGGACGACGTGTCGTGGAACTGGCGCAACGCCGGAAACCGGTATTTGAAAGGCGGCTGGAGCTGGCAGTCCATCGAGAACAACGAGAACCGCACCCGGCCCGTCGGACGCAAGAAGGCGAACGAACTGGGGCTGTACGACATGTCGGGCAACGTCAGGGAATGGTGCTGGGACTGGTATGAGGATCAGATGGTGGAATCGGGCATGTTCCGCGTCGTGCGCGGCGGCGGATGGCTCGGCGACGTCCACACCCTCGAGATCAAGTTCCGGGGCATGTTCGACGCGAGCGGCGTCGGTCCAGACCAGGGTTTTCGCGTCGCGCGCAATGCCTGATTCAGATTTGAAAGGAGGACAGACGCGATGAGATGGAGGAAACGGATGGCGGCGGCGCTGGCCGCCGTTGCGCTGCTGTACGGACTGTTCGCCGTGAACGCAAGCGCGGACCTGAACTGGTATTTCTGGACGAACGGCAACGGAAACGTAAACGCCGTGAACGGACCGGACGGCCAATATTCCGTCGACTGGAGCGGGAACGCGCTGTTCATCGCGGGCAAAGGCTGGCAGATTGGATCGCCGGGCCGGGTCATCCATTATACTGCAAGCGATTTTCAGACGGACGGCAGCGCATTTCTGTTGGTGTACGGGTGGATGAGAAATCCGCTCGTCGAATACCGCGTCGTCGAAAACTGGGGGAATTGGCGGCCCGTCACTGCCGATTACCGGGGATCCGTCTACATCGACGGGGCCTGGTACGATCTGTATCACGCTTTGCGGTTCAATGCGCCGTCTCCCGAAGGCACGCAGACGTTCCAGCAAAACTGGAGCGTTCGCCAGACGAAGCGGCCGATCGGTTCGAGATCCACGGTTACGCTCGAAGCGCATGTGAAGGCGTGGGAAGACGCCGGCATGCCCTTGGGGAACAACTGGTTGCACCAGATTCTGGCCGTCGAAGGGGGCAGCGCCGCGGGACAGGCGAGCGTCACCGTGTGGTAATGCCGTCCATTTTCAGCTCATCTTAAGCTTTCCTTCAGCTTCCATTCAGGGTTGTCTTTCATAATTTGTGCCGGTAACACCTGGATGGAAAGGATGGGCATTGCCGGTGAAGCGAAAATGGCGGTACATCGCCGTCGGGGCGGCGCTCGTTGCGGTCATTGCGGCGGGAAGATGGCTGTGGCTGCAGCAGCGGGAAGAACCGGTCCGCGGATTGGCGGCGCAGACGATGGCCGCCGTCCAGAGAGGCACGCTGACGGCTTCCGTATCGGGAACCGGAAGCATCGAACCGGTGGAGCGGAAAACCGTTGCGGCGGCGTCTGCGGGCACCGTCGCCGAAGTGCATGTCAAGGACGGGGATCCGGTCAAGAAGGGCGATGTGCTCATCACCTTCGAGCGGGAAGACGACGATGCCGAACGGCAGATCGAGAGCAAGCGGATCAGTCTGGAGAAAGCGAAGCTGGATCTGGAGTCGCTTCAGCTCCAATACAAGAACGCGATGCGGGCGGACGAGAATACGGATTCGATCATGCTCAACATTCGCGCGAAGGAGCTGGACATCCGGCAGCTGGAACAGGAGATTGCGGATCTCAAGACGCAGGATGCGGGCCCCGATCCGATCACGGCCCCGATTGACGGCAAATTGACCGGCTTCGATGTGGAGGCGGGCGATCGCATCCGCGAGAACGCGGAACTCGGCGAGGTCGTCAATTACAGCGGGATGAAGCTTGTGATCAGCGTTGACGAGCTGGATATCGCGAAGGTGGAGGTCGGACAGCGGGCGGAAGTGCGGGCCGACGCGCTGCCGGACCGGGTGTTCGAAGGCACCGTGGCGCAGATCGCGGATGAGGGCTCGTCCAGCAACGGTGTGGCAACGTTCGATGTGACGGTGCTGCTGACGGAAGCGGACGGGCTGAAGGCGGGCATGAGCGCCGAAGCGACGATCCTGACCATGGAGAAGCAGGATGCGCTCTACGTGCCGATCGAGGCGGTGCAGTCCGTGGGCGGGCGATATTTTGTCCTCGTGCCCGGCGAAGAGGAGAACGCTTCGCGGGAGGATGAAGCGCCGGCAGCCGGCGGCGCGCGGAACAGGCAGGCGGCGAGGCTGCAGACGGCCATGAAACGGGTGAGCGTCGAGGTCGGCGAACATAATGAAGATTTCATCGAGATCGTATCCGGCCTGGCGGAAGGGGATACGGTCATCATTCCGATGGCGTCGTCCGTTCCGGAGCAGCAGGAAGCCCCGGCCGTGCGGATCGGCGGTTTCCGGGGCGGCGCGGGACTCCCCGAAGGCGGATTTCCGGCCGGAAGAGATCCGATGACGCGAGGCGGCGGATTCGGCGGCGCCGCCCCCGGAGGCGGGCCATGATGGACGGGAAGACGGAGCGTCCGCTGGTCCGGGTGGAACAGGTCAGCAAGGAGTACGCGATGGGCGGCGAAGTGCTGAAGGCGTTGAACGGGGTGTCGCTGACGGTCGGTTACGGCGAATTCGTCGCCATCATCGGGCCTTCGGGTTCCGGCAAGTCGACGCTCATGAACATCCTGGGCTGTCTGGACACCCCCACCTCGGGTAAGTATTGGCTGGAAGGGGAGGAAGTGAGCCGTCTGCCGGAGAACCGGCTGGCGGAAATCCGCAACCGGAAGATCGGGTTTATTTTTCAGAACTTCAATCTGCTGCCGAAGCTCACCGCGCTCGAAAATGTGGAGCTGCCCTTGATTTACAGAGGCATGAAGGGCGCCGAGCGGCGAGAGCGGGCGATGGAGGCGCTGCGCAAGGTCGGGCTGGCGGACCGGACGCGGCACCGTCCGGCCGAGCTGTCGGGAGGCCAGCAGCAGCGCGTGGCGATCGCCCGGGCGCTCGCCGGCAGTCCGCCCGTTCTGCTCGGCGACGAGCCGACGGGCGCACTCGATTCGAAGACGAGCGGCGAAGTGATGGAGCTGATGCTGGAGCTGAACCGGGAAGGGCACACCATCATTCTCATCACCCACAATATGGACGTTGCCGATCAGGCGAAGCGCATCGTGCGGATTGCCGACGGCGTGCTGGACGAAGGGGGCGGTGCGGCATGCATTTCGCCCAGGGACTGAAGATGGCGTTCAAGAGCATCCGGAGCAACAAGCTGCGCTCGATCCTCACCATGCTCGGCGTCATCATCGGCGTCGGCTCCGTCATCGCCCTGGTCGGGATCGGTCAGGGCACCAGCAAGCAGATCGAGGAGCAGGTGCAGAGTCTCGGCACGAATCTGCTGACGGTCAATATTCTCGGCCGGGGTGTCACCTCGACGCTGGCTTACGAAGAGGCGGTGCAATTCGCCGGGATCGAAGGCGTGGAATACGCGGCGCCGTATAACAGCAACAACGCGACGCTGAAATACGGGACGGCCGGTGCCGGCGTGAACGTGATCGGCACGAACGCGGATTATTTTCCCCTGCGCGGTTACGAGCTCGCCGCGGGGCGGTTCATCACGCAGATCGATCTGGACTTCCATCAGAAGGTCGCGGTTCTGGGGTCGGCGACGGCCGAGGAACTGTTCGGTTCCGAAAATCCCGTGGGCGAATATGTGCGGATCAACGGGGTGCGGTACAAGGTCGTCGGGCTGCTCGCGGAGAAAGGGAGCTCCGCGCTTGGGTCAAATGACGAACTGGCCGTTATCCCGCTCACAACGGCGGAGCGGATGTTCCGGAGCAAAGGCGTGCGGAGCGTCTACATCCAGGCGGAGTCGATGGATGCGCTGGATGCGGTTCAGGCGGAAGTGGAGGCGAGGCTGGCGAAAATTTTCCGCAATGGCGACGACGCCTACCGCGTGTTCAATCAGGCGGACATGCTGGAAACCGCGGCGTCCGTCTCCGGCACGCTCTCCCTCGCCCTTGGGGGAATCGCGGGCATCTCGCTGCTCGTCGGCGGCATCGGCATCATGAACATCATGCTCGTGTCGGTGACGGAGCGGACGCGGGAGATCGGCATCCGCAAGGCGATCGGCGCGAAGAAGCGGGACATTCTGATGCAATTTCTGATCGAGTCGGTGACGATCAGCGCCCTGGGCGGCCTGCTCGGCGTCGGACTGGGGCTTGCCGCCGGCCGGGCGGTATCGTCGCTCGTCAAGATCGACGTCGTCCATTCCGCGGACATGATCGCGCTGTCCATGGGATTTTCCATCCTGATCGGCGTCGTGTTCGGCATGTACCCGGCCAACAAGGCGGCGAACCTGAAGCCGATCGACGCGTTGCGGTTTGAGTAGGCGGGGCCTGCCAGATTGTCAACCGGATTGACGTTGTTCGCCAGAAATGGTAATATGAGAACACACATTCGTATCGGTGGTGTTGTTCTTGAGCAACGTCGATGCAAGGCTGGACCGGATCGAAGGGCTGCTAGGTGATCTCATTTATACGGTTGGCTTGTTGAAGAGTCAATTTGAAGATGAGAAAGAGGCGAATGAGAAGCGGTTCGAGCAGCTGAAAAGTCAAATGAATGATCGATTTGAGCAGATCGACAGACGATTTGAAAAGATCGACAGACGATTCGAACAGATCGACAGACGATTCGAACAGATCGACGTACGATTCGGGCAGCTTGAACAACGGATCGATCGAATGGAATCGCGCATGGATCGCCGCCTTGACGATATTATGCTGGAATTGGGCAAGAACAAGCAGGAACATGAATATATGGCTTCCCGTCTCTTCCGCGCCGAAATGGAACTGGATCAGTTGAAGAAACAGATGGCCGGTGTGAAGGACGAATAGCAGCCGGCAAGACAGCCGCTCCATGAAGGTGTAACCGCCTTCGGGGAGCGGTGAGGGAGCCCGCGTCTGTCACAGACGCGGGCTTTCGGCGGTTCGGGCGATTCGCGAGAAGGAATACGCCGCGGCCAGCAGCGCGAGGAGTTCGGCGGCGGCACCGGCCCATCCGAGCTGGCGCACGGAGGAGAGCTCCGCGATCAGGCCGCCCGCCGCCGCGCCGATCGCAATGCCGAGCTGCAGGATGGAGTTGTTCAGGCTCAGCACGAAATCGGCGGCGCCGGGCGATATCGAGACGAGATAGTATTGCTGGGCCGGCGTCGTCGTCCAGGCCGAGCCGAACCATACCGCCAGCACGGCGAGTGCGCCGATGATCGATACGGAGGCGAACGGCAGCACGACCAGGGCGGCGGCGTGGGTCAGCAGACTGAACGTGATCGTGCGGGCGGTTCCCCAACGATCGGCGCCGTATCCGCCGAGCCGCGAACCCGCCACCGAGAACAGGCCGCAGACAAGCAGCGCCGTACTGACCATGGCGGTGTCGATGCCGGCTGACGTCCTTAGCAGCGGCGACAGATAGGTGAACACGAGCTGATAGCCCGCGATCCAGAACAGCGTGACGAGCAGCCCGCTTACCGTCTTCGCGTCGCGAAGCGAGGAGAGCTGCCGACCGGGCGGCACCGGTTCGTCGGCTCCGGACGAAGGTATGAGCCTCCACAGGGCGATCCACAGCAGGAAAGCGAGCGCCGCCAGCAGGGCGAAGTTCGTGCGCCAGCCGGACAAATCGCCGATCAGGGCGCCGAGCGGGACGCCGAGCACGAGGGCAAGGCTGAATCCCATGATGACGGTGCCGATGGCGCTGCCTCGCCTGTCCGGCGGAGCGAGACGGGCTCCCACGGTGAGCGAGACGACGACGATGACGCCGGCGCCGGCCGCCAGCACGGCACGCGACAGCATGAACCAGCCGAACGAAGAGCTTGCAAAGGCCGCGATGTTGCCCGCGATGAAGACGGCGTAGGCGATGAGCAGCAGCGTTCGCCGCTCGATCCGGGAAGAGGCGGCGATCAGAATCGGCGTGCCGATCGCGAACACGAGCGCGTACGCGGTGACCGATTGGCCGGCCAGTCCGACCGCGATACGGAAGTCATCGGCGATCAGGTCCAGGATGCCGGCAATCATCATTTCGGCCGTCCCGACCAGAAACCCGCCGAAAGCCAGCAAGTAAATGATGAGATATTGTTTCACGACCCAAGCTCCTCCTTGTTTCCATACTTCTATAATCATCGAAATATTGGACGAAAAAAGATTACGCGAGATCCGGGGGAACGAAGCGCTCCAGCACTTCCCGCCGGACCCGGTAATAGTGGTACGTCCCTTCTTTGTGCGACAGTTCGATCAGTCCGCAGTCCGCAAGCTGCTTCAGATGATGCGACAGGGTGGAGCCGGACGCCACGTTCAGCCGTTCGCCGATTTCGGTGCAGCTCAGGTTGGCGTGCCGGGACAGCAGCAGCACGATGCCGAGCCGGGTCGGTTCGCCCAGCGCCTTGTAGATTTTCACCGCATCTTTCAGGTTCTGTTCGGTCGCGTTCATCGGTATGCACCAAGCTTTCCATTGCTTTTATATTTCGAAAAGTATCAAACCGCATGCTTCAAATCAACAAGCGCGAGCGCGCCGGGCGGTCCGACGGCACCTTGGCCCGGCTCAGCTCAATCTGCGGTTCGACGGATCGGACATCGTCTTGTCCAACACATCGGCGATGGTCGCGCGGGACAGCTCCTGCTTCATGGCAAGTTCCGCCTTCTCGTAAAATTCGCGCAGCGCGGGCCGAATTCCCCGGCCGATCGGACAAGCCGGGTTCGGTTCGCTGTGATGCAGCTCGAACAGCGGATGCTGCTCCACCGCTTCGTAGACATCGCGGAGCGTGATTTCGTCCGGCGACTTGGCCAGGTTCCAGCCTGCGCCGGCGCCGTGCTGCACGGTGACCAGTCCGGCGTTGCGGAGCAGCGAGAGAACCCGGCGGATGAACACCGGATTGGTGTTGACGCTTGCCGCGATTTGGTTGGAGGTTACGGAATCCGGATTTTTCCTGGCAACCTGGGCCATCCAGGTGAGGATGTGAAGCGCCACCGTATATCGGCTGACGACCGCCATTTGGCCCCCTCCTCCTCAGGTAACAACATTATAGTTACGCCGGGAAGAGGCTGTCAAACGGCCGGTCCGCGCTCAATCGCCCGCGGCTGTCCGGCGCTCCCGGATGCGGCTCGCCGCGAAGGCTCCGATGGCAAGCAGCTCGCAGACTCCGCCGATATATCCCAATCCCGCAGCATGGCCGTACGACACAGCGAGGCCGCCGACCGCGGCTCCCAGCGCGCTTCCCAGATAAATGGCCGACGGATTGAGGGATACGACAAGGCCTGCCGCTTTCCCCGACAGTGCAATGAGCCGGTGCTGCTGCGCCGGGTTGAACGCCCAGGCACTGACGCCCCATACGGCCATCGCCGCGATTCCGATTGCCAGCGCCTGATGCGTCGGCGGCCCGGAAGTCAGGACGGAGAGCAAGGTCAACGCCGCGAAGAGGGCGGTGAGCGTAAGCGGAATCGTCCGGGCGGAACCGAACCGGTCGACGGCGAATCCGCCCAGGGTGCTCCCGATCAGGCTCGAGACGCCCCAGATCAGCAGGACCAGGCTGATCATCCGCGGGGTCGCGCCCAATTGACCGAACACGTCGGCGATATAGGTGTACACCGTGAACGCGCCGGTTCCCCAGCATACGGTCGCCAGCAGCGACGTCCAGATGACCGGACGCCTGAGCTGGGCGAGTCTGTCGCGAAGACGGGCGGATGCGGCGGCGTCCATGACGGGAAACCGCCAGCGAACGAGGATGGCCGCAATCAACGCCAGGATGCCGACCATCCAGAACGTCGTCCGCCAATGGAACGCGTGGGCAACCCACGTGCCGATCGGCACCCCCGAAGCCAGCGCGACCGTCTGGCCGCCGATCACGACCGCCAGCGCCTTGCCGCGATGTTCCGGCGCGACCAGATCCGCGGCCGCCGCTGAAGCCGCGGGCACGAATAACGCGGCGCCGAACGCGGCCATCACGCGTCCCGACAGGAGCAAGCCGTAATGGTTCGCCATCCCGCACAGGACATTGGCGAGGGCGAACAGCAGCAGCGCCCCGAGGAACAGCGCCCTTCTCTCCACCCGTCCCGTGACCATGGCGAGCAGGGGGGAACCGAACGCATAAGCCAGGGAGAACGCGGTTACCAGTTGACCCGCGGCCGGCAGGGATACGTGCAAATCCTGCGCAAGCATCGGCAGCACCCCGGCGATCATGAACCCTTCCGTCCCGATGGCGAAGGTGCCGAGCGCCAGAATGAACAAGCGGTAATTCAAGATACCGGGCCCTCCTTTCCTGTTTAGTGTAACTGAAACAGTTACACTAAGGGTAAAAAAAGTAAAAACTTTAGTGTAACCATGTTAGTTCTATTTAATCCGTCTGTCAAGTGTCCGAATTCCCGCGCGTTGTCATAACGGCTCCGATGCCGTTCCCTTCGCATCATGCGCCGCGAGCATGCGTTCGAAGGCCGAGCGGATGATGCGCTGCTCCTCCGCATTCAGCATGTTGACGAAATAGTCGGCAATTCCCTTTTCATAGGTCGGCCACGCTTGCAGAAACGCGCGTTTCCCATCCCGCGTAAGCACCGCATACGTGCTTCTGCGGTCCTCTTCGGTTCGTTCCCTTCGCACCAGTCCCTGCTGTTCCAGCCGCTCGACAAGCCGCGTGATGCCGCTGGCCGTCAGCACCGTCCGCTCCTTCAATACGCCCATACGCAATCTGTGGTCCGGAGCCTGGTACAGGGCGACCAGCACATCATACCAGGTGAGCGGAATGAGCCGGTCATCCGCCAAATCCTGCTCAATCCGGCGGATAACGCTCGCATGCAGCCGGACGAAACTCCGCCAGAGCGCCAGCTCCTCTTCCCGCAGTCTTTTCATCGCCATCCTCCCAGCCGCAATTCGGGCACCGAGTCCCGCTATCCCTACCATGCAAGCCTTGTGTGCAGTCCCATTGTACCGAAAAAGTATTTGACTGCGCAAATAAATCGTGGCAGTATTAATTGCGTAATCAAATATTGATAAGTCAAATAAAAGGAGGCCGCGCCAGATGGGTGCAGTGTGGGGGCTGATGGCGGCATTCGCCTTCGGGACGGCGGATTATGCCGCAGCCCGCTCCAGCAGGAAAATCGGAGTGTATTCGACGCTGCTGTGCATGCAGATCGTCGGCTTCGTGCTGCTGTCTGTCATGCTGCTGGTGACGGGCGAATGGCGGGGAATCTTTTCCGTACGGGGCATCGCCGCCGCGAGTCTCTGGATGTTCGTCGATCTTCTCGGGATCGTCGCGCTGTATCGGGGACTGCATGTCGGAAAAGCGTCCGTTGTGGCGCCGATCGCATCCAGCTTTACCGTCGTGACGGTCATCCTGGCGCTGCTGTCCGGTGAGACGGTGGACGGGACCGCGCTCTTGGGAATCGGGCTGACGGCCGTCGGCGTCATCTGTGCGACGATCGCGCGGCCTGCCGCGGGATCACGGTCGGATGCTTCTTCCCGGTTGGCGGCGGGCGCCCTGTGGGCGATCCTGGCTTCTCTGCTGCTCGGCGCGGCGTTCTTCGGACTGCGCACGCCGGTGGAAGACATCGGGGGATGGGCAACGGTCTGGATCGGGCGGCTGCAGGCGAGCATTCTGTTGCCGGCATGGCTGTGGCTCGGAAAGCGCCGGCCGGAATGGCCGAAGGAACGGCGCGGCTGGCTGCTGGTGCTGGCGGTCGGTGTGCTGGATGCCCTGGCTTTGACCAGTTACAACATCGGCCTGACGCATGAGCGGACGGCGATCGTGATTACCGCCGCTTCGCTGTTCGCCGTCGTGACGCTCTTGTGGGGGGTGTGCCTGGGCAAAGAACGGCTGATGCGAAGCCAGTGGTTCGGCGTACTGCTTACGTTTGCCGGCATCGGAATGGTCACGTTATAGGAGGAGACGGCATGGTGAAACACGGATTGTACATCAAGGCGAACCCGAAGCGTGAGGAAGATTCCAGCAGCCTTCGGGTCGGCCGCTGTCTGGTCGAAGCGGTTCGGAGGCGTTCGGAGCGGGTCGTCATCGAAGAGATCGACGTATACCGCCATCCGATCCCGCTGATTGACGGCCCGTTCTTGTCCGCAAGGGAGAAGATGGCGGGCGGTTCGGCGCCGGATCAATTGGAACCGGAAGAGCGGGCGAGCCTGGAGCGTGTGCATCGCTTGACCGATGCGTTCATTGCGGCCGATTTCTACATCTTCGCTTACCCGCTGTGGAATTTCGGCATCCCTCCGCTGCTCAAGGCCTATATCGACACGATCAAGGTGGCGCGCAAGACGTTCCGCTACACGCCGGAGGGGCCGGTCGGTCTGTTGAAGGACAAGACGGCGATTCTGATCCAGTCCAGCGGAGACGTGTACAGCCGCGGGCCGCTCATGCCGTTCGAACATGGAAGCCGCTACCTGCGGGCGGTCCTTTCCTTTATCGGTATGGAGCGGATCGAGACGATTCTGATGGAAGGCATGGATACCGCTCGGGAGGAGAGGGAAATGAAGCGCCGACGCGCGATGGAGCAGGCCGAACAAGCGGCCGCATTGCTGTTCGCTTGACGGCTTGCAGCCGGCCCGTCCATAATGAATGGACAGGGTACGAGCCGGACCAAGACACGCCGGGCGCGTGATGAAAGGAATGCTGCTATTGGCCGAACATGTGGAACTCCGTCAAGTGCCGTTGCTGGGCGAGCTGGGCGAGGATGAGCTGCGATCGATCCGCCCCCATCTGAAAATGAACGAATTTGCGAGCGGGACGTCAGTCATCAGGCAGCATGAAGCGGCGTCCCATTTTCATATCATCGTGTCCGGTACGCTGAAGGTATACGTGCGGCAGGAGACCCGGGCGCATATCGCCACGCTGGAAGCGGGACAGTTCTTCGGCGAGATGTCCTGTCTGACCGGCGGCGCGGCCAGCGCCACAGTGGAGACCGACGGGCCGGTTGTCACCGTATCGATGCCCCGCGAGGGGCTGCTTCAACTGATGGACAAGAGCGCGAAGTTCCGCCGTCACATGATCGAAGCGATGGTCCGGCGCATCGCGAGCTCCAACGACCGGATCCTCGAGGAGCACGCGAGATCCGCCGTCATCGTGCGCCAGCTCGCGGAAGAGCGGCAAACCCGCTACGGCCGGCTGGCGGGGGAAGGCCGCTTCATGCGCAGGCTGCGCGGCGAGATTACAGCGCTCGCGGGCGGCGATCAGCCGCTGTGCATCGTCGGCGAACAGGGAACCGGCAAGACCCACGCGGCCTGGGAAATCCACGCGCAATCGGAAAGGTCCGAACATCCCGTCTTCGTGATGAGCGGCGCCGATTTCCGCGCGGAGGAATGGGAACTGAAAGCCCGCACGGCACAGGGAGGCACCCTGATCCTCAAGGATGCGGACGCCCTGCCCGCCGGCCAGCTCCGCCGCCTGGCGCAAACGCCGTCCGATGCGCGCCTCATCCTGACGGCGAGGCAGCCCGTCGACCTTCCGCTGACTCGCATTGAGATGGCGCCGCTTCGCGAGCGGAAGGAGGATATCCCGGCGCTCGTCCGCGCCTTCATCGCGGAGGCGGGATTCGAAGAGCCGGACGGCCTGATCTCCCAGGAAGCGCTGAACCTGGTCACCAACTTTCCGTTCCTCGGCGGCAACATCCGGGAACTGAAGCAGGTGGTTCATGAGGCGCTGATCCGCAGCGGCGGCCAGACCATCCGCATTCCGCATCTCAGGTTCGGCAGCGTGCGGCAGCCCGGAACCCGGCCGAAGGTCGCGCTGGCGCTCGGCAGCGGCGCTGCCCGGGGCGCGGCGCACGTCGGCGTCATCAAAGTGCTGGAGCAGGCCGGCATTCCGATCGACATGATCACCGGCACGAGCGTCGGCGCGTTCATCGGCGCGCTCTACGCGGGCGGGCAGCCGACGTCGGCGTTCGAGGAAGTGCTGCCCACCGTGCGCTGGCGGCAGCTTGTCCGCCCGGCGCTGTCGGGCGGCGGCCTGGTCGACAACCATCCGATGGTGCGGTTCGTCGAGAAGTATATCGGCCCGGCCGATTTTAAGGATCTCAGAATTCCATTCGCCGCCGTCGCGTCGAACGCCGTGGACGGCGAAGCGCACATCCTCAATGCCGGCAAGGTGTCGCACGCGATCTGCGCCTCCACGGCGATTCCCGGGGTTATGCGGCCGGTACGGCTGGGGAATCATTTGCTGTTGGACGGCGCCGTGGCGCATCCCGTGCCCGTCGCGCTGGCGAGGAGCATGGGAGCCGACATCGTCATCGCCGTGGACGTCCGGGTGCCGGACAGCATGAAGAAGGCGCCGTCCAGCTTCGTCGGGGCCATCCTGAACACGATCGACATCATGAGCAAGCGGATGATCCAGGACGAAATGCAGCTTGCGGACTTCGTCCTGAATCCGGAGTTCGGCACGAGCGCCATGTCGTTCAAGGAATCCGCAATCTGCATTCAGGCGGGGGAGAAGGCCGCACGCGAATCGCTGGCCGCCATCGCCCGCAGGCTGGAAGAACTGGACAGCAGAAAGGAGATTCGTCCATGACCGAGCAAGGCAAAACGTTGTCGCCCGCGGAGCGCGACGCGCTGCTTGCGGCGCTGAAAGCGCGCTTCGAGAAGTTTGCCGGCCGCCATGAAGGCATCGCGTGGGCCGATGTGCAGGCCCGGCTGGAGGCTGCCGATCCCGGGAAGCTGTGGTCGCTCCATGAAATGGAACGGACCGGCGGCGAACCGGACGTCGTGGGACGGGACCCGGAGACGGGCGAGATGCTGTTCGTCGACTGTTCGGCCGAAAGCCCGAAGGGACGCCGCAGCGTCTGCTACGACCAGGAGGCGCTGGAATCGAGGAAAGAGCACAAGCCGGCGGACAGCGCGGTGGGCATGGCCGCCGCGATGGGCATCGAGCTGCTGACGGAAGCGCAATACCGGTCGCTGCAGCAGCTCGGGGAGTTCGACAAGAAGACGTCGAGCTGGATCAAGACGCCCGAGAAGATCCGCAGGCTCGGCGGCGCGCTGTTCTGCGACCGCCGCTATGATACGGTGTTCGTCTATCACAACGGCGCCGAATCCTACTATGCCGCGAGAGGCTTCCGCGGAATGCTCAGAATTTAGGCGGAGGGACGGGGAACAACGGTGTAGATGAGAATGGAGATGCGCGCGGGATGCGGTCTCCATTTTTTTTTATGAAAAGACTTTAACGTTGACGGATCAGCCGTTACAATATCGCTAATTGGACTTGCAAGGGGGAGGACATCGTGGACAGACAGATGGCGGTAACGTTGTCGTTCCGGCAGGGCGTGGCGGATTGCGTTCCGACGCTGCTGGGATATTTGTCGATCGGTTTTGCGGCCGGGGTGATCGAGGCGACGGCGGGCATGAGCCTGCTGGAGATCGGGCTGCTGTCGCTGTTTCTGTACGCCGGGTCGGCGCAGTTCATCACGGCGGGCATGGTGATGGCGGGGGCGCCGGTCGCGTCCATCGTGGTGACCGTTTTCTTCGTCAACCTGCGCCATTTGCTGATGAGCGCGGCGATCGCGCCGAAGTTCGCCGCTTATTCGCCGCTGAGGAATCTGTTGATCGGGGCGCAGCTTACCGACGAAACGTTCGGGGTGGCCGCAGGGAAGCTGACCGGCG
Source organism: Thermobacillus xylanilyticus (assembly GCF_907165215.1). Taxonomy (GTDB): domain Bacteria; phylum Bacillota; class Bacilli; order Paenibacillales; family Paenibacillaceae; genus Thermobacillus; species Thermobacillus xylanilyticus. Next base: position 8,929 of record NZ_CAJRAY010000019.1, on the reverse strand, counting down.
GCGAGCGCCACGCGGACAGGTGGATGTTCGGGCTCAACGTGACGGCCCATGCCAACTGGATCGCCGCCAATCTGCTCGGCGCGCTGCTCGGCGGGTGGATCGCGGATCCGGAGCGATACGGGCTGCACTATGCGCTGCCGGCCATGTTCATCGGCCTGGCGGCCATGATCGTATTGCAGCGCAAACAGTACAAGCGCGACCTGCTCGTGATCGCTTGCGCCGTCGGCGGTTTCGCGCTGGCCTTCATCTGGCTGCCGGGCTATATGGCCGTCATGGCGGCGGCGGTGCTGGCCGCGATTGTGGGGGCGGTGACCGAGCGATGAGCGTCAGCCGCGAATTTCTGTGGATGCTGATCGGAACGGCGGTCGTGACGTTCATTCCGCGCACGCTGCCGCTCATCCTGATCAGCAGGCTGAAGCTGCCGGGTTATGTGATGAAATTTCTGAAGCATGTGCCGCTTGCCGTCATGACGGCGCTGGTGGCGCAGGCCGTGCTGACCGAGGGCGAGGCGTGGATCTCGCCGGATAATCTCGAGTGGGCGGCGTTCATCCCGACGCTGGCCGTCGCGCTGCTTACCCGCAGCCTGCTGCTGACGGTGGTCACGGGCGTGGTCTGCACGGCGCTGCTGGCCTGGCTGCCCCTTTAATAGCAAGGCGGGACGAACGGTCCCTTGCCCGATACGACGCCCGGCGGCGTATCGTAGATGTAAGGCGGCGCCGGAGGCAGATGCGGTGCGGGCGCAAGCGGCACCGGATTCGCGACATAGTTGAACCGGCCGCAGCCGTCCGGGCTCGGGCCGCTCGCCCACCGGCCCAGCGCGCTGTCATCTCCGCGCGAGAAGTTGAACAGCGTGTAGGAGACTTCGCGCTTCTCCAGCTTGCGGGGGAACGTGCTCGGCACGACTTTGCCTTCCTTCTCCTCCAGCTCGGCAATGGCGGCCATCCATTGATTCTGGTGCATCGTGTCCCGCGCCAGCAGCCATGAGAGCATGTCTCTGACGCCGCGGTCCGATGTCTGCTCGTACAACCGCGCCACCTGAAGCCGTCCCTGGGATTCGGCGTTCAGGTTCGCCCGGAAGTCGGCGAGCAGATTGCCGCTGGCGATGATATACCGGCCGTTCCACGGGTAGCCGACGCTGTCGGTCGGCGCGGCGCCCAGCCCCGTCACGATGGCATGCTGGGGGTTCATGCCGCCGAGCACCGCCGCGATGACCGGGTTTTTGGCCGCTTCCTCCTGATCGGCGACCGGCGCGTTGTCCAGCAGCCTCGCAATCATCGTCGCGAGCATTTCGATATGCGCAAGTTCTTCGGTGCCGGTGTCCAGCAGCAGATCTTTGTACTTCCCGTTGCCCCTGATATTCCATCCCTGGAACAGATACTGCATGGCGACCGAAATTTCGCCGAACTGTCCGCCGAGCACTTCTTGCAGCTTCTTGGCGAACAGCGGATCGGGCCTTTCGGGTTTCGCCTGATACTGCAGCTCCTTCACGTGATAGAACATGTCAACCTCACTCCCGTAAAATTGGGTGTTTACCCACGACATTCTATGTTGCGCCCAGGAAAGTGTGCCGCCGGGATGTGAAGGCTGCATGCTTGAAAAAAGTATGCCGCCGCCCTGTGACAGAGAGAACCTGATCGCGGCAGACGGCTACGGCTGACCGAAAATTTTGACCAGCTTGATGAGCAGCGACCTGAGCGTCTCGAACTCGTCTTCCGTCATGCCTTGTTTGACCCGCTCCTCCAAGACGACGGCGAAATGCTGCGTTTCCTCGGCCAGCTTTTTCCCCGCATCCGTCAGGAAGATCTGCTTGGACCGGCCGTCTTCCGGGCTGCTCCGGCGCACGATCAGCCCGCGGCTTTCCAGTCCGTTCATCAGGCTGGTGACGCTCGGCCGCTCGATCATCAGAATCTGTTCCAACTGCGAAGGCGTGATGCCGGGAAAATGAAGGATGACGCCGAGGGCGCTCCATTGCGTATGCGTAAGGCCGACGGGGCGCAGCATCTGCTCGATCTCCCGGCGCAGCGTGATGTACCCCGTCTTCACGAGCCGGCCGATCGGCCCTTGATCCCAATGCCATTCCGAATGCGGCATGTCCGATCCTCCGTGCGAAAAATATAATTAGAATTCTAATCATAGAATACCGGATATGCAGCGATTGTCAATCGAAAGGCACCGGTATGGAGCGGTTGTCGGCCGGAAAACGCAAGCCGCCGGCGGAGAAGAAGCTGTCCGCGTCCGGCGGCTGTCGACGTTCGATCCGGCCCGGCCGTCACCCCGCGAATTCCGCAATCAACCGGTTGAACTCTTCCCGTTCCTCCCAGAACAGACCGTGGCCGCTGTACTGGAACGGCACGAGCCGGGACTGCGGGATGCGCGCATGCTGCTCCTGCGCCATCGCGAACGGCACCACCTGATCGTGGATGCCGTGCATGATCAGCGTGGGCACGTTAATCGCGGCGAGATCGTTGGCCAGATTCGTGTCCCGGAGTAGCCGGATCATCGCCGCCGTGGACCAGCCTGCCGCCTGAAGCCCCAGGCTGATGAACCATTCCCTGAACGGCTCGGTCGCATAACGGAAGAAGAAGCTGTCCGTCACATGCCGGATCAGGTTCGGCCGGTCGCCGCTGTTTACGGCCAGATACCGTTCCGCCGTCTCCGGCGTGAAGGAGGTCGGCGCGGCCGCGGCAATCAGGACGAGCTTCGACACGCCGTGCCCCTGGTGCCGGGCCATGTAGCGGATCGAGATCGCGCCGCCTGCCGAATGTCCCGCCAGCACGACGTTCTGCAATTGCTTCTGCTCGAACACCGCGCGGAGGTCGTCCGCCAGGCGGTCGAAGTCGTATCCGGTGTACGGTTTGTCCGAATTGCCGAAGCCGCGCCAGTCGATGCCGATGACGCGGAATCCCAAGGCGGGCAGCACATCGAACTGATATTCGAACTGCTTGTGGTTCAGCGGCCAGCCGTGGATGAACACGATCGTCTTGCCGCTTCCGGGGTTCAGATCTTCGACGTACAATTTCACTCCCGGTTCCACGGTTATATATTCGCCCATCTTCCATTCCTCCCGACCCAAAAGTCACCATCACTTCAGCATACTCGCCGGGAGAGGGAAACATGCCCGAATGTCAGAACGGTTTCGCCACCATCAGATAGAGCACGGCGATGGGCAGCAGAACGGCGGCCGTTCCGAACACGTACCAGTTCACGAGCGCCCGCGAGTAGGCGCGCGGCAAGGTGCCGGTGCCGAGCGCCTCCGCGCTGAGCCGGATCATGCTCCGCTGCAGGGGCAGCAGCACGGCCAGCCAGATCAAGCCGGTCAGGCCGAAGAGCAGGAGGGACAGGGTCAGCCAGTTGAACGCCCCGCCATAGCCCGACCGCTCCGCCATCGCCGCGCCCGAGCCGACGATCAGCAGAATGCCGGGCAGCGTAAAGGCGAGGTCGGCCTTCATGACGGTTTTCGCCGAGAAATGAATGACTTCCGCGCTTCCCGTCCGCTGCGCGTGCCAGTGCCAGAACGCCGCGGTCACAATGTTGCCCGTCAGCAGAACGGCACCGGCAATGTGCAGGAACAACAGCAAAGTCATCCGACTTCACCTCCTTATGAATGCCCCTCAAGGTTCCGGCTGCAGCCAGCGTTCGATGAGCCGCTTGAAATCCTCCGCGTCAAAAGCGTTGCCGCCGGCGCCGGAGAGCAGCATCCCCCGCACGCGCAGGCCGAGCGAGAGCAGGACGAACAGCTCGGCCGACTTGTCCGCGTCCACGGACGCCGGAATGACGCCGGCCTCCTGACCGGACGCGATCCACTGCTTCGACAGGCGCAGCGTCTGCTCGTAGAATTGCCGGAGCGCGCCGCGCACTTCGGGGCGGCTGATTCGTCCGAGCAGATGGACGAACACCCGGTTGCCCGCGTCATCGGGATTTTCCAGTTCCGGCAGGCTGTCGGCGATGCTGCGGAACGGAGCCGCGAACGACTTCTCCCGCTCCTTTGCCGCGTTGAACCGGCGGTTCGTCTCCTCCGCCCGTTCTTCCAGAATCCGGATCAGCAGCTCATCCTTGCTCTTGACGTGGTGGAAAATGCCCCCCTTGGACAGCCCGGCCCGCTCCATGATGTCGTTCAGCGTCAGATGGTCGCACCCTTTTTCCAGGATGAGCGACCGGGTGGCCTCCAACAGCCGCTCCCTGGTCTGTTCCCGTTTCGTTTCCCGTTTCAATGGCCGCGGTCTCCTTTCCGGACGATGTCAGCGTAATCGGTTTGGCGTTATTTTATCAAACCGACCGTCGGTCTGTAAATAACGATAATGAAGGCCCCGATCAACCATCGGGGCCTTGGCTTGCGGCTCGATCAGAACGCCGGCACGACCGCGCCTTCGTACGTTTCCTCGATGAACTGCTTCACTTCGGCCGAGTTGAGCGCGGCCGCCAGTTTCCGGATCGCTTCATCGTCCTTGTTGTCCGGGCGCGATACGAGAATGTTGACGTACGGCGAGTCGCTTTCCTCGATGAACAACGCGTCGCGGGTCGGCACCAGACCGGCTTCGAGGGCGTAGTTGGTGTTAATGACGGCCACATCGACGTCGGGCAGCACGCGGGGAAGCGTGGCCGCTTCCAGCTCGACGATCTCGAGTTTCTTCGGATTGTCCGCGATATCCTGAACCGTCGCCAGGATGCCGACGCCGTCCTTCAGCGTGATCAGGTTGTGCTTCGCCAGCAGCGCCAGGGCGCGTCCGCCGTTGGTCGCGTCGTTCGGAATGGCGACTTTCGCGCCGTCCTTCAGCTCTTCGATGGCGGAAATCTTGCTCGAATAAGCCCCGATCGGCTCGATGTGCACGCCGGTGACTTTCACGAGGTCATAGCCTTTCTCCGCGTTGAACTCGTCGAGATACGGCACGTGCTGGAAGAAGTTCGCGTCGAGCTGCTTCTCGTACACCTGCACGTTCGGCTGCACGTAATCGTTGAACACGATGACTTCGAGATTGACGCCTTCCGCCGCCAGCTTGTCTTTCACGAATTCGAGAATTTTGGCGTGCGGTTCGGGCGTGGCGCCGACCTTGATCGTCACCGGTTCGGCGGCCTGTGACTCATTTGCGGCGGAAGCATTGTTCTCGCCGGACGCATTGCCTGCGTTGGCCGCCGTATTGTCGGCGGAACCTGCGCTGTTATTCGCTCCTGCATTGGCGCCTCCGCCTCCGCCCGAGCCGCCGCCGCAGGCGGACAGCATCACCAATAATGCAATGATCAGCATGAGACCGAAAGCTTTCTTCATGTTCTCTTCACTCCCTGACTTTCTTTATCTATGGGTTCCTGGACAGCCGCTGAACGAGCCGGTCGCCGAACGACTGCAGCAGCTGCACCAGGATGACCAGCAGCACGACGGTCACCAGCATGACGTCGGACCGGAACCGCTGGTAGCCGTAGCGGATGGCCAGGTCCCCCAGGCCGCCGCCGCCGATGACGCCGGACATGGCCGTGTAGGAGACGAGGTTGACGGCGGTCACCGTCACGCCCGCAATCAGCCCGGTGCGCGCCTCCCGGAGCAGCACGCGCCAGATGATGAGCAGGCGCGGCGTGCCCATCGCTTCGGCGGCTTCGATCACCCCGCGGTCGACTTCCCGCAGCGCGATCTCGGTCATCCGCGCGAAGAACGGCGCGGCCGCGATCACGAGCGGGGGAATGGCCCCCTTCATTCCGATCGACGTGCCGACGAGCCAGCGGGTAATCGGCATGACATAGATCATCATGATGACGAACGGCACTGACCGGGTGACGTTGACGATCAACGACAGCAGCCGGTTCACCCAGATCTGCTGCCAGAACTGGCCGGGAGAGGTGAGGAAGACCAGCACCCCGATCACCAGGCCGATCGGCACGGACAGCGCGAGCGATGCGCCGAGCATGACGAGCGTCTCGCGCGCCGCTTGCCAGATGATCGGCCACGGAATTTCGTCATAGGACATCGGGTGTTTCCACCTCCCATCCCTGCTCCCGCAGCCTGCCGATCACCGACGCCGTCTCGCCGGACGGACCGGTCAGCCGGATCGTCATCCGGCCGTAGGGGACGTCGCGGATGCGGGACACGGTGCCGTGCAGGATGACGAATTGAACGGACGTGCCGCGCACGGCCTCGGACAGCGCCGGCTTGCCCGCGCTGTCGCCGGAATAGAGCACCCGGATGATCGTTCCGCCCGCATCGCTGCCGGATGCGTCCCCGCCGTCCGGATCTTCCGTCTGCCGCAGCAGCTCGCGCGTTGCCGGATGCCCGGGCCTGAGCAGCAGATCCGCCGTCCGGCCCGACTCCACGATTTGTCCCCGTTGCATGACCGCAACCCGGTCGCAGATCGCGCGGACGACTTCGATCTCGTGGGTGACGAGCAGGATGGTGACGCCCAGCTTGCGGTTGATGTCCTGCAGCAGCGCCAGGACGGAGCGGGTCGTCTCCTGGTCGAGCGCCGAAGTCGCCTCGTCGCAGAGCAGCACGTCGGGCCTGCCGGCCAGCGCCCGCGCGATGCCGATGCGCTGTTTCTGCCCGCCCGACAGCTGGGCCGGATACTTGTCCGCATGGGCGCTCATGCCGACCATCTCGAGCAGCTCGTCCGCCCGGCGCCGGATCTCCTGCCGGGACAGCCCTTCCAGGCGGAGCGGAAACGCGACGTTATCGCGGGCAGTAAGCGTCGAGAGCAGGTTGAAATGCTGGAAGATCATGCCGATCTTTCGCCGCTGCGCCTGCAGCTCGCGCGTGTTCAGCCGGGTGAGCTCGACGCCCCCGACGGTGACGCTGCCCGAATCCGGCCTCGCCAGCAGGTTGACGCATCGGAGCAGCGTGCTTTTGCCGGCGCCGGATTGTCCGATGATGCCGAAGATCTCCCCCTTTGTCACTTCCATGGAGACATGATCGATCACGGTGACCGCATGTTTCCCGGAGCCGTAGGATTTGCACAGGTTGTCCAAAATGATCAGACCGACCCCTCCCGGTAACCGCACAGATGAAATGTTGTTTATCTTATTGGATTAGTCGGATATAAATAAAAGTATATTGACCTTCAAGTACTTGTCAATGCCCATTTGATGAAAAAACGGGAACCCGAGGATGCCTGTCCGGGGTTCCCGTTCGTTCATCTTGAGCCATGCCCGCTGTACTTGACCGCATCCGGCCCGTCCGCCCGTCTTCAGCGATGCTGCTCGTACCGATTGGCCCGGGTGACGGCGCGGATGGCGGCGAGCTCCTCTTCGGCGAGCGGCGGAGCGGACGCCGCCGACAGGTTGAGCCGGAGCTGCTCCAGGCTGCTTGCGCCCGGAATGACCGTCGCCACCGCCGGATCGGCGAGCGCGTAGCGGATGGCCGTCTGCACCAGCGTGCGGCCGTTCCCGCAAAGTTCCAGCAGGCGGCGCCGCACTTCCGGCAGCTCCTCCCGGCTGTAATCGAGGTAGTCCCGCTCCGCCTTCGCCGCGCCGCCCTCCGTCAGAATGCCGCCGGCCAGCGGTCCGCGCGCGATCAGGCTGATGCCGCGCCCTTCGATCAGCCGCAGCGTCTCCTCCTCGGGCCGCCGGTCGAGCATGCTGTACTGGCTCATGAGGCTGACGATGTTCGAGCGGCGCGCGTATTCGCGGATCACGTTCGGCCGGATGGACGAGATGCCGTAATGCCGGATCAGCCCTTCCCGTTTCAACTCCTCGAACGCCTCGATCGTCTCGTCGATCGGATCGTCGATCGTGCCGCCGTGCAGCTGGTACAGGTCGATATAGTCCGTTCCGAGCCGGCGCAGACTGTCGCGGACCGCCTGCTTGATGTACGCCTTCGACGGATCCCAGACCCAGCCTTCGCGGCCGGGAATGCGGCGGTTGCCGACCTTCGTCGCCACGATCACCTCGCTCCGCCGGCCCCGGATCGCCAGTCCGACGAGTTCCTCGTTCCGCCCCGCATCGTACAGATCGGCGGTGTCGAGGAAGTTCACGCCGGCATCCAGCGCTTCATGGATGATCCGGACGGCGTGTGCCTCTTCCGTTCCCAGCGACATGCAGCCGAGCCCGATTTCGCTCACGAACAAGTCTGATTGTCCAAGCCGGTTCTTTTTCATCCCCAATCAGCGACCTCCCGAAAGGTAATTGTCCTTCCTCCATCATACACGGTGTTGCGGACAACCGGAACCCGGACCATCAAAATTTACTACCTGCATGACTTCGGCAATGGGGACAACAATTAGCGGTCGACAGTGATGCCCTCATGTTCGATAACTGCGTAATTTCACCGACTACGTTGGGACGAGTAAACTACCGGGCTGATAAAGACCGGCAGTTTTCTTGTACGTCATCTTTTTAATTTCTCAAGTCCTCTCCTATGTTGTCTTTGTATAACAATCGCAATCCTGAATCCGTAATTTCGTAGACCGCCGCTTCACCATACTTACCGGAATCGCGGTCTAGATCGAATACGGCTGCCCTGTCATTACCAAGATAGATCACATGATACCCATGACTTTCAACGGTTGTATTCATGACCTGCCGTTCGATTGGACGGAAAGCTATAATGATCAAACACACCAAAATACCGATTAAGATCAGATTCGTCGATTTATTCATTGACCAGCTCATCCTGTCCTTTCTGTTGATAATTCATTAAACAAAAAAATCCCGTAGAACAGACTTTTAGTACTTGATTGAAGCAAATCCCCCTCCGTTTCAAATTTGAAACCGCCATTATCAATCCGCAATTTTGAAAGAAGGTTGAGAATTGCGCTCCTTTCCTGCCGTTGTAAAGGAATATCCAACAATTTTTTAACCGTATATATACGATATGTCGAAATGAGATTGGGTTGCGTGCTTTCTTTTGAAATCTTGTATCCACTCCCTGTATTATACCTTTCAATGATTTGAGTAATCCTAAATTTCGAAAGTACCGTTCATTGAAAACATAAAAAAGTGCCCAAATCTTTGG
>NZ_CAJRAY010000018.1:144555-167343 GCF_907165215.1 Thermobacillus xylanilyticus | reverse complement strand
CCTAAGCCCGCTCCACAATTGGTTTTACATTGATTTTCTAGGTGCGAAAGTTGAGTTATGAAAATCTTCATTTTTTCTCAAGGGGGAAATGATAAATTCCGCGGCGGCATTTAGTAGAATGATAGCATGCCGGATTGTGTCTGAAAGGAGCTCGCGTGATGGACGCCAAGGTTCTCATCGTGGATGATGAGCATGAAATTGCGGATTTGATCGAAGTGTATCTGCGGAATGAAAATTTCGACGTGTTCAAGTTCTATTCGGCAAACGAAGCGCTGGCCTTCATTGAGACGGAAGAAGTGGACCTGGCGATACTGGATATTATGCTGCCGGATATCAACGGATTTGAACTGTGCCGGAAAATACGGGAGAAATACACGTATCCGATCATCATGCTGACGGCGAAAGACGAGGAAACGGACAAAATTACGGGTCTGACGCTGGGGGCCGACGACTACATCACCAAACCGTTCCGTCCGCTGGAGATGGTGGCGCGCGTCAAAGCGCAATTGCGGCGCTATAAAAAATACAATGCAAAGTCCGCGCCTGCCGCCGGGCCCGTCCTCGTCCATTCCGGCCTGGTGATGGACGTCAGCAGGCACGAATGTCTGCTGAACGAGAAACCGCTCGTCCTGACCCCCACCGAGTTCGCCATCCTCCGCATCCTGCTGGAGCGGAAAGGCAGCGTGGTGAGCGCCGAGGAACTGTTCCATGCAATCTGGAAGGACGAGTATTACAGCAAAAGCAACAACACGATCACCGTCCACATCCGCCATCTGCGCGAAAAAATGGGGGATACGGCGGACAACCCGAAATATATCAAGACCGTATGGGGGGTCGGCTACAAAATTGAATAGCAAACGGGAGGAAAGTTCGAAGGGCCATTTCGCCAGTCTGAAGCGCAAGACGTTCATGCAGATGCTGCTGATCACCGCTGCCGCTCCGGTAGCCGTCTTCCTGCTGCGGGAACTTATGCGCGGACAGATCGGGGACCGCATCGTCGATGTGCTCAAGTTCGTGTTCCGGCTGGACTGGTTTTCCGCATCACAGATTTATCAGTATGTGTTCCGAAACAATCTGGAATTCATTCTGCTTCTGTTGACCTTGCTGTTCCTCGTCATCATTTCCTGGCTGTTCATCTCCCGGCTGTTCGCGAAATACTTCGAGGAGATCAGCGCCGGAATGGACCGCCTGGTGGAAGATACGGAGGATCGGATCGTGCTCTCGCCGGAGATGGCGTACATGGAAAGCCGCCTGAACGCCGTCAAGGACCAGCTGATCCGGCGGAAGAAGGCCGCGCAGGAAGCGGAGCAGCGGAAGAACGATCTGGTCGTCTATCTGGCCCACGACATCCGGACGCCGCTCACCTCCGTGATCGGGTATCTGAGCCTGCTGGACGAGGCGCCCGACATGCCCGTGGAGCAGCGGGCGAAGTACATTCGCATCACGCTCGAGAAGGCGCATCGGCTGGAGAAGCAGATCAACGAATTTTTCGAAATTACCCGGTACAATCTGCAGCAGATCCGTCTGGAGAAGGAAACGATCGATCTTTATTACATGCTGGTGCAATTGACGGACGAGTTCTATCCGCTCCTGTCCGCAAGGGGCAATACCGCCGTCCTGCGCGCGGACGAAAATTTGACCGTGTACGGCGATCCGGCGAAGCTGGCGCGGGTGTTCAACAATATTCTGCGAAACGCGGCGGCGTACAGCCATCCGAACACGGAAATCGTCATATCCGCCGAAGAAGCGGACGGCTCCGTCAGGATCCGGTTTCAGAATCAGGGCGATCCGATTCCGCCGGACAAGCTGGCCGCCATCTTCGAGAAGTTCTATCGCCTGGATGAAGCGCGCACGACCGGCACCGGCGGTTCCGGACTGGGACTGGCCATCGCCAGGGAGATCGTTACCCTGCACGGCGGAACCATTGAGGCCGAGAGCGAGGGCAACACCATTGCCTTTACCGTCACGCTGCCGGTCTCCCGTTAGGAAAACCTCCATCAAGCATTAGGAATTTCTTAAGAAAGTCTCCCCTTCCGGTTAAAAAACGGCCTGCCGGCTTCGGCTAACATGGAGTTGCCGAAGCTGACAGGCTTTTCATTTTGGAAGAAAGGGGCTGGCGGACCGGATGGGGAAAACGGGGATCGCGATTTACGATTGCGACGAACACGAAGCGCAACTGTTCAGGACATTCGCGGCTCAATACGGGGTTGAACCGACCTTCATCGCATCGGCGGCATCCGCGGAAAGCGCCGCGCTGGCGTCAGGCCATCGCGCCGTCAGCGTGAACCACAAGACGGAAATTACGCATGCCACGCTCCGCGCGCTGAAAGCATACGGCGTCGCTTACATCTGCACCAGAAGCGTCGGCTGCGACCATATCGACCTGGAGGCGGCCGAAAAGCTGGGCATCGCGATCGGCAATGTGGCATATTCGCCGGCCAGCGTGGCGGACTACACGCTGATGCTGATGCTCATGGCGATCCGCCATGCCAGGTCGGTGCTGCGCCGGGCGGACATCCATCATTACCGCCTGTGCGCGGTGCCGGGACGGGAACTGCGCGACATGACGGTGGGGATCGTGGGGACCGGCCGGATCGGGCAGGCGGTGATCGATCGCCTCAGGGGGTTCGGGTGCCGCATCCTGGCGTACGACATCTGCCCGCGGGCCGAGGCCGAATATGTGACGCTCGGCGAGCTGCTGCGGCAGAGCGATATCGTGTCGCTTCATATGCCGCTCCGCGCCGATACGCACCATCTCCTGGACGCGAAGCGGATCCGCGGCATGAAGCGCGGCGCCATTGTGATCAACACCGCGCGCGGTCCGCTCATCGACACGCCGGCGCTTGTGCAGGCGCTGGAGGAAGGCCGGCTGGGCGGGGCGGCCCTGGACGTGATCGAAGGCGAAGAAGGGATCTTCTATCGCGACTGCACCGACCGGCCGATCCGCCATCCGCTACTTTTGCGGCTTCAGGCGTTGCCGAATGTGATCATTTCGCCGCACACCGCTTTCTACACGGAGCACGCGCTGCGCGACATCGTGGAGGCGACCATTCGGAACTGCCTGGCATTCGAACGAGCGAAAGGGGAACTCGTGACATGAACAAGCTCAAAATCGCCGTCCTGTTCGGCGGCTGCTCGGAAGAACATGCGGTCTCCGTCAAATCCGCGCGGGAGATCGCAAGGAACCTCGATCCGGACAAATATGACCCGCTCTATGTCGGGATTACAAGGGCCGGGGAATGGAAACTGTGCGCCTTCCCGGATTCGGATTGGGAGAGCGGAGACGTCCTTCCCGCCTTCTTGCCGCCGGACCGCGGCTTCCGCGGGTTGATGGTGCTGGAGCGGGGAAGCTGGCGGATTGTCCTCGTGGATGTTGTGTTTCCCGTTCTGCACGGAAAGCTGGGGGAGGACGGCGCCATCCAGGGGCTGCTGGAGCTCGCCGGCATTCCCTATGCGGGCTGCGGTATCCCGGGTTCCGCGATCTGCATGGACAAATCGCTCGCTTACGTGGTCGCGCGAGATGCGGGGATCGCCGTGCCGGATTTCCGGACATTCGACGCCGGCGAGATGCCGGACGCGGAGCTGCTGGGCCTGGCATATCCGGTCTTCGTGAAACCGGCCCGTTCCGGATCGTCTTTCGGCGTCAGCAAGGTGACCCGCGCGGACGAGCTGCCGGAAGCGGTCGCGAATGCGCGGCAATATGACGCCAAGATTGTGATCGAGCGGATGGTTCCCGGAAGCGAGGTGGGCTGCGCGGTGCTCGGAACCGGGGGAGACCTGGTTGTCGGGGAAGTGGATCAGATCACCTTGTCGCACGGCTTCTTCCGCATCCATCAGGAGCAGAATCCGGAGCAGGGCTCGGAAAATGCGGTTGTCCGGGTACCAGCCGAAATCTCCGAACAGGACAAGATCCGGGTGCAAGAGACCGCCAGGCGGATTTACCGGGCGCTGGGCTGCCGCGGACTGGCCCGCGTGGACATGTTTCTGCGGGACGACGGGCAGATCGTGCTCAACGAGGTCAACACGATGCCCGGCTGGACGTCATACAGCCGCTATCCGCGCATGATGGCCGCCGCCGGGTTGAAGCTGTCCGACGTACTGGACCGGCTCATTGCGCTCGCGATGGAGGGATGACGATGGAGAAAGGGTTTCTGTTTCTGGACGAAGCGCTTCCCGGCATCCGCTGGGATGCGAAGTATGCGACCTGGGACAATTTCACCGGCAAGCCGGTCGACGGGTACGAGGTCAACCGGATTGTCGGCACATATGAACTGGCTGCCGCGCTGCGCGAGGCGCAGCGGAAGGCCGCCGATCTCGGATACGGCCTGCTGCTGTGGGACGGATACCGGCCGCAGCGCGCGGTGAACCGTTTCCTGCAGTGGGCCGGGGAGCCCGAAGACGGGCGCACGAAGGCGAAGCATTATCCCAATATCAACCGGTCCGACATGTTCAGGCTGGGGTACGTGGCGGCCCGCTCGAGCCACAGCCGCGGCAGCGCCGTCGACTTGACGCTCTACCGGCTGGATACCGGCGAGCTTGTGCCGATGGGGGGCGATTTTGATCTGATGGACGCCGTCTCCCATCACGACGCGCCGGGCATCACGCCGGCCGAAGCGGAGAACCGCCGGCTGCTGCGCGGTATCATGGAGTCCAGCGGATTTGCCGCCTATGAGCGCGAATGGTGGCATTATGCATTGAAGCACGAGCCCTATCCGGACACGTATTTTGATTTTTCGATCACCCTGGATCTGGCCGTGATGAAGACGATCTGAATAAGCGGAACCGGACCCGTTGCCGTTTGATGCGCGGACTGGGGCTGCTCGATCAGGACCGGACCGCCGAGGCGGCTGCGGACTGGCCGGAAACAAGGCCGGGCAGGAATGACGATCCTGCCCGGCCTTACTTTCATCGGCTCAGGGCGGGTTGCTCCTGCACATCGGGACGGGCCAGCAGCCGTCGTGCCAGGACGGCGAATATGAGCAGCGACACCGCGACCGAAGCGGCACAGACCGCGAACAAGACGTCGTAGCCCGTGCGTTGGGAGATCCATCCGAGCATGATGGAGCCGAGGCCGATGCCGAGATCGAACGCCGTCATGAAGGAGGCGGTGGCCACCCCTCTCCGCTCCGGATGGGCGATGCGCAGGGTCGCCGCCTGCAGCGCCGGCTGCGCCGAGCCGAATCCGATGCCGTACAGGACGGCCGAGGCGATTACGCCGGTCCAGCCGCTCGTCAGCATGAGCACGATCAAGGCCAGAATCGTCACGAGAAGCGAGATCATGATGACCGCCGATTCGCCGAGCCGATCCGACAGCTTCCCCGCGAACGGCCGGGTCAACGTCAGCGTCAGGGCGAATACGAGGAAGAACGTGCCCGAGTTCACCTCAATGGATTGCGCGAACAGCGGCAGGAAGGTCATGACGCCTCCGTAGGATATGGTCAGGAAGAAGAGCGTCACGGTGACGGGCAATGTGGATTTGTCAAACAGTTCCACCCGTTTCGATGCTTTCGGCTGATACGGGATTCTGGCGGCCGCCGCGAGCAGCAGCGCCACCGCGGACAGGCACGCGGCGAGGATGAACAGCGCACGGAACGAGCCGTTGTCGATGACCCAGATGCCGGCCATCGGGCCGACCGCCATTGCCGCCGTCATCGCCACGCCGAACCAGCCCATGCCTTCTCCCCGGCGGGTGGGCGGGATGATGTCCGTGACCGATGTGCCGACAGCGGTTGTGGAGAACGCCCAGCTTGCGCCGTGCAAAATGCGGAGGGCAAGCAGGATCGCGATGCCGGCCGCCCAATTGTACAGCGCCATCGTCAGGACGAAGCACAGAAGTCCCCAGATGATGAAAGGGCGCCTGCCGTACCGGTCCACCAGCATGCCGACGATCGGCCGGAAAATGACCGCGGTCAGCGTGAACATGCCGGACGCCAATCCGACGTGCAGCTCGTTGCCGCCCAGTTGCGTGATGAACAGCGGCAAGGTCGGAATCAGCAGGTAAAAGCCCATGAACAGAAACAGCGCACCCAGCGTCATTTGCACAAACGGCTTCGTCCAGAGACGTTCCATGTGTCATTCCTCCATACAAGCTTCTTGTACGCCCTTCGGGTGTCCGGCATTACGTCAGGGGAGACTCCTCTATGAGCAACAAAGCAGTTGGTTAGATTTGTATGCCGGTGGGCGAGAAACAAGTCCGCTTGTCTTTTTATGTGACCAAATGGTCACTTATATTGTCTCTATCATAGGTCTCCGAAAAGCAACATGTCAAGAGGGGGCACAGGCCTGCGCCTGCGCCGGAAGGTCCCCGGACTTGCGCGCGTCCGCCATCGGGGACCGCCCCCGTCCCTCCGCAACGCTCCGACAATCGACGTAAGCGAAATGGCACCCGGAACTCTTTCCTGTTGTTCCGGAATCCGGTATAATACTTCACACCCATGATATAAACTGAATTGATATTTGTATTCATGAATATGAGGTGTGTTTATAACATGGTTGACAATTTCGAGGGGTACCGCGCCTTTCTCGCCGTGGCGCAAACCGGCAGCTTCTCGAAGGCGGCCGAGAAGCTGAGCGTCACGCAGCCGGCGGTCAGCCATGCCGTCCGGCGGCTGGAAGAACGTCTTGGCGGGCCGCTTTTCTACCGAACGCCGGCGGGGGTCCGGCTGACGTCCGAGGGGGAAGTGCTGCACAAGTTCGTCTCCCAGGCCTTCCATTTTCTTGAGAACGGGGAGAAGAAAATTGCGGAAATGCGCGAGCTCATCGCGGGGGAAGTGAAGATCGGCGCGGGGGATACGCTGTGCCGGCATTACCTGCTGCCGCATCTCGAGTCGTTCCACCGGGAGCATCCGGCGGTGAAAATCCAGGTGACGAACCGGACGACCCGGGAGACGATCGCGCTGCTGAAGGAAGGGCGGATCGACTTCGGCATCGTCAACCTTCCCGTCAAGGACAGCCAGCTCGTCATCCGCGAGAGCATTCCGCTGCACGACTGCTTTGTGGCCGGCGAGGCGTTCAGGGAGCTCGCGGAGCGGACCGTCTCATGGGAGGAGCTTGTCCGCCATCCGCTCATTCTGCTGGAGCAGGGAAGCAATATCCGCGGGTACATCGACCGGTTCGCCAGGAAGCAAGGTGTCGCAATCCAGCCGGAATTCGAGCTCGGCAGCATCGACCTGCTCGTCCAGTTCGCCCGCATCGGGCTCGGCGTCGCCTGCGTTATCCGCGAGTTCGTCGCCGAGGAGCTGAACAAGGGGGCGCTGTACGAAGTCCGGGTGGATGTGCCGTTGCCGCCGCGCCGGGTCGGCCTCGTCACGCTGCGGGATGTGCCGCTTTCCCTGGCGGCCGGCCGGTTTCTCGAGCGGCTGCCGTGACGGACGGGATCACGCCAGCGTCTTGGTCATGATGAGGTCCGTCTGCTCATCGTCGCCCATGACGAAGGGGTGGCTTCCCGTCTGCACAAGCCCCATCTTCTTGTAGAAGGCAAGGGCGTTGTCGTTGTGCTCCCATACGCCCAGCCAAACTTTCTTTTTCCGCAGCTCTCTGGCAAGATCCACGGCATGATGGAACAGGATTTTGCCGAGTCCGTGTTTCTGGAACGGCTTCTTCACATACAGGCGCTCAATCTCCAGCGACTCGCCGCCCATCGGTTCCGTCTGGGCGTCATCGACGTTGATTTTCAAATAGGCGGCCGCTTCACCGTTCACATGAAGGAGGAAGAATTGCGACGAAGGGTTGGCCAATTCGTTCTCCAGCTGCTTGCGGTCGAACGCTTTTTCCAGATAGGCGTTCATGTTTTCCGGTGAAGTCGTGCCCTGGAATGTTTCGAAATACGTCTGCCTGCCGAGTTCCTGAATTTCGCGCACATCATCGGACGAGCATTTTTTGATGGATATTTGCATGTTATCGGGTCTCCCTTGCGCATAAACTTGTCCCATGTTTTATTTTACTTCATTTTTGCGAGGAGTGAGGATTCCATGAAATCGATCGCCGTATTCTGCGGCTCCAGCGAAGGGGCGTCTTCGGATTACAGGGAAGGCGCGATCAGGCTGGGGCATGAGCTGGCAAGACGCCGGATCACCCTGATCTATGGCGGAGCCAACGTCGGGAGATCGCCCATCACGGTCTGACCGAGCTCATCATGGTGGATTCCATGCACGAACGGAAAGCGAAAATGGCCGAGCTGGCGGACGGATTCATCGCGCTTCCCGGCGGTCCGGGCACGCTTGAGGAATATTTCGAAGTTTTCACCTGGGGGCAGCTCGGTCTGCATCGAAAGCCGTGCGGCCTGTTCAACATCCGTCATTATTTCGATCCGCTGCTCGCCATGTTTGACACGATGGAGCGCGAGCGGTTCATGAAGCCCGAATATCGCGCGATGGTCATCACGGACGAAACGCCCGAAGGGATTCTGGATCAGTTCGCGAACTATGAAGCGCCCGCGGCCAAAACGTATCATCGCGGGCAACGCGTCATGTGATCGGGAAATGTGGATTAAAATATTTTCCATTTTGTGCGAAACTGTATGCAGCTGAAAATCAGAGAAGGTGTGAGCGGATTGAAGACGGTGATCCAATCGTTGTTGATATCCCTTGTCATTCATGCCATCTTCATTGCCGGCGCTTTGGCGGTCGCCTGGTTGCAAACCAGGGATTACAAGCCCGAAATCGCAAGCCGATATGAAAATTTCGAACCGCTTCAGCAAAAAGCGGCGATCGTCGGCATTGTGGCATCGCCCCTCTGGTTGCTGTGCACCTTCGTCGGAACCGCGGCGGTCAGCGGAATCATCATCCGGGTTTGGAAGAAAAACCGGAAGCCGAAAGCTTCTGCTTCATGAACAGCAGGAGCACCGTTATCGCCGCGCCTGCGTACAAATATAACGATGTATTGAAGGAGATGGATGCATGATGCATGACCTCGCATCCCGGGTTGGCGTGGTGGTGTCGGTCAGCCGCGGCGCAACCCATACCTTCAGCAAGCCGGTGGTGGAATCGATCACGCTGCTGGCCGGTTTGGGGGTGGAGGGCGACGCCCATATGGGCACGACGGTCAAGCATCGCTCGCGGGTCGCGCAAAATCCGAACCAGCCGAACCTGCGCCAGGTGCACCTCATCCACGCGGAGCTGTTCGACGAAGTGTGTGAAGACGGCTTTCACGTCGAGCCCGGGCAGCTCGGCGAGAACATCACGCCCCGGGGAATTGATCTGCTTCGCCTGCCGACGGGAACCCGGCTGCACATCGGCGAACAGGAGGTCGTCGAGATCACGGGACTTCGCAACCCGTGCGCTCAGATCGACGATTTCCGGAAAGGGTTGCTCAGCCGGGTGTTGGTCCGGGACGAGAACGGCAGCCTCATCCGCAAAGCCGGTGTCATGTCCATCGTGCTGAACGGGGGAGAGGTGCGGGCAGGGGACCGGATTCGCGTGGAACTTCCGCCGCCGCCTTTTCGTCCGTTGGAGCGGGTATGAGGCATCTGCTGAATCGTCAGAAAATTGGGTATTCAATATTTGGCTGTGAAGTGGTATAGTGTGGGTAAGAAGATTGTGAAATTTTTTTGACGGATGATATGTGAATTATTTCACAATCAGATGATGACAAGAATGGAGTGATCCCGAATGGCAGAGCCGAAGAAGATCGTGGTGCTGGGAGCCGGTTACGCGGGCATCCCGGCCGTCCTCACCCTGCAGAAAAGCCTGCGGGACGGCGAAGCGGACATCACCCTCATCAACAAGCACGATTATCACTACTTCACGACCTGGCTGCACAAGCCCGCGGCCGGCACCGACCGCCCGGAACGTTCGCGCGTCGACCTGAGCGACATCATCGATCCGCGCAAGGCGGCCCTCCTGAAACGGACGGTGCGGCGCATCGACACCGCCGCGAAGACGGTAGAGACCGACGAAGGCGTCATCCCGTATGACGTGTTGATCGTTGCGCTGGGCGGGCAGCCGGAGACGTTCGGCATCCCGGGTCTTGCGGAGCATGCTTTCTTCATCCGAAGCCTGAACAGCGTTCGCTTCATCCGGGAGCACATCGACCGCCAATTCGCACAATTCAAGCAGGACGAGAGCCGCACCGAACGGCTTACGTTCGTCGTCGGCGGGGCGGGCCTGACCGGAATCGAGTTCATCGGCGAGCTGGCGGACCGGATTCCGAAGCTGTGCCGGGACTACGATGTCGATCCGGCGCTCGTGAAGATCATCAACGTGGAAGCGGCGCCGGCCGCGTTGCCGGGATTTGAAGCCAGCCTCGTGGACTATGCGATGAATCTTCTGGCGCGCAAAGGGGTTATTTTTAAATTGGGCACACCTGTGAAAAAATGCACAAGCGAAGGTGTGGAGATCGGCGACGGAGAGTTCATCCGGGCGGGCACCGTCGTCTGGGCGGGCGGAATCCGCGGGAACCGGGTGCTGGAGGACTCGGGATTCGAGACGGTCCGCGGAAGGGTGGTCGTGAATCCGTACCTGCAGGCGCCGGGACATGACGATGTGTTCATCATCGGGGATTCGTCAATTGTGCTGAACGATCAAGGCAAGCCCTGGCCGCCGAGCGGGCAGATCGCCATTCAGCAGGGCGAAGCCGCGGCCCGCAATGTGATCGCGCTGCTGCGCGGGCGGGAAATGGCGACGTTCAAGTATGTCTACCGGGGCACCGTCGCATCGCTGGGCAAGGGCGAAGCGATCGGCAGCGTCGGCAAGTACCGGCTGAAGGGAACCGCCGCCGCCATCCTCAAAAACGTCGTGGATGCGCGCTATCTGTTCAAGATCGGCGGCGCGGGGCTGGTCGTGCGGAAGATGTCGGGTTTCTTCTGAAATGGAGGTAATGTTTGATTATAGGCGAATAAGGCGTGGTCATGGAAAAAGCGGTCGGTGTAAAGTGAAATGGGAAGGCGGGCGCGGTTGAGCGACGGCTGTTCCTGCATGGCCGAACCGGTTCGGAAAGATCGGGAACCGGTCGATGGCCGGGTCGTCGGCAAGCCGTCAAGAAACAAGAGATAGAAGGAAAGGAAGTGACCGCCATGAGAGCCGACCGCTACAAGCATTTGTTTACGAAGGAACTGTTGATGGGGCCGAACGCGGTCCGTCTGTTGGAAGAAATGCTGGAGAATCACCCGATCAGGGGAGGCCGCGTGCTGGATCTCGGATGCGGGACGGGGCTGACCTCGCTGTTCCTGGCGCGGGAGACGGGGGCGGAGCAGATCTTCGCGGTCGATCTGTGGATTCCCGCGACGGAGAACTGGAAGCGGATCCGGGAATGGGGCGAGGAGCGGAAAATCATTCCGCTGCACGCCGACGCCCGCGATCTGCCGTTCCCCGAAGATTTCTTCGATGTGATTGTCAGCATGGATTCCTATCATTACTACGGATGCCAAGAGCGGTTTTTCGCGGAGAAGATGCTGCCGCTCATCCGGCCGGGCGGACGGGCGCTGCTTCTCGTTCCCGGCCTGAAGCGGGAGTTTGAGGGCGACGCGCCCGAGCTGCTCGTCGAGTGGTTGGGAGATGACATCTCGACCTTCCATGACGGCAACTGGTGGCGGAACCATATCGCGCAGGGCTGCGAAGACCGGATCGAAGTCGAGGTGTTCGAGACCCGGCAATTCGAACAGCCGTGGCAGGACTGGTTCGACTGCGGGCACGAGTACGGGCTGGACGATCAGAAGTTCTTCAGCCGGGGCGTGGACCAATTCCTCAGCTTCATCGCGATCGCGGTGCGGGTGAAGGAAGGCGGACTTTCTGCGCCTTGTTCGGCCATATCGACATAACTGCAGGGGCTGATGTTCAAGTCAGCCCCTTGGCGTTATTACCTGAACTCTTTCTTTCGATGAATGCGAACGGAAACGAAGTAGGAGATGATGAACAGCACGATGGCCGTACAAGTTGACACGGTGCCGACCAGCGGATGACGGATCTGCATGCCTTCCGTGAACGGCGCCAGAATTGCGGCGAGCAGCAGCATGATCCCCACCGCGGCAAACCCGGAAAAGAACACGATCATCTCGTTTTTCTCCGTACCGATCTTCAGCATGACGGGATACATGAGGGCCGTCGAGGTGATCGCCAGGGTCAGTCCGAATCCGTAACTGTATGTGACCATCACGGGATCAATCGACATGCCCAGAGCGCTACATACCGCAAGGGTAAGCAGACTCGTCAAGATCCCCATGAGAATGAGGAGGACGAAAGTGACATACTTGGCCCTGACAATGGTGCGGCGGCGGACCGGCAGCGTCAGTTCAAATTTGCTCCATTTGGACGTTTCATCGACCCGCAGCGAGGTGCCCGTATTGACGACAAAAATGAAAATTTGCACGGCCAATATCATCGAGAGCAGCATGTCTTCCCGGAAGACGATCGGCACGAGGGCCATCACCGCCGCGATGATGAAGGACAGTTGGATGTTGCTTGCCATGGAGTAAATGTTGTTTCGGACAAGTCCCCGCATCTATTGATCCCCCTTGACCAGCAAGACCATGATTTCGTCAATGGTGGCGTTATCGACGGTGATGTCCCGGTGTTGACCGGAGAACCTTTGTTTATCCGGGACCAAGACGTCGATCTGCAATCCTCTCTTCCGGGCTGCAAGATATTCCGATTTGTCGAGAGCTTGAAACTGCTCCGACCTGCAGCGGGCAATGCCGTATTGGTATAACAGCGCATCCTTCTCTTCCGTCAGCATGATTTTGCCGTTGTGAATAAAGGTGATGTAATCCGCGACTTTCTCCAAATCACTCGTAATATGCGAGGACATGAGAATCGAATGCTCTTCATTTTCCACGAACTCCAGGAACAGATCCAGCATCTCTTCCCTGACGACAGGATCAAGTCCGGAAGTGGGCTCATCCAATATCAACAGCCTGGCGCCATGGGAAAAAGCCGCCGCCGTGGCCAGCTTCATCGTCATGCCCCGGGACAGATCTTTGATCCGGACATCGGCCGGCACCTTCAGCCTGTCGATCAGTTGCCGGAAGAGGTCGCTGTCCCAATGATGATAAATATCTTTGAACACCGATGCCAGCCTGTTGGCCGTGAGCGTCTCGGGAAAATTGATGGCATCAAACACAACGCCGATATGGTTCCGGATGTCCGTTCGGGCCTCCGTCATTTCCTCGCCGAAAATTTTGATCACGCCGCTGTCCGGTTTGAGCGTATTGAGGATGCAGTTGATCGTGGTCGTTTTCCCTGCGCCGTTTTCCCCGACAAATCCCATGATGCTTCCTTGCGGAACGGCAAACGATACATTGTCCAGGCTGAACGTTGCCCCGGGATAACGCTTCGACAAATTGCTGACTTCCAAACTGTAGATCACTGGCCGTCCTCCTTGTAGCACATCTCCAACAATCGGATCAGTTCTTCCAAAGTGGTTCCGCTCATGCGCGCGGCTTCCACAGCCAACCGCAAATGCTCTTCCATTCTTCTCTGGTGTTCTTCCTGAATGACGTCGCGATGATGCGCGGATATAAAGCTTCCCCGGCCCACGGTCGTTTCGATAAACCCTTCACGCTGCAATTCTTCATAGGCCTTCTGCACGGTAATGACGCTGACATGGATTATTTTGGCGAGAGCACGCATGGACGGGATGGGATCGCCCGGCTGCAGTTTTCCGCTCATGACCATCGCTTTGATCTGACTCGAGATTTGCTCATAGATGGGCTTGCTCGAATTGCTGCTGATAATGATCTCCAATAACGTTCACTTCCCGGAAAGTGTACATATTGTACAAGTACATTATATAACGGATAAGCACAGTGTCAATGGCGGGGCCGATAGACCGCCCGGTTTGCGGGGAACATGCAGAACCGATTCGCCGGGCACCAACCATCGATGAAACGTCGAAGGAACCCGCACGGCAGTCAGCCGTTCGGGTTCCTTCTTCATGAACATGGCCGGAGGGCCAGCGCCCTCGCGGCCAGATATGCGGGGAGGATGCCGGCAGCATCCTCCTTTGTCGGCCCAGGCATGCCGCAGCCGGATCGGGCCGGCCATCGCCGCGCTATTTCACCGACCCGAGCATCCCCGCCACGAAATGCTTCTGCATCAGGAAGAACACCAGCGCCGTCGGCAACGTGGCGATCACGATGGCGGTCATGATCATGCCGTAATCCGGCGAATAGCTGGAGCCGAGATTCGAGATGAGCAGCGGAATTGTCTTCTTGGCGTCCGACTGCAGCACGACGAGCGGCCACATATAGTTGTTCCAGCTCGACATGAACGTGATGATCGCCGCCGCCGCGTAGGTCGTCCGCATCGTCGGCACGTAGATGCGCAGGAAGATGCCGAGCTCGCCGAGCCCGTCGATGCGCCCGGCTTCGATCATCTCCCGCTCGAACATCTTCGTGTTCTGCCGGAAGAAGAAGATCAGGAACGCCGTCGCCATCGTCGGCAGGATGACCGCCGCCTTCGTGTCGATGCCGATCACCGGCATCTTCCCGGAGAGCCAGGCGAACATCCGGTAGAGCGGCACCATCAGGGCGGCGAACGGAATCATCATGGACAGCAGCAGGATGTTGAACACGGCGTCCTTCGCCCGGCTCCTGTAAATCTCAAACCCGTAGCCCGCCAGCGAGCCGATAAGGAGCGCCAGCCCGGTCGTGATCAGCGCAATGACCAGCGAGTTCGCGAGCGCCCGGACGAGATCGATCTGCTCCACCAGATTCGACAGGTTCACGAACAGGTGGGTGCCGGGCATCAGACGGCCCTTCGTCACTCCCACGGAAGGATTCGTCGAGCTGACCACCATCCAGAGGAACGGAAAAATCGAGACAAACGCGGTCACGCCCAGGAAAAGGTACATGAACACCCGCCTTGCGATCATCACCGATCACCTGCCACTTTGAATTGCATGTACGAGAAGATGACGATCAACACGACGATCGCATAGGAGACGGTCGCCGCATATCCGAAATCCGGCGTGTACTTGAACGACAGGTTGTAAATGTATTGGGAAATCGACATCGTCGCGTTGCCCGGTCCGCCCTTCGTAATGTTCATGACTTCGTCGAACAGCTGGAGCGTGCCGATCGTCGACATGATTGACGTGAACAGGATGATCGGCTTGAGGAGCGGAATCGTGATCTTCGTGAACTTTCCGAATGCCGAAGCGCCGTCGATCGTCGCCGCTTCGTAGATCGACCGGTCGATATTTTGCAGCGCGGACAGATAGAAAATCATGTTGTAGCCGGTCCACCGCCACGTAATCGCCAGAATGATCGTCACCTTCGCCCAGAACGGGTCCGTGATCCAGCCGATGGGCCGGTCGATGATCGACAGTCTGAGCAGCAGCAGATTGACCAGGCCGTCGTTCGCGAACAGATATTTGAAGATGACCGAGTAGGCGACCAGGGAAGTGACGCACGGGAGAAAAATGGCCGTGCGGAACAGCCCCTTGAGCCGCAGCTTGTCGCTGTTCAGCATCACCGACAGCAGCAGCGCGAGGATGATCATGATCGGCACTTGCACGATCAGATAGATGAACGTGTTGGTCACCGCCGTGATGAAGTTCGAGTCGGTGAACAGGCGCTTGTAGTTCTCGAATCCGACATATTGCAGGTTCGTTCCGACCCCGGATTTCAGGGACAGATTGAACGCCTGGATCATCGGATAGAAATAGAACAGGCAGATCAGCACCACCGCCGCGATGACGAAACACCAGCCCGTAACCCGGGTCCGCATCCGAATAGACACCGTTATGCAAACTCCTTTCCCGGCCGAGACGGAAACGCCCTGGATGCTGCCATCCAAGGCGATTCCGCGTGCGCGTTCTGATGATTGATCGTTAACGGACTTGCGCTTCCGCCTGTTTCTGCGCGTCATTCAGCGCGTCGTCAAGCGGCTTGCCGTTCAGGTAGTTCTGCATTTCCACGACCAGGATGTCCTCGATTACATAGGTGTGGGCGCCGAAGTTGACCCGCGGAATGTCCTCCGTCCACTTCGCGAAGTCGGCAATCGTCTTCTGCCCGTTGTAGAACGGATCGGCCGCGCTGTAAGCTTCGCCGGTGGATGCGGGGATGTAGGTGCCGATCGCCCCGATCTCCGTCACGAGCTCCTGATAAAACTCCACGTCCGAACCGAACGTCTTCGCGAGGAAGTCCGCCGCGGCTTCTTTGCCCGGCACGTTCAGCACGTACCAGGAGCTGCCGCCCAGGTTGGAGGCGTTCACGCTGCCCGGCTGTCCGGCCAGCCGCGGGATCGGGACGACCGCCCATTTGCCCGCCTGGGAGCTCTCCGCCTTGATCGAGGCGTTGATCCAGTTGCCGGTCGGCACCGACGCGACGTCCCCGCTGTTGAAGGCGGCCACGAACTGGCTCCAGTCGGCGTTCGGCTTGACGATATCGGCTTCCATCATTTCCTTGTACAGCTGGAACGCTTCTTTCAGCGCTTCGTTGCCGGCCAGGAACGGTTTCTCGCCGTTTTCGTCCAGGTACCACTTGCCCGCGGTCTGGATCATGACGCGGATGATGCCGAGATCGTTCGGGTCGAGCGACAGCATGTCCTTGCCCGTCGCTTCCTTCACGTTCTTCCCGATCTCGATGAACTCGTTCCAGGTCAGCGCCTGCAGGTCATCCGGCGAGTAGCCGGCTTCCGCCAGATAGTCCGTGCGGACGAACAGTCCGGTGACGCCGGAGTCGAAGGGCAGGCCGTAATTGCGTCCGTCCACGCTCGTCGGTCCGACCTTGTACTCGGCGAAGTCGGCCGCGTTGAACGTGTCCGTCAGCTCGTAGAACATGTCCGGAAACGCCTTCAGGAAGCTTTGCGCCCGGTAGTCCTCGATCAGAACGATGTTCGGCAGGCCCGTCGTCGTGCCCGAGCCGAGGCCGGTGTTCAGCTTCTGGATGATGTCCGCCTGCGCGTTCTCGACGATGTTGATCTTCACGTCGGGATTGATCTTGTTGTAACGCTCCTTCGCGATGTTGAGCGCCTTGATGTTGAAGTTCGGGTCCCACGCCCAAATGGTGATTTCCGCCGCTTCTTTTCCGCCCGATGCGCTTCCGCTGTTGTCACCGCCGCCGTTTCCGCCGCCGGAAGACGAGTCTTGCTTGTTCCCGCCGCCCGACGAGCACGCCGAAAGCAGCAGCATGACCGCCAGCACAACCGTCAGCCATTTCTTCATCCGCGAATCCCCCTGTTTGCAAATGTTGTAAGCGCTTCCGCTTCGCAATTAAAATCGTAGCACGGTGTCGGCCGCTGTCGTTAGAACGATCTTTGCCAATGGTTGTGCTTTATTTGGGTGTTGCGCAGCGCCGGGCATGGCCTTAAATCAGGACGATTTTTGGATGCTTGGAATATTTTTGGCCGTCCGGTACGGCAGCTCGATCTGCACCGTCGTCCCTTCGCCGGCGCGGCTTTGGATCTGCACGCCGTAAGGCTCGCCGTAGAGCAGGGTCAGCCGCTCGTGCACGTTGCGCATGCCGATGCCCGTGAACAGGTGGCCCCTGGATCTGCTTTTCGATTCCGGCCAGCCTCCGTCAAGCTCCATGCCGTCCCCGTTGTCGACGATCTCGCACACGAGCGTATTCCCCTTGCGCGACACCGTCACATACACCGATCCTTCCGCCTTGCGGTTGAACGCGTGGAAGAACGCGTTCTCGACGAACGGCTGGATCATCAGCTTCGGCACGAGCGCGTCCCGGCAATCCGGGGCAACGAAGTCATGCAGCTTGATCCGGTCCCCGTTGCGGGCTTCCATGATGAGGGCGTAATGCCGCAGAAGCTCGATGTCCCGCTCGACGGTGATCGTCTCGCTCACGTCGCCGATCGCGTTCTGCAGCAGGGCGATCAGGGCGTTGATCGTCTCCGACGCCTTCTCCCGGCTTCCCTGCTTCACCATGATCTTGATGGAGGCCAGCGTATTGTACAGGAAATGCGGATTGATCTGCCGCTGCAGCGCCGCGAGCTCCGCGTTCCGCTTCTTCCGCTGGGCCTGGTCCAGCTCCGCGAGGTACTCCTTGAGCTCGTCCAGCATGAAGTTGAATGCCCGTGCCAGCTGGCGCGTCTCGTAGCTGCCCGTCTCCGAGACGTAATGCCCGAATTCGTATTTCGAAATGTTCGAGATCTGCTTCACCAGCCGCGTCAGCGAGCGGGTCAGCCGCCGGGAGATCATGTACACGATGATCAGCGCGCCGGCCACGATGCCGATGACGATCAGGGTGATCGTGCGCGTATCGACGAGCGTGTTCAGGATGGACTGCTTGTCGATGAGATTGACCATGTACAGATCATAGAAGGGCAGATACTCGGCCAGCACGATCTGGTTCCGGTCGAAAAGGTGCATGCTCGCGTAATCCCGGCCGTGCCCGTGCATGTCCTCCGCGATGCCCAGCAGCTCCGGCACCTGCCGTCCGATCAGCTCCCCGCGGTTGCTGGACAGAATCGTGCCGGACCGGTCGAGGATCACCATGTCGTTGCCCTCGCTGGTATAGCTGGAATAGAGCTGCTTGAACTCGCTTTCCCGCATGGCGAAGAACAGGGTTCCGTACACGAACCCCGTCGAGCGTTCCATCATGGCTTTCGCGGCGATGATGACCGGCTCCGCTCCATCCGCCTCCCGAAAATCGGCCAGATACAGGAGCCGCTTCGGATCTTCATGCGCCGCGAGCGTGACCGGATGGCGGTCGATGTCCGCTTCGGCGATCGGCCAGATCAGCCGGTTCGTCATGTACGTGCGGCCGTTGATGCCCTTGACGATGATCGCCGTCTCGTACGTTTCGATGGCCGTCGCGATCTGGTCCATCTGCTTGCGCATATTGTAGTAAGACTTCGCCATCGTCAGCGAGTCGCCGTCCGATTCGGTCAGATACTGCTTGACCGAACCGCTCTGCAGCATGTTGTTGGAGGCGGTCACGATGGCGGTGTTGAGGGACTGGAAGCCGGAGTTGATCTGGCTGAGCACCTTGGAGTTGATGATGCTGAACGTGTCGATGAACAGCCGCTCGGACAGCCGGATCGTCGACCAGGTGACGAGCACGGATACGGCGGCGATGCTGATGACGGTGACGAGAAAAAGTTTGATGAAGAGGCCGTTGATCTGAAAACGGTTGAGCCATTTTCGCATGACTTACTCCCTGGCGGTTCCGGCCGTCATCCTGCGGTACTCGCTCGGGGAGCGGCCGGTGAATTTCTTGAACACCTTGCAGAAATAGCTGTGATCCGGGAAGCCCACCTTCGCGCCGATCTCCGCAATGGAGCCGGACCCGGTGCGGAGCATCTCCGCCGCCTTATGGATCCGGATCTTGTTGACATATTCGACGAATCCTTCGCCGCTGTGGGCGGAGAACCAGCTGGACAGGTACGACGGGTTGAAGTGAAAATGTTTCGCGACTTCCTTCAGGCTGAGCGGTTCCGCATAGTTCTGTTCGATGTAGTCCAGCAGTTTCTTCATGTTGTCCCGCGCGGCGTTCCGGGCGGAATCCGCCAGCCGCCTTTCCGCTTCCGCCGTGAACGCGTGGAGGATGCCGATCGCCTCTTCCGCGTTCCGCGCCTGCTGAATGGCGTCGAAATAGCGGAATTTCTCCTTGTCCAGCCCTTGCGCGTCGAAGCCCATGTTCTCCGTCAGGACGGTGATCGTGAAGATCATGTTGTTCAGGAAAGACTTGAATTCCTCGACATCCATGCCGCCGGCGGCGCGCAGCTTCTCCACATGCCGGCGCAGCCCGCCGAACGCCTCGCCGAACTGCATCAGCTTGAACGCTTCCGTGAACTGGTTGAGGTTGAACGCTTCCACCGTCAGCGGCGGAGCCGCATCTTCCGCGAACATCAGCCAGCGGGCGTGGGGACGGTAGAAGGCCCGGCGCGCCAGCGGATGAATCTGCTCCCGCAGCACGTCCCCCGTCCGCATGAAGTCTTCATAGGGCCGGCTGATGAGCAGCGTTCCGGCTTGGCCGAATGCGTCCGCCCACTGCGCGGCGAGACCGTCCAGCGGCGCTTGCGTTTGCAGGTCCGCGTTCCCGTTCAGCAGAAAGCCCGTCAGACCGCGGCCGGCCGGGAACGGCAGGCAGACGGCGCCGGGAAACCGCTTTCCAACCATCGATTGGAGCGCGGCGGCTGCTGCTTCGGAGATGTCCTTCGCGGTCACGGCCAGCAAGCGGAAGACGGGATGCGGGAACGACGCGCGGATGTCGGCGCGGTCCGCTTCGCCGCCGAGTTCGAATCCGGCCGTGATTTTCTCGAGCAGCCGTTCCGCCGCGTCGGCGGACGCCTTCGCCTCGCGGGCGGCGTTCGGCCGCAGCCTCGTTCTGCCAGCTGCCTTGTTCAGCACTTGCAGCAGTTCCCGAGGCTCCAGCTTCGGCTTCAAAATATAGTCCGCGACCCCGCTCTGGAACGTGGATCGGACATACTCGAACTCGCCGAAGCTGCTGAGCACGACCACTTCGATATCCGGATAACGGGTTTTGACGACCTTCGTCAGCTCTTCGCCGTCCATCACCGGCATGACGATGTCGGTGATGACGATGTCCGGCCTGCATGCCTCGATCATCTCCAGCGCTTCCCGTCCGTTCGCCGCTTCCCCGACGATGGAGAACCCCTCTTGTTCCCAGTTCATGTAGTGCTTGATGCCTTGCCGGATCAGAATTTCATCGTCTACGATCAGGATTTTGCACAGGTGCCCTTCGATTGTAAACGCCTCCATTCTGAGCGTGCGTGCTTTTCTTCTAACCATAGCAAAAGGCCCCGCCGGCCAGCAATAGACAGGCTGCGGCAGACCGCCCGGACGGGCTGGACAAATGGTGCGCCGAATGGGGAAAATAGAAGCAGCAGAGACAAAAGGAGGCATGATTGTGGCGACGATCGAAGATTTCATGAAGCTGGACATCCGGATCGGCACCGTGGTTCATGCGGAAGCTTTTCCGGAGGCGCGAAAACCGGCCATCAAGCTGAAAATTGATTTCGGGGAACTGGGGATCAAGCAATCTTCCGCCCAGATCACGCGCAGATATGCGCCGGAGCAGCTCGTCGGACGCCAGGTCGCGGCGGTCGTCAACTTCCCGCCGAGACGCATCGCGGGCTTCAGCTCCGAGGTGCTCGTCCTCGGCGGCATTCCGGAAGAAGGGGATGTCGTGCTGCTGCGGCCGGATGAACCGGTTCCGAACGGCACGCCGATCGCGTAGGCGGTCAGAGGCCGATGGATTTCAGGAATTCCGCGATCCTTCTCCGGGTCTCGTCGAGCGGGCGGTTTCCGTGCCGGCCATGGCGGAAAAAACCGTGCTCCATTCCTTCGTAAGCGATCCAGGTGATGTCGTTGCCCGCCGCAGCCATCCGCTTGACGAAGTCCCGGTTTTGCTCGAAAAGAGGGTCCGCGGTACCGATCATCCAGAGCGTGGGCGGGAGGCATTTTTTCACGTTGTGGTACGGAGAGATGTTCCGCGCCTCAGGCAGCAGGCCGGGGTAGAGGCGCTCTGTGATGTCCACGGCGTCCATCCCGGCGGCGAAAATGACCAGCGCGTCCGGGACGGGGGAGATGGCCGGATCGTCTCCTTCGTCGTTCAGATGGTCGAACATGATGGCGGACACGGCGGTGTATCCGCCGGACGATGAAGCGCACACGACGATTTTTTGCGGGTCGATGCCCCATTCGGATGCGTGCCCGCGCAGCCGCCGGACGGCGGATCTGGCGTCGCAGATCGCCTGGACCGGCGTGAAGCCTTCGTCTTGTCCGGTCCGGCATTCGACGCAGATCGCGACATATCCCTTCGAGGCGAGGTACGCGGCGTGGTACTGGAAATCCGCAGGCGTATTCGGCGTCTTGCCGAAGGTGCCGCCGATAAAGAACAGCACCGCCGTCCGGTCCATTCCGCCGGTGTCAGGCTCGAACACGAAAAACCGGAGCTTCCGCCCGCCGATCACCTTGTAGACGGCTTCCTTCACGGGGAAGACGAAGGGGTAGTCGCGCATGGACATGGACATCACCTTGACGGTTTTTTTGGTATTTCTGTCATATTGGAAGATGGAAGCGGTTACTGTCAACGTGCGGGGGCATGAAGATGGCAGACAAGGAGGGTCGGACGGCATGATGGAAGTGGTGCGGGCGACTCCCGACCATGTGGAAGGCATCTGCCGGGTGTGCGCGGACGGCTGGCGGGCGACGTATGCGGACATGTGCAGCCCGGAGTACATTGAACGGATCATCGGGGAGTTCTACAACGAGGAGCGGGTGCTGAAGGAAGTCACGGAAACGGGCCGGGATTGGGGCGGATATTTCGTCGCCGTGGAGGACGGCAAGGTCGTCGGCGCCGGCGGGGGCGGAATGATCGGCGAGCGGTCGGGGGAAGTGTTCGTGCTCTACGTGGCGCCCGACCGGCGGAACGAAGGCATCGGCACCCGGCTGCTGGATGCGATCACCCGGCAGCAGAAGGCGTTCGGTGCCGCCGAGCAGTGGGTGTCCGTGTTCAAGGGCAACCAGAAGGGCATTCCGTTCTACGAGGCCCGGGGGTTCGTCTTTCAGCACGAGCAGCCGAGCCACGGCAACCGGGACGGGGACGGGTATGTATCGGTGAGGTACAGGAGATGGATATGAGGCGTTCACGCGCCGCCTGCCTTGATGTGCAGGCGGCGTTTTTCTTTGCGGCGGCGCTTTGCGAGAGAGGGTGCAGCGTGCATCCCACGCTACAGCGCAGTGCGGAGCCTCGCATGGGAGGCTGTAGCGTGCATCCCACGCTGCAGCAGCGTGCGGAGCCCCGCGCGGGAGGCTGTAGCGTGCATCCCACGCTACAGCAGCGTGCGGAGCCTTGCGTGGGAGGCTGTAGCGTGCATCCCACGCTACAGCGCCGTGCGAAGCCTCGCGCGGGAGGCTGTAGCGTGCATT
>NZ_CAJRAY010000018.1:54014-144137 GCF_907165215.1 Thermobacillus xylanilyticus | reverse complement strand
CGTGCATCCCACGCTACAGCGCCGTGCGAAGCCTCGCGCGGGAGGCTGTAGCGTGCATACCACGCTACAGCAGCGTGCGGAGCCTTGCGTGGGAAGCTGTAGCGTGCATTTCACGCTGCAGCAGCATGCGGAGCCCCGCGCGGGAGGCTGTAGCGTGCATTCCACGCTGCAGCAGCGTGCGGGCCTCACGGGAGCAGCCTGCGGATTGCTTGTCCCGCAAACAAAATAACAACAAAAATTTCACCTAAAAAAATAAAAATTTATTGTAAAACGATAAATGTCGCGTTATATTATAACCAACACGCAAAAGAGGTGCTGAACGTGAAACTGGAGACGCTCTTTCTGAAAATCGTCGTGTTCCTGCTCGGGGTCCCCATATTGGCGCTGTGCATTTTTGCGGTGCCGGAGATGGCGGAGACCGCGGCGGAGGGGCTGCCGGATTACCCCGTCGTCCGGTATCTCGTCTTCCTGGTGTTCTATGCGTCCGCGATTCCGTTCTACTATGCGTTGTACCAGGCATACCGGCTGCTGCAGTACATCGACCGGAACACCGCCTTCTCGGAATCGTCCGTGGACGCGCTGAAGAAGATCAAATACTGCGCCGTTGCCATCTGCATCTGCCATGTGCTGGCGCTGCCCCTCTTCTATCTGTTCGCGCAAATGGATGATGCCCCGGGGCTCGTCATCGTCGGCTGCGTCGTGCCTTTCGCGAGCGTGGTGATCGCCGTCTTCGCGGCCGTCCTGCAGAAATTGCTGCGGCACGCCATTGATATCAAGACCGAAAACGACCTGACGATCTGAGGTGAGGCCCGTGGCAATTATCGTCAACCTTGATGTGATGCTGGCCAAGCGCAAAATGAGCGTGACCGAGCTGTCCGAACGGGTCGGGATCACGATGGCGAACCTGTCAATCCTGAAAAACGGCAAGGCGAAGGCGATCCGCCTGTCCACCCTTGATGCGATCTGTGAAGCGCTCGACTGCCAACCCGGGGACATCCTGGAATACCGGCGGGACGACGCGGGAGAGGCATGATGCGCGGGGCCGAGAAACGCACGGCTGCCATGCGCCGGGCTGTCAAGCGCCCGACCGACAAGCGTGAGGTTGCCATCCGCCGGGCGCTTACGCGGCTGCTGGCGCAGCTCACGCATTTCGGCATCCAACAGGCGCTGTCGTGCGTGTTTCCCGTCGTCATCTTCGCCTCGCTGGCGCTGACCCGGTACATCCCGCTGCCGCTCTTGCCGCGGTACGACTGGCTGCTCGTCATCTGCCTGCTGATGCAATGGTGGATGCTTCGTTCCGGGCTCGAAACGAAAGATGAAATGAAAGTCATCGCCCTGTTCCACCTGATCGGCCTTGCGCTTGAAATCTTCAAGGTCCATATGGGATCCTGGTCTTATCCGGAACCCGGATACTTCAAGATATTCGGCGTGCCGCTCTACAGCGGGTTCATGTACGCCAGCGTGGCGAGCTACATGTGCCAGGCGTGGCGAAGGCTCAGGCTGGAGCTGGTGAAATGGCCGCCGTTTCCCCTGGTCGTCCCGCTCGCGGCCGCGATCTACCTGAACTTTTTCACCCATCATTACTGGGTGGATATCCGCTGGTGGCTGACCGGGCTGGTGTTCATCGTGTTCTGGCGGTCGCGGGTGCTGTTCGAGGTGAACGGGTCACGCTATCGGATGCCGGTCGCCCTGTCGTTTGTGCTCATCGGCTTTTTCATCTGGGTCGCCGAGAATATCGCCACCTTCTTCGGAGCGTGGCAGTATCCCGATCAAGCCGGCGCCTGGCGCCTTGTGCATACGGGGAAATTGAGCTCGTGGTTTCTGCTCGTCATCGTCAGCTTCCTGATCGTGGCGACGCTGAAGCTGGTGAAGGGCCGCCGGCCCCGGACGGCGCAGACGTTGAGCGGCGAGGGACCGATGCAAACCATGCAAGGGGAGAATGGAGAGCGCAATGGATATGGCAGAGGCACCGAATTGGAAATATAACGCGTGCGGGCGCAAATTCGTGGCTTCGTTCAGCGGCGGGAAAGACAGCACGCTGGCGCTGTATCATGCCATGAACACCGGTGAGCCGGTCGGCCTCATCGTCGTCATGGAGGAAGAAGGGCGGCGTTCCCGCTCCCACGGCATCCCGGAGGCCGTCATCCGCGCCCAGGCGGAAGCCGTCGGCCTGCCTGTCCATGCGGCGCCCGCCAGCTGGGAGGCCTACGAGAAGGTGTTCATCGGCCTGCTGGAACAAGCGAAACGGCAGGGCGCGGAAGTGCTCGTCACGGGGGATCTGGACATGCCGGCGCACGGCTGCTGGCATGACCGGGTGACGAGGCTCGCCGGAATCGGTCTCGGCATGCCGCTGTGGGAGCGGGATCATGTCGAGACGGTCAGGGAATTCATCGACCTCGGGTTCCAAGCCGTCCTGGTGACTGTCAATTTGTCGATGGGCATGCGGGAAGCGGATCTCGGACGGATGTTCACCCATGAATTGGTGGACGAACTGGCGGCGCGCGGGATCGACCCGTGCGGGGAAAGCGGCGAATTTCACACCCTGGTGATCGACGGCCCGATCTTCAGGCATCCCGTGCCCGTTCGCAAGCGGGAAGTCGTCCGGGACGGGGAATACGCCTTTTTGTCGATCGAGCTTGACGAAGCGGGAGGGCAAGATGTACCGGATTCTGATCGTGGAAGATGACAAGACGTACCGGTGCCCCCCCTTTCATTGCCCGGAAGGCGGCACGGCCGCATGCTGTGCAATCGCCGCCTTCGCCTCCTGCACGACAAGCGGGATCAGCGATTCGGGGCTGATGATCCGCATCTTTCCGCCGAAGCCCAGCACATACCGCACCGCCTCTTCTTCCGTCTGGAAAAAAAGCACCGCCGTCACCCGCCCGCCTTCCTCTGCCCCGCCGATCTCCCCGATCTCCACAAACCGCTCCGTAAACGTCATCCGTCCGACGATGGACGGGTCGGCGAGCACCCGCACTTCGAGCCGGGGCAGCCCGGCGGCGAACTGCTCCTTGCTCGCCTTCCACCAGGCCGCAAGGTCGAAGTGCGTCGGCCGGACGAACGTCTCGGGCAGGATGTCGGCGCGGACAATCCGGGAGACGCGGTACGAGCGGTATTCATCGTCCGCGTGCATGGCAACCAGGTACCATGCGCTGCCTTTGGCGACAAGGCCGAGCGGGCAGAGTACGCGATCCGTGGTTTCGCCGCCCGCCTTCTGATAGCGGATGCGGAGTTGGCGATCCTCCCACAGCGCCGCCATCGCCTGTCGGAGCGTCTCCGTATGCCCGCCGCCCGAAGGCTTCCACGTCCCGGTGTCAATGTAAATCTTCTCGAGATACTGCTGTGCACTGTTTCTCACCGCCAGCGGCATGGAGGCCGCGAGCTTGCGCCGGATTTCGGGCCCGCCCGGCCGGATGCCGAGCTGCTCGAGCAGCTCGCCGGACGGCAGGATGAACAGCGATTTCAGCTCGTCCAGCGTCAGCCCGCTGATCGAGCTGCGGAACCGGTCGATCAGCTTCCAGCCGCCGGTCTTGCCGCGTTCCGAAATGACCGGTATGCCGGCGGCGCTCAGGGCGTCCATATCGCGCAGAATCGTGCGGTCGGACACTTCCAGCGCTTCCGCGAGCTCCCGGGTCGTCATTTTGCCGTTGTTCTGGAGCAGCAGCATGATTTGCAGCAGCCGGTCCGCTCTCATCGTCTCCGGTCCCTCCTTCGCGTTCCGAATCATCATTTTACCCGTTAATTATGACATGAGATGTCGTATTAATCATCTACCATGATTTCGGGCATTCTGAATGATTTGAGGAGGTTAATTGGATGAATCCATTCGCAGGGAAACTGGCCGGCAAGGTCGCGTTGGTCGCGGGCGGCACGCGCGGCGCCGGCCGCGGCATCGCCGTCGAGCTCGGAGCGGCAGGGGCGACCGTGTATGTGACGGGGCGGACGACGCGGGCGCAGCGCTCCGAATACAATCGGCCGGAGACGATCGAGGAGACGGCCGAGCTCGTGACCGCGGCCGGCGGGCAGGGAATCGCCGTCCAGGTCGACCACCTCGTGCCCGAACAGGTGGAAGCGCTCGTGCAACGCATCGAACGCGAGCAGGGAAAGCTCGACATTCTGGTGAACGACATTTGGGGTGCGGAGTACATCACCGAATGGAATGTGCCGATCTGGCAGCATTCGCTCGAGAAGGGGCTGCGCATTCTGGATCTCGGCGTGCGGACGCATCTCATCACGAGTCATTACGCGCTGCCGCTGCTGATCCGGCAGCCGGGCGGGCTCCTCGTGGAAGTGACGGACGGGACGGAGGAATTCAACCGGGACGAGTACCGGCTGAACGTCTTCTACGATCTGGCGAAAATCTCCCTCAATCGTGTGGCGTGGGCACTCGCGCAGGAGCTGAAGCCGCACGGGTGCACCGCGGTGTCGCTCACGCCGGGGTGGATGCGGTCGGAGATCATGCTGGAGCATTTCGGCATAACGGAAGACGATTGGCGGAAAGGAGGCGAGCAGGACCCGCATTTTCTCATCTCGGAGACGCCGCGCTACACCGGCCGGGCGGTCGCCGCGCTGGCGAGCGATCCGGAGGTGCGCCGCTGGAACGGCCGGTCGCTCTCGAGCGGCGAGCTCGCCGAGGTGTACGGCTTTACGGATATCGACGGCTCGCGGCCGAATTTCATGAAGTACTATCGCGAGGTCATCCAGCCGGGCAAGCCCGCGGATGCGGAGCGGTACCGGTGATGGTTGACGCTCCCGGGGATGTTCCCCGGGAGTTCGCGTCGCTTCCGGAACGACCGTATCAATCGGAAACCGATAGCGGCACGGAGACCCTGATCGCTCTTGGCTCCTCCGTATTCTCGTACCGCAGTTTTAGGCTTTCGAAATGGACGTACAACGGCTCCTGGCGGGCGATTCCGGACGGGACGGTGAAGGCGATTTTGACGGAGGTGTCCGGGGGAATTTGCCCGAATGAGCCTTCCAGTTCCCGCACCGGCGTATCCTTCGGCGGATCATCGGCTGCGGCCGTTCCGCTGCCTTCGTTTTTGCCGTCCTTGTTCTCGTGATACGTGCCTTCGGACGCCTCGGGCACGACGAACAGGCGATTGTCCGCCAGGGTGGCGTAACCGTTGTTTGCAATTTCGGCCGTCACGTCGATGGAGCCGTCCTGTCGTTTCTCCGCGCTCAGGATGGTCACCTGAATGTCGATGTTGTCCGCGGGAGCAGGCGAGGGCTTGATCAAATCCACGATCACGACCAGCACGATGGCGATGCACAGCACGATGGCCCGCTCAACAGGTTCGCTTATGCTCTTCATCGGAATCGGCACCCCCGGTCGAATGGTCTTGAGGACATATCGCGACAATTCATATATCTATTTAACGCCTAAAGAGCATGTCGGGTTCGGATTTGAGCCGAAAAAAAAAGACGGCCGGACAGGAGGGTTTCCTGTTCGACCGTTATTTTGCTGTCGGACTATCGTTATTTCACGGCATTCTGCCAGTCGGCGGCGAACTTTGCGATGCCCTGATCCGTCAGCGGGTGCTTCGCGATCTGCTCGATGACCTTGAACGGGATCGTGGCAATGTGCGCACCGGCCAACGCAACGCGGGTGACATGATCCGGATGGCGGACGGATGCGGCGATGATTTGCGTATCCAGATTGTGGACGCGGAACAGTTCCGCAACCTTCGTCACGAGCTGGACGCCGTCCTCCGAGATGTCGTCAAGCCGGCCGAGGAACGGCGACACGTACGTCGCGCCGGCGCGGGCGGCGAGCAGCGCCTGGTTGACCGTGAAGATGAGCGTGACGTTCGTCTTGATGCCTTTCTTCGAAAGGTAGCGGCAGGCTTCCAGTCCGTCGAGCGTCATCGGCAGCTTGATCGTGATCTTCGGGTCGTTGTTGTTGATCTTGGCCAGCTCGAGCGCCTGCGCGATCATCTGCTCCGCCGTCACGGCGTCGGGCGTCACTTCGGCCGAGACCGATTCGACTTCGGGAACGGCCTGCAAAATCTGTTCGATGCGGTCCTCGAACTTGACGCCTTCCTTCGCGACGAGCGACGGGTTCGTCGTGACGCCGGACAGGATGCCCATTTTGTACACCTTCTGGATTTCCGCCAGATTGGCCGTGTCGATGAAGAATTTCATGCTGCTCAACCTCCTTGATTTTTAATGGAGTGAACAAACGGTTGAACATTTGCCGGCCGCACGCCGGCGTTAACGGCACGTGGTGCCGTTATTGCAGCATCTCGCGGACGAGGCGGACGACGTTGTCGACGGAGAAGCCGAAATGCTTCAGCACCGCGCCGCCCGGGCCCGAAGCGCCGAAGGTCTCGATCGACAGCACCTTGCCGCTCGGCCCCGCGTAGCGGTCCCAGCCGAGCGAAATGCCGGCTTCGATCACGAGCCGCTTCGCCACGCCGTCCGGCAGGACGGACTTTTTGTAGTCTTCCGGCTGGCGGTCGAACAGTTCGCGGCTCGGCATCGCCACGACGCGCACCTTGACGCCTTCTTTCTCGAGCTCCACCTTGGCGCCGAGCGCCAGCGACACTTCCGAGCCGGTTGCGATCAGGATGGCATCCGGCTGACCGTTCGCATCGGCGAGCACATAGCCGCCCCGCGCGACTTTAGCTTTGTTGCGCGCCGTCGCTTCGAGCACCGGCAGGTTTTGCCGGCTCAGCACGAGCGCCACCGGGCCGTCCTGCTGCTCGAGCGCGTACGCCCAGGCGCTGGCCGTCTCGTTCGCGTCGGACGGGCGGATGACCGTCACGCCGGGGATGGAGCGCAGCGCGGCGAGCTGCTCGATCGGCTCGTGCGTCGGCCCGTCTTCGCCGACGGCGATCGAG
Organism: Thermobacillus xylanilyticus; assembly: GCF_907165215.1. GTDB lineage: Bacteria > Bacillota > Bacilli > Paenibacillales > Paenibacillaceae > Thermobacillus > Thermobacillus xylanilyticus. Next base: position 137,295 of record NZ_CAJRAY010000018.1, on the reverse strand, counting down.
TCGTGGGTGAACACGTACACGACCGGCAGCTTCTGCAGCGCGGCCAGGCGGATCGACGGGCGCAGGTAGTCGCTGAACACGAAGAACGTGCTGACGAACGGGCGGATGCCGCCGTGCAGCGCCATGCCGTTCCCGGCCGCGCCCATCGCGTGCTCGCGGACGCCGAAGTAGACGTTGCGGCCAGCGTACGATTCGACGGCGAACTTGCTCTCGCCCTTGATGTCCGTCATCGTCGAGTGCGACAGGTCGGCGCTGCCGCCGAAGATGGACGGCACGATCTTCACGTAGTGGTTGATCGCTTCGCCGCTCGCGACGCGGGTCGAGATTGCCTTCGCGGGATCGAACGTCAGGATGTCGGCGGCGTCGATCTTCACCGTGCCGTCGATCGCCTGCTCCAGCTCCCGGCCGAGTTCCGGATGCTGCGCCTTGTAAGCTTCGAAGAGCTTGTTCCACTCTGCTTCCTTCGCGGCGCCCTTCGCCTTCAGCTCCGCAAAATGCTTCCGCACTTCATCCGGCACCGTGAACGGTTCTTCCCACGTCCAGCCGTATGCCGCCTTGGCGTTCTTCGCGTCCTCTTCGCCGATCGGGGCGCCGTGCACCTTGTTCGTGCCGGCGTTCTTGCTGCCGTAGCCGATGATCGTGCGCACCTCGATGATCGTCGGCTGATCAAGATTCGCCTTCGCTTCCGCGATGGCAGCCGATACCGCGGCCGGATCGTTGCCGTCCTCCACACGCAGGTATTGCCAATTCGCGGATTCGGCCCGCAGCCGGACGTTCTCGCTGAAGCTGAGCTTGAGCTCGCCGTCCAGCGAGATGTCGTTCGAGTCGTACAGCACGATCAGCTTGCCGAGCTTCATGTGGCCGGCCATCGACATCGCCTCGTAGGAGATGCCCTCCTGCAGACAGCCGTCGCCGACGAGCGCGTACGTGTAGTGGTCGACGACCGGGAAGCCTTCCCGGTTGAACTTCGCGGCCAGATGCGCTTCGGCCATCGCCATGCCGACCGCCATCGCGATCCCCTGGCCGAGCGGACCCGTCGTCGCTTCGACGCCGTCGGTGTGCCCGAACTCGGGATGGCCGGGCGTCTTGCTGCCGAGCTGGCGGAATTGCTTCAGGTCGTCGAGCGTCACGTTGTAGCCGAACAGATGCAGCAGGCTGTACAGCAGCATCGAGCCGTGGCCGGCCGACAGGACGAAGCGGTCGCGGTTGAACCATTTGCTGTTCGCCGGATTGTGGTTCATATGCTCGCTCCAGAGCGCGTACGCCATCGGCGCGGCGCCCATCGGCAGGCCGGGATGGCCGGAGTTGGCGGCGTTGATCGCATCGATGGACAGCGTGCGGATGGTGTTGATGGCAAGTTGGTCAATGGTTTGTTTGGCAGACATAGCGTTCCCCCTCGTTCGTATCGGATTTCAAATCGGATTTGTCGTCGAACCACCAGTGGAAACCGTCCCGCGCGAGCAGCGCGTCGGACTCGGCAGGTCCGTAGCCGCCGGCCTCATAAGAATGAAGCGGCACCAGATCCTCCCCGAAGGCGTCCAGAATCGGCTGGACCCATTGCCAGGACAGTTCGACCTCGTCCCAATGCGCGAAGAAGGTCGGGTCGCCGGCAAGCGCGTCGCCGATCAGATTTTCGTAGGCTTCGGGCGAGTTCTCCCCGACGGCATGCAGGTCGATATGAATCGGCTTGAAGCTGCCGTCCAGCCCGGACTCCTTCGTGTTCAGCTGCAGCGTAATGCTTTCTTTCGGCCCGATCTCGATGACGAGCAGGTTCGGTTCGGCGCCGTTCGGCGACCGCCGGTGTTTCACCGGCTCCTTGAACTCGACGACGATGCGCGTCGATTTCTCCTTCAGCCGCTTGCCCGTGCGGATGTAGAACGGCACGCCGCGCCAGTTGTTGTTGTCGATATGCAGGCGGGCGGCGATGAACGTCTCGGTGCGCGAGTCCGGCGCGATGCCCGGTTCCGACGTGTAGCCGACAACCGGCTTCCCGCCGATGCTGCCGGCCGCATACTGGCCGCGCACGACGTGGATGCCCACGTCTTCCTTCTGCAGCAGTTCGAGAGACTCCATCACCCGTTTCTTCTTGAAGCGCACGGTCTCGGAGCTGCTGTCGTGGGGCAGATGGATCGCCGCCATCATGAGCAGCTGCAGCAGATGGTTCTGGAACATGTCGCGCAGGGCGCCGGCGCGGTCGTAATAGCCGGCCCGTTCCTCGACGCCGACCGTTTCGTTCGCCGTAATCTGCACGTTGGCGATGTAACGGTTGGTCCACAGCGCCTGGATGACCGGGTTCTCCTGCTGCAGCGTCTCCAGCCGCTGCACGATCGGCTTGCCGAGGTAATGGTCGATGCGGTAAATCTCGTCCTCCGCGAACGATTCGCTGAGCTTCCGGTTCAGCTCCCGGGCGGAGCAGAGGTCATGGCCGAACGGCTTCTCGATGACGAGCCGCTTCCAGCCGCGGCCGGAACCGAGTCCGCTCAAGCGGATGTTGTCGGCGATCGTTCCGAAAAACTCGGGCCCGACCGACAGGTAGAACAAGCGGTTCTCCGGAATGCCGAGTTCTTCCTCCCTCGCCTTCACGAGGTCGAGCAGCCTGAGGTAGTCCGCTTCTCGGCCGATGTCGAGCATGCAGTACCGGAACGCTTCCAGGAAGCGGCCGAGCGTCGCGGCGTCTTCCGGCTTGTTGCGGGAGAACTGCCGCACCGACTGCTCCACGTTGGCCCGGAGCGTGTCGTCGCTCCATTCCCTTCTCCCGAGGCCGATGACGGAGAAAGCCGCCGGCAGCTTGCCGCGGATGAACAAATTGTAAAGCGCCGGATAAATTTTGCGTTTCGCCAAATCGCCGGTCGCTCCGAACAAAACAAAAGTGGTCGGCTCCATCTTCCTTCTCCTTTCCGCCATCGCATGCGAAAATGCTGGCCTCTCGCTTTAATAAACACTATAATACATTTCAAAGTCATGCGAATAATTGATAGATTTGGGGAGAGATATAGATCATGTCTATGGGTATAAATTACGAGCTGTACAAGGTGTTCTACTGGGCGGCGAAGACCGGCAGTCTGACGCAAGCGGCCAAGAAGCTGTACCTTACGCAGCCGAGCGTCAGCCACGCGATCAAGCAGCTGGAGGAACGGTTCGGCGTCACCCTTTTTTCCCGCACGGCCAGGGGAGTGGAGCTGACGCAGGAAGGCGCCGTCCTGTACGCCTATATCGAACAGTCGCAGATGCTCATCTCGCTCGCCGAAGAGAAGATGGCGGCGCTTCGAAATCTTGAGAGCGGCGAGCTGCGCATCGGCGGCAGCGATTCGCTGTTCAAGCACTACATTCTGCCGTACCTGGAGCAGTTTCACGAGCGCTATCCCGGCATCAAGCTGCACCTGAACCACGGCACGACGCCGGAAATCATCGGCTTTCTGAAGGAGGGGCGCATCGATCTGGGCGTCGTGCGCATGCCGATTGTCGATCCGCAGCTGCAGGTCATGGAGACGTACCAGCTGCAGGACTGCTTCGTGGCGGGCGCCCGCTACGAGCACCTGAAGGGCGAAGTGCTGTCCCTGGAGCAGCTGCTCCGGTATCCGATCATCCTGTTCTCCCGCAACAGCCGGGCGCGCATGACGATCACGGAGCTGTTCCAGAGCCGCGGCCTGCCGCTGAGACCCGAGATCGAGGTCGGGAGCGTCGATCTGCTCATCGAGTTGGCGAAGCGCGGGCTGGGCATTTCCTATGTGGCGAAGGAATTTGTGACGAAGGAGCTGGAGGAGGGCGTGCTGTTCGAGGTGCCCATCGACGTGCCGCTGCCGCCCGCCCGCGTCGGCATCCTGACGATGAGCAGCGTGCCGCTGTCCGGCGCGGCCTCCGCCTTCATCGAACTCATCGGCAAAGGCTCCGATATCAAGGAGGATGCCCGTTGACAGACAGGAATGGCTGCCCGGACCCGATTCAAATCATTGACTACAAGAAATGACTTCATGACCGTTCCCGGGCGGCAGTTCCGGGCACCGTGCCCGGGGCTGCAGCTGCTTGTTGCATCTTGTATAAACCGGATTTTTGCCGTATGCTGGCAGCAAGAATCTGAGCCGGAGGGCGGTTAAACGGGATGCACGAGAAACAGTTGATGGAGAAACAGTTGGTCGGCGCAAGGGCGGCGGAGCTGGTGGAGGACGGCATGGTCGTAGGTCTCGGCACGGGGTCGACGGCTTATTACATGATCCAGCGCCTGGCGGAAAGGGTCAGAGCAGGCCTGGACATTGCATGTGTCGCCACCTCCAGGCAAACCCATGAATTGGCCGCATCGTTGGGAATCCGGATATTGGATGTCAATCAGGTCGAAGCCATCGATCTTACAATCGACGGGGCGGATGAGATCGACGAGCACTTTAACGCCATCAAAGGCGGCGGAGGCGCGCTGCTGCGGGAGAAAATCGTCGCCTCCCTTTCGAGAAAGGTCGTTATCATCGCGGATTCCACCAAACGGGTGAAACAATTGGGAAAATTCCCGCTGCCGGTGGAAATTGTAGCCTTCGCCCACAAACACACGTTGAAAAAATTCGAACAAGCCGGGTATCCGGCGAAAATCAGGGAGAAAGACGGGACGCTCTTCGTGACAGACGGCGGGAACCACATTGTCGATCTTCATCTGGGCAGGATTGACGACCCCGAAGGGCTGGCTGAAACGATTGACCGGATGACGGGAGTTGTCGACCACGGATTGTTCATCGATCTTGTCCATGAGGTGCTTCTCGCCGAGGACGGGGACGTCCGGCTGTTGAAGAAAACTGACGGAGAGTGAGCAGGGAGAAAAGGGCGGTGCCCATCATGGAATGCCTCGGCTGCCGAATCGCAAACGGCGTGGAGCCCGGCGTGCAGATCGTGTACGAGAACGAACGTCTTGCCTGCGTGCTCGACATTGATCCGTTCAACGAAGGACATCTTCTGATTCTGCCCAAGGCGCATGCCGTGGATGTCGAGGAGCTGGATTCCGCAACCGCCCATGCGGTCATGGATGCCTCGATGAAACTTTCCGCGGTGCTCAAGAAGCTGTTCCGCCCCGACGGCATCACCGTTTGTCAGAACGGGGGAAAATTCAACGATCTCGGCCACTACCACATGCATCTCATCCCGAGGTACGAAGGAGACGGGTTCTCCTGGGGCGAACCGGCCCGTCCCCATGACGCCGGCCGTCGGCTCAGTGAAACCCGCGAGAAGATCGTGAAGGCCATCCGCGAAGGATAAGGGAAGGCAGGCATGCGCAGACGAACGACCCGGTGTCCGTCTGACCGGATTGACAGCCGGAAAAGACCCGCTATACTAATGGTTAGAATTCTAATTAAATCCGCAGCACGCGATAAATGCGCTCAAATTTTTTTCGGATATTAATTAGAATTCTAACTAAATTGCCGGGGAGGCGATCAACATGAGAAAAGCGTATCGTCTGGCGGGTTGGATTGTGGTGTGGCTGACGGCATTATTTTTCCTGCAGAACGGCGTTCAGAAGGTGATCGGCACCGCGCAGATGGTCGACATGTTCCGCGAACTCGGATACCCGGATTGGTTCAGGATTGCGGTCGGGCTGCTGGAGACGGCGGGTGCCGTCGGGCTGGCGATTCCGCGCTTCACCCTCCGTGCGGCCGCGGCGATGGCGGTTCTGATGGCGGGCGCCGCGGCGTCCGAAGCGATGGCGGGCCGCACGTTCGAAGTGCTGCTGCCCGCCCAATGGCTCATCGTGCATGTCCTGATCCTGTATGCGCGCATCCGGATCCGCCGCGCGGCCGCGAAGAAGCCGGATTAAGTCCGCAAGATCTTCTCCATCGCTTTGCCCTTCGCCAATTCGTCGATCAGCTTGTCCAGATAGCGGATTTCCCGCATGAGCGGATCTTCAATCGTCTCCACGCGGACGCCGCAGACCACGCCTTTGATCAGCGCTCTTGCGGGATTGAGCAGGGGCGCTTCCGCGAAAAACGTCTCAAAATCCGTCCGCTTCTCCAGATGGGCTTCCAGCTCTTCCTGACTGTACCCGGTCAGCCAACGGATGATCTCGTCGACTTCCGCTTTCGTGCGGCCTTTTTTCTCCGCCTTCGCGACATAGTGGGGGTAGACGCTCGCGACGCTCATGGTGTAGATGCGATGTTTGGCCATGGTCCCCGTCCTTTCGTGCTTGTCGATTTCACCCGCTGCCATGATCGTACCATATCCGTGCGGGACAATACAGGCGTGCGCGGCCGGCCCTGCATTTCGGAGATGAGATCGCCGCCAATCCGGAATACCGGGAAGAAGAGCTGACGGCGGAACAATTTTTCACCGACTACCGGACGCGGCCGGAAGACCTCGGGCTCGAAGGCAGGACGGTGCGCATCGTGACCGTCGCCGGCCTGACCGGCCCCGGCGGCATGCTGATCGTGAAGGATGCGGACACGCTCCTGCTCCTGTGGGACGGGCACTATTACGAGATGAAGCGTGAAAACGGGTAAATATGACTACAACAAATCTCGCGCGAATTCCGTCTAAGAAGCGAAACCCTTTTTGCAAGGAGATGAACAGCATGAGCAAATCATCACTCGCGGCGACGCTGCTTCTGGGCGTTGTACTGACCGGATGCGCGGCAGTACAAGCCAAGGAGACTCCCGCCGCGCAAGGGGTGCAACAGCAGCAGACGGAAGCATCCGACCCGGCCGCATCCGAAGCAGCCGCGGAAGAGGCGGTCAGAGGTGTGGTCGAGGCATTCGGCAAGAAGCTGCAGATGGTTTCGCTTCTGGCTCCGGAAGATGTCCTGCGGGAGAGCATGCGGGAGCATTACGCCGATTACGTATCGCCCGCGCTGCTTGAAGCCTGGCTGAATAATCCCGCATCCGCCCCCGGCCGGCTGACTTCCAGCCCGTGGCCGGACCGGATCGAGATCAAGTCGGTGGAACAAACGGCGGATGATGCGTACCGGGTGGAAGGCGGCATCATCGAAACCACGAGCGCCGACGGCGAGGCGGCGGCCAAGCGCCCCGTCACGCTCGAAGTGCGGAATATTGAAGGCCGCTGGCTCATTGACGCCGCCGAATTGGGGGACTATGAAGACGGGGATCAGGCGGAATCCGCCGCCCTGGAGAACAAGCAGTACGGATTCCGCTTCGCCCTGCCCGACAGCTGGGCCGGCTATACGATCGTGGAGGACCGGTGGGAAGGCGTGTCCCCGGAAGATGCGAGCGTGAAGGCGTCGGGCCCGCTCCTGTCCATCCGTCATCCCGAATGGACGGCTGAAGACCCGAGGCAGGATATCCCGATCATGATCTTCACGCACGATCAATGGAACGCCCTCGAGCAGGGCGGGTTCCATATCGGCGCCGCGCCGATGAACCCGAGCGAGCTCGGACGCAACAACAAATACGTGTTCGCGCTTCCGGCCCGCTACAACTTCGCGTTCCCGACCGGGTACGAGGAAGTGGAGGAAATCCTGAGCGGCAATCCGCTTCAGCCGTTTGACGTGGAGTAACCGTTCATTCGCAGCCTTGCTCCGACCGGGAGCAAGGCTGCATTTGCGTGCCGAAAATGCATTAGAGTAAAATCACTTGCAGTCAGGAAGGAATGTTGCGTGTGGTCAGTAAACGCGCCTTTTATTGAATTTCAACAGACGTTCGAACCGCTTTTATCGCAGGGGTATGAAGCCCCACGGTGGAGGCGGTTTTCTTTTGCCGGTACCGCCCCCGGAACGCCCGCTGAAAAGTATGCTTTTGCATGCGCCGGGACATATTACCACTGAAGACGGACGGAACCCGGGATGGCCGCAGACCGCGTCCCGAGCGAAGGGGAGAGGGGCTGAAAGCGCGTCATGAGAAATTGGATTCGCCGACTGTCCGGACAATCGCCCGGCAAGCCGCAGCCTTCCGGCACGCCGCTGCCCTCCGAGATGCGGTCGGATCCCCGGATGCGGACGCCGCTTTCCGCCGCCTTGAGCGAGAACGAGAACATCCTCCGGTCGGTGTACGCCGACTGCTCGGATGCCGTGTTTCGCCGTTTCGCCGTCGGAGGGCAGACGAGCGCGCTGCTGCTCTATATCGAGGGGCTGACCAACGTCGAGGAGATCGACCGGTGCGTGCTCGCCCCGCTCATGCTGCAGACGGACCAGCCGCCGTCCGGGCCGCCGGATCAGCTCGCGAACCGGCAGATCCCGGTATCCGGCACGAAGCCCGTGGCGGACATCGCCGGGGTCGTCGAGGAGGTCTCGATCGGCAACCCGGTCCTGCTGATCGACGGCCAGACCGGCGGCATGGCGTTCAGCCTGCCCAAATGGGAGAAGCGGAATCTGGAGGAACCCAAGGCGGAGCCGACCATCCGCGGATCGCGCGAAGGTTTCTTGGAAACGCTGGGCGACAACATGGCACTCATCCGGCGCCGAATCCGCAGTCCGCGTCTGAAGATGAGGTCGATGGAGATCGGGCGCTATTCGATGACGCGGGTGGCCGTCGCTTACATCGACGGACTGGCCGATCCCAAGCTGGTCGATGAAGTGATGCGACGTTTGCAGAAGATCGACATCGACGGCATCCTCGAGAGCGGGTATGTCGAAGAGTTGATCGAGGACCATCCTTGGTCGCCGTTCCCGCAGGTGATGTCGACGGAGCGTCCTGACACCGCGGCTGCGGGCTTGCTGGAAGGACGCGTCGCGATGCTGGTGGACGGCACGCCGTTCGCGCTGGTGGTTCCGGCTTCCCTTTTCACGGTGCTGCAGTCCGCGGAGGACTATTACCAGCGGTTCTGGATCAGCACGGCGATCCGCTGGCTGCGCTATTTCTTCTTCGTGATCTCCTTGCTGCTGCCATCGGCTTACGTGGCGATCCTGACGTATCACCAGGAGATGCTGCCGACCACCCTGCTGCTCAGCGTGGCGATATCCCGGGAAGAAGTGCCGTTTCCGGCGCTGGTCGAGGCGCTCTTGATGGAGATCACGTTCGAGGCGCTGCGGGAAGCCGGCGTGCGGCTGCCGAAGCAGGTCGGAACCGCCGTCAGCATCGTCGGCGCCCTCGTCATCGGGGAGGCGGCGGTGTCGGCCGGTCTGGTGTCGGCCCCGATGGTCATGGTCGTCTCGCTGACCGGGATCGCATCGTTCACGATTCCGCGCTACCACGCCGGATTCGCGTTTCGGCTGCTGCGCTTTCCGATCATTCTTCTGGCGGGGACGCTCGGTCTGCTCGGCATCATGCTCGGGATCATTGCGATCGTCGTGCATATGTGCACCATCCGCTCGTTCGGCGTTCCGTATTTGACCCCCCTGAGTCCGGCGAGGGGCAGCATGCTGAAGGACGTGCTGGTGCGCGCGCCCTGGTGGATGCTGAATACGCGCCCGCAGCCGGTCGGACAGCTCAATCCGCACCGCCAGTCCGACAATCAGCGCCCCGGTCCGGATACGGGCGGCGAGCAGAGGTGAGCATCATGCCGTACAACGGAAAAATCACACCGGTCCAGATGGCGTTTCTGCTGCATCCGACGATCGTGGCGACCGCCCTGCTGCTGGTGCCCGCGATGACGGAACGGCATGCGGGAAGGGACATGTGGCTGTCTCCGCTCTGGGCGCTGATGGCCGGATTCGCCACTTTGCTCACGGCATGGGCGCTTCACAAGAGGTTCCCGGACGACACGCCGATCGAATACAGCGAGCGCCTTGTCGGGAAGACGGCGGGCAAAATCATCGGCGTGCTCTTTATCTTTTTCTATTGGCACGGAAGCGGAAGCCTGTTGCGGGAGTACGGGGAATTCGTGTCGGGCACGTTCCTGATGGAGACGCCGACCGAGGTGATCATGGGCGGCATGCTGATCATCGCCGCATACGCCGTGCGGGGCGGCATCGAGGTGCTCGGAAGATGCGCGCAGATCATGGTGCCCGTCGTCGTGGTGCTGTTCATGACGCTCATTCTGCTGGTGTCCCGCAATCTGGATCCATACAAGCTGCTTCCGATGCTGGAATTCGGCATCCTGCCGTCCCTCAAGGGATCGATCGTGCCGCAGAGCTGGTTCAGCGAGATCATCGCCGCGGCTTTTCTTTTACCTTCGCTGACCGACCGGAGCAAAGGGCTGCGGTGGGGCGTGATCACTCTCCTGTTCGTCGCGGTCATCCTGTCCCTGACCAACCTCACCGTCCTGATGCTGTTCGGCGAATTGGCCGGCAGGCTCGTCTACCCCGTCATGTCGGCGGCCCGCTACATTGAAATCGCCGATTTTCTCGAACATCTGGAGGCGATCGTGATGGCGATCTGGGTATTCGGCACTTTCATCAAAATCGTCGTGTTCTACTTTCTGCTGGTTCAGTGCACGGCCCGTGTAATCGGATTGTCCGACTGGCGGCCGATCGTCCTGCCGGTCGGCCTGCTCATTCTGATTTCCGGCATCTGGACGGCGCCCAATCTGCAGCAGCTGGTCCACGCGCTCGGCACGTCCATCGTGTTCGAGCTTCTGCTCATCCAGCTCGGCATTCCGCTCCTGCTGCTCGCGGTTGCTCTCATCCGGGGAAAAAAGGGAGCGCCGGCGACGGCAAAATGAACAGCTTAATCTCCCGGTACCGCGCATGGCTCCTGGTGCCCTGCCTCGCCCTGACGAGCCTGTCCCTTGCCGGATGCTGGGACAGGACGGAAGTGAACGACCTGGCTCTGGTGACCGCGGCGGGGATTGACCGTGCCGGGGAGAACGCCGTCGAGCTCACGGTCCAGGTGTTCGTCCCCCGGGCAGGGGGAGGCAGCCAACTGGGACAGCCCGGCAGCGCGGCGGGCGATGAGCGGTCGGTGGTGCGCTCGGCGAAGGGGAAGACGATCGCGGAGGCGATGGCCAAGCTGCAGGAGCGGTTTCCCCGAAGAATCTTCTGGGGGCACGCCGAGGTGTTCATCATCGGCGAGAAGGTCGCCCGAACCGGCATCCGCGAATATGTCGACTTCTTCCTCCGTTTCTCGCAGCCGCGCGAACACGCGGACATCTTCGTCTGCAAGGGCGAGGCGAAGAAAGTGCTCGAGCTGATTCCGCCCCTGGAGCGCCATCAGGCGGAAGTGCTCCGGGAGCTGTCCGAATCCAAGGTCAGCCTTCATGTGACGCTCAAAGATCTCGCGGAGATGCTGGTCGGAGACGCGGGCGACGCCGCTCTGCCGTATTTGACCACTCTGCCGCCGCCCGTGGGGAAGGGTCAGCAGCATACGATCGCGTACATTGCCGGAACGGCCGTATTCCGGGATGACCGGATGATCGGCACGCTCAACCAGCAGAAGACGCGGGGGCTGATGTGGCTGCGGGATGAAATCAAATTTTCGGTGGTGACCCTTTCGCCGGAGGAAGCGGACGGATTCATCTCGTTCTATCTGCTGCGAAGCCGCACGAAATGGCTTCCCCGGATCGAGGGCGACCGCTGGAGCATGACCGTGGAGATCACGACGGAAGACGATGTCGTGGAGAACACGACAAGCCTCGATCTGCTGGACCCGGAAGTGACGCGGGCGCTTGAGGCGGAGCTGGAGCGGGAGATTGTCCGCCGCATTGAGCTGACCCTGAAACAGGTGCAGCAGGAGATGAAGGTGGATATCGTGGGATTCGCAGAAATTTTTCACCGCCGATATCCGCGTGAATGGCGGAAGGTGCAGGACCGGTGGGACGAGAAATTTCCGGAGGTCGAAGTCCGTGTGGAAGTCGATGCGAAAATTTTGAGACCGGGCGTGAGCGGTTCGATGATCACCCGGCCGAAGGATGAGAGGCGGAACCGATGAAGACGCTGACCATGGCGGCCGTGGTCATCACAGCCGCGGTCATCTTCCTGCGGGAATGGCCGCGAGTCGGCAAGGAGAAGGCGAAGGAGAGGGCGACGTTCCTCATGCTCCTGGGTCTGAGCGTGCTGCTCGCCTTCTTCCTGTGGCGCTTTCCGCGCATGCCCGGCCCGACCGATCTCGTCGAGGCGATGTTCCATTCGATGGCCGCCGCTCTCGGCCTCTGAGTCATCTGGTTTGGTCCGGAGGAGGCGTGGCGGCCGGATATGGTGCAGATATGCACCAGATTTGGCCCGGAGGAGGCGTGGCGGCCGGATGTGGTGCAGATATGCACCAGATTTGGCTTGGAGGAGGCGTAGCGGCCGGATATGGTGCAGATTTGCACCAGATTTGGCTTGGAGAAGGCAGTGACAGCCGCATGTGGTGCAGATATGCACCAGATTTGGCTTGGAGGAGGCAGTGACAGCCGCATGTGGTGCAGATTTGCACCAAATTTGGCCTGGAGGAGGCGTGGCGGCCGGATATGGTGCAGATATGCACCAGATTTGGCTTGGAGGAGGCGTGGCGGCCGGATGTGGTGCAGATATGCACCAGATTTGGCCCGGAGGAGGCGTGGCGGCTGGATATGGTGCAGATATGCACCAGATTTGGCTTGGAGGAGGCAGTGACAGCCGCATGTGGTGCAGATATGCACCAGATTTAGCCTGGAGAAGGCGTGGCGGCCGGATATGGTGCAGATATGCACCAGATTTGGCCTGGAGAAGGCAGTGGCAGCCGCATGTGGTGCAGATTTGCACCAGATTTGGCCCGGAGAAGACATAGCGGCTGCACGCGGTGCACTTTTGCACCAGATTGGGGCGAGGCCCGCGTGATTACCGGGAATCGGTTCTGTGAGTCCGGTTATTGACATGCAGCCGGCGTGATGTTAATATTTGATGCGTCATCTATATTTGATAATGATTCTCAATATCGACCAAACGGCAATGTCTACTTAACGTCTACTATATCGATGAGCCGTCATTCGACTTCAGCGACGCCATCTCGCTGAACGGCCGGCTGGCCTTCTTCGAGCGCATCCTGCCGGACGGCGCGAAAGAATAAACATAGCGGCACGCCATGGCCCGGGAGAGGCATGGCATGTTTCCATAAGGAGAGGAACCGGAAGCATGGAAGAACGCGATCTGTTCGACGTCACGATCATCGGCGGCGGTCCGGCCGGCCTGTATGCCGCCTTCTACAGCGGGCTGCGCGAGATGAAGACCAAGATTATCGAATTCCAGCCTTTCCTGGGCGGGAAGATCAACGTCTATCCCGAGAAGGTGATCTGGGACGTCGGCGGTCTGCCACCGACGACGGGCGAGAAACTGATCGAGCATCTTGTCCAGCAGGGAACGGCTTTCAACCCGGAGGTCGTGCTGAACGAGAAGGTCACCGGAATCGACAAGAATGAAGCGGGCATTTTCGTCCTGAAAACGGCGTCGGGCAGCCTGCATTACTCCCGAACTGTCATCCTCGCGATCGGCAGCGGCATCCTGAAGCCGATGAAGCTGAACCTGGAAGGCGCGGACCGGTTCGAGGCGTCGAACCTGCACTACACCGTGAAGTCGATCGGCCGGTTCAGGGACAAGACGGTGCTGATCGCCGGCGGCGGCAACTCCGCGATCGACTGGGCGAACGAGCTGAGCGAGATCGCGCGGAAGGTGTATCTGACGTACCGCAAGGACACGCTGAAGGGCCATGAAGCATCGGTAACGAAGCTGTCGGAGAACGGCGTCGTCTGCCTCCCGAACACCGAGATCGTGCGCCTGATTCCGGCATCGGACGAGGATCGCATCGAGCGGGCCGTGCTCCGGGATCTCGAGGACGATTCGACCGCGGAGCTGCAGATCGACGATCTGGTCGTCTGCCACGGCTACGAGCGGGACCGGGACATCATCGACAACAGCAACGTCCGCATCGAAATGAAGGACGAATATTGCGTGGCGGGCACGCCGTCGGGCGAGACGAGCGTTCCGGGGCTGTTCGCGGCGGGGGATATTCTGTCGCATGAGGGCAAGCTGCACCTGATCGCCGGCTGCTTCCAGGACGCCGCGAACGCCGTCAACAAGGCGAAGCAGTACATTGCGCCCGATGCGCCGGGGTACGGCATGGTGTCCTCGCATAACGAACTGTTCAAGGAGCGCAACCGGGAATTCAAGAAACGGCTGTTCGCGGAACTGGCCGTACAGAAATGAAAGCGCAAGCCTGCCGACAGGGTCGCAAGCGATCGTGTCGGCAGGCTTTTTGTTCGGCCGTGACGTTCAATGCCCGGCCAGGCCGCGTTCGCGGATGGCAACAGCGGCGATGACGGCCGCAAGCACGTTGGCCGCCCCGCACATGAGGCCGATCGGCCAGAACGCTCCCGTGCCGAGCAAGGCCAACGCCAGGGCCGACAGGGCGCTTGCGCCGATGTACATGGCGGAACTGTTGAGCGACAGCACCGTGCCTCTGGACCGCGGATCAAGTTCCGAGACCAGCGCGGTGAACGCGGACTGGCCGGCGGCATACAGGGCCGCCCACACGATATGCAGCAGGACGGACACCCACAGGATGCCGATGAACAGACTCAGCGCGAAGACCGAGAGGCCGGAGAGCACACCGGCGATGGCGATCACCCGCTGTTTCCGGGTTCGGTCCGCCCATTTTCCGCCGAGCAGACTGCCCGCGACGCTGCTGGCACCGGCTGCCATGAGCAGCAGACCGGTCTCGCCGGAGCCGAGCCCGTAATGGGTGAAGTAGAACACGCCCGTCAGCGCGAACATCCCTTGCAGCGCGCCGAAATAGAGGAAGGAGCCGAGCAGGGACCAGAATACGGACGGATCGCGGAATGCGAGACGAATGTGCGCGATAAATTCGGGCGAGCCGTGATTCGGCGCTCCGTTCGGAATGACGGCCGCGGCTCCGGCCAGCGCGATGACGGCTAGGCTGGCGATGATCCAGAACGCCCAGCTCCAGGACGCGAAATCGGCGATGGCCCCGGCAAGGGGTACGCCGAGCACGCTGGACGAGATCAACGCGGCCGTGATGATGCCCATGGCCCGGCCGCGCCGGTCGTAGGCATAGGCGTCGCCGGCAATCGCATAGACGACCGGCTCCATCATGCCGGCCCCGATGCCCGTCAGCACGCGGAAAAGCATCAGCTCGGCGAACGTCCGCCCCATGCCGACCAGCGCCGTGGATGCGCCGAACAGCACGATTCCGATCAGGAGAATGCCCTTCCGGCTCCAGCGGTCGGACAGGCTTCCCATGCACGGGGCCGCAAGCGCATAGGCGACGGCATAACCGGCATAGAGCAGCCCGCCGGATGCAAGGGGCATATCCGTCGATGCCGATATGGACGGCAGCAGGGGAACGGTGGCAATGGCGTCGAAACCGACGAGAAAAGAGCAGAAGGCCAGCACGGGCAGCAGCCAGCCGGCTTTTGGTGTGTTCAGCATGAGATTCATGACCTCCTGAATTGCCCGATTTAAGTTAATTGCCATATAGTTAATCAATTAATTATTTAGCGAAAGAAAACCGCGGTCAAAGACCGCAGGCTCCGATTGACCTTCAAGATTTGGCCGACAGCGACAGCTTGCGGAGAATGGCGAGCAGCGCGCTGCGCTCTTCCGCGGTGAGCGGCTGAAACTGCCCGGCAATGGCCTCTTCGTAGATCGGCCAGGCCTTCCGCAGCGTCTCGGCGCCTTTGGGCGTCAGGTGGACCAGAATTCTCCGCCGGTCAACCGTGTCGATCTCCCGACGGACCATCCCGTTCTTCTCCAGCCCGCGGAGCAGGCCGCTGATATTGGCGCGGGTGACCGCCAGATCGTCCCCGAGCTCCGAAGGCAGCGCCGGACGGCCGATGCGCTGCAGCGCGTACAGCAGACACAGCCGGCCCAGCGACAGCTCCAGTGGAGCCAGCTTCTCTTCAACGGCGCGGACGTTGGCCAGATTGGATTTGTACATCGACAAGAACAGCTCGACGGTGATCTGGGGGTTCCGGAACGGGTCGTAGAAGGAGATGGCCGGTCACCTCGACAAGCAAATAATTAATCGATTAACTATTCACTTGGTGATTATATAAGGCGAGCGGGCGGCTGTCAACGATTCAAATGTTCTACGGGTTGGACTGCTGCATTTTCTCCTTCTTCCATTCCTCGTGCCGCTTCCAGACGCGATGCCACAGTTCGTCGCGCTCCAATCGGCTGTAGGCCGTAAGATGCTCCCGGAACACGTCGCCGAGCACCTCGAGCCATTGGGATTTCGAGCGGATTTCGATTTTCTCGATCCCGTTCGCGTCCCGCCTGCTCCAGATGCAGCCCCGCAGTTCGTTGCTGCCCTCGGCGTGGCGGTTCCGGACGAGGAAGAGCTGATGCCACGGCGATTCCGGCGACCGGCTGTAAAATTCATGCCTCGGCTTGAACTCCTCGATGTCCTCCAGCTCTTCCGGGGCAAAATCGACCCCGACAAACGATGCAAGAGGGTCGTGGACAAGTCGCCAACCGCCTTCCGCGACGACGGAGCGTTCGACCTGATAGCGAAGCGGCCCCTGCTCGTAAGTGCCGTCTTGCAGCGGGATCGGTTCGAAGGGCATGTCGCCCAGCCCTACATCGACGATATACCGCTGCTCCTGTCCCGACGGATCCGTCAGGCCGACGGTCAGCCCGAGGTGGAAGCCGCTCAGCCGGGGTTCCTGTCCCGCCGGCTGGACGCCCGCCCGATGCCGATAGACCCGGAAGCCGAGCGAGCGGAGCAGCACGCTGAACGCGCCGTTCAGGTGAAAACAGTACCCGCTGCGGTTCTCCAGCATCAGGCGGACGGACGCGTCAAGGTCGATCGGAACCGGCCGCCCGGCGACGATGTCGACCGTCTGCCAGGAAACGGCCGACACATGCGCCCGGTGGAGCTCGGCGAGAAATTCGAGGCTCGGCGGCTGAATCTCCCCGATCCCGATTCTGCGCAGGTACGCCTTGATCTCGGGGCGGGTCAGCATCATGATTCCGTCACCGCGCCGGCGGGCTCGGCGCTGCCGGTCCGCAGCTTCCTTGCGAGCCCGACGAATTGTTCGACGGCCTGGTCGATGCGCTCCGCGATCGCCGGATCTTGCGGAATGCCGTCCCGATCGAAGACATGCTGTCCGTCTCCGACGGAGATCCAGTCCGGACTCAGAATGCCGTGGAGATTCCGGACGATGGCTTGCAGATGGTTCAGCGAGCTGACGCCGAGCTTCCCGCCCGCCGAGCTGACGGCGAGCACCGGTTTGCCCGCCACGTGGACATTGTCCAGATAATCCAGCGCGTTCTTGAGCGAGCCGGAGATGGAGCCGTGGTATTCGGGCGTCCCGAGGACGAGGCCGTCGGCCTGATCCACCGATGCGATCAGACGGCCGGCTTCCGGCGGAACGGCGTCCGCATCGGGAGAGAAGAGCGGCAAATGCACGGTCCCGAGATCGAAGAAGGACACGCGGATGCCTTTTGCGCCGAGCTTCCGCTCGATATGACGCAGGATGCCGGTGCTGGCTGCGTTGCGCCGGTTGCTTCCGGCGATGATGGCAATGTGCATGGAAAATCCCTCGCTTTAGGATCATGGTAAGCGGCGCCGCATAACAGGTGACCAAATGGTCACTTTTAATATACGTGACTATATGGTAACATGTCAACAGTCAAACTTGCGCTTGCCGCGTGGAGGCCGGTCCCGATGGATGACATTTTCAAAGCGCTGGCGGACCCGAGCAGACGAATGCTGCTCGATCTGCTGTACGAGAAGGATGGCCGGACGTTGAACGAACTTTGCGCGCATTTGCAGATGTCCCGGTTCGGCGTCATGAAGCATCTTCGCATTCTCGAAGAAGCGGGGCTGCTCACGACGCGGAAAGCCGGACGGGAGAAGTACCATTATTTGAACCCGGCGGCCATTCGCCGGATCCACGACCGATGGGTGAGCAAGTACGCGGAACCGTGGGCGGCGGGACTGAGTCGTCTGAAACAAGACTTGGAGCGTGAAACGGAAATGGAGCGGAAGCCCAGACATGTCCAGCGCATTGCGATCCGAACGAGCCCCGAGCAGGTGTGGAACGCGCTGACCGACCCGGAGAAGACGTCGCAATACTGGTACAACGGGGCGCTTCGGGGCGAAGTCCGGGCGGGGGCTCCTTATGAGATTCTGAATCCGAAGGGGAAGCCGCAGGCCAGAGGGGAGTTTCTGGCCGTGGAACCGCCCCGCCGGCTGGTGATGACCTGGCAGCTCCTTGAGCTGGCCGAGACCGCGGAAGAGAAGCCGTCCCGCCTCACCTGGGAGATCGAGGAGCGGGTGGATTTTCCCGGTGTGACGCTCGTGACGGTGGTGCACGACGAGTTCGAGGAAGCGCCGAACACCGCCCGCGTGCTGGAGGAAGGCCTGTCGATCGTGCTGTCCGGCATGAAGACGCTGATCGAGACGGGCCGGCCGCTTACTTCCTGACGGGGAGGAGATTTCATGCATCACGACAGTCTGTTCGGCGGCCAGCGGCTGCTGCCCGCCGTCCGGCATCCGAAGGAGCTGGAACGTCTGCTGAAGACGCCGCTCGCCTGGCTCGTGCTGCTGGGCGGGCGGCTCGGCCAATTGCAGCCGATGGTGAAGCTGGCGGCGGATCACGGCAAGCGCGTGCTGCTTCACGCCGATCTGATCGACGGGCTCAAGAACGACGAGTACGCCGCCGAATTTTTGTGCCAGCAGATCCGGCCGGCCGGGCTCATCTCCACCCGGGTCGCGGTCATCCGCAAGGCGAAGCAGAACGGGGTGCTGGCGATCCAGCGGCTGTTCCTGATCGACTCGGGCGCGCTGGACACGAGCGTCGAGCTGGCGAAGCAGGCGCAGCCCGACCTGATCGAGGTGCTGCCGGGCCTGCTGCCGCAGTGGATCCGGGAAGTGAAGGACCGCACCGGCGTTCCCGTCATTGCCGGCGGACTCATCCGCACGCGGGAAGAAGCGGCCGCCGCGCTGGAAGCGGGGGCGGCGGCGGTGACGACGTCGCGGCCGGATCTGTGGGACGGGCATCGGGCTTGACGCCGCGGAAGGACGCTGAGGGAAAGTTTTTTCTCAGCCGGGCTGTCGCGCGGCATGATTTTGACGTATAATAGAACCATACAAGTTAATATTGGTTGGAGAGTTTGAGAAACCGCGTTTTGGACTTTCGTCGTTTCGTTGTGGGGAACGTCGGGAGCCGGGCGTGGTTTTTATTTTTTTCGCGATAGGGAGGCTGTACCGACATGCGTACATCGGCTGAACAAGAATATATCGGCGTCTGGTCGGTTTTGGAACGGGAGCGGATGCTGCAATCGCTCGCGGGGGAGACGGTCGACCTGCTCGTCATCGGCGGGGGCATTACCGGCGCCGGCATCGCCCTCGACGCGGTCACCCGCGGCCTGCGCACGGCGCTGGTGGAGATGCAGGATTTCGCGGCCGGCACGTCCAGCCGTTCGACCAAGCTGATCCACGGCGGGCTGCGGTATTTGAAGCAGCTCGAGTTCAAGGTGGTGGCCGAGACCGGCCGGGAGCGGGCGGTCGTATACGAGAACGGGCCGCACGTGACGACGCCGGAGTGGATGCTGCTGCCGTTCTACAGCGGCGGGCAATTGGGGCCGTTTACGAGCAGGCTGGGGCTGACGCTGTACGATTATTTGGCCCGGGTGAAAAAAGACGAGTGGCACAAAATGCTGAACGCGCGGGAGACGCTGGAGCGCGAACCGCTGCTGCGGAGCGAAGGGCTGAGGGGCGGCGGCTACTACGTGGAGTACCGGACGGACGACGCCCGGCTGACGCTGGAGGTGTTGAAGCGGGCGGTCGAGCTCGGCGCGACGGCCGTCAATTACGCCGCCGTCACCGGGCTGCGGTATGACGGTTCGCGGCTGTCGGGAGCTGTCGTGCAGGACCGGATCGGCGGAGGAGAATACGAATTGCGCGCCCGCCACATCATCAATGCGACCGGTCCGTGGGTGGACGACATCCGGGAGATGGATCGCTCGAAAGAGGGCAAAACGCTCCGCCTGACGAAGGGCGTGCATCTCGTGTTTGACCAGGAGCGGTTCCCCTTGAGGCAGGCCGTTTATTTCGATACGCCGGACGGGCGGATGGTGTTCGCCATCCCGCGCGACGGCAAAACGTACATCGGCACGACCGATACGGATTACGCCGGCGATCCGGTGCATCCGCGCATGGAAGCGGATGATCTGTCGTACCTGCTGGACGCGGCGAATTATATGTTCCCTTCGCTGAGGTTGACGCCCCGGGACGTGGAGTCGAGCTGGGCGGGCCTGAGGCCGCTCATCCGGCAGGAAGGCAAGAATCCGTCGGATATTTCCCGCAAGGACGAGATTTTCTTGTCTCTGTCCGGCCTGATCTCCATCGCCGGCGGCAAGCTGACCGGCTATCGGAAGATGGCCGAGCGGGTCGTGGATCTCGTGTCCAGGCGGCGCCAGGCGGACGGCCTGCCGGCGCTTCCGGCGAGCCGCACCCGGACGCTCGCGATCTCGGGGGGCGATGTCGGGGGCAGCGCCGGGTACGAGGCGTATGTCCGGCGGCAGACCGAAGCCGGAATCGCCGCCGGGCTCGGCCCGGACGAGGCGGAGCGGATCGCGCGGCGCTACGGCTCCAACGCGCCCCGGCTGTTTGAGCTGGCGAACGAATCGCGCGATTTCGCCGACCGGCACGGGCTGCCGCTCGCGCTCGCCGCGGAGCTGCGGTACGCCGTCTTGGCGGAGATGGCCGCCACGCCGGCGGATTTCTGGATTCGCCGGACGGGCCGGCTGTTCTTCGACCGCCCCGGCGTGCTGCGGTGGAAAGACGCGGTTTCGGCCGCGATGGCGGAGCTTCTCCGGTGGAGCGGCGAACAGCGCGAGTCGTACGACCGGGAGCTGGACCGGCTCCTGGCGGAGGCGGTGGAGCCGTAAGCCATCTAAGCATTTTCCTGAAAATAGCCGTCATACCCACCCGCGGGAGCCGCTCGGTTGAGCTGTAATTCATCCGATATCAAGCCGCAAACCAATCGATCGCCGCGTGAGCGGATCGGTTGGTTTTTTGTGCTTCCGGGCAATGTTTGGGACAACCGCCCGGGAAAATAGTCGTGATTCGTAAAATAAAAGGTCGGCTTACCGCAAGCGTGTCCTTGCTGCTAGGATTAGAATGAGAATTCAAAATATCCGGGGAGGAATCCAGCATGACCTACGAGCAATTGTTGACCGCATTGCGTCAGAAAGCCCGCACGGAACAGCGGGACGGCTACGAATTCATCGTCAAGCCGATTCCGGATTCGGAGGAAGGCTGGGGCGAGCTTGACCCCCGCGTGCTCCAGGTGCACCAGGAGACGGCCGCCCGGATGCAGGGGCAGACATTCCCGCCGGTCCCGGAAGATCCCGTGGAATTTGCCCAAATGATGCGGAAGATGATGGGCTGGGAGAACCGCGACGTGACCGGCGGCGCGGTGAAGACCGAGTGCCGGGAGATCGAAGGCAGCGAGACGAAGATTCCGGTCCGCATCTACACGCCGCCGGTGGAAGGGAAGCGTCCGGCCGTCGTGTTCTTCCATGGCGGCGGCTTTATCGGCGGCTCGCTCAAGACGGTGGAAAATCCGTGCAAATGCCTGGCCTATCACGCGGGCGCGGTGGTCGTCTCCGTCGATTACCGGCTGGCGCCGGAACATCCGTATCCCGCCGGGCTGACCGACTGCTTCGATGCAGTCCGGTGGGTGCACGATCATGCGGACGAGCTCGGCGTCGATCCGGAACAGATCGCGGTGGCCGGAGACAGCGCCGGCGGCAACCTGTCGACGGTGTGCGCCTTGATGGACCGCGACAAGCAGACCAACCTGATCCAATATCAGGTGCTGATCTATCCGACGGTCAACATGGCGGGAGCGGAAGTGGAAGGATACAAATGGTCGCTGGACAACTACGAGATCCGCAATCACCGGGAATATATCGAACGCGCCCTCGGCTTCATGGGCTCCGGGGAGCGGAAGGGCCCGCAGCTTCATGATCTGTATCTGCAAGGCCGCGCCGAAGTGACGGACCCTTACATGTCCCCGCTGCTGGCCGACCTGCACGGCATGCCGGATACGCTCATCATCACGGGCGAGTTCGACTTCCTGCGTTTCGAGAACGAAGCCTATGCGCGCAAACTCGCCCGCTCCGGGGTAAACACGACGGTGATCCAGTATAACGGCGTCGACCATGCGTTCATGGACAAGATCGGACAGTATCCGCAGGCGGAAGACTGCATGACGGAAATTGCCAAAGGGGTGCGCCGGCGTTTCGGCCGATGAGCTCCCGGCCCCCATTCGACATGCTGTTTCTTCCTGCGGACGGCGGCACCGGTTAATGCTAGAATGGGGACAGCCGTTCATCGCGGGAGGAGATCGGGATGCGTGGATCCGGAATGTCATTCAATTCCTTGCGAGTCAAGCTGACAGCGGCGATTCTCGTGTTCAGCGTACTGCTCGTCAGCCTGCAGTGGGTTCTCCATCTGTCCGCCGCCAAAGTGGTGCGGGAACAGGTCGCCAAATCGAATCAGAAACTGCTCAGCCTGCACATGCGGGGGCTCGATGCGGATTTGGAGGAATTGGACCGTTACTTGTATGACCTGTCCGTGAGCAATGTCGATGTGCAGCGGCTTGACAGAATGCGTGCCGCGAACGAGCTGGAATATGATATGGCCCGGCTGCGCCTGTTCAACACTTTGAAGCACTCCATTGAAAATTACCGGAATACGGATATCCTCTTCGTCTATTCCGGGCAGAACGACGATGTGCTGCTGGTCGGGCGTTCGGACTTCGGCAGCACCTATGAAGAACGCAGCAAGATGCGCTCCGAAATTCTTTTCATGCTGGACTCCGGTCTGCAGAAGCCGATTGCGCCCGAATGGCAGATTTGGCGATCGGAGTCCGGCAAGTATTACGTTTATCGTCTGGTGAAGACGGGCTCCACCTATCTCGGCGCGTGGGTCAGGGCAGACAAGCTGGTTCAGCCGTTGGATTTGCCGGATGACGGGGACAGAGGCTTCGCCCTGCTCGCGACACTGGATCTGGAGCCGATGCAGCATGCCGATCAGGTGGCGCTGGAAAGCATTGCTCTGAATTACGAGGAAAACACGTTCCGGATGTCCGGAGACGACTCGTCCTATCTGGTGCTCGGCGAGCGGTCGGAGAAAGGAGCGTTTCACCTGGTCGCCGTCATTCCTGAAAGCGCTATCCTTCAACATTTGCTGTATCTGAAACGCCTGACTTACTTTGTCACGATCGGGGCCTGTATCTTCCCGCTCATGCTGGCATGGTATTTGCGCAAAGTGTTCCTGTTGCCGATTCTGCGCATCGTTTCGGCGATGCGCAGACTGAGCGACGGCAATTGGAAGACCCGGTTGGAACTCGGCGCCGTTTCCGATGAGTTTCGTCTCATGAACCATACGTTCAATCGCATGATCGAGGAAATCCGGCATTTGAAGATTGACGTGTATGAGGAAAAACTGAATCACCAGAAGGCCGAGTTGAAGCAGCTGCAATTGCAGATCAATCCCCATTTCTTCCTGAATTCGCTCAATATCATTTACAACCTGGCCACCGTGCGGGATTATGCGATCATCCAGGAGATGACCAAATGTCTGGTCGCCTATTTCAGATTTATCTTTCAGAGTGATGCGTTCTACGTTCTGTTGCGCGATGAGCTGTCCCATACCCGCAATTACTTGCGCATTCAGCAATTGCGGTTCCCGCAGCGTCTCACGTTCCGGATTGACGTCGACGACGATGCACTGAATTGTCCGATTCCGCCTCTGGTCGTTCAGAATGTCGTGGAGAATTCCATCAAGCACGCCTTCAATCTCGATGACATGCTGGATATCCGGATTCGTGTGTCGGCGGCCGGAACCGGGAGCGAGCGCAGGCTTCTCGTCCGGATTGCGGACAACGGGCCGGGGTTCCCGCCGGAAGTGTTGGACCTGCTGAGGCAGGATCGGGATCTGGTCCAGGACGAAGGGGGAAGAATCGGCATCTGGAACCTGAGACGCCGTCTGAGACTGCTGTATCCTTCCGGCTACCGCCTGACGTTCGAGAACGGCGCCGAGGGCGGTGCCGTGGTCACGATGGAACTTGCGATCGGCAACGAGGGGGGAACGAAGCATGTGTCGCATCTTGCTGGTTGACGACGAGGTGCACGCCGTGCGCGGACTGCAGGCGGGCGTTCGATGGGAGACGCTCGGTATCCGGGAAGTCTGTACGGCGCACAGCCTGAAGCAGGCGCAGGAAGTTTTCTCACACACGTCCATTGACGTGATGATCTGCGACATCGAGATGCCGAACGGTTCCGGGCTGGATCTGCTCGCATGGGTGCGCGAGCATCGGCCCGAGACGGTGACGGTGTTTCTCACCTGTCATTCGGAGTTCGCATTCGCGCAGCGCGCCCTTCAGCTCCATTGCTTTGACTATCTGCTGAAGCCGGTGGATTACGGAGATCTGGAATCCGTCGTGTCCCGGGCGCTGGAGAAGCGAAGGAAGGAGCGGGAGCGGATCATGCTGGAGGAGACGAGCCGGCGGTATGCCCGTCTGTGGGAAGAATACCGGCCGATGCGCAAGGAACTGTTCTGGAAGGACATCGTCGAGAAGACCGTGCCCTCCGTCCCGGACAAGATCCGCGAACATGCGGAACGCCGTCACGTGCTTCACAACTCCTTGACACGCCACGTGCCCGTGTACATTCGGGTTCAACGTTGGCATGTGACGTTGTCGGAGCGCGATGAACGGATCATGGAATACGCGCTGCGGAAAGCTGCCGAAGAGAAGCTGTGCGGGAACCTGCCGGACGCCGCGATCGTTCGCGTCGGAAACGGCGAGATGCTCGTCCTGATCCCGTCAGGCGAATCCTGTGACGAACAGGCGGCCGTCCGCCTGCAGCGCGACTGTCAGGAATTCATTCAGTCGTGCAGGTTGTATTTCCGCTGCGAATTGTGCGGTTACATCGGAAAGCCCGTCCAATCACACGAGATGGCGGAGATGTACCGCAGACTGCAGCAGATGGACCGGGATAATGTCACCCGGGTCAACGAAGCGATCTTGCTGGTTGATCATAACGGCGCCCCCAAACCGATCGAACCGTTGCCGATCGAACTGTGGGTGGAATGGTTGAAAGCCGGCGAGAAGAAACGGCTTCTGGACGATCTGGCGCGGTATCTGGAAGACGCCCGGGAGCGCCGCACGCTCGACGCGTCCAGATTGCAGCGCATCTATCAGGACTTCGTGCAGGCGGTATTCTTTGTGCTGTATTGGAAGGGCTTACAGGCCCATGAAGTGTTTGACGGCAACCTGCTTACGGACCGGCCGGACGAGGTGCTGCGATCCGTCCATACGTTCCGGGAATGGGCCGGGCTTGTCGTCGAAGTGGCGGTCGACCGGCTGCATCACGATGAAGCGAACCGGTCCGTCATCGAACGGGCGAAGCAGTATATCCGGCAGCAGCTCGGCGAGCAGGAGCTGTCCAGGGAACAGATCGCCCGGCACGTCTATCTGAATCCCGATTACCTGACGCGCCTGTTCAAGAAAGAGACCGGCATGTCAATCTCCGACTATCTGCAGCAGCAGCGGATCGAGTACGCCAAGCATCTGCTGACCCATTCCGATCAGCCGGTCAGCGCGGTTGCCCTGTCCGCCGGTTACGCCAACCTGTCGTATTTCTCCACCTTGTTCAAGAAGACGACCGGTCTGACCCCCGTGGAGTTTCGCCGGCAAATGCGGCACACCGGCTGAACATGTCAAGATTGTGAAAACAGAAAGTCGGATGAGTGGTCGGCCGGCCCCGCCCCCCGACTCTATAATTCGAGATAACTTCACCCAAGGGGGTATGCCAAGTGGCAAGCAACAAGCGGAAATTATGGGCTCTCACGTTGAGTTTGCTGCTGATCGCCGGGCTTCTGGCGGCGTGCGGCGGAGGATCCGGCTCGGGCTCCGGGAACTCGAAAGGTTCGTCGGGCGGCGGACAATCGTCCGGATCCGGCGAAAAGCCGGTCGAACTGATCTTCGCCATGCCGAATACGGGCACGCCCATGAACGACCTGGAGCTGGTCCAGGAAGAAATCAACAAGATCGCTTTGCAGAAAATCAACGCCACGGTCAAGTTCACGCTGATTGACTGGGCCGCCTGGAACCAGCAGATCAATCTCGTGCTGGCCGGCAATGAACAGCTCGATCTGCTCGTCACTTCGGCGTACATGAACTACTCCAGCATGGTGGCGAAAAATCAGCTGATCCCGCTCGACGATCTGCTGCAGCAATACGGCCAGGGGATCATGGAAGCGATGGACCCGGTGTTCTATGAGGGCACGCGGATCAACGGCAAAATCTACGGCGTCTCCAGCTTCCGGGAGCTGGTCGCGGATTACGGCTTCAACGCCCGCAAAGATCTGCTGGACAAGCATCAGATCGATCTGAGCCAGGTCAAATCGTTCGAAGATCTGGAGCCGATCTTCCAGCTGATCAAGGAGAAGGAGCCGGGCATGATTCCGCTCGTGCAGCGGAACACGAGCAACACGGTCGTGAACGACATGATTGCCTCCCGCGTCGACAATCTCGGAGACGGGATGGGCGTGCTGATGCTGGACGACAACAACACGACGGTCGTCAATCTGTACGAGACGCCGCAGTATCGGGAAGCGGTCGAACTGGCGCGGAAGTGGTACAACGCGGGTTACATCGCGTCCGATGCGGCAACGAGCCAGGAAGGCTACGTCGCGCTGATGAAGGCGGGCAAAGGCTTCGGCTATTTCTCGAACATGAAGCCCGGATTTGAAGCGCAGGAGACCGGCCTGATCGGCTACGAGATCGAAGGCGTGCGCCTCACGCCGGCGGTGGGCGGTTCTTCCGGTCCCGTCGCGTTCATGATTTCGATTCCGAGCAATTCGAAGCATCCGGAGAAAGCGATGCAATTCATGAACCTGCTCTATACGGACGCCGACATCATGAACCTGCTGACGCTCGGGATCGAAGGCAAGCACTACGTGAAGACGGACAACGGCCAGGTGCGCGTGCCGGACGGCGTGGAAAGCAGCGGCTATGTGTTCAACCAATGGCTGATCGGCAACAACTCCCTGACGTATGTATGGGAAGGCTGGGACCCGAACCAGTGGGAGAATCTGAAGGCGTTCAACCGCAACGCCGTCTACTCGCCCGCGCTCGGCTTCCTGTTCGATGCCAACAAGGTCAAGACAGAGGTGGCGGCCGTAAGCAACGTCATCAGCGAGTACAAGGCCGGTCTTGAGTCCGGCGCCGTGGATCCGAATGTGCTGCCGAAATTCATCGAAGATCTGAAGAAGGCCGGAATCGACACGATCATCGCCGAGAAGCAGCGGCAATTGGATGAATTCCTGGCTGCGAACCAGTAAAAATTCCGGCAACTGGCCAAGAAGGGCCCCGGCTGCCCCCGGCGATCGGGGCCCTTCCGATTGCAAGCCATGACGGAGGGAACCTGATGAACCAATCACGATGGCGCAAGTTCCGGAAACGGGTCGTCCGACATCGCATGCTCATCCTGATGGCACTGCCGGGGCTCGCCTATTTGGTGATCAACAACTATCTGCCGATGCTCGGCGTGACCATCGCGTTCAAGGAAATCGACTATTCCCGCAAAGGTCTGTTCAACCTGTTGTTCGGACATGAATGGATCGGCTTCAAAAACTTCGAGTACCTGTTCCGGACGGACGACGCCTACACCATCACGCGCAATACGATTCTGTACAACGGCTTGTTCATCGTCCTGAACACGGTTGTGGCGATCGCCGTGGCGATCGTGCTGAACGAGATCAGAAGCCGCTTCATGTCGCGGCTGTACCAGAGCCTGATCCTGCTGCCCTACCTGATCTCCATGGTCATCGTCGGATACCTCGCGCTCTCGATGCTCAATGTGGAGAACGGCTTCATGAACAAGATCATCCTGCCGCTGCTGGGCATCGATCCCGTATCCTGGTACAGTGAACCGGCCTACTGGCCCTATATCCTGACCTTCGTGAACCTGTGGAAGAACGTCGGCTACCTGTGCATCATCTACCTGGCCGCCATTGTCGGCATCAACCACGAGTACTATGAAGCCGCCGTCATCGACGGCGCCAGCAAGTGGCAGCAAATCACGCGCATCACCGTGCCGCTCATTGCGCCCACCATCACCATCATGATGCTGCTGGCGGTCGGACGGATCTTCTATTCCGATTTCGGGCTGTTCTACCAGGTGCCGCTCAACTCGGGCGCGCTCAAACCGACGACGGATGTCATCGACACGTATGTGTACCGCGGTCTAATGACGCTTGGCGACATCGGCATGTCGTCGGCAGCGGGCTTGTACCAGTCGGCCGTCGGTTTCGTCCTGATCCTGCTGTCCAACTGGCTCGTCAGAAGAAGAAGCAGGGATCAAGCCCTGTTCTGATGCGGAAGGAGAGGTCACGATGCGAACGAACGCGGTACAGCAAACATTATTCCACGCGATCATGGCGGCGCTTTCCGCAGCGTGTTTGTTTCCGTTCATCCTGCTCTTCGTCGTTTCGTTCTCCGACGAGCAGTCGATCATTCTCAACGGCTACTCCCTGATCCCCGACAGTTTCAGTCTCGAAGCTTACCGGTATCTGTGGGGCCAGCTGACGCCGCTGGCGCGCGCCTACGGCATCACGGTGCTCATTACGGCGGTCGGCACGATCACGGGCCTGCTGATCTCGTCCCTGCTGGCGTACTCGCTGTCGCGGGACGAAATGCCGCTGCGGCGCGTGCTGTCGTTCCTGGTGGTGTTCACCCTGCTGTTCAACGGCGGACTGGTGCCCACCTACCTGGTCTACACGGAAGTGTTCCACCTGAAAAATACGCTGCTGGCGCTCATTGTGCCGGGGCTTTTGACCAACGCCTTCTTCATTCTGATCATCCGCACGTTCTTCAAAATGTCGATCCCGGGCGCGGTCATCGAATCGGCCTACATCGACGGGGCATCGGAATGGACGATCTTCAGCCGGATCATCCTGCCGCTGTCGCTGCCCATTCTGGCCACGATCGGCATGATGCTCACGATCGCGTACTGGAATGATTGGTTCAACGGGCTTATCTACATTACCAATCCGAAACTGTACAGCATCCAGAATCTGCTCAACCGGATGCTGAGCAACATCCAGTTTCTGATGCAGAACGATCTGGGCGGACGTTCGTCGGAATCGCTGGCCCAGATGCCCATGAACGCGGTGCGCATGGCGATGGCGGTCATCGGCATTCTGCCGATTCTGTGCATTTATCCGTTCTTCCAGAAGTATCTGGTAAAAGGTCTGGTTATCGGCGCGGTCAAAGGCTGAGCCGCAGACCGGATTTGATCGAAAGTTGACAGGAGGGGTTCGATGGATTCGCAAACGCCGCAAACAAGAGATGTCCGCGCGCTCGTGCGGCAGATGACTTTGGAAGAGAAGGCCTCGCTTCTGTCCGGACGCGACTTCTGGACGACAAAGCCGATCGAACGGCTCGGCATTCCGTCCGTCATGATGACCGACGGACCGCACGGCCTGCGGAAACAGCGGGCAGACGCCGACAATCTGGGGCTGTTCGACAGCGTGCCCGCGACCTGCTTCCCGACGGCGGCGGCGCTCGCCAGCTCCTGGGATCGCGGCCTCATCCGCGAGGTGGGCGAAGCGCTCGGCGAGGAGTGCCAGGCCGAAGATGTGGCGATTCTGCTCGGGCCGGGGGCGAACATCAAGCGCTCGCCGCTGTGCGGCCGCAACTTCGAATATTTCTCGGAAGATCCGTACCTGTCGTCGGAAATGGCGGCGCATCACATCCTCGGCGTCCAGAGCAAGGGCGTCGGCACGTCGCTCAAGCATTACGCGGTCAACAACCAGGAGCACCGCAGAATGTCGGTCGACGCGGTCGTCGACGAGCGGACGCTGCGCGAGATTTATCTGGCCAGCTTCGAAGGCGCGGTCAGGCAGGCGCAGCCCTGGACGGTCATGTGCTCGTACAACAAGGTGAACGGCACCTACGCATCCGAACATCCGGAGCTCCTGACCCGCATCCTGAAAGAAGAGTGGGGCCACGAAGGATTCGTCGTCTCTGACTGGGGAGCCGTCAACGACCGGGCGGCGGGCGTTGCGGCCGGTCTGGAGCTGGAAATGCCGGGCAATGGCGGCATCAACGACCGGAAAGTCGTGGAAGCGGTGCGGAATGGCAGCCTGCCGGAGGACGTGCTGGATCGGGCCGTCGAGCGGCTGCTGACCATCATTCTGAGGGCGGTAGACAGCAGGAAGCCGGGTGCAAGCTATGATGCGGATGCGCATCACCGGCTGGCGCGCAGGGCCGCCGGCGAGAGCATGGTGTTGCTGCGCAACGAAGACGGCACGCTGCCGCTTGCGAAGTCCGGCCGGATCGCGGTAATCGGCGAGCTGACCGTGAAGCCGCGCTACCAGGGCGGCGGCAGCTCCCACGTCAAGCCGACGCGGCTGGACAACCCGCTCGACGAAATCCGCCGTTCGGCGGGACCCGCCGCGGAAGTCGTCTATGCGCAAGGCTACGAACTGGCGAACGATGCGGCGGATGACCGGCTGGTGGAAGAGGCGCTGCAGGCGGCGGCCGCGGCCGATGTCGCCGTCATTTTCGCCGGATTGCCGGAGAGTTGGGAGTCGGAAGGGTTCGACCGCACCCATCTGCGGATGCCGGGCAATCAGCAGTCGCTGATCGAAGCGGTGGCGGGCGTGCAGGAGCGGGTTGTCGTCGTCTTGTGCAACGGTGCGCCCGTGGAAATGCCGTGGCTCGGCAACGCGAAGGCGGTGCTGGAGGCCTATCTGGGCGGCCAGGCGATGGGCGGCGCGGTGGCCGACGTGCTGTTCGGCGACGTCAATCCGTCGGGCAAACTGGCGGAGACGTTCCCGCACAAGCTGTCCGACAACCCTTCGCACCTGTTCTTCCCGGGTGAAGGGGACCGCGTCGAATACCGGGAAGGGCTGTTCGTCGGCTACCGGTATTACGACGCGAAGGAGATCGAGCCGCTGTTCCCGTTCGGGCACGGCCTCAGCTACACGACGTTTGCTTACGAGAAGATCGAGATCGACCGCGCGCGGATGAGCGACGGGGAGACGGCCGAAGTGCGCGTCACGATTGCCAACACCGGCGGGCGGGCGGGCAAAGAGATTGTACAGCTCTACGTCCGCGACCGGGAAAGCTCCGTCATCCGTCCGGTCAAGGAATTGAAAGGGTTCGCCAAGGTGGAACTTCAGCCCGGCGAGCGGAAGACGGTGACGTTCAGGCTGGGCAAACGCGCCTTCGCCTACTACGAGCCGGCCATCCGGGACTGGCGTGTGGAGAGCGGGGAGTTCGACATCCTCGTCGGCGCATCGTCGCGGGACATCCGGCTGCAAGGCTCCATTTATGTCGAGTCGACGGTGACGCTGCCCTGGGTCATTCACCGCAACACGCTGATCGGCGACCTGCTGGCGGACGAGCGGACGGCGCCGTACGTCAGACGGATGCTGGAGAAGAATGCCCCGTTCGGCAGTGCGCCGACGGAGGAGCTCAAGGTCATGCTGGAAGCGTTCTTGAAATACATGCCGCTGCGCAACATCGCCAGCTTCAACCGCGAATCGGCGACGGATCTGGACGCGCTGCTGGAAGAACTGAACCGTCTCGTCTCTTCGACGTGAGCTTGCCGAACTTTCGGCTGCTTCGGGATGCCGGAACCGCGGCGTCGCGAGGCAGCCGTTCTTGGTTCGTCAGCCGCGGGCGTCAATGACCTCTTTCAGTACCCGGACGAACTTCCGGGCGGCCAGCGAGAAGCGCTGCTGCCGGGACCGGATCCAGCCGAACCGCAGGGAGAGCCCGTTGTCCGCAATGTCGAGCGGGATGATGTCGCCGGACTGGACATAGGGGTCCTGGCCGACCGAGAAATCCGGATAGAAGCCGATGGCGATGCCTTCGCTGATCATCTTCTTGGCCGCTTCCGTATAGCCGAGGGAGACCAGGATGTTCAGGTCATCGGTGCCGAGCAGCTTCCGCAGGTAATCCACCTGCCGGTATTCGTGCTGCAGGGTGATCAGCGGCTGACGGGCGATCAGCTCGCGGGGAACCGGATTTTGCAGCGGGATGGAAGAGTGCCGGCCGACATAGACGACATAGGTGCCGCTCAGCAGAGGGGCAAATTCGATGCGCGGATCGAACGTCTCGCCGGGCTGGCACGATACGATGCCGATGTTCACCTGTTCGGCCAGCACCTCCTGCACGATCTGGTTGGTGCCCGCCTCCTTCACTTCCAGGCGTACGTTGGGATGCTGCTTCTTGTAGCGGGACAGCGTCTCGCTGAGGAACGTGTTCATCATGCTCGGGATGGCGGCAATCTGCAGCCGGCCTTCGATCTGATCGGTCTCGGAGCGCGCTTCCTCGCACAATTCTTCAACCATGTTCAGAATGTTCTGGGCTTTGGGAAGCAGCGCGCGGCCGATGGGCGTAAGCCGGACGCCCGCCCGCGATCTCGTGAACAACTGCACGTTCAGTTCCTGTTCCAGCCCCTTGATGGCCTGGCTGATGCTCGGCTGGGCAATGTGCAATCGTTCGGCTGCGAGCGAGAACGACTGTTGGCGGGCCACTTCCACAAAATATTGCAACTGTTCGGTCCGCATGGGCGAGACTTCACCGCTTTCGCAATAAAATAGGAAATGTCTATACAAACATTATATTTACGTATTTTACATAAGAAAACACTATATTTACAATGATCCGTAAGGAGTCGGAGAGGTCGCCGCAGACCGCCGAAACAAACAGATCAACATGGGAGGACGGGCAAGATGGGACCGTTGTCGGGCATCAAGGTGATCGAGATCGCGCATTGGCTGGTCGCCCCGTACTGCGCCAATATGTTGGCCGACCTGGGCGCCGATGTCATCAAAATCGAGCCGCCGCAGGGCGATCAGGTCCGGAAGGCCGGCAGCCATTTCAAGGATGGCGAAAGTTACCTGTTCGCGGCCTACAACCACGGGAAACGTTCGATCGCGGTCAACCTCAAGGAGCCGGAGGGCGTGCGCATCGTCCACCGGCTGGCGCGCGAGGCCGACGTGATCATCGAGAACTACCGGCCCGGCACGTGTGACAAGCTCGGGGTCGGCTACGAACAGATTCGCGCGATCAATCCGCGGATCGTCTATTGCTCCATTTCGGCGTTCGGCGATACGCCCGCATACGTCAAGCGGCCGGGCATGGACCCGATTGTGCAGGGAATGGGCGCCGTCATGAGCCTGACGGGCCGACTGGACGGCGAACCGATGCTGGTCGGCGTTCCCGTCGCGGACATTTCCACCGCGTACATGGCGTTCGGCGCCATTTGCGCCGCGCTGGTGGATCGGGAGCGGACGGGAGCCGGGCAGCACATCCGGCTCAATCTGATCGATACGATGGTGTTCAATCTGTCCACCCGGTTCGCGCAGTATGTGGCCACCGGGCAGTCGCCGCGGCCGTTCGGCAACCAGCATCCGGAAGTCGTGCCGTATCAGGCGTTCCCGACGCGGGACGGCTGGGTAATGGCGGGCGCGCAGAGCGACGAGGCCTGGCAGACTTTCTGCAGCGCGATCGGCTGCACGGAGCTGGCGGACCACGAGCGGTTCCGCACGAACCGGCTGCGCCTGGAGTACCGCGAAGAGCTGACGGAACGGCTCAATGCGATCTTCTCGACCCGCACGACGGACGAGTGGTGCCGAATCTTCGAGGCCCGCGGGGTGCTGCACGGTCCGATCTGGAACGTGGAGCAGCTGGTGACGAGCGACCTGATCCGGGATCACGGTCTGATCGAGGAGGTGGAGCATCCGGTGTTCGGACAGCTTCCGGTCATCCGGACGCCGATCCGGTATTCCGAACGCGAGGTGAAAGTCCGCAGCTCACCCCCGCTGCTCGGACAGCATACCCGGGATATCTTGCGGGAACTCGGTTACTCGGATGAAGAAGTCGCCGATCTGGCCGGACGGGGTGTCGTGCTGGAAAGCCCGGCCGGCCTGACCGCGTGAGGAAACGGACGAAGGAGGGGAAAGACCATGGCGTCCCGATGGCCCGAATGTGTCCAGATCCGGGAGGTGGGCCCCCGCGACGGCCTGCAGAATGAACCGGGCTTCGTGCCGACCGCCGTCAAACTCGATTGGATCGGCCGGCTGGCCGATGCCGGTCTGTCCTACATCGAAGTGACATCGTTCGTCAGTCCGAAATGGATTCCGCCGCTGGCCGACGCGGAGGAGGTCGCCGCGGGACTCCGCCGGCGCGAAGGCGTCACCTACGCGGCGCTGGTGCCGAACATGCGCGGACTGGAGCGGGCGCTGCGCTCGGGGATTGATGAAGCGGCGGTGTTCATGTCCGCCAGCGAAACGCACAACCGCAGGAACATCAACAAGTCAATCGGTGAGACATTGCCCGTGCTGCGGGAAGTGACGGCGGCGGCGAAGGCGGCCGGCAAGACGGTGCGGGGTTACTTGTCCACCGTGTTCGGCTGCCCTTATGAGGGAGCGGTCGACACGCAGCAGGTCGTGCGGCTGACGGAGGCGCTGCTGGAAATGGGCGTCCGCGAAGTGTCGCTCGGGGATACGATCGGCATCGGCCATCCCCGCCAGGTGGAAGCGGTGCTGGAGGAGCTGCTCGGACGGGTGCCGCCGGACAGGCTCGCCCTTCATTTCCACGATACGAACGGGCTGGCGCTCGCCAACACGGTCGTCGCGCTGCAGATGGGCATTCGGACCTTCGATGCGTCCTGCGGCGGACTGGGCGGCTGTCCGTATGCGCCGGGCGCCGCGGGCAACGTGGCGACGGGCGATTTGATCCGCATGCTGCACGCCATGGGGGTGCGGACGGGCGTCGACGAGGCCGGGCTCTCCGAAGCGTCCGCGTATATTCTGCAAGCGCTGGCGCGAACCGGCGGCGACCCGGGCGCGGCAGCCGGCGATTGCCTGACGGGAGGTGACCGGGATGTCTGTTCTTGAACTTTTTGCCGGCCAGATCAGGAAAGGGTTGCCGGAACCCCGGCATGAGGCCGGGCCAATGACCGTCCATCGCGTCGCCATGCGCGACGGGACGGAACTCTATACACGCGCCTACTTGCCGGCCGGGCCGGGGCCGTGGCCGGTGGTGCTCATCCGGAACCCCTACGCCGGTATGCTGCCGATGCTCGAAGTGACGGCTTCCGTCTGGAACGAATACGGGTACGCGGCCATCGTCCAGGACTGCCGGGGGACGGGGCGGTCGGGCGGGGAATGGACGCCGTTCGTGAACGAACGGATGGACGGTCTGGACACGATCGAATGGATCGTCCGCCAGCGCTGGATGGACGGCAACATCGGCACCTACGGTCATTCGTATCTGAGCGCCGTGCAGCTTGCGATGGCCGACCGTTTCCCGCAGGAAGTGAAGGCGATGGTGCTCTCCGGATTTTCGACGGAACGGTTCCGGAGCCATTACATGAACGGCATGTTCCGCCAGGACGTCTACACCGGGTGGGCGCTGGACAACGCGGGAACCGAACCGCTCGAGCCCGGCAATCTGTTCGCCCGCGCCGTCTCGATCCGTCCGCATATCGAAATGGACGAGCAACTATTCGGCAAGCAGCTGCCCTGGTACCGGCAATGGATCACGAACACCAGCCCGCTGGACGATTACTGGAAGACCGGATTCTGGGCCGAACTGCGGGAGATCCCAAAATATATTCAAACTCCCGTGCTGATGGCGGCCGGCTGGTTCGATCACCATCTGGACGGCATGCTCATGGACTACCGGAAGCTGCCCGAGGGCACGCGGGCCGTCAGCCGCCTGATCGTCGGGCCGTGGGTGCACACCCTCTCGCCCGCGGGGGATCTCGAATATCCGGACGGCGAACGGAACCTGTTGGCCGAAGCGGTCCGGTGGTTTGACGTGCACCTCCGGGGAGCCGGAGAATCGGTGCCCGCGGGGGAGACGATGACCTACGTCGTGCGGGAAGGCCGCTGGCGCCGCTGGCCGGGCGGCTTCGAACCGGACGGCCGCCGCATCCTGTACCTGGCGGGCGACGGCAGCGTGCCGCACCGGATCGCCGGCGCGCCGTCTCCGCTGGAGGAGCGGATCGGGTACACGTACGATCCGGACAACCCCGTGCCGACGCGCGGCGGAGCGGGATTGCTGCGTTATCTCTCCGGCGCGCCCGACGCGCCGAAGCCGGCCAGCCTGCGGCAGGAACCGCCGGGATACCGGGACGACGTCATCAGCTTCCTGTCTGATCCGCTGGATGAGGACCTGCGCATTGCGGGTTCCGTCGAAGTGCGGTTGTTCGTCGGCTCCGAGGCGCCGGACACGGCGTTCTCCGTGAACCTGATGGAAGTGACGCCGGACGGCGAAGCCTACAATATCCGGGACGGCATTACCAGCCTGTCGTATCGCAACGGCGTCAAACTGCCGGTCGAATACATTCCCGGCAGCGTGGTGGAGGTAATCATCAAGCTGT
Source organism: Thermobacillus xylanilyticus (assembly GCF_907165215.1). Lineage (GTDB taxonomy): Bacteria > Bacillota > Bacilli > Paenibacillales > Paenibacillaceae > Thermobacillus > Thermobacillus xylanilyticus. The sequence continues at coordinate 101,093 of NZ_CAJRAY010000018.1, read as the reverse complement.
GGCCGATTGCCTGGACGATCCGCAAAGGCTGCCGGCTTCGGCTTGACGTCTCCTCCTCGAATTTTCCCGCGTACCACGTCCATCCCAACAGGTCCGGATGCTGGGCGCTGCAGGCGGACACGCGTGTCGCCCGCCAGACGGTGCATCTCGGCGGCCGATATCCGTCGCGGATCGAGATTCCGGTCGCTGATGAAAGGAGCTGAATCCATCCATGTCTGAAGCGGTAATTGTAAGCGCTGTCCGAACGCCGATCGGCAAGTTCATGGGCAGTCTGCAGGATGTGCCGGCGGCGCGGCTCGGCGAGATCGTCATCCGGGCGGCGGTCGAACGGGCCGGGATCGATCCCGCGTCGGTCGACGAAGTGATCATGGGCAACGTCCTGCAGGCCGGCGAAGGACAGAATCCCGCGCGCCAGGCGGCGCTCGCGGCCGGACTGCCGCAGGAAACGACGGCCGTCACCGTCAACAAGGTGTGCGGTTCGGGACTGAAGGCGGTGCAACTGGCCTGGCAGGCGATCCGGTGCGGCGATCTGACGACGGTCGTCGCCGGCGGCATGGAGAACATGAGCCGGGCCCCCTTTCTTGTCCGGGAAGCGCGCGGCGGCCTGCGCATGGGGCACCGGGCGCTCGTCGACAGCATGATCAGCGACGGCCTGTGGTGCGCCATCGGCGACCATCACATGGGCATCACCGCGGAGAACTTGTGCGAGCGGGCAGGCCTGACCCGGGAGGAGCTGGACCGGTTCGCCTGGGAAAGCCAGCGGAAGGCCGCCGAAGCGATCGGGGCCGGGCGGTTCCGCGAGGAGATCGTGCCGGTGGACATTCCGGCGCGCGGCGGCAAGACGGTCCGGTTCGAAGCGGATGAATATCCGCGGCCGGACACGACATTGGAGGCGCTGGGCGCGCTGCGCCCGGCGTTCAGGCCGGACGGCCTGGTGACCGCGGGCAACGCCTCGGGCATCAATGACGGAGCCGCGGCGGCCGTCATCATGAGCGCGGAGAAGGCGCGGGCGCTCGGGCTGAAGCCGATGGCGGTCATCCGGTCCGTCGCTTCGGCGGGCGTCGATCCGGCGGTCATGGGATTGGGGCCCGTGCCCGCCGTCCGCAAGGCGCTGGACCGGGTCGGGATCGGCCTCGCCGATGTCGGCCTCGCCGAACTGAACGAAGCGTTCGCCGCCCAGATGCTCGCCTGCCGGAAGGAACTGGAGCTCGATCCGGCCATCGTGAATGTGAACGGCGGCGCCATCGCCCTGGGCCATCCGATCGGCGCCAGCGGCGCGCGCATCCTGGTCACGCTGCTGCACGAGATGGCGCGGCGGAAGGTCCGGTACGGTCTTGCCGCGCTGTGCATCGGCGGCGGTCAGGGCATCGCCGCCGTGGTGGAACGGCCGGATTGAAACCGGAAAGGAGGTTGACGGATGAAACCGGTATACGAGTCGTTTCTTGACGTGACAAGCGATATTCCGGACGGCGCCGTGCTCATGATCGGCGGGTTCGGACTCGTCGGCATCCCGGAGAACCTGATTCTCGCGCTGGCGGAACGGGACGTGCGGAATCTGACCGTCATTTCCAACAACTGCGGCGTGGACGACTGGGGACTCGGCCTCTTGCTCCAGAGACGGCAGATCCGCAAGATCATCGCGTCCTATGTCGGCGAGAACAAGGAGTTTGAGCGCCAGGTGCTGGCCGGCGAGATCGAGGTGGAACTCATTCCGCAAGGGACGCTGGCCGAGAAAATTCGCGCCGGCGGCGCGGGCATCCCCGCGTTCTACACGCCCGCCGGCGTCGGCACGCCGGCCGCGGAAGGCAAGGAAACCCGCGTGTTCGGCGGCAAGGAATATGTGCTGGAACACGCGCTGCGCGCCGATTTCAGCCTGATCCGCGCGGCAAGGGCGGACCGCATGGGCAACCTGGTCTACAACAAAACGGCCCGAAACTTCAATCCGATGATGGCCGCGGCCGGCGCCGTGACCATCGCCGAAGTGGAGGAGCTCTGCGAAACGGGGACGTTCGATCCGGACGAGATCCATACGCCGGGCATCTACGTGCAGCGGCTCATCGTCGGCCGGCAGCAGAAGCGGATCGAGCGCCGGACGGTACGCGCCTGACGAGCGGACCGGCTCTGCGGCTCATCCGCCGGATGCTTGACAATGCACCGTACTTCGCGGGAAAGTGAGGAGAGGAAGATGAGCACGGATCGCATGGCCGTGAGAGAGCGGCTGGCCAGGAGGGCGGAGAAGGAAATCGCGTCCGGGGACTATGTCAACCTGGGCATCGGCATTCCCACGCTGGTGGCGAATTACATCGCGCCGGACAAGCGGGTCATGCTCCATTCCGAGAACGGACTGCTGGGCGTCGGCCCGTATCCGACGGAAGCGGAAGTCGATCCGGATCTGATCAACGCGGGCAAGGAGACGGTCACGGCGGTGCCCGGCGCCGCCTTCTTCGACAGCGCGGAATCGTTCGCCATGATACGCGGCGGCCATCTCGACGTCGCCATTCTGGGCGGAATGGAAGTGTCCGGGACGGGCGACCTGGCCAACTGGATGATTCCCGGCAAAATGGTCAAGGGCATGGGCGGCGCGATGGACCTGGTGCACGGCGCGAGGCGCATCATCGTCGTCATGGAGCATGTCAGCAAGGACGGATCGCCGAAGATTGTGCGGCAATGCTCGCTGCCCCTGACCGGGCGCGGCGTCGTGAACCGGATCATCACCGACCGGGCGGTCATCGATGTGACGCCGGACGGCCTGCTGCTTCGGGAAGTCGCGGAAGGCTATACCGTCGACGACGTCCGCGCCTGCACGGAGCCGGAATTGACGGTTGCGGACGATTTGCTCCTGGACGCTTACTGAGTTTTTTCAACGCGCTGAAGCGGGTGTGTCTGATGGAAAGGCGGGATCGTGATGAATGAATTCGGCGGCAAAACGTATTTCGTGGAAATGTCGGACGGCGTGCGTCTGGCCACCCACGTGCATTTTCCCGAAGGCGGCGGGCCCTGGCCGGTCATTTTCAGCCGGTCGCCGTATCCGGGGATGCTCCCGTTCTGGCATGAACAGGCGAAGTTCTGGACCGCCCGCGGCTATGTCTTCGTCATGCAGGAGTGCAGGGGAACGGGAGCTTCGGAGGGTGAGTGGGTTCCGTTCGTGCATGAGGAGCGGGACGGGCTGGACAGCCTCGGGTGGCTCGTCCGGCAGCCGTGGATGAACGGAAATGCAGCCACCTACGGTTCTTCCTACTGCGGCGTATTGCAATGGTGCATGGCCGACCGGCTGCCGCCGGAAGTGAAGACGATGTGCATCGGCTTCACCGGCATCGAGCGATACCGGCAAAATTACATGAACGGCATGTTCCGGCACGACATTTATACGTCCTGGGCGATCGGCAATTCCGGCGTGCCGAAGGCGGCAAGGCGTCCCGGACTGTACCGGGAGGCGCTGGCCGTCCGCCCGCATGTCGAGATGGACGAGCGGCTGTTCGGCCGCAGGCTGCCGTGGTACCGGGACTGGGTGACCGAGGTCAGTCCCGACAGCCCGTATTGGAAGACCGGCTTCTGGGCCGAATTGAAAGACAAGCCGGCCGGCACCCGCGTTCCGATCTTGATGACGGCCGGCTGGTTCGACCACAACCTCGAAGCTTCCCTGATCAGCTTCGACAAGCTGCCGGACGATGTCCGGGCGAAGAGCGCGCTCATCGTCGGCCCGTGGATCCACACCGAGGGGGTGTCCGGGGATCTGGACTATCCGGGCCACGACCGGTTCGGCCCCAGACAGCGGGAAGCCGCGCTCGCCTGGTTCAACCATCATCTGAAAGGACAAGAGCCGGAGCTTGCGCCCGGCATCCAAACCTACATCATCCGGGAGAACCGCTGGCAGGCATGGACGGGCGGCATCGGCGCGGGCGGGCTGCGGACATTCCATCTCGATCCAAGGCCGGCCGGAGAAGCGGCCCGGACGCTGTCGCCGGGGAAGCCGGCGGAACCCGCGGCCGCATCGTATCGTTACGATCCGGAAGATCCGGTGCCGACGAGAGGCGGCGCGGCGGTCATGCATTATTTGACCGGAGATCCCGACGCGGTGCCGCCGGCCAGCGTCGTCCAGCCGCCGCCGGGGGCGCGGCCCGACGTCGTCAGCTTCCTGTCGGAGCCGCTGACGGAAGATCTGCGCATCGCGGGCCGGATTCGCGCCTGCCTGTTCGTCAGCTCCGATGCGGAAGACACGGCCTTCACCGTCCAGGTCATGGAGGTGTTCCCGGACGGGACCGCCGTCAATATCCGGGACGGCATCACCAGCCTCGCTTACCGCAACGGCGCGTCGAGACCGCTTGCTTACACGCCGGGCGATGCGGTGGAGGTCGTCATCGGGATGTGGCCGATCACCTGGACGATGAAACGGGGATCCCGCATTCGGGTGGACGTGTCGTCATCGAATTTTCCCGCTTATCACGCCCATCCCAACATCGCCGGTACGTGGTCTTTGATCCCGGAGACGAGGGCGGCCGCGCAGACAATCCATTTCGGCGGACAGTACGACTCGCGCATCGAAATTCCGATCGTCCCGGACCATTGAGAGCGAATGTGAAGGGCAAAAAGCGATCCGGCGGATCGCTTTTTGCCGCAGTAAGGCCATGCCGGCGGTCAGCGAATCCCCGGTCCCTTACCCGTCCAGCGCCTTGTCGATCCGCGCCTGGCCGCCGGACCAGATCTTCTTCGCCGTCCAGTCCATCGGCTCGCCGCTCCAGAACGGGTCCGATGCGTCCAGGCCGAGCGGCAGGAAGACGACGGTGCACAGATAGAGGCTGCCCGTGCTCACGTACGGCTCGCCGATCCACGGCTGGTGTCCGCGGAACCCGATGCGGAGCCAGCCGTTTTCGTCGAAGGTGCCCTCCGCCTCAATCATGTTGCGGATGACCGCCGTCAGGGCGGCGCGCACCTGCGGCGCCGGCAGCGAATCCGGAAGCTGGCGCCGCAGGGCGAGCTGGGCGAGCAGGTGGAACGCGCCGAACCGGTAGGCGAGCGAGCGGCCGAGCGGCGGGAAGGTGCCCTCTGGGGAGATGAGCCGCTCCAGCACTTCCGCGTACCGCCGCGCGCGGCGCAGCGCCGGCTCCCGCATCGCTTCCCATTCCGGGTCCTCCGCGCCGACCTCCGCCAAGAGATCGATCAGCATCGGGTGGATGACGAAGCTGTTGTAGTAGTCCCAGTGAAAATGCGGCCCGTCCCCGTACGCGCCGTCGCCGGCGTACCACTGCTCGTGCTGCTTCAGCGCATAGTCGACCCGCATCGGGTCCCAGTCTTCCCCCATCCGGCGCAGCGCCGCCTCGATCAGGGCGGAGAACAGCAGCCAGTTGTTGAAGCACGGTTTCCGGCTCCGGGTCTCTTTCAAAGCCGCGGCGACCTGCCCGCGCACCCGGTCCGGCAGCTTCGCCCACAACGCCGTCGGCGCGCGCAGGATGGCCTGGGCGAGGAACGCCGCGTCGACGATCGGCTGGCCGCCTTCGCCGAAGTTCATCCGGTCGGGCGAATCGGGACGGGTGGCCTGATCCAGCCCTTCCCTCGCGAGCGCCGCGAACCGCCCGCGCAAGCCGTCCTCCGATCCGCTCTCCAGCCAGGGCGTGATCCCGGCCAGCGTCCGGGCGAACGCCTCCAACGGCGCGTACACTTGCCGGTCCGGCGGCCCCTGTACCGGCAGCGAAGCCGCAAGCCGTCCCTCCGCCAGATGTGCGAGCACCGGTTCCGCGATCCTGAGCATCGTCTGCAGCCAATACGTCCGATCCTGAAGCTGCGGCAAAACGTTCCCCTCCCCCGTGCCACTGTGTGCAAATTACCAGAACAGCTCCGTATTGCCTCTCAGCCTGGAGAGCCCTTCCACGAAGTAGTAGTCGCCGTAGATGAGCGACACCCCGATGTTCTGCCCCGCCGGGAAATGGCCGGTGCCGGCAAGGATCAGCCCTTCCTGACCCGGGTCATCCCATGCGCCGTAGTTCACGTACAGGGAGTGCAGAATCTTCTCCGCCGCCTGCCGGTACACCGGCGCCTCATGGGGCGGCACAAGCTCCGCGAGCAGGATGAGGCCGCAGGCGGCGCAGGCACCCGCGGACGAATCGCGATGGCGCGGCGCTTCGGACGGCAGGCGGAAGTCCCAGTGCGGGACGAAGTCCTCCGGCAGATGGGACAGGAAGAAATGCGCGACCCGCTTCGCCGCGTCGAGGAACTTCGGCTCCTTCGCATAGCGGTAGGTGAGCGCGAATCCGTACAGCGCCCAGGACGTGCCCCGTGCCCATGCCGATTCCGGCGCATAGCCCTGCCCGCCGAGCGGCCCGGCCGGCTCGCCCGTGAACGGATCGAACGTGTAGATGTGGTAAACGGAGCCGTCGCCGCGGATGAACGTGGACAGCACCGTCTCCGCATGCGCCCGGGCAATCTGGTGGAAACGGGGATCTTTCGTTTCCTCGGAAGCCCAGTAGAGCAGCGGCAGGTTCATCATGCAGTCGATGATCGCCCAGCCGCTGTTGTCTTCGTTCTCATGCCACGGATTCCAGGCGCGGATGAACCGTCCCTGCAGGTTGAACCGCGCCGCCAGCAGATTGGCCGCGTGCAGCGCGCGGCGCCGGGCATCCGGCTCTCCGAGCAGCTTGTAGCGTGCCAGGCTGGTCAGCGTCCACATGAACCCGATGTCATGGTCCAGCGTGTAGAAATCGTCGATCACCTGGTCGAGCTGCCGCTCGCATTCCTCGGCGATCTGCCGGAACGGCTCGTGCCGGGATTCCCGGTACAGCAGCCAGAGCAGCCCCGGCCAGAAGCCGGCGGTCCACCAATGCGGCCGCTCAAGCACATATTTGCCGTCGCGCGTCGCATGGGGGAAACGGCTGCCGATCGTCTGCGACGTGCGGGTCACTTTCTCGTTCACCTTGTTCCAGGCTTCGTCCAGCCAGGGGGCATGCGCGGTCATGGGCCATTCTCTCCTCCGTTCATGGAATAAACGAAAATGCAAACACAAGCCGTCCTTCCGATTCGGGCGCGCGAACCTTGAAATCCAGCGCGTGGAACATCATCGTCCCGCCGTCATGCGCGGCAAACTCCATCGTCCGCGCTTCCGGGGCCATCAAGCCGCCGTCGTAACGGATACACACTCCGCGTCCTCCGCCGGCACTCAGGACAACACAGCCGTTTCCGGCAAATTCCGGCGGGAAGGGTGTGATGAACCGTTCGACCAGCTCAACCGGCTTGCCGGAGAATCGATACGCGTCCTCCAGCCGCAAATGCGGAACGCCCGTCTTGCGCCAGACGAACGTGCGCACCCAGCGAGCAAGCGGCGCGTCCGGATAAGCTCCGGAGATGTCGAGCGCAAGCACATCTTCTTCCGCGCCCGTGGCTGCCTCCAGCACGATGGCGCGCCGCTCCGCGCCTTCCCGCTGAACTGCGCCGCCGATGATCGGAACCGAGTGGCCGAGCGAGCTGTTGCCGATAAATGCATACCGCCTCGCGCCAAAATAATCCGCCGTGTACTCCCCGCACCCCAGATCCATCAGGAACGTGTCGCCGTCCGCGTGCAGGATGAAATGGCCGATGTCGTTGTGGTTGTGCGGCTCGCCGTTGTGGCCGCCCTTGGCCGCGAAGAACCAGGTGCGCCCGTTCTCCGCATGGCGGGACAGCAGCCATTGGGCGTCCGGGAACCAGACGGACATCCCGCCCCACGGCTCGCCGGCAAGCTCCGGATCGCGCCACACGATGCCGCGGATCGCGGGCGCCCACCGGCCGCAAGGGTCGGGCCTGAACGGGCCGCGGAGTCCCGCATGCGGCACGGCGACATCCGGGAACCGCGCGTGCAGGAAATGGAAGAGTCCGAGGTCGAGCTCCGCTTCCGGCAGCGTGTCGGAGAAGTTCGCCGTCTTGCGTCCGCTCATGAAGCAATGCTGCGGGAAGCGGGCGACGGCGGCGACCTTGTCCCGGGAGATGAGGTCGATGGCGCCGTGCGTCCTCTTCTTCAGCAGATCCGCAAAATATACGAAAAACCCGAACCCGTAAGCCCAATAGCCGTACCCTTCCTGGCAGACCCCGTCATCGGCGAATCCGTCCAGGTAGCAGTCGAGAGAAGCCAGCGCTTTCTCCAGCACGCCTGCCAGTTCCCGAGCGTCATCCATCAGATAGATCGCCGCCGCTCCGACCGATCCGGCGCATACGGCGGACCAGTTGTGCCGCGCGTCCTCCCAGCCGAACGGCCCCCGGTTCAGGTACGGATCCAGCACTCTGCGGCGCACTTCGCGGTCTATGCGGCTTGCGATTCGCTCCGGCAGGTGCTGCCGGGTGAGGGTCAGAATTTCGGCCAGCGCGAAGGCGGTCTCCGCGGCGAACAGATCGACGTGCGTCTCCGGGTCCCGGCCCGTCAAGTGGGCAGGCAGGCACCAGGTGTACTCGTCGCAGATCGACCACAGCGTATCGTACAGCGCCTCCCGGTACGCGTTGTCTTCCGGGTACAGTACGTCCATCATCGCGAGGACGGTCAGCCGCGTCCGCTTCTCGAAGTACGGCTTCTCGTAGGGCAGGCGGGAGCCGTCCACTTCGAACCGCCTGAACAGCGACCAGGGCAAATGGGGTAGGGGCCGCTGGAGAAACCGGTCCGCTTCTTCCTTCATTTCCTCCGCCATGCGCCGGATATCGGAATGGGCGAAAGCCCGCTCGCGCCACGCCGCGGCGCCGTCCGGGAACAGCAGCCGGCTGTTGTCCGCAGGCGCAGGCGCGCCGCGCAGGATGCGAAAAATCGCTTCCTTGTTCATCTGGCCGCCGCCCCCGCTCTCCGGTATTCCATCGGGGTGACCCCGACGATGGACTTGAACGTCTTGATGAAATAGCTCTGGTTGTCGTACCCGAGCATGTCGCCGATCTGCCCGACCGAATATGCCGTCGTGTCCAGCAGCTCCCGCGCCCGGTCCATCTTCATCCGGATGACGACGTCCGTGAACGTCTCGCCGGTCTCCTTCTTGAACATCCGGCTGAAATAGCTCGGGTTCATGTGCAGATGGGCCGCCACGTCGTCCAGCCCGATTTTCTTGTCCATGTTCGCGGTGACGTATTGCAAGGCCTGCAGAATCTCCGGCCGGCTGCCGGTCTGCAGGATGCCGTCGACGACGGGGCGTAGCGACCTTAAGTATTCGACAAGCCAGATTTCCAATTCCGACAGGGAGTCAATCTCGAAGATTTCCCGGTGCAGGGCTTCCGCCGTGAAGGGCGGCTGGAAATACTGCAACGCTTGGACTTTCAGCTTGAGATCGAGCGCCAGCTTCAACACCCAGTCCTTGATCACTTCGGGAGGACGGGGATTGTCCCGGATAAAGCCGATCCATCGCCGGACGACGGCGGACAGCGCGTCCGCCTGCCGGTCGAGCAGCGTGTTCCGGAACTCTTCCTTCGCCCGGTCGTAGTAGCGGAACAGCTCGATGCCGGCATAGGCCGGCGGATGTTTTTTGACCACGGCTCCTTCTTCCAGATAGAAGCGCTGGCCGCCGCAGTCGAGCAGGTCCGCCAGCTCCTTCTGCAGCTCCCGCGGCGCGGCGCACCGCTCGCCGATGATGAACGACATCGACAGTTTCAGGGTGCGCCTCAGATGGTGCAGCACGTCCCGGACGCAGGCCGCGGCTTCGTCGTGCGGGTTGATTTTCAGGCTCTGCTCGAAGGCGAAGACGAAGATCGACCGCCGCGCGCTGTAGGAGAAATGCGCGACCTCCGGGCGCCCGGACGTGATCTCGTCGATGACGTTCTGGATGGCGTAGCGGAGCACATCTTCGTCCAGAAACCGCTTCCATGCCTGCCGCATATGATCGACATGTGCCAGCACCGGGAGGAAGACCGCGTCGTCCGTCCGCAGGCCGAACGACTTCAGCTCCTGCAGCCACGCTTCCGGATGCAGGATCGGCTGATGGATGGTGCCGCGGATGAACGCCTCTTTCATTTTCTCGCGGCTCCGGTCCAGCATGCGGCGAAGCTGCTCCCGCTGCCGGCACGCAAGCCGCTCCTCGTCCAGGGAGGACTTGAATCGGCGGAGCAGGGCGTCAAGTTCCGTCGGATCGAGCGCATCCTTCAGCAGATAATCCTGCACTTTCAGCTTCATCGCCTGCTGGGCGTAGTGGAACTGGGAATGGCAGGACAGGATCGCCGCCCGGACGTTCGGGTTCATCTCCCGTATGCGCTCGATGAGCGTCAGCCCGTCCATGTCCGGCATTCCGATGTCGGTGATGACGATGTCCGGCATGTCGCGGATCGCGTGGCCGAGCGCGTCCTCTCCGTCCATGTGCAAGGTCGGCGGCGCCATGCCGTACGCTTCCCACCGCACCGATTCCGACAGAAACTCCAGCACCGGGTAGTCGTCGTCAACCAGCATCACTTTGTACATGGACAGCGTTCACCTCCTGACGGGGGATGAGGAACGTCACCGCCGTTCCCCGGCCCTCCGCGCTGTCGATTCTCATCGCCGAATGCTCGCCGTAGATGAAGCGCAGGCGCTCGCGGACGTTGGACAGGCCGATGCCGGAGAAGTTTTGCCGGTTATCCGATTCCCGGGTCCGCTCGCCGGATGACGCGGCGCTTCGCCGAAGCTTCTCCAGCGTCTCGCGGTCCATGCCGATTCCATCGTCTTCGACCGCGATCACCATCGTCTCCGGCTCGAACCGGACGCCGACACGAATGATGCCCCCGCGCTGCTTCAGGCCGTGGATCAGCGCGTTTTCGATCACCGGCTGCAGGAAGAAGCGGGGCACGCGGACTGTAAGCGCTTCCTCCGGGATGTCGAGGACGAGCTGCGCGTTTTCCTTCCGCCGCATGTTCATGAGCCGCACGTAGTGCGATACGAGTTCCATTTCATCGCGGAGGCTGATGTTCTCCTTGTCCTGCTCGATCGTCATGCGCAGCAGCCGGGAGAGGGAACTGATCACTTCCGCGTTCTCGCGATCCCCCTTGCGCAGGATGTTCAAGCGGATCGAGTTCAGCACGTTGAACAGAAAATGCGGGTTGATCTGGGCCTGGAGCATGGCCAGTTCCGCTTTCCGCTTCTTCGTCTGCTCCGCCGTGATCTCCGCGATCATCTCGTTGATCCGGTCCAGCATCTGGTCGAAGGACGAGCCGAGATAGCCGATCTCGTCCTGCCCGCGGATGTGCGAGCGGACCTGCAGGTTGCCCCGCTGCACCGTCTCGGCCAGCCGTCCGAGCCGCTTGAGCGGCTTCGTGAACGTGCCGATCAGCAGGATGAGCAGCAGCATGAACGTGAAGAACGAGATGAGCAGGTTGAGGAAGACGGCCTTGTTCATATTGCGGACGCCGGCGATCGCTTCCTTGTACGGCGACAGGAGGAGCAGCGACCAGTCCGCGTAGCGCAGTTCCTCCCGCACGGCCAGAACGGCCTCGCCGTCCAGCCGGATGAAGCCGGACGTCTTGAGCGCCGCCTCGTCCAGAACGGTGCCGATCTTGGCGGGATCGGTGTGGGAGTGGATCCGCCCGGTCCCGTCGATCAGGGCGATCTCCCGGCCGCCCGCGCTCTGCTGGAAAATGTAGCTGATGTTGTCCTCCAGCACGGTCACGATGACATAGGCGTAAATCCCGGTGCTGTTGTTGCGCAGGGGCCGGGCGATGGACAATTGGTGCGGATGATCTTTCTTCAAGGTGCGGAACATGGTGGGCTGCGTGCCGACCCAGTACGTGTCGAATCCGCTCAGCTTCCGAAGCTCCTCGAACCACGGCTCGTCCCGCCACCGGTCCGGATCCAGCTCATCCTTCGCGTAGTTCGTGTAGGATTTGCCGTTCGGCAGCAGGATCGTGATGAAAAATTGCTCGCCGCCCGCGATCGAGAGATTGTCCAGCTTCTTGATGACGGTGTAGTACTCGTCGACGAACCGCCGGTATCGGAATTCCGCGTCTTCCTCGAGCGGCTCGGCCGCCTGCTCCCGGAGCACGACGTTGACTTCGGCGTCCACCTGGATGTAGTTGATGACATACAGCATGAGATCGAGCAGGCTGGAGACATAGCCGTCCACAAGCTGCAGCGTGTTTCGGGCATTCTGGGCGGCCTGCTCCTTCATCGCCTTCTCGGTCATCACATTGGACACCCCGAGCGTGATGCAGGTCGGGATGAGGATGCAGGCCACCGACGTGATCATCAGTTTCAGGCGGAACGAACGGGACTTGAGCGCCCGGATCCATCGGGTCATCGTGTCCAGCCCCCCCGTAGACAAAAGGAACGGAAAGGTCCGTCCCCGGAATTCCGTTCCTTCTTCGTCCATTGTACCAGCATTGGCGAAGGTTTACTTGTTCGAGTCAATAATTTTTTGCACGCGGTCTTGCATGTTTTTCAGCGTGTCGTCGAGATTCTGCTCGCCGAGGATGAACAGCTCGAATTCTTCGTTGAGCGCCTTGTACACTTCCGATTGGTACGAGACCGGCGGAATGATCTTGCCGGACTTGGAGTTCGACAGGACGTGGATCAGCGAAGCCTTGTCGACGAGCTCCGGCTTCAGCGTGTCCGCCAGGATCGAATCGATGATCTTCTCCAGCGAGCTGCCGTCCACCCGGGTCCAGGACGGGATGTTGCGCCCGTAGTTGGCGAGCCCTTCCGTCGTGTACCAGCGGATGAACGTGTACGCTTCTTCCTTGTGCTTCGACTTCTCGGCCACCGCCATGAAATCGGTCGTGACGGGCGTGACGCCGATCGGATCGGAAGGATCGTTCTTCGGATACGGCGCGACCGCCACATGGTGGTCCAGCGGGTTCTGCTCCGTGCCGCCGAGCTCGCTGTTCATCCAGCTGCCGATCAGGATCATGCTCGCGTCCTGATTGAAGAACTGGGTGCGGTAATGCAGCTTCTGCGACAGCATGTCCGCGTAGGGCACCGCCGACTGGTCTTCCTTCTCCATCTGCCATCTGAGCTCGAGCGTCTTGCGGAAAAGCGGGCTGTCCAGGTTGGAGGAACCGTCATCTTTCAGAAACTCCGTCGATTCGTCCAGCCGGTTGCCCAGATGCAGCTTCATGAACTCCATCCAGCCGCCGTTCTGCGGACCGTGGAAATAGGTGCCGTAGTGATCGTCCGTGGTCAGCTCTTTCGCGTACCGCGCGAAATCGTCCCAGGTCCAGTCCTGCGGTACCGGCAGGCCGGCCGTGTCGAGGTGATCCTTGTTCAGCAGAACGTACCACGGGTTGAACTTGCCGGGCAGGGCGTACACTTTGCCCCCCAGCGTCGTGTCGACGCGATATTCGTCGGCGACGTTGAATCCTTCCTTCGCGATGAACTCGTCGATCGCCGCCACCATGCCGATGCTGACCCGCTGCGCGTAGGAAGCGGGATCGGAGAACATGAGCACGTCGAGCTGCTCGCCGCTCGCCGCGGCCAGGTCCAGTTTCTGCAGCGCTTCCTGGGAGTCGCCTTTCTCGCTGAGCGTGACGAGATCGACCTTGATGTTCGGATATTTCGCCTCGAACGCGGCGATCGTCTCCGACCAGTTGTACTGCTGCTCCACGCCGTGGGTGTGGAACTTGATCGTCACCTGTTCCTGCGCGGGCTCGTCGGCCGGCGCGTTGTCCGTCTGGTTTTGCGGCGCGTTCGTGCTCGTTCCGGCGGAATCGTTTTGCCCCGAAGACGGCTGTTTGCTGTTCCCCCCTCCGGAACATGCGGTGAGCAGTCCCAGCACCAGGACGATGCAGGCGAATCCGAACCCCAGAGTCCTCTTCATGCCAACACCTCCCCATTCCATGCAGATGTGGCGTTCAACTTCAATTTACCGACGGCGGTCGGCGGGCACATGCGCATTCTTTTACTTCTTTCAAAATCATTTGACTTTTCTTCAACCCTTGACGCCGCCGAAGGAGATGCCTTCGATAACGTGTTTCTGGCCGATGACGAACACGATGAGCAGCGGGAGAATGGCCGATACGGCCGCCGCCATGATCAGGGAGTAGTACTCGCCGTTGATCGTCGTGAACTTCTGCATCGCGAGCTGCAGGGTGAACCGGTGATCCGTCCGGAGGAAGATCAGCGGGTTCTGGTAGTCGTTCCAGGTCCAGATGAACCGTAAGATGGCATAGGTGGCGATGGCGGGCCGGACGAGCGGCAGGGCGATCCGCGTGAAGATGCGGAAGTGCCCGGCGCCGTCGATTTTCGCCGATTCGATGTAATCGTTCGACACGCCCAGGAAAAACTGCCGCAGCATGAAGGTGCCGAGCACGCTGAAACTGTTCAGCAGGATGAGGCCGGCGTGCGTGTCGAACAGCCCGAGCGACCGGTACAGGATGAATTGCGGGACGAGCACCGCCTGCTGCGGCACCATGAAGGTGGCCAGCACGATCAGGAACAACCACCGGCCAGCCGGAAAATTCACCTTCGAGAACCCGTACGCCGCCAGTGCGGACACCGTCACGGAGAGAAGCGTCGTGAGCACGGCCACCTTGATCGTGTTCAGGTAGTAGAGCCAGAACGGATGGTCGCCGAACCAGACTTTCCGGTAGTTGTTCACCGCGTTCCACTCGTCCGGAATCCACCTGATCGGATAGGTGAACACGTCGTTCTCGAACTTGAGCGAAGCCGAGATCATCCAGAAGAACGGCAGCAGGAACAGGATGCCGCAGCCGAGCATGATGAGCGTGACGACGGTTTTGCGGATGTCGGGCAGTTTCAGGTTCAACATGGCGTTCACTCCCGGTTCCTCCACTTTAGTAGTTCACCCATTTCTTCTGGCCGGCCCATTGAACCAGGGTGATGATGAGCACGCTGATGAACAGCACGGTGCCGATCGCGGAAGCGTAGCCGATCTTCAGATTCAAGAAGGCGGTTTCATACATGTACCAGACCATGAGGCTGGTCGAGCCGGCCGGCCCGCCCTTCGTCAGCACGGCGATCAGGTCGAACGACTTGAACGTGTAGATGATGCCGGTGATGAGCAGGAAGAACGTCGTCGGCGAAATGAGCGGCAGCGTGATCTTGCGGAACTTCGTCCAGCCGCCCGCGCCGTCGATCTCGGCCGATTCGTACAGATCCTTCGGAATCGCCTGCAGCCCCGCCATGTACACGATCATGTTAAACCCGATTGAAATCCAGATCGAGATCATCATGACGGAGAGGAGCGCCCAGTCCGGGTCCGCGATCCAGCGCGGCGGGTCGGAGATGCCGATCATCCGCAGGAACTGGTTCACCGGCCCCTTCGACGGGTGGAACAGCACCTGCCAGACGACGGCGACGGCGACGACGCTCGAGATGTACGGCATGAAGTAGGCGACCTTGAAGAAGTCTTTCAGGAACACGTGCTTGTTGATGATGATCGCGAGCAGCAGCGAAATCGCCATGCAGACCGGCACGGTGAACATGAAGATCATGTTGTTCATCCAGGTCTTGTGGAATCGGCTGTCGTCCAGCAGCTGCCCGAAGTTGTCAAGCCCCGCCCACGCGAACTTCTCCAGCCCGAGCACGAAATCCCAGTCGGCGAAGTTGAGGATGAGCATGATGAGAATCGGAAACAGCGTGAAGATGGAAATGCCGAGCAGCATCGGCGCGACGAACAGCCAGCCGGCGAGCGATTCCCTTCGTTGCAGACGTCCTGTCCGCGCTTTGCGCGGCGCCGTTTTCCTCAGCATCGGGGCGGCTTCCATCCGCGGTTCACCTCTCTGTTCTCGGCTGTTGTGTTCCATTGTAGGGGAAAGCGCGCGGCATGCCTTGCCACTTTTTTGATCCGATTGAAAAAATTTTGACTTGCGGCGGGAGGGGCGGAAGGAAGTTTGAAAGCCGGCTTGCACAGCACGGTTCGCAGGAATGCGCTGCAAGACAAGACGGCCGCGGCAATGCGCCGCGGCCGCCGGTCATATTTTTTTCTTGTAGAATTCGAACTGCTGTTGAAGCAGTCTCTCTTCCCAAATCTGTTTCAGGATCTCGAGTTCCTCGGTGTAATCGGTCTTGGATTCGTCTTTGGCGTAGGGCAGCAGCTCGAGCACTTCGAATTCGAAGCGGCCCTCGCCGTACTGCTTCCAGTCCCGCTGCAGCTCCTGGTTGGGATGATTCCCCGCGTCGAGCTGGAATCTCGTGCTGTTCATTTTGCCCTTCAGATTCTGGGACGTTTCGATGAAACACTTGCCGCCGTCTTTCAGGCGAATCCGGAAGATGCCCATGTCCGGTTTCATCTGTTTGTACTGTTCGATCAGTTCTTTTCTTCGATTGGTCATTTCAATATCCCATCTCTTTCAGCAATCTTGACAAGACGCGCAGCCGCTCGCCGAGAATTTCGCCTTCCTGGCTCAGCGCCTGGCTGAACAGGCGGATGTCCTCGTCGATCATCTCGTTGTCCGTGCACACTTCCACCGTCATGGCGTCGCCCTGCAGGCCGACCCGGTCGATTCGGGGGCTCTCCGGATCATACAGCTTCTCGTACCGGTGGGCGTCCTGAAAATGCAGCTGCACCCGGCAGACGAGAATCGCGAGATCCAGCACGCGGTGCAGCGGCAATTCCTCCGACTGCCGCGACCATTTCCCGCCCGTATGCCGCCAGACCTTGGCGGAAATATCGAGTTTGCCGCGGTCGTTCCATTGCGCCAGCCCCAGCGAAAGGCCCTTGGCGTCCGAGCGATAGGCGTATTTGCCGTCGACGTTCTCGTAGTTTTCGCAGACGATGACCGGTTTGTGTTTCAGGTTGGTGGGGATTTTCATGCGTGATCGCCTCGGTGGTTTAATTGGTATTACTGATTTACTAAATTACTGAATCATTATTTTGATTGTACAGCGGGCGGGGACGGGTGTCAAATGGAGATTGATCCCTACATTTCTCCATATCAAGATGGCATACTTCCATGGTGTGATCGCGGTGCCGGCATTATAATCAAGTCAAAATTACCGCTTACAGAATGGAGGATGAGCGCATTGTCGAAGATCACGTTTCTCGGCGCCGGCAGCACCGTTTTCGCCAAAAACGTCCTCGGAGACTGCATGCTGACCCCGGCCCTGCAAGGATTCGAGCTGGCGCTGTACGATATCGACCACCAGCGGCTGAAAGACTCGGAGAACATGCTGAACAATCTCAAGGCGACGACCGGCAGCACCTGCCGCATCAAGTCGTACACCGACCGGAAGGAAGCGCTGCGGGGAGCCAAATACATCGTCAACGCGATCCAGGTCGGCGGCTATGACCCGTGCACGATCACCGACTTCGAAGTGCCGAAGAAATACGGGCTGCGCCAGACGATCGGCGACACGGTGGGGATCGGGGGCATTTTCCGGAACCTGCGGACGATCCCGGTCATGCTTGATTTCGCGCGGGACATCCAGGAAGTGTGCCCGGACGCGCTGTTCCTGAATTACACGAACCCGATGGCCGTGCTGACGAACGTCATGAATACATACGGCGGCGTCCGCACCGTCGGCCTGTGCCACAGCGTGCAGGCTTGCGTCCCGCACCTGTTCAAGTCGCTGGGCATGGACCCGTCCGGCGTGCAATGGAAGATCGCCGGCATCAACCATATGGCCTGGCTGCTGGAAGTGACGAAGGACGGGGAGGACCTGTACCCCGAGATCAAGCGGCGGGCGCGGGAGAAGCAGAAAGAGAAGCACGACGACATGGTCCGCTTCGAGTTGATGTTCCGCTTCGGCTATTATGTGACGGAATCGTCCGAGCACAACGCCGAGTACCACCCGTATTTCATCAAGAAGAATTATCCCGAGCTGATCGAGAAGTACAATATTCCGCTGGACGAATATCCGCGCCGCTGCGTGAAACAGATTGAAGACTGGAAAAAAATGCGGGAGTCGCTCGTCAATAACGCCAATCTGGAGCACCAGCGCTCGAATGAGTATGCGTCCTATATTTTTGAAGCGATCGAGACGGATGTGCCGTTCAAGATCGGCGGCAACGTCATGAACACCGGGCTGATCACGAATCTGCCGAAGGAAGCCTGCGTCGAGGTGCCCTGTCTGGTGGACGCCAGCGGGGTGACGCCGACGTATGTCGGCGATCTGCCGCCGCAGCTCGCCGCGCTGAACCGGACGAACATCAATACGCAGCTGCTGACGATCGAAGCGGCGATTACGCGGAAGAAGGAGCATATCTATCACGCGGCGATGCTGGACCCGCACACGTCGGCCGAGCTGTCGATCGACGACATCGTCGCCCTGTGCGACGATCTGATCGAGGCGCACGGCGATTGGCTGCCGAAGTTCCATTAAAAAGCATCCAAAAAGCATCGCGAACGTTGAACAGGACGTGCATGGCACGTCCTTTTTTTGGCTTCGGTGCTGCGCCGATGTAAACAATATTTACATTGCCGGCTGTCTCGGATATACTGGAACAAAATAAAAATTTCTATATTTACATACGTTCAGCATAATAACAAGTTTTTTACTTATCGTGGTTTTATCCCCAAATAAATAACTGAAAATTCCGATTCCTCGCGCAATTTGAAGTGAACGTTTGTTCATCGCGGATATTATCAATTTTTCAATTTGCATAACGGCGTCTTAACCAGACAAGGGGGGTGAACAGTCGGGCGAACCGTGGCGCAACCGATCCGGGCAACGACGAAGGACATTTGCCGCATGACTCTCGTTTCAAGTGATGACTAAGCAGGAGAGGGGATTTTGCAAATGACAATTTGGCGCAGAAGAAGCTGGATGGCCATCATTGCCGCAGTTTTCGCGCTGACCTTCGTGCTGGCGGGCTGCGGAAAGTCGGACAACAATCAGAACAACGGCGGTCAGCCGCCGGAAACGCAGGGCGGACAGCAGAACGAACAGACGGAGACCGGATCGAACGAAACGTCCGGCGGCGAGGAGAAACAATATTACGTGGTCATGGTAACCGACGTCGGCGGCGTGAACGACAACTCGTTCAACCAGAGCGCCTGGGAAGGCCTGCAGCAATTCGAGTCGGAATACGGCGCGAAGGTGGATTACCTGCAAAGCCAGAGCGATGCCGATTACGTGCCGAACCTGAACCAGTTCGTCAAGAACGGAGCGGATCTGACCTGGGGCATCGGCTTCCTGATGGGCGACGCCGTGAAGCAGGTCGCCGACCAGAATCCGGACGCGAAGCTGGCCATCATCGACCAGGTGGTGGACGCGCCGAACGTCGCTTCGGTCACGTTCAAGGAACATGAAGGTTCGTATCTCGTCGGCGTCGTGGCGGGCCTCATGACCAAGACGAACAAGATCGGCTTCGTGGGCGGCATGGAGATCCCCGTCATCAAGCGGTTCGAGGCCGGTTTCACGGCCGGCGTGAAAGCCGTCAATCCGGACGCGAACGTCATCATCAACTACACGGGCGCCTTCGACGCGCCGGACCAGGGCAAGGCGGCCGCGGCCACCCTCTACAACGACGGGGCGGACATCATCTTCCACGCGGCGGGCGCGACGGGCGACGGCGTGTTCAACGAAGGCATCGAGCGGAAGAAAGCGGGAGGCGACGTCTGGGTCATCGGCGTGGACAAGGACCAGTCCATCACCTTCGGACATGACATTACGCTGACCTCCATGATGAAGCGGGTGGACCAGGCGGTCGTGCAAGTCAGCGCCGATCTGGTGAACGGCCGGTTCCAGCCGGGGCTGACCGAGCTCGGCCTGGCGGAGAACGGCGTCGGCCTGCCGGAGAACAACCCGAACGTTCCCGAGGATGTCTTGAAGCAAGTGGATGAATACGCGCAGAAAATCGTCAGCGGTGAAATTGTGGTGCCGTCGGAGTAACAGACAGCAGATCCAGACTGCGGTCGGGCGGCGGCGGACGGATGCGTCCCGGCCGCCCGGCCGTCACAAGCGGGGGATGAACCGGTGCCGAACGAATTCGCCGTGGAAATGAAGGGCATTGCCAAACGCTTTCCCGGCATTGTCGCCAACGATGATATCCATCTGCAGGTCCGAAAGGGCGAGATCCACGCCCTGCTCGGCGAGAACGGGGCGGGCAAGACGACCTTGATGAACATCCTGTTCGGCCTGTACCAGCCGGATGAAGGCGAAATCCGCATCCACGGACAGACGGTCAAAATCACCGATCCGAAGAAGGCGATCGACCTCGGGATCGGGATGATTCACCAGCATTTCATGCTGGTCGAACCCTATACCGTCCTGCAGAACATTATCCTCGGAGCCGAACCGCGCAGAGGCGTGATGATCAGCTACAAGAAGGCGCTCGCCCGCATCGGGGAGCTTTCGGACAAGTACGGGCTGCATGTGGATCCGCATCGGACGATCCGGGAAATCTCCGTGGGGATGCAGCAGCGGGTTGAAATTTTGAAAACGCTGTACCGGGGTGCGGACATTCTCATTTTCGACGAACCGACCGCCGTGCTGACGCCGCAGGAAATACAGGAATTGATGGCGATCATGCGCAAATTGGCCGACGAAGGCAAGACGATCATCCTCATCACCCACAAGCTGAAGGAGATTATGGCGATCGCCGACCGGGTCACGATCATTCGCCGCGGCAGGGTGGTGGACAGCCTTCCCGTCCGGGACACGACGGCCGAGGAGCTGGCGGCGAAAATGGTCGGGCGGAACGTCAGCTTCGTCATCGAGAAGAAGGAAGCGCAGCCGGGCGAGACGATTCTGGAGATCGACAACTTGACGGCCTTCGACGACCGGGGCTGCCAGGCGCTGAGGGGGCTGTCGCTGGAGGTGCGGAGCGGCGAGATCCTCGGCATCGCGGGCGTGGAAGGCAACGGCCAGCGCGAATTGATCGAGGTGCTCACCGGACTGCGCAAGGCGTCGTCCGGGGAAATCCGGCTGCGGGGCCGGGCGGTTCAGAACGAAAGCCCGCGCCGGATCGCGGAGGCGAAAGTCGGCTATATTCCCGAGGACCGGCAGAAGCGGGGGCTCGTGCTTGATTTCTGCGTCGGGGAAAATCTGGTGCTGAAAAACTATTACGCTCCCCCGTTCTGCAAACGCGGCCTGCTGCGGTACGACGAGATCTTCGGGCACGCCGCCGGGCTGATCGGGGAATACGACATCCGGACGCCGGACGAGAAAACGCCGGCCAGAGCGCTGTCGGGCGGCAACCAGCAGAAAGTGATCGTCGCGCGCGAAGTCGCGTGCGAGCCGGACTTGCTCATCGCGACGCAGCCCACGCGCGGCCTCGATGTGGGCGCGATCGAGTTCATCCACCGGAAGCTGATCGAACAGCGCGACAAAGGCAAGGCGGTGCTGCTGTATTCGCTGGAACTGGATGAGATCCTGAACCTGTCGGACCGCATCGCGGTGATGTACGAAGGCCGGATCGTCGGCATTCTGGACCCGCGGAAGACCAATGAGCAGGAGATCGGTCTCCTGATGTCCGGAGGCCACAAGGGAGAAAGAGAGGAGACCGCATGACCGGATTCGTCAAACGACTGTTCAGCGAATCGACGCTGATCCCCGTTGTCTCCATCCTGATCGGACTGATCCTCGGCGCCGTCATCATGCTGGCGGGCCATTACAATCCGTTCCTGGCCTACGGCTCCCTGTTCGCGAAAGCGTTCGGGGACATGTACAACTTCGGCGAGACGATCCGGCAGATTACGCCGTACATCTTCACCGGTCTGGCGGTGGCCTTCGCGTTCCGGACGGGACTGTTCAACATCGGGGCGGAAGGGCAGTTCATCATGGGCGCCGTCGCCGCGGCCTGCGTCGGGGTGCTGCTGGATGCGCCCTGGTTTCTCCACGTCCCGCTGGCGCTTGCCGCAAGCGCCCTGGCCGGCGGGCTGTGGGGATCGATCGTCGGGTATCTGAAGGCGGCGCGCGGCGTGCATGAGGTGATCACCACGATCATGCTCAACTGGATCGCCCTGCACGCAGCGAACTATATCGTCCGCACCGCCCTGCTTGAAAAAGGGATGGCGCGCTCGAAGTATATCCAGGAGAGCGCCTGGCTGTCATCGCCGGGCTTGTCCGAACTGTTCGACCACGCGCGCATTCACTACGGCGTCCTGATCGCACTCGCCCTCTCCGTGCTGTTCTATTATGTGCTGTGGAAGACAAGGCAGGGCTATGAGCTCCGCGCGGTGGGCTTCAATCCGGACGCTTCCGAATACGCGGGCATCAACGTTAAATCCACGTTCGTCAAGACGATGTTCATCAGCGGCCTGTTCGCCGGCGTCGGCGGCGCCTGCGAAGTGATGGGCGTGTTCCATTACCAGACGATCAACGCCGCGTTTCCGGGCTACGGCCTGATGGGCATCGCCGTCGCGCTGATCGGGCGGAACACGGCTGTCGGGGTGGTGCTCGGCGCCGTGCTGATCGGGGTGCTGACCTACGGCGCGTCCGGCATGAAATTCGGCGCCGGCGTTCCCGAAGAACTGATTCATGTCGTCATCGCGCTGGTTATTTTCTTCGTGGCGGCCGGCGGCATGGTGGAACTGCTGATCCGGCGGTTCAGAAAAAAGAACGGGACGGTGCATTAGCATGGCGGTGCTTCAGGTAGCCAGCGACTTGATTCAGACCACGATCGTGTTCGCCACGGCGCTGGTATTCGCCATGCTGGGCGGCCTCATCTCCGAACGCTCCGGGGTGGTCAACATCGCCCTGGAAGGCATGATGATGGTCGGGGCGTTCACGGCGGCGATTGTGACCTACTTTCTGGAGACGAATGCGGGGCTCGGGGGAAGCGCGCCCTGGATCGGGTTCGTCTGCGCCATCGCTGCGGGAGCCGTGTTCGCGCTGCCGCATGCGGCGGCCTCGGTCACGTTCCGGGCCGACCAGGTGGTCAGCGGCGTCGCGCTCAACCTGCTGGCGGCAGGCGCCACCATCTACCTGTGCAAAATGCTGCTGAACGGGGCGGCCCAGACGCCGACCTTGAAGCACGTATTCTCGAAATGGGCTGTCCCCGCGCTGTCGGACATCCCCTATCTGGGACCGGCGCTGTTCGTCGCGTATCCGACCAGCTACATCGCGTTCCTGCTGGTCGCCGTCATGGCGTTCGTGCTGTACAAGACGCCCGCGGGCTTAAGGCTTCGCGCGGTCGGCGAACATCCGAAAGCGGCCGACTCCGTGGCGATCAACGTGTACCGCGTCCGGTACGCCGCGGTCATGATCAGCGGCGCGCTTGCCGCGATGGGCGGCGCGACGATCGCGCTGACCACGACCAGCAACTTCTCGCACAATACGATATCGGGACAGGGCTTCATCGCGCTCGCCGCGCTTATCTTCGGCAAATGGCGGCCGGTGGCGGGCATGTTCGCCGCCCTGTTCTTCGGCATCGCATCCGCGTTGAAATCGGTGTTTCAGGTGTACGGGATTACCAACTATATTCCGGTCGATTTCATTTACATGTTCCCGTACATCCTGACCGTGCTCGTGCTTGCGGGATTCGTGGGCCGCGCGGTGGCGCCCGGCGCCGTCGGCAAGCCGTACCGGAAGGGCGAGAGATAGCATGGGAAAGAAGAGAACGTAAGGGATGGAAACGGATAAGCTCAAAAAAATGGTCGATGCGGCCAAAATGTACTACCAGCTCGACTACAGCCAGCAGGAAATCGCCAAGAAGCTGGGCATTTCCCGGCCGACGGTGTCGCGCCTGCTGCAGATGGCCAAAGAAGAAGGCATCGTGCAGATCAAGATTCTGGACCCGACGCAGGACAACGAGATCCTCGCACGCGGGCTGGAGGAGCGTTACGGTCTGGAGAAGGCCGTCGTCGTCTCCGCGCCGCAGAACGAAAACCGGATCGTGAAGAAATATTTGGGCGAAGCGGCGGCCGGATATTTGCACGACATCGTCAAGGACGGCGATTCCATCGGCGTCACGTGGGGCACGACGCTGCATGAAGTGGCCGTCAATCTGCAGAGCAAGCACGTGCGAAACGTCCGCATCGTGCAGATGAACGGCGGCGTCAGCTATTCGGAGACCGATACGTACGCTTACGAAATCGTGCATCTGTTCGGCAAGGCGTTCAACACGACGCCCCATTTTCTCCCGCTGCCCGCCATCGTCGATCATATGCTGGTCAAACAGGCGATCGAGGCGGACCGCCATATCCGCAAAATTTTGGATATGGGCAAAAACACCAACATCGCCGTGTTCACCGTCGGCGTTCCGGACAACGATTCGGTGGTGATCCGGGCGGGCTATTTCAACTTCGAAGATTTGCAGGTGGTCTATTCCCGCGCGGTCGGCGACATCTGCTGCCGCTACATTGACATGAACGGCAACCTCTGCAGCGAAGAGCTGGACCGCCGCACCATCGGCATCGATCTGTCCGAACTGCGCCGCAAGGAAAAATCGATCCTGGTGGCGGGAGGCCCGTGCAAAGTCGAGGCCGTGTACGGCGCGCTGCGGGGGAAGTACCCGAACGTGCTGATCACCGACCAGTTCACGGCCAAAACCTTGCTGGAGCGTGAGCCGGACGGAGAGCCGGATGCGGGAGGGGCGGGGCAGCAGGCCGAGCGGGTTCCGGCCGGGAGGCCGCCGGTCGAAAGGCAGCCGGTCGTTGATCGGGGGCCGGGAGAATGAACGGCCGCTCTCCCGTTCATGGACGAGGGTTCTGACGACAGGAGGCACGAGGTCATGGATCAAGCCATGCGGATCCCCCCGGAGGAGATATTCAGGAGAATCGATCATACGCTGCTCAAACCGGACGCTTCCCGCCCGGACATTGTCCGGCTGTGCGAAGAGGCGAAAATGTACGGTTTCGCCACGGTATGCGTCAATCCATACTGGGTGCCGCTGGCGGCCGAGCTGCTTGCCGGCTCCGGGGTCGGCGTCACGACCGTCATCGGCTTTCCTCTGGGCGCTTCCACCACGTTCGCGAAGATCGCCGAAGCGCGCGACGCGATTGCCGGAGGCGCCACGGAAATCGACATGGTGATGAATGTCGGCGCGCTCAAATCCGGCGATGCCGACGCCGTGAAGCGGGACATCGAGGGCGTGGTGTCCGCGTGCTGCGGCCGGGCCGTCGTCAAGGTCATCCTGGAAACGGGGCTGCTTACGGACGGGGAGAAGATCGAAGCCTGCCGGATCAGCAAAGCGGCCGGGGCGGATTATGTGAAAACGTCGACCGGCTTCGGACCAGGCGGCGCGACCGTCGAGGACATCGCCCTCATGCGGCGAACGGTCGGACCGGAGATGGGCGTGAAAGCGTCCGGCGGCGTGCGGGATCTCGAGACCGCCCGCCGCATGATCGCCGCCGGGGCCACCCGCATCGGCACGAGTTCCGGCGCGGCGATGGCGTCGTCCGGCCAGGGCGACGGCGGATACTGAGCCAGAGCTCCGTTGATTTCACAAGCCCTGCGGCTTCATGTGCCCCGTAAACGCTTCGAACGGTGCGCTAAAGGAACCAGGAGGCGTTATTCCGCCGAAATTGCGCCTTTGGAAAATCTAACGGAACTGAAAGCACCTATTTGGTCTGTGGTGGCGATATATTGCCTGTCCGGGCAGCGATAACGCCTCTGAGTTCCGCAAGACTTGGGAATCGCATCTGTCCGGAGCAAATAACGGCTGTCAGTTCCGTTAGATTTGCGCGGCCGGATTTTAACGCCGGTCTTCAACCGCGCCGCCGGCTTCCCGCGCCGCGGCCAGCGCCTTCGCGCCCGCCTCCAGCACTTCAATGATCCGGTCGACGTCGTACACGCAGCCGCGCCACGTGCCGCCGCTGGCCGCCTGCAGCGCGGCCCACAGCCGCGTGTCGTCCGGAAGCAGCGAATGGCTTGCCATGTCCGGGTGCGGCCCGCGCCGGGCCAGCACCTCGGCCCCCTCGGCGGGGGTCGCCGGAGCTTCGCCGTCGCCGACCATGTCAATGCGGCCTTCCAGCCGGTTCAGGTCGATGCGGATGTCGATCCAGTCGCCGTCCCGCACCTTGCCGAGCGGTCCGCCCGCCAGCGCCTCCGGGCCGATGTGGCCGATGCAGGCGCCGGTGGACACGCCGGAGAACCGGGCGTCGGTGAGCAGCGACACCTTGCCGTCGAACGGCAAATGCTTCAAAGCCGACGTGAGCTGATACGTCTCCTCCATGCCGGTGCCCGACGGCCCGCAGCCGATCAGCACGAGGATGTCGCCGCCGACGATGCGGCCTTCCTTGATCGCGCGGATCGCCGCCCGTTCCGAGGTGAACACCTTCGCCCGGCCCACGTGCCGGTACACGCCGTCCTCGTCCACCAGCGCCGGATCGATCGCCGCCGACTTGACGACCGAGCCTTCCGGCGCGATGTTGCCGACCGGGAAGGTGACGGTCGACGTCAGGCCGGCGGCGCTTGCCTTCTCCGGCGGATAGATGACCGTGTCCGGGTCGACGCCGTCCCGCTCCAGCAGGTGCTGCCGCATCCGATGGCGCCGCTCGGACGATTCCCACCAGTCCAGCACGGCGCCGAGCGTCTCGCCGGTCACCGTCAGGACGGTCTCATCGAGCAGGCCGAGCCGCCGCAGATGGAGCATCACCTCCGGCACGCCGCCCGCCAGAAAGACGCGCACGGTCGGGTGGGGGACCGGCCCGTTCGGCAGCGCGCTGACAAGGCGCGGCACGGACCGGTTCACCGCGGTCCAGTCGGTGACGTCCGGCACGCGCAGGCCGGCCGCGTGCGCGATCGCGGGCACGTGCAGCAGCAGGTTCGTGGAGCCGCCGAACGCGGCGTGCACGACCATCGCGTTGCGGATGGACGCGTCGGTCAGGATGCGGCCCGTGGTCAGGCCGCTCTCCGCCATGTGCAGCGCCGCGCGGGCGGATTGGCGCGCCATCTGCGCCCAGACCCGCTGCCCCGAAGGGGCGAGCGCCGCGTGCGGCACCGTCAGGCCGAGCGCCTCGGCGACCACCTGCGCGGTCGCGGCGGTGCCGAGGAACTGGCAGCCGCCGCCCGGCGTGGCGCACGCCCGGCAGCCGAGGTCGGCCGCCTCTTCCAGCGAGAGCTCGCCGCGCGCGAACCGGACGCCGATCGTCTGGATTTTGCCGGCGTCCTCTCCGCGCGTCGGCGGCAGCGTGACCCCGCCGGGCACGATGACGGACGGCAGATTCCGTGTGCCGGCCAAGCCGAGCATCATCGCCGGCAGCCCCTTGTCGCAGGTGGCGACGCCGAGCACCGCCCGCCGGGTCGGCAGCGAGCGGATGAGCCGGCGGATGACGATCGCCGCGTCGTTGCGGTACGGCAGCGAGTCGAACATGCCGGTCGTGCCCTGCGAGCGGCCGTCGCACGGGTCGCTGACGTACCCGGCGAACGGTACGCCGCCCAGGCCGGCCACTTCTTCCGCGGCTTCCCGCATCAGCAGGCCGACCTCCCAGTGGCCGGTATGGTAGCCGAGCGCCACCGGCCGGCCGTCCTCATCGCGGATGCCGCCCTGCGTGCCGAGGATGAGCACCTGCGGGCCGAGCAGCCGGGCGGGGTCCCAGCCCATGCCGACGTTCTGCGACCAGCCGAACAGGTCGCCGCTCGGGCTCTCGCGCAGCATCTCCGGCGTCAGCGGCAGCGATCCGTCCGGACCGGGCGCGTGCGTGTCGATGCGATAGTCGTCGTCGTCCGGGCGGCCGAGGATTTTTTCCAGAACGGAAGACATGGCGGTCGCTCCTCAACCCTTCACGAAAACGGTCTTGATGGCGGTATAGAACTCGATCGCGGCCGTGCCCTGTTCGCGCGAATGCGAGCTGGAGTTCTTCATGCCGCCGAACGGCGCCTGCAGTTCGACGCCGGCCGTCTCCTCGTTCACCCGCACGAGCCCGGCGTCCATGTCTTGAATGAAGGTCAGGATGCTGCCGATGTCCCGCGTGAAAATGGATGCGCTGAGGCCGTACTCCGAATCGTTGGCGAGACGGAGCGCTTCTTCCAGATTTTCCGCCTGCACCAGCGCCAGCACCGGCCCGAAAATCTCTTCCCGGAAGATCGTCATCTCGGGCGTCACCCGGTCAAAAACGGTCGGCGCCACGAAGAAACCGTCCGCCATTTTGCCTTCCTGCAGCCGTTCGCCCCCGCACAAGAGTTCGGCGCCTTCTTCGACACCCTTGCGGATGTAGCCGAGCACCGTCTCCATCTGGCTCTCGCTCGCGCACGGACCGAGCCAGGTCGACGCCTCCATGCCGTCCCCGACTTTGAGCGCGGCGATCTTCTCCAGCAGCTTCTCCCGGAAGGCCGGGAAAATTTCCTTCTCCACGATGACGCGGCTCGTGGCCGTGCATTTCTGGCCGGTCGAGCGGAGGCCGCCGCTGATCGTCGCGTTCACCGCGAGCTCCAGATCGGCGTCCTTCAGGACGATGACCGGGTTTTTGCCGCCCATCTCGAGCTGGTATTTCGCGCCGCGGGCGAGCGCCGCCTGGGCGATGCGCTTGCCGACCGCGTTCGAGCCGGTGAATGTGACGCCATGGATGCCGGGGTGGTCGGCAATGCCCTGGCCGATGACCGAGCCGCTGCCGATCACGAGGTTCAGCACGCCCGCCGGCAGCCCGGCGTCATGGAAGCAGGCCGCCACCTTGGCCGCGGTAACCGCCGTTTCCGTCGCCGGTTTCCAGACGACCGTGTTGCCGTAGACGAGGGCGGGGGCGATTTTCCATACCGGAATGGCGACGGGGAAGTTCCACGGCGTGATGACACCGACGACGCCGAGCGGCACGCGCGTCGTGAACATGAGCGCCGAGGCGTCGGTGGCCGGGATGACGTCGCCGACCTTGCGCATGCCTTCGCCGGCGTAATAGCGGAGCAGGGCCACGCCGCGCGCGGTTTCGCCCTTCGCTTCGCCGAAC
The DNA here is from genome assembly GCF_907165215.1 of Thermobacillus xylanilyticus. Lineage (GTDB taxonomy): Bacteria > Bacillota > Bacilli > Paenibacillales > Paenibacillaceae > Thermobacillus > Thermobacillus xylanilyticus. The sequence continues at coordinate 72,476 of NZ_CAJRAY010000018.1, read as the reverse complement.
GTTTTGCCCATCTCGCGCGTCATCGTCTCGGCGATGTCGTCGATCCGGCTTTCGAGGATGTCCGCGGCCTTGTACAGCAGCTGGCCGCGCGCCGGTCCCGCCAGCTTGCGCCACGACGTGCGGGCCGCATCCGCCGCGGCCACGGCGCTCTCGAGGTCATCCCGGCTCGAATTCGGGACGATGCCGACAATGTCATGGCGATTGGCCGGGTTCACGCTGGCAACGGTGTCCCCGGTGGAAGAGCCGCGCCATTCGCCGTTGATGTAGTTTTGGAAAACAGGGGCATTAGCCATCGATGATTCCTCCCGATTGTGAGACTTAATCCTGGATTGCGGCGTCTGCCGCCGCGACAGGGTTGATCAGGGTGCCGATGCCGGAAATGTCGATCTCGATCCGGTCGCCGGGCTGCAGCGTGAACCGGTCGGGCGGCACGATGCAGGTGCCGGTCAGCAGCACGGTGCCGTCGAAAACGACGTTGTCCCGCACGAGGAAGGACGCCAGTTCGTCCAGCTTCCGCCGGAGCTGCCCCGTATTGGCCGACTCGTTCACCGCCAATTGACCGTCCCGATAGATGCGGCAGGTGATCGTCAGGTCATACGGATTCGGCACGGTTTCGGCCAGCCGGATCGCCGGACCGATGGAACAGGAGCGGCGCCAGATTTTCGCCTGCGGCAGATAGAGCGGGTTCTCGCCCTCGATGTCGCGGCAGCTCATGTCGTTGCCGACCGTGTAGCCGAGGATGCGGCCGCCGCGGTCCAGCACGATGCCGAGTTCCGGCTCGGGCACCTGCCAGTCCGAGTCGCTGCGGATGCAGACGGGTGTGCCCGGCCGCGCCGTGCGGGCGCTCGTCGACTTGAAGAAAATCTCCGGCCGCTCGGCCCGGTACACCTTGTCGTAGAACGTTTCGTCGCCGGTTGCGGCGCCCTTCGACTCCTCGTTGCGCGCTTCTTTGCTGCGCTCATAAGTGACGCCGGCCGCCCACACCTCGGGCGCATCCACCGGCGTCAGCAGGTTCAACTCGCGCCAGTCGCCGGGCAGCGGCTGTGCGCCCGCGATCTGACGGCGCACCGCTTCCAGCGGCGTGATCCCCGCCTCGTCCGCTTCCCGCACCAGCGCCATGAAATCCGGCGACCGGAGCGGGAAAGCCTGCTCCTCGTCGGTCACCGCCGCGAGGCGCGCAGCTCCGTCGTCCCCGATGTAACGAATAATGCGCATCTGGTTCACTCCATTCAAATAATCTTTTTTGAGGGGGTGCAGCTCTCCGTCAGCGGTGCCCGAGGCGGGCCGAAATCTCCGCCGTCGTCTTCCGCACCCGTTCCGCCAGCCGCTGCGCCTCCGCCTCGTCCACCCGCGCGGTCATGCACGACAGGCTCATCGCGGCAAGAAGCTGCCCGTCATGGCCGAAGATCGGCGCCGCGATGCACAGGACGCCGGGCTCGTTCTCTTCCCGGTCGAAGGCGCAGCCGTGCTTCCGCACTTCTTCCAGCTCCCGGCGAAACTTCGCCTCGGAATCGATGGTGTTCGGCGTGTGCCGCACGTAGGTGTAGCCGGCCAGCAGGCGCTCCAGCGCGTCCGGCGGCTGGAAGGCGGCCAGCACTTTGCCGCTGGCGCTGCTGTGCAGCGGCACCCGGCGGCCGATGCGGGAATAGCGGATGGCCGCCTGCGCCCCTTCCACCTTGTCGATGTACACCCCCTCCCGGCCGTCCAGAATGAGCAGATGCGCCGTCTGCCCGGTCGCGTCCGAAAGGGCTTGCAAATGCGGTCTGGCTACGTTGCGGATGTCGAGATTTTGCAGCAGCATCTGTCCTTTTTCCAGCAAGCGAAGGCCGAGCCGGTACTTGCCGCTCTCCTCGTCCTGCTCGATGTAGCCGTGGATTTGCAGCGTTCGCAGCAGCGCGTGCGCGGTGCTTTTGTGCAGCTGCATGCGCGCGCTGATCTCTGTCAGTTTCAGCTCGGGGGTGTGCTCGTCGAACAGGTCGAGAATGCGCAGCGCCCGGTCCAGCGCCTGGATGATCGGCATGTCGCAATGACTCCTTGACTCAAAGTTTTATAATATAAAATATAGTTTTATGATCTTTGAGTCTATATTACATTGCGTACGGGTTTGTTGTAAACAGATCCGCGTCAACCCGTGGAGCCATTGCGGAAATCCGGCGGAATCCGCCTCGCCTCTCCGGTTTCGATGGCTGCTTCGATGACGGCGCGCCGCAACCGCGGCACGACCCGTTCGTTGAAGACGCCGGGAATGATGTAGTCCCGGTTCAACTCATGGTCCGAGACGACGCCGGCTATCGCCTGTGCAGCCGCCAGCTTCATCCGGTCGTTGATGCGCCGGGCGCGGCAATCGAGCGCTCCCCGGAATATGCCGGGGAAGACAAGCGCGTTGTTGATCTGATTCGGATAATCGCTGCGCCCCGTGGCGAGTACGCGGGCGAGCGGCCGCGCCTCAGCGGGCTCAATTTCAGGAACCGGATTGGCGAGCGCGAACACTACCGGATCGGGCGACATTTGCCGGATATCGTCCGCATGCAGCACCCCGCCCCGCGACACGCCGATGAACACATCCGCTCCGGCGAGAACTTCGCGCAGCGTGCCGGATTTCCGTTCCACCTGGGGCTGCTCCGCCAGCCATTGCCACATCGGATTGGCATATCGGTCGCCATGCACGATCGCGCCGTCCCGATCCACGGGGACGAGCCGCCGCACCCCCATGGACAGCAGCATGCGGCAGATGGAACCGCCCGCCGCTCCGATGCCGTTGACCACAACGCGGATGTCTTCCAGACGCTTGCCGACCACCTTGAGCGCGTTGAGCAGTCCGGCAGCCACCACGATGGATGTGCCGTGCTGATCGTCGTGCAGCACGGGAATGTCAAGCTCTTCCGCGAGCCGGCGTTCGATTTCGAAGCAGCGGGGGGCGCCGATGTCTTCCAGATTGATGCCGCCGAAGACGGGAGAAATTTTTTTCACGATATCCACAATTTCGTTCGGGTCTTTCGTGTCCAGACAGATGGGGAAGGCATCGACGCCGGCCATCTGCTTGAACAGCATCGCCTTGCCTTCCATGACCGGAAGCGCAGCGGACGGACCGATGTCACCCAGGCCGAGAACGGCCGTTCCGTCGGTGATGATCGCGACCGTGTTCCGCTTGATGGTGAGGGTGTAGGCGCTGTCCGGATTGTTCCGGATCGCCGTGCAGATGCGCGCCACGCCGGGCGTGTATACCCGGGAAAGGTCGTCCCTGTTCTTGATGGGGACGGTCGGCTGAATCGAGATTTTCCCGCCCAGATGCATCAGAAAGGTGCGGTCCGACACATGGATCAGCCGGAGTCCCGGGTACAGCTTCACGGCGTCCAGTACGGCGGTCTCCGCCGTATCTGTGACATGAATCGTGATGTCGCATACAGACTTGTCGCGTCCGGGTCGCACCATGTCCATGGATGTGATGTCTCCGCCGGAGGCGGTGATCACGTCGATGGCATCACCGAGGGCGGCCATGCGATGGTCCAGTTCCAGACGAAGAATGATGCTGGTAAACGTCATAGAGGGAGCACCTCGTCGCATTCATACTGAAGAAGCGTGACAACCCCGGCCGGAGCCGGGGCTGCAAAGCCATTTCCGAGAATCAAATTATCGTTTCAGAATGGTTTCTGCTTCCTGGAAGAAGCCGTCCACCGCTTGTTCCACGCTCATGCGGCCGAAGGCGAGCTGTTCCAGGCATTTCTTGTACAGCGTGAAAACTTCCGAAGCGCCTTCCTGGCGGTAATCCGTGGGCGGCAAATCGGGCGAGATCGTTTCCGCGTGATTGATCGCCTCGATGTCCATCGGATGCAAGTCCGGCTTCAGCGCCTCCCGGATCGCCGTGGAACCGGGGATGCCGTTCTCCAGGCTGTAGATCTTTTGCGCTTCCACATTGTTCACGAACCAGTTGATCAGTTTGGCCGCTTCTTCCTTGTGCTGCGATTTGTTGCTGATGACCCAGGACGGCGCCTGCAGGTTCTCGCCGCTTCTGAACACGGCGTTGTCCGCACTCGGCGTGCGCAGCATGTTGATTTCGACATCGGGCAGGTTGCGGCTGTAGATTTTGCCGTGGTTGCTCGGTTTCATGTCGATGGCCACGCGCTGCTTGACGAACAGCGAATTCTCCGCGGGCTGTCCGGTGTTCTCGACAGTCATCCCGACCGGAACGGTGAGACCGAGTTGCCGGAATTCTTCCCAGATGCTCCAGAACTCCATCAGGTCTTCCTTGGCGAAGCCAAGGCCGCTGCCGTCGCTTGACAGGAACGATTTGCCTTTGCTCCGGACGAACGATTCGACATAGTGGTCGTCGAAGCTGGCGTCAACGATCGGATATTGGTCCGCCGGCATTTTGTCGCGAAGCTGCTGCAGATAGGATTTGAATTCACTGAGCGTGCCGATTTCCGGCAGATCGAGTCCCAGATTTTTGATCATTGTCGTATTGAAGATCAGGGCGCTGGACGTTACACCTTTCGGAAGCGCATACAAAACACCGTCCAGCTTGCCCGCGTCGATTACGGCCGGATCCCAGCCGTCCAGATTGATCAGACCTTGATCCACATACGGCTGCAGCGGTTCGAGGACGTTCCTGCTGCCGTAGTCGCCGCCATACAACAATACGTGCAGACTGAAAATATCAGGGATGTTGTTTCCCGCAACCTGGGTAGCGAGCTTCGGCCAGTAATCGTTGAAGCTTGTCCACTCGCGAACGGTCGTCACGTGAGGATTTTCGCTCTCGTACATATCCAGAATCTGGTCGTACAACTTCGCGCGTTCGGCGTTGCCCCACCAGGAGATGCGCAGTTCCACTTTCTCCGGCGCGCTGTTGCCTGACGCTGAGGATCCGGAGTCGGAGCCGCCGGTTTCGGATGATGAATTGGATTTCGGTTCATTGGCGCCTCCGCCGCACGCCGACAGCACCAACAACAGAACAGCCAGTAAGAATGCGATGCCTTGCTTCCGTTTCATAGAAACAATCACTCCATTCTTCGGTGTGGACCACATGAGTACGGCAAAATGTGAAGGCAATCGACAGGGTTAAACCGACAGATTCCCTTCATATGCGTTCCGAATGATGCGTTCAATGTCGGATGACCGGGTCCATCTCGGGTTGACGAGCACGTTGCCGCTTCGCATCGAATCTTCAACCAGTTTGGGGAGCGCTTTCAAATCGACTCCGAAGCGGTCACTTCGCTGCCGGTGCCGGCCGTGGTGGGGATGGCCACCACGGGGAGGCCGGGATGCGGGATTCGGTTCACCCCCTCATAATCCAGAATGTGCCCCTTGTTGGTCGCCATAATGCCGATACCTTTCGCGGTATCGATGCTGCTTCCGCCACCAAGGGCGAGGATATGGTCATGCGGCTTCTGCTTCAGCCGTTCCAATCCTGTCATAACGCTCTCTGCGCTCGGATTGGGCTCGGTCTCATCGAAGATGTCGTACTTCAATCCGTGTTCCTCGAGCGAATGCAGGACCGGCTCCAGCAGTCCGGCATTCCGGATGCCGGCGTCGGTGACGACGAACACGCGGCTGGCGCCCCGTGCCCGCAGAAATTCGCCGGCGCGTCCGGAAATGCCCGTTCCGCACTCCACCGTGGTTGGGATCGAGAATCGATAGTTCATGGCCCTGACTTCCTTCAATTTTCAGGATGGATGATTCAGGATGCACTGTCCGCTTCGTCCGCTTCGCGCAGCACCTCGATCAGCCGCTTGGAAGCATCGCTCATATGATGCTCCATCGCTCTGGCCGCGGCGTCGGGGTCCCGTTCGGAGACCGCCAGGTAGATGGCGTGGTGGTCTTCGTACGAGAACGCGGTCTCGCCGGCTTTGTCGATGACGCATTGAATCCAGGTGCGCAGCAGGGTGCGGATGCTGGACAGCACGTTTTTCAGAACGGTATTTTTCGCCATGTCGCACAGCTTCATATGGAACTGGACGTCGGCGTCCACGAACTCGGACAGGCTGGCGTTCTTCATCCTGGCGAGAATGTCCCGCAGTTCATCCAGTTCCGATCCTTCCCACCGCTGGGCGGCGAGGCGGGCGATGTCCACCTCGAACAGCATCCGGGCTTCCACCAGATCCATCGTATGTTTCTCTCCCAGCAGGAGCCCCCATTCGATGCTCTGGGTCAGCAGGGAGGAGCTCGTCTGTTTCACGTAGGTGCCGTAACCCTGGCGGACTTCCAGAATGCCGAGAACGGACAGCGCCTTGATTGCTTCCCGGATGGCCGAGCGGCCGACGCCCAGCGCTTCGGACAGCGGCCGTTCGGCCGGAATCTTCTCGCCCGGGCGAACGTTGCCCGAAAGAATGTAATTCAGAAGGCGTTTGGTCAGCTCGACGACCAGCGAGTGCGTTTCAATCGGTTCAAACTTGAAATCCTTGCTCACTTTCCAAAACTCCAATCTTCAATCGTTCAACCTGTTCAACGTTTCGTCCGGCTCGAAGCCCAGGGCTTCATAGTGTTGAGCCCGCACTTTCATATCGTCTTCGAGAATGGCCTTGGCGAACATGAGCACTTCTTCGGCGCGGTCGCGGGGAATGACAAGCACGCCGTCGTCGTCCGCGCACACGATGTCTCCGGGATTGACCGTCACGCCGGCGCACTCGACGGGAATGTTGACGCCGCCGTGCACCAGACGGCCGGACACGTGGTGGAACGTGCGCTTCGTGCAGAAGACGTTGGCCTGCTGCAGATTGCACTCGTAGGAGTCGCGGCAGCCGCCGTCCACCACGTAGCCGACCACGCCCCGCAGCTTGTAGTCCATCGTGTTCTCGGAGCCGAGCACGCCGCCCGGATAGCCGCCTTGGTCGATGACGAGCACTTTGTCGGTCATGTCTTCCTGCTTCAAAATTTTGGCGAACGTGTAGACGTCGGAGCACCATTCGCCGTTCATCTTCTTGTACTCTTCGACCGTCTTGCAGGCATGGAACGTCTTTTGTGCGGGAACGAGCTTGACGGTCCAGGCGAATCCGGCGAACGAAATGCCGGGGCGCAGCGGGCGCATCTCGGTCGACATCGAGCCGACGTTCACCAGCCCGAGCGCGTCCATTCCGTCAGACAGGTCAGCCAGCCGGCATTTTCGAATCTCTTGAATCAATTCTTTGTCAGTCATAGCCATGCGGGATTACCTCCAATGCATGTATTGTTATGGTTGAATGGAAAGGTGAGAAAGCAAATGGTCATGAACAGCGCGATCATTGCGGTTTTCGGTCCAGATAGACGACTCCGTGTTCATTTTTTACGCGATGGATGCCCGGGTCTTTGATTTCGGCCAAAATAATTTCCGCCAGGAACAGTACTTCGGTGCCTTCCTCCAGGTGGCCGACATAAGTGCCTTTTGCGTCCTGGGCGACGATGTGAAGATGGGGGTCGCCGTCAATGACGTTCCCCGACAGGGAGCCCAGCTCGATCGGGCCGTTGCCTTCCACGGTAATGAACCGGTCATCCGAAGTCGGTCCGGTGCTGGTGGGCAGGTGGTAGACCAGTCTGCGCATCGAACCCACCGCGCCGAACAAGACCGCATTTTTCACCCCCTCCTTCGCAAGCAGGTCGCGGATGCTCTCCAGAAGCAGGTCCCCCCGCTTCAGATGGATGATGATGGGCCTGCCGAATCCTTCACCCATAAACAATGTGGCCATGGTACATCCCTCCGCTGAAAAAAGATTTCAAACCCTGTATGCTCAACTTTCGCAGAGCGGCAGGCGGAACATCAGACAATGCTGTTGAGGCTCCAACCGCCGTCCACCACAAGGGTTTGCCCGGTAATGAACTGCCCGCCGCACACCAGCCCCCAGGCAGCGTCGGCCACGTCCTCCGGCGTGGCCGCGCGGCCGAACGGAGTCGCTTTTGCGAAGTTCTGGATGTGGTCGTCATGCCCATCTACCCAACGGGTGACAACGACGCCGGGCGCGATGGAATTGACCCGGACATGGGGCGCCAGCACCCGGGCGAACGACCGGGTAATGCTGATCGCCGCCGCCTTCGACGCCGCGTAGGCCAAGGAGCTGCCGTGCCCGCTGAAGCCGGCAATCGAGGTGATGTTGATGATGCACCCCCGGTTGCGCACCAGCTCCGGTGCGCAGGCGCGGCTGGTGAAGAAAACGCCCTTGACGTTGACATCAAATACCCGGTCCCAGATTTCCTCGGTCATGCCGTCCAGATCAGACAGCGCCACGAACTGCGTCGTTCCCGCGTTGTTAATCAGCACGTCGATGCGGCCAAAGGCTTGAACCGCCTGTTCGACCATGCCGCGGACCTGTTCGTCGATGGAGACGTCTGCCCGGCATACGAGGCCTTTCACGCCCTGCTGCTCCACTTCCCGTAGCGTGTCCTCCGCTTCCGCCTCGGACTTGGAGTAGTTGATGACGATGTTGGCGCCGTGCGATGCGAATTTCAGGGCGATCGCCTTGCCGATGCCGGTAGCTGCGCCGGTGATTAACACGGTTCTGCCTTCCAAGTGCATGCAAGCCATTCTCCCTTTTTCTTAAAGTTGTGATTTCCATGTCGCCATTGAACGGTTCGGCATGCATCAACCTTTCACACCGTAAGTCGCGATGCCTTCAATCAGCCAACGCTGAAACACCAGGAAGAAGGTGAAGATCGGGACCAGCGACAGAATGGACATCGCGAACAGCGAACCCATGGAGGATTGGCCCATTGTGTCCATGAACGACCGCAGCGCAAGCGCGACGGTCAGTTTTCGCGGATCGCTGATGTAGATCAGCTGACTGAAGAAATCGTTCCATGTCCAAATCAGCGTGAAGATGGACGTTGTCACGATGGCCGGCAGCAGCAAAGGCACAATGATCCGGCCGTAAATCTGGATGTGGCCGCAACCGTCCACTTTCGCCGCTTGATCCAGTTCGAGGGGCAGCCCGCGAATGAACTGCACCATCAGGAAGATGAAAAAGGCGTCCGAAGCCAGGAACTTTGGCACGATAAGCGGCATGTACGTGTTGATCCAATCCAGACTGTCAAACAGGATGTATTGCGGAATAAGAACCACATGGTGCGGCAGCAGCAACGACCCGAACATGAGCGCGAACCAGAAGTTGCGGGCCGTAAACTCAAGCCTTGCAAAGGCATAGGCGGCCATCGAGCAGGTGAGCAGGTTCCCGATGATGCAGAACAGGACGACGATGAACGAATTTTTGAAGAACGTTCCGAATGTGAGATTCGTGAATCCGTTCCAGCCGTTGATGTAGTTTTCCAGCGTGAACACATCCGGCCACAGGCTCAGATCCTGAAAAATCAAATGCTGCGGTTTGAACGAACTGGCCAGCATCCAGAGCAAGGGGTAGAGCATGACGGCCGAAGCAATGACGGCGATCACCGTCTTGATGACGGAGGCGCCTTTGTTCGCGGCATAGACGCGGGACATGTCCGTACTCCCCTCAGCTTTCGTAATGAACCCATTTTCTCGAAGACAGGAACAACAACCAGGTAAACACGCCGCAAATTACCAGCAGCACCCAGGCCAGCGCCGAGGCATAGCCCATTTTGAACTCCGTAAACGCCTTGATGTACAGGTACAGCGTGTAGAACAGGGTGGAATCGATCGCGCCGCCCTGTCCGCCGCCTACGATGTAGGCCGGCGTGAACGCCTGGAACGCGTTGATGATTTGCATGACCAGATTGAAGAAGATGATCGGCGTCAGCGACGGCAGCGTAATGTTCCAGAACCTTCTGAACGGTCCCGCGCCATCGATGGCCGCGGCTTCATACAACGTTTCGGGGATCTGCTTCAGCCCCGCCAGGAAGATAATCATCGGTGATCCGAACTGCCACACAAGCAGCGTAATCAGTGTGTACAGCGACGTGGACCAACGTGCAGAAGGCGCACAAAGTGGTAATGATGAAGCCCGTCGACAGCGTGGCCGTCGCCTTGACGGACATTCCCGCCGGCACGAGGGTTCGCGTCGTTTGCGGAGAAAGCGTTTTCGAAGTTGAAGTGCTTGAGCCGATCGATTTCGGCCACAAGTTTGCGGTTCGGCCGATCGCGGCGGGCGAGTCCATCCTCAAGTACGGCGAAGTGATCGGGCGCGCGACATCCGACATTCGCCCGGGGCAGCATGTCCACATTCACAATCTCGAAGGGGTTCGGGGCAGGGGGGATCAACTTGCAAAATCATGACGGGCAATTTTGGGGATACCGGAGGCCGGACGGACGGGTCGGGGTGCGCAACCACGTGCTCATTCTGCCCACGATCACCTGCGCGGCCCAGGCGGCGCATCAGATCACGCAGCTCGTGTCGGGAACGGTGTCGTTCATCCACCAGCACGGCTGCGCCCAGGTGGGCGTCGACTTCGAGCAGACGTTCCGCACTTACGCCGGCATGGGGGCGAACCCCAACGTCTACGGCGTCGTGGTGCTCGGGCTCGGCTGCGAGACGCACCAGGCGCGGAGCGTGGCGGAGGAAATCGCGAAGAGCGGCAAGCCGGTCGAGGTGGTGTCGATCCAGGACCACGGCGGCACGCTGATGGCGATCGCGCAGGGCGCGAGAATCGCGGCGGCGATGGTCGCGGACGCCTCGCGGCTCATGCGCGAACCGGTGCCGGTCAGCGAGCTGATCGTCGGCACCGAATGCGGGGGTTCGGACGCCTGCTCGGGCATCTCGGCGAACCCGGCCGTCGGCTGGGTCAGCGACGCTGTAGTGGACGCCGGCGGTACCTCCATCCTCGCGGAGACGACCGAGCTGATCGGCGCGGAGCATCTGCTCGCGGCCCGGGCCGCCGATGACCGGGTGGCCAAACGGGTATATGAAGTGATTCAGGCGATGGAGAGCCGCGCGTTCATGATGGGCGTGGACATCCGCACGGGCAACCCGAGCCCGGGCAACATCCGCGGCGGGCTCAGCTCGCTTGAGGAGAAATCGCTCGGCGCCGCGGCCAAGGCGGGCAGCCGCCCGCTGCAGGAGCTGGTGGACTACGCGCAGCGGCCGAGCAAGAAGGGGCTTGTCTGGATGGATACGCCGGGCCAGGACATCGAGCAGCTCACCGGCATGGTGGCCGGCGGGGCGCAGGTCGTCCTGTTCACGAGCGGCCGGGGAACGCCGACCGGCTCGCCGATCGCCCCGGTCATCAAGATCGCGACGAATTCCCATATGTACAGCCGCATGGGCGACAATATGGATTTCAACGCGGGCACGGTGATCGAAGGCACGGAGACGATCGAAGAAGTCGGCGGCCGGCTGTACGGGGAGCTGCTGGCCGTCTGCTCGGGCAAGCTGACCCGGTCGGAAATTTTGAAGCAGCACGACTTCGGAATTTGGCGCATCGGACCGACATTCTAAAAAATGATGATTGACGCGTCGGACCGGCTTTATGACATGATAGAGTAAAGGAGGGAATTCCATTGAAGACGATCCACAACCCCGTATTGCGCGGCTTCAACCCGGACCCGTCCATCCTGCGGGTGGGGGACGACTATTACATCGCGACCTCCACGTTCGAGTGGTTCCCCGGCGTGCAGATCCACCACTCCCGCGACCTGCGCCACTGGCGCCTGGCCGCCCGGCCGCTCGAGCGCCGGAGCCAGCTTGACATGCTCGGCAATCCCGACTCCGGCGGCATCTGGGCGCCTTGCCTGAGCTACGCCGACGGCTTGTTCTACCTCGTATTCACGGATGTGAAGAGCCACGTCGGGCCGTTCAAGGACACCCACAATTATCTGGTGACCGCCCCGAGCATCGAAGGGCCGTGGTCCGAGCCGATCTACCTGAACAGCAGCGGGTTCGACCCGTCCCTGTTCCATGACGACGACGGCCGCAAGTGGCTGGTCAACATGATCTGGGACTACCGCAAGGGCAAAAACAAGTTCGCCGGCATCGCGCTGCAGGAGTATTCACCGGAAGAGCGGCGCCTTCTGGGACCGATCCGCAACATTTTCCGCGGCACGCCGCTGGGGCTCACGGAAGGGCCGCATCTCTACAAACACAACGGCTGGTACTACCTTGTCACGGCCGAAGGCGGCACCCGTTTCAACCACGCGGTGACGGTCGCGCGATCAAGATCATTGTTCGGTCCGTATGAAGTCGATCCCGAAAATCCCGTCCTGACCGCGGCGAACAAACCCGAACTGGAGCTGCAGCGGGCGGGTCACGCCAGCCTGGTGCAGACGCAGACCGGCGACTGGTACTTCGCTTACCTGTGCGGCCGGCCGCTCCGCCCGTCGGAGCGCTGCATTCTCGGCCGGGAGACGGCGCTGCTACCCGTGGAATGGACGGAGGACGGCTGGCTGCGCCCGGCCGGCGGCGGGAACAGCCCGAAGGCGGTCGTGCCCGCGCCCGACCTGCCGGACCATCCGTTCCCGCCCGAGCCGGAGACGGACCATTTCGACGGAGAGCGGATCTCCATCCACTTCCAGACGCTGCGCGAGCCGCTCGACGAGCAGTGGGCGTCGCTGACCGCGCGGTCGGGATACCTGCGGCTGATCGGGCGGGAATCGCTCTCCTCCAAGCATCGGCAAAGCCTGATCGCGCGCCGGCAGCAAGCGTTCGTTGCGGAAGCGGAGACGGCGGTCGAGTTCGAGCCGGACACGTTCCAGCAGCTGGCGGGCCTCATCCATTACTACAACACGCGAAACTACTACTACCTGTACATCAGCCGCGACGAAGAGCTGGGCAAATGCCTGAACATCATGTGCAGCGACCGCGGGCTGTACGACGAGCCGCTGGAGCAGCCGGTGTCCGTTGACGGGTGGGAGCGCGTCCACCTGAAAGCGTCGCTCCGTTACGACCGGCTGCAGTTCCTCTATTCGCGGGACGGGCAGGACTGGACGCCGATCGGGCCGGAGCTGGACGCGAGTGTCATTTCCGACGAGAACGTGGAAGCGAAGATCGAAGGCCGCATGATCGACCAGGGCTTCACGGGCGCCTTCCTGGGGATCTGCGTGCAGGACTTGAGCGGACAGGGAAAACATGCGGACTTCGACTATTTCACGTATCGTGAACTGCCGGAGCCTGGTGTATAATGGACATATGATCTACAGAACGTTCATTCCCCGCGAACCGCTCGCGCGGTTCGTGGATTTCCTCTGGTTCTTCTCGGGAATCAACCCTCCGGGAGCGAAGGAGCGCAATCTCCCGGAGGGTGTGATCCAACTGGTCGTGAACTTGCGCGACGACCGGATCCGGATGCGGGATCGGCGGCTTGACGCGGGCCGGTTCGGCCACGCCGTCGTCATCGGTCCCCGCTCGGATTGCTTCATCATGGGACAACGCGGGCGAGCGGACGATGATCGGCGCGCAGTTCAAGCCGGCCGCCGCCGCCGCGTTCCTTGGCGTTCCCGCATGCGAAGCGGCCGGCCTGATCCTCGATTTGACCGATCTGCACGGTCCCGGCGCGGCCGATCTGCGGGACGAGCTGCTGTACGCCTCGTCGCTCCCCGAACGTTTTCTTATCCTCGAAACCTGGCTGCTCGCCCGCATTCACTCCGACCTGACGCCGGACGCCGCCGTGGCGCACGCCTTGGCGGAATTCCGCCGTGCTCCGGCCGGCCTGTCGGTCGGCGGCACGATCGAGCGGCTGAACTTCAGCCTGTAGCGGTTCATCGAACAGTTCAAGTGCGAAGTCGGCATGACGCCAAAGCGCTTCTGCCGGCTGATGCGCTTCCAGAAGGCCCTGCGTCTGATCCGGCAGCCAGAGAACATTCATTGGGCGGATATCGCCTATGCGTGCGGCTATTACGATCAGGCGCATTTCATCAAAGAGTTCCACGCTTTCTCGGGCCAGACGCCGACCAAATACAGCCTCACCGCGAGCATGCACCCCAGCCACCTGCCGATGTTTTGACTACCGGGACAAAAATTTACAATACAGCCGGCGCCCCCGCGCGATACGATCATACCGCAAACACCGGAAATCCGTATGATCAGGAGTGGATGCCATGCTCCATGCCGCCATCGCCTCCCGCAGAATGCGGAATCTGCTCATCAGCGGCCTGAAAACGGAGACGCCCGCCGAAGTTATGCGGCGGCTCGGCGCCTTGCAGGCGCAGGACTACGCGCAGGCGGCATGGGCGATCGGCCTGCGCACGGAAAGCGCGACCCTCGTCGATGTCGAGCGGGCCATCGCCGACCGGCGCATCGTGCTCACCTGGGCATTGCGCGGCACGCTGCATGCGGTGCCCGCGGAAGACGCGCGCTGGATGGTCCGGCTGTCCGCTCCCCGCGTGCTCGCCCGCAACAAGCGCAGACAACAGCAGCTCGAGATTGACGACCGGCTGATCGCGCAATGCGGGCGGCTGATCGAGGGCGCGCTGAGGGAGCGGAAGCGGATGACCCGCGCCGAGCTGATGGAGCTGCTCGAGCAGGCGGGGATCCGCACGAAGCCGCAGCGCGGTTACCACATCCTGTGGGTGTTGTGGGCTGATCTGCCTGGGGCCGCTGGAAGGCAAACAGCAGACGTTCGTGCCGCTCGAGGACTGGGCGCCGAACCCGCGCGACCTGTCCGGGGAAGAAGCGCTGCGGGAGCTTGCGGTCCGGTATTTCACGGGTCACGGTCCGGCGACTTTGCACGATTTCGGCTGGTGGGCGGGGCTGACGATCACGGAGGCGAAAAAAGCGGTCGCGGCGGCGGACGGGGTGCTTTTTTCCGAAACGATCGGCGGTACGGCTTACTGGTCGGGCGGCGAAAAGCGCGGGGATGGCCCGGAGATGCCCGGGATCGCGCTGTTGGCGGGGTACGACGAATATTTGCTCGGCTACAAGGACAGGAGCGCGATGCTCAAGCCGGAGCATGCCCCGAAGGTCGTCCCCGGCGGCAACGGCGTGTACGCTCCGATGCTGGTGGTCGGCGGCGAAATCGCGGGCATCTGGCGGAGGTCGATCGGGAAGCAAGGCGTGGAGCTGGCCGTCCATCCGTTCGAGAATTCGGGCGTCACCGAAGAACGCGTCGCCGGAGCGGCCCGGCGTTACGGCGAATTTCTCGGACTCCCCCTGACGCGGATTGAAATCCGGACGGAATGAGGGAGGCAGCGTCCATGAAACATGCATATGTCTATGTGCTTGATGCGCTCGCGGACTGGGAACTCGGCCACGTGACGGCGGAGCTCAACTCGGGCCAATATTTCAAGCGTCCGGGCGGGCGCGTTCCGGTCAGAACCGTCGGCGCGTCCGGGGAACCGGTGGTCACCAAGGGCGGCTTCACCATTGTACCCGATCTCACCGTCGAAGACATTCGTCCCGAGACGTGCGCCGTGCTGCTCCTGCCCGGCGCCGACACCTGGCAGGATCCGCGGCACAGACCGATTCTGGCCAAGACGGCCGAACTGCTGGACAGCGGCTGCCTCGTGGCCGCCATATGCGGCCGGGGCGCCTCGTTCTACAGGGACGAACCGGTCGTGGTCGACGGCCGGTTGATCACGACCGGTTCGGCGGGCGCGCTGCTGCTGGCGCGCGAGGTGATGCGGCGGCTGGACGTCATGTCCGGTGAAGCGCTGGAAGCCTGGTACCATTACTACAGCACGGGCGAGGCCGCTTATTTTTACGCGCTGATGGGGGCGGTGTCCGACCGCTGACGTTACCGCCCGGGTTTGCCGAGGACGGTCAGACGGCCGGCGTCCGACACGAGCAGCCGGATGCCGTCTTCCCGCTTGACGAAGGCGCAGGAGAAACCGCTCGGATAGCCATCCAGCGTGTAGCGGTTGCCGCCGGCGTGGACGAGGGCGGCGTCCCGGACGAAGGAGCCGGCCCGCATCCGGATGCGCAGCGCGCCGTCCTCCCGGCGGATCGCCGCCGGCATGCCGGGGCCTCCGCCTTGGACCGGCGCATATTCGCCTTCCAGAGCGGCGAACTCGAGATCGGGTTCGCCGCTCAGCTTTGCCTCGGCGAGCAGCTCCAGCCCGGCGCGGGCCGCCGGGTCGGGCGCGCTGTCCGCCAGCGTCCGCGCCGCCAGCGACCAGGCTGCAGCGAGCGCTTCTTCGGCGGGGACTTCGACGTCGGGCCGCACCCCGGTCCCTTCCCAGTTCGTGCCGGTGACGGCGTTGACCAGATAGCCGGTCGGGATATTCGCGACGAAGCCGTGGCCGAGCGGGACGGGCCCGATGTTCGACGTGTGCGAGCCGCCGCCGGTCGTCTCGCCGACGATCGTCGCCCGCTTGAACGCCTGCAGATCGTAGCTGAGCTGTTCGGCCGCGGAGAAGGTCGCCGGCGAAGTGAGCACGTAGACCGGCTTCCGGCTGCCGTAGGCGAGATCGCCGACATCGGCGGTGCGCAGCCGCTCGGGCCGGTCGCCGTTGCGCCAGTGCACCGTGTTCGTCGTATAGGGCGAGCCTTCGCTCAAATACCCTTCGATCAGGCCGACGACGGCCGGCGATCCGCCGGTGTTCCCGCGCAGGTCGAGGATGAGCGCGTCGGTCCCGTTCAGCAGGGCGAACGCCGCCGCGATCGCCCGCATGGCCGTTTCGGTCGGCGGCATCGCGTTCACCGCCATGTAGCCGATGTTGCCGTCGAGGATGCGCACGTCGGGCAGCGCCGCCGCGTCCGGCCCGGCCGCCCGGGGCGCCGGAGCGAGCGGAGCCTTCGGCGCCGGACCGATCGGCTTGGCGGGACCATCCGGCTCGGGCGCGGTCAGGCCCGGCGCCATCGGTCCCGCATCGCGCGGAAGCGGTACGGCCGGGCCCGGAACCGCCGCTCTCGGCGCGGGACTGCCCGGCGCAGGTCCGCCCGGTTTCGCCGCCCTCGGCGCGGGACCGCTTGGCGCAGGTCCTCCCGGCTCCGCGCCGCCCGGCGCAGGCGACATCGGCTCATACCGGACGCCGAGATGCCCGTCGCGGGATATCTCCCGCAGATCGGCCTGCAGGGCGTCGGCGAATTCGACCGGCGAGCGGATGCCGTCATACGCGCCTTCTTGCAGCCTGTTCCGGATCGCCTCGGCCATCTCACGGCCGATCTCTTCGTAGACATAATACTCCGCCAGCACTTGCGCCAACGCCTCCGCCACCTGTCCGCGTACGGCGGCGTCGAGCTGCTCGGCCGGACTCTCCGGACCGGGCCCTGCTCCGGTCGCAAGGGGCTCTCCCGCGGCCTGCCCGCCTCGCGCGGCCCCGGACTCGCATCCGGCGATCGCTGCGGCAATGAGCAGCATGCCGGCGATTTTCCGCATCCGTCGGTGTTTCAACACAAGCTTCATCGTTCATGGCCTCCTGAATCGCAGATTTCGGAGACCATTATGGGAGCGGCAAATAAAAATCAGATTATAAACCTACTTGAACCGCCCGATCCGCTTTCCCGCGGGCGCGGCCGGCAGGCGGACCGTCATCGTCGTGCCGCGCCCGGGCTGACTTGCCGCCGTGATCGCGCCGCCGTGCTTCTCCGCGATCCAGCGGGCGATGGAGAGGCCGAGGCCCGTGCCGCCGTCGCCGCGGCTTCTCGACCGGTCCCCGCGATAGAACCGCTCGAAAATGTGCGGCAAGTCCTCCCCGGCAATGCCTTCGCCCGTATCTTCCACCATCATGACCGCCTGCTGGCCGCGTCTTGTCAGCGTGACCCGGATCGCGCCGCCGGCGGGCGTGTGCTTCAAACTGTTGTCGAGCAGGATGACGAGCAGCTGCTGCAGCTTGTCGCGGTCTCCCGTCAGCTCGACGCCGGAGGCGAGCTCCGCCTCGAGCCGCACCCCGTTCAATTCCGCCAGCGGTTCGAACAGCCGCATCACATGGCGGATCAGCTCGTCAAGCCGCACGTCGCCGAGCAGCAGCTCCTCCCGGCCGGAATCGGACCTGGCGAGCGGCAGCAGCAGGTCCGCCAGCTTGGCCATCCGCTTCGCTTCCGCGAGCACCATCGAGATCTGCTCGCTGTGTTCCAGCGCGGAGCGATCCGGATGCATCAGCATCAGCTCCGCATTCGCCTGGATGATCGACAGCGGCATGCGCAGCTCGTGGGAAGCGTCGGCGGTGAACCGGCGCTGCTGCTCCCAGGAACGGCGAATCGGCCTGAGCGCCTGATTGGCGAGATACAGACCGGCCAGAACGGTCAGCGCGCCGCCCAGCCCGAGCCCGATCAGGAACCAGTCGGCGAGCCTGTTCAGCATCGCCTGCTCGGCATCCATATTGACGACGGCCTGAACGTGCATGATCGGGATCGGCGCTGCCGGTGATGAGGACGACGCCGGGTCCGCCGCGCCGGAGCCGCTGCCGGACGCCGAACCCGTCCCGCCGGAATCGCTGCCGTAGACAAACGCCGAACCCGTCCCGCCGGATGCGCCGACGTCCGCTTCCGCCCCGCCCGGCGGCCTGTGGCTCCGATGCAGCAGCAACGGGGAGGGCAGTGCCAGGAACAAGGTGCGGTAATAATGGCCGCCGATCTTCACCGTAACCGGCCTTTCCGCCGACCGGTGCGCGCCGAATTGCGCATAGAACGATTCGTACCCCGCATCCGCCAGCGAAGCGGGATACGGCACGCCCTGTCCGTCCCAGAGCAGCACGACGGGGCCGCGCTCCAGGGGCGG
>NZ_CAJRAY010000018.1:0-53641 GCF_907165215.1 Thermobacillus xylanilyticus | reverse complement strand
CCCCCGCCGGCGCGCCCAGCTGCTGCTCGTAGCGGCGGCTCGGCTCATCCGCCGGGGCGAACCGCTGCGCCGCGGCCATGAGCCCGGCATCAAGCCGGTCATAAATTTGCGCGCGCAGCAGCGCATAGACGACCGTCCCGATCACCGCCAGCACGACAAGGAACACGGCCGCATTGAGCAGCGTCAGCCGGGCCCGGGTTTTGGCGAACATGGCCTGCTCTCCTTCAGCATGTAGCCGACGTTCCGAACCGTCTGAATGACGTGGTCGTAACCGTGCGGCTTCAGCTTCCTGCGCAGATAGTAGATGTACACATCGACGACGTTGCAGCCGATCTCCGTATCGAGCCCCCACACCCGCGAGAACAGCTGGTCCCGCGTCAAAATTTGCTCCCGGTTCCGCAGCAGAAAAAGCAGCAGCTCGAATTCCTTGTGCGTCAGTTCGAGCGGCTCGCCGTCGACGGCGGCTTCCCGTTTCTTCGTGTTCAGGGTCAGACGGTTGTAGCGCACATCCCCGTTCGGTTCGGCCGCTCCGTGGCGGCGCAGCAGCGCGCGCACCCGCGCCGCGAATTCGCGGATCTCAAACGGCTTCGTCAGGTAGTCGTCCGCGCCCGTGTCGAGGCCCCGGACCAGATCCTCGACGCTGTCTTTGGCCGTAAGCAGCAGCAGGGGAGTGGCGGCGCCTTCCGCGCGCAGCGTTCGGACGATGTCGAGCCCGCTCATGCCGGGCAGCATGATGTCCACGACCAGCAGATCGTAGATGCCTTGCTGCGCCAGATACAATCCGTCGTCGCCCGTCTCCGCCCCGTCGGCCTCATAGCCTTCCTCCCGCAAAATGTTCACGATCGTCGCCAGCAGACGGCGGTCGTCTTCCACGGCCAAAACGCGCATGGGGGCAACCCTCCTTTTTCACAGGAATGGCTGCCCCCATTGTACGCCGCGCACATTAAAAACAGATGAGAAAAAGCGGTTCAGCCCGCGGCTTCCCGCACGATGACGCCGTTGCCGTCGGGATCGACGAAGGTGAAATACCGGCTGCCCCAATTGTCCGCAATCCCGGAAACCGGGACGTTCTTGCCGCGCAGGTACGTGTGTATGGCTGAAAGGTCCGGCGCTTCCAGAACGGCGAGCGGCTTTGCGTGGACGGCGGAGCCGCTGTCCGGATCGACAACCGCCGTCGAACCGCTGAGCCGGCCGTCGTCAAACAGCAGATCGGCGCCCGGATCCATCGCGATGAACGGCAGGCCGCCGAACGGATCGTGAAGTTCGTTCCAAGTCCGAATACCACTCCGTCGCCTTCATTTTCGAACGGGCGCGGGAGAGGATGTTGTAGACGTTGCTTTTCTTCATCTCGAGGCGGCCAGCTCTTCGCCGTATTGAATGAACGCGTCTTGGCCGAGGGAGTCACGGATTGTCCGTATAAATAATCTCGCCCACCTCGTTCTGCAGCGAGGAATACCTGGCCGGCGAGTGGCCGATGAAGCGCTTGAATTCCTTGATGAAATGCGCCTGATCGTAGTAATAATCCTGGAACTGCCGGTTCTCCATGAAGCCGCGCTTGTCGCGCATCAAGGCCTGGAAGCAATGCTGGAAACGAACGATGGAAGCGAACGTTTTCGGGCTGATGCCGAGCCGCTCGGCGTATTTCGCGCGCAGCCACCGGTCGCTTACCCCCAGATCCTGCGACAGATCCGCGATCGGCAGGAGACCGCGCGAGTTCCGGATGGCATGGATGCTGTATTCGAACTTCGCGTCCGACTCCGTCAGGGCGAGCAGCCTCATCAGGTAATCCTGAAGCAGCAGCGCTTTCTGCGCCGGATCGGACGCCAGGCAAATCCGCTCTTCGAACATGCGGTAGACCGGTCCGCCGTCGATCTCCTCGAACGGCACGAGGTTGTTGCGCAGCTCATGATGCGAAACGGCGAGAAGCCTGTAGGCGCCGGCGGGATGAAGCTCGAAGCAGATGCAGCCGAACGGCTTGTCCCGGTCGAACTCGGCAACCGCGGCGCAGTCGGACACCCCCAGGATGAACAGCTTGTGTTCCGGAAGCTTGTATGCGCGCTGACACACCAGCCCCGTGAAATCTCCCTTGTAATACAGCATCAGCTTGGCGGAGCCGTTGGGAACCACGACCTGCAGCTCCTCCTCGGACAGGCCTCCGGCGCTTTCGAACACCCAGATGTCTTTCACGCATTTCCGCAATTCCATCCGCGGCGTCAAACGTCTGACGGTCAGCCTGCTCACCGGATCTCGCCTCCATTCGTTCCAGGACATTCTGCTTATGACGAAATATAGCACGTGTTCCATGGATTGAACAGTGTTCGGATGCGCGGGGAAGTGCTGTTCCGATTCTTACAATACACCAGGCTCGCTTGACGTTATCTTGGGTGCCAGAAATACTTTCCGCCCGGGAGTTGACTCATGGACAGGACAATCCGTAATGCCGTATCTGACGGAGTCCGTTTGTTTGTCTGGAGCATCGGATTTTTCTACCGGCATCTCAGCCTCGTGCTGCTCTCGCTGATCCCGTCGACGTTCCGCTTCATCCAGATGTGGAACGACCTGAATACGCCGCTGTGGATGGAAATCGCCGTCGAATCGACCCGGGTGGTGCTTTTTCTGCTCATCCTCGCGCTCATGCACCGCTCCGGATTTCGGGACGTGTTCGATTCCGCGCTGTGGCAGCGATGGCAGCGCAGCCTGAAGATCGAACTGGAGCGGAACTGGCCCGTGACGTTCCTCGCCCAGATCGCGGTTTTCATCATCGGGTTGTACGTGCTCATGAACACCACGCTCGAATGGCTGCTGAATCCGGCCTTCATGAAGGGATACATGGTGCTGCTCGGCATGGAGGAGTACGACTACGATCAGGTGTACACCGCCGCGCTGTTCTTCCTGAAGAACATGTCCGTCATTCCGCTGAGCATGGTGTACATTCTGCGGATGCTCGGCGCGGGTGCTGATACGCGGGACAAATAA
This sequence comes from Thermobacillus xylanilyticus, assembly GCF_907165215.1. Taxonomy (GTDB): domain Bacteria; phylum Bacillota; class Bacilli; order Paenibacillales; family Paenibacillaceae; genus Thermobacillus; species Thermobacillus xylanilyticus. Next base: position 50,665 of record NZ_CAJRAY010000018.1, on the reverse strand, counting down.
ATGGAGGAAGAGTATTCACGCCGGAACGGAGAATGATGAAAATCAGGGAAGGGCAGCCGGTCGATGCCGGGCTGCTGGCACGGCTGCTCCGCGAAGCGGCTGCCGCATTATGAGCGGTCAGCCGGCTGCCGCCGGACAAGCTTATTTCCGCAGCGCGCCGCGTCTATGCGCGCTTCTCCGGTACTCCTGCGGGGTCATGCCCGTACCGCGCTTGAAGCAGGCCGAGAAGTACGGGGCATGGCGGAAACCGACCTCGTCCGCGATTCGTTCGACCGGCCATGCGGTCGAGATGAGCAGCCGTTTGGCCTGTTCGATGCGATATTGCTGCAGGTAGCGGGCGGGCGAGACGCCGTAGACTTTTTTCATGCAGCGGACGATGTAGCTGGGGTGATAGTGCAGCCATTCGCCGAGCGTCTCGTTCGTGATCGCTTCCCTGTAGCGCTGCTGCAGGCAGAATGCGGCGCGCTCGGCGACCCGCGCGGCCGGTGTCTCGGCGGACCCGGCCTGTTCCCGTTCGAGCAGGGCGAGCAGCTGGAACAGGAGCTGCTGCTTCTCCCAGAAGCTTTCTCCGATCGGCAGCGCCAGCAGCCGCCGGATCTTGTCGAACGCGAGCCGCGGATCGGACAGCGGCGCATGCTTCGGCAGCCGGATCGTCTTCGGCCGGTCGAAGGGCGACGAAGGAGCGGGCGCTTCCGCTTCGGGCAGCGCGGGAACTTCACGCCAGTCCGCATGTTCGAAATGCAGCCAATAGAACATCGTCTCCTCCTCGCACGGCCTTACCGCATAGTGCGCTCCCTTCGGCAGCAGCAGCAGCGTATCCCCTTCGCTCAGGCTCCATTCCCGCCCGTTCTCCCCGATGTGCAGCGTGCCGGATGCGACGACGAGCAGATCGAACAGCCCGAAATCGGCGCGGTTCGGATGCCGGTCTCCGGCCTGGTACACCGCGCAGCCGGACTCCCAATAATAAGGCAGCGGCGGAGTCGCAAGTTCGATGACGGTTGTCTCGCTCATGGATCTCTCCGGATTCAGTCTCATTTTTTATAAGAATAAGCGCGTTCTTATGCTGTTCCTTCTTGACAATACCGCATATACTCGTGGTCGTGAAGAGTCAAAGTTTATCATCCCCGAGGTGAGCCGGTATGAGCAGAGCAGCCATTCGGATTCGCGACGACTTCTGGAGCGCTTATCAGGAGCTGGTGACGGGCACGGTCATTCCCTATCAGTGGGAAGCGCTGAACGACCGGATCGAAGGAGCGGAGCCGAGCCATGCGATCCGCAATTTCCGCATCGCGGCCGGGCTGGAGGAAGGCGAGTTCGGCGGGTTTGTTTTTCAGGACAGCGATCTCTACAAATGGCTGGAGGCGGCGGCGTACGCGCTGCGCCTCAAGCCCGATCCCGAGCTGGAGCGCATCGCGGACGATGTGATCGGGCTGATCGGGAAAGCCCAGCAGGCAGACGGGTATTTGAACACGTATTTCACGATTCGTGAACCGGACAAGCGTTGGACGAACCTGTATGAAGCGCACGAGCTGTACTGCGCGGGGCATCTGTTCGAGGCCGCGGTCGCCTATTTCGAGACGACGGGCAAGCGGAGGCTACTCGACATCGCTTGCCGGTTCGCCGATCTGATCGACCGCACGTTCGGGCCCGGCGAAGGGCAGCTTCGGGCGTACTGCGGGCATCCCGAGATCGAGCTGGCGCTCGTGAAGCTGTACGGGGCAACGGGCGAGGAGCGGTATCTGAAACTGAGCAAGTTTTTCGTCGATGAGCGCGGGAAACAGCCGAATTATTTTATCGCGGAATGGAAACGAGGCCGCACGCCGATCTGGAACCCCGGGATGCCGGATCTGGAGGTGTATCAGGCCCATCTGCCCGTGCGCGAGCAGACGGCGGCCGTCGGCCACGCGGTCCGCGCCGTTTACCTGTACAGCGCGATGGCGGATCTGGCCCGGCTGACCGGCGACGTTCGGCTGCGCGAAGCGTGCGAACGGCTCTGGTTCAACACGACGAAGAAGCAGATGTATATCACGGGCGGCATCGGGTCGACGCATCTCGGCGAGGCGTTCACGTTCGACTACGACCTGCCGAACGATCTCGCATATGCGGAGACGTGCGCTTCGATCGGCATAATCTTCTGGGCGCGGCGGATGCTCCGGCTGGAAGCGCGGAGCGAGTACGCCGATGTGATGGAACGGGCGCTGTACAACAACGTGCTCGGCAGCATGGCCCGGGACGGGAAGCATTTCTTCTACGTCAATCCGCTGGAGGTGTGGCCGGAGGCGAGCATGCGGAATCCGGACCGCCGCCACGTGAAGCCGGTGCGCCAGAAATGGTTCGGCTGCTCGTGCTGTCCGCCGAACGTGGCGCGGCTGCTCTGCTCGCTGGACGATTACATTTACGATATCGACGAGGCGGCCGGCAAGGTGTACGTTCACCTGTACATCGGCAGCGAAGCCGGGTTTGAAATGGCGGGACGTGCCGTGACGCTGCGCCAGCGCTCGGGGCTGCCGTGGGACGGCACGGTGAAGTTCGAATTGTCCGTTCCCGGGGAAGCGGGCGGAGCGCGGTTCGCGCTGGCGCTGCGCGTGCCGAACTGGTTCCAGACGGCTGAGCCGCGGCTTGCGGTGAACGGAGCAGCCTGCCCGTACCGCGTGGAAAATGGCTATGCGGTCGTGGAGAGGGAATGGTCGGACGGCGATCGTGTGGAATGGCTGCTGCCGATGGAGACGGTGTTGATCGGCGCGCGTCCGGAGATTCGCGCGAACGCCGGCAAGGCGGCGATCCAGCGCGGCCCGCTCGTGTATTGCGTCGAGGAGGCGGACAACGGCGCGCCGCTCGCCGCGCTGTCGCTGGCGGACGATCCCGCGCTGAGCGCTGCGTTCGTGCCGGATCTGCTGGGCGGCTGCGTCGTCGTCGAGGGGAGCGGCGAGGTGCCGGCCGATATGGACTGGCCGGAGGATGCGCCGTACCGGCCGCTCCGGAACGCGTCGCGGCCGAAGCGGCTTAAGGCGATCCCGTACTACTTGTGGGGGAACCGGGAGCCCGGCGAGATGAGCGTCTGGCTGCGGTGTTGAGTTGCCCTGCGCGGGCGGGGCGGTAGCGGAACGCGGTCCCCGCTCCAAGTCGGCGCCGTCGTCCCGCCGACTTTCGTTCCCGCGCTTCCGCGCCCTTTTTCCCGTTGCACGCCGATCCGCATCCGCACAATTTTCCGCACACTTTAGCGTTTCTTTATTTTTCCCTGATACGCTTCGTTCATGGCACGGAACATCGATGAAACGAGGGATGATGCGCATGAACGAAACGTGCATCCTGCGAACCGACCGCATCAGCAAGCGGTTCAAACATGCGGCGGCCGTCGACGAAGTATCGCTCGCCGTCCGCGAAGGCACCGTGTACGGCCTGCTGGGGCCGAACGGCGCCGGCAAGACGACGCTGCTCAAAATGATCGCCGGGCTGCTGCGCCCGACCGGCGGGGCCATGTGGTTCGACGGCAAGCCGTGGAGCCGAAGCAGCCTCGAACAGATCGGGGCGCTGATCGAATCGCCCGCGCTGTACGGCAACCTGACCGCGCGGGAGAATTTGAACGTCCACACGATGATGCTGGGTTTGCCGGAGCGCCGCATTGATGAAGTGCTGGAGACGGTGGATCTGACGGACACCGGCAAGAAGCGCGCCGCGCATTTCTCGCTCGGCATGAAACAGCGGCTCGGCATCGCGATCGCGCTGCTGAAGCGGCCCCGGCTGCTCATTCTCGACGAGCCGACGAACGGCCTCGACCCGCTCGGCATCCAGGAGCTTCGCGAACTGATCCGTTCGTTCCCCGCGCAGGGCATCACCGTGCTGCTGTCGAGCCATGCGCTGAACGAAGTCGAGCAGATCGTCGACGACATCGGCATCATCAGCGGCGGGAAACTGCGCTATCAGGGACCGTTGGACAAAAACGCCGATCTGGAGGCGCTGTTCATGGAAGTCGTCCGCGCCTCCGACAGGAGGGCGGGCGCAAGATGAAGAACCTGATTGCCGCCGAACGGCTGAAATACAAGCGCAGCTTCGCCAAGAAACTTGCGCTGGCCGCACCGCTCTTCTTCGCGCTGTACGGCGCCGTCATCCGCTTCTACCTGCCGGATCAGACCATGCTGCCCTGGCGCGCGCTGCTCGCCATGATCTTCAACTGGTGGCCGGTGCTGTTCGTCCCGATCGGGGTTTCGCTGCTCTGCGTGCTTGCGGAAAACCGGGAGAAGAAAGCGGGGAACTACCGCAGCCTCCGCGCCAACCCGATCAATCCCGGGAAGCTTTGGCTGAGCAAAATTGTTGTGCTAGGCTATTATCAGTTGCTGTCGTCCGTCGTGCTGATCATCGCGGCCGCAGCGGCCGGTCTCCTGACGGCAGGCGGAAGCGTTCCGCTGCTGAAGATCGCGGCGGCCAGTCTGCTGATCTGGCTGGTCTCGCTCAGCCTTATTCCGATCCATCTGTTTGCGGCGGCCCGTTTCGGCGCCTTCGGGGGCCTTGCGCTCGGCATCGCGGCGATGCCGGCCGGCGTGCTTGCGGCGGCCAAGCCGTACTGGATCGCCGTGCCGTGGAGCTGGCCGACCCGGCTCATGGCGCCGCTCATCGGCGTGCATCCGAACGGCGTGCCGCTTCAGCCGGGCGATCCGATGCTTGAGCCTTCTACCATCCCGCTCGGCATCGCGGCATCGCTGCTGTTTCTCATCGTATCTTCCGCGCTGACCGCCGGCTGGTTCGCGGGCCGAGAGGTGCGGTGACCATGCCGGAACTGCGCCGAAGGAAACCGTATCGAAGCATGCCGGCCGTGACGATGCTGCGCCTGATGCGGGCGGATTGGATGAAGACGAGGCGGACGCCGCTCCGCTGGGCCGTCATGGCCGCTCCCGCGGCGTACGCGCTGCTCTTCCTCTGGTATATGTCGCAATTGCCGGTCAACGCGGCGCAGCGGATGCCCGGCGTTTTCCTCGAAGTTTGGACCGTGCTGTTCCCGCTGGCCATCGGAGCGCTGGCCGGACTGCTCAGCCTGCAGGAGGAACATGCGGGGCATTACAGCGCACTGCTCGGTTCCACCGCATCCAGACCGGTCGTCTATGCCGCCAGATTGCTGCTGCTTGTGCTCATCAACGCGGGCGGCCTGCTGTGCGCGGCGACGATGCTGCTGCTCGGCATGCGGTTGATCCCCGGGCTTGCCGCGGCGGATGCCGGGCTGTTCCATGGCGGCGTGCTGCTTGCCTTCGCCGGCGCGCTGCCGCAGATCGCGCTGCACCAGTGGCTCGGCCTCGCCCTCGGATGGGGCGCGAGCGTCGGCATCGGAGGAGCCGGGCTGCTGACGGCGGCGATCGTCGGCGCAACCGGCGTCGGGGATCGGATCTGGCCGCTTGTGCCGTGGGCATGGCCGGTCAGATTGGCGCAGTTCCCGGCGGAGCCGGATGCGTTGACCCGCGGACTGCTGCCGGCCCTGCTGCTCTTCGCCGTACTTGCGATGGGCGGCGCAGCGTGGTTCGGCCGATGGGAAGGGCGGCGCGGCGAAGACTGATGATGGGGACGGACGCAAGCTTTTTCGATGTTGAGGGGTGAGGGGATGGCCTGCATTTTGATCATCGACGATGAAGAAGACCTGGTCTCCCTGCTGCGGGAGGAGCTGGAGGCGCGGGGGCACACGGTGCTCACCGCGAGCGACGGCGAGGCAGGGGTGCGGCAGGCCCGGAAGCAGCCGGATCTGATCATTCTCGACATCATGATGCCGAATCTGAACGGTTACGAGGTGTGCCGGGCGATCCGGGACGAGGTGATGTGCCCGATCATTTTCCTGAGCGCCAAGCAGTCGGAGATGGACCGGATCACCGCATTCAACCTCGGCGGCGACGATTACGTACTGAAGCCGTTCGGCCTGCGTGAACTGATGGCGCGCATCGAAGCCAATCTGCGCCGGGAGCGGCGGGCCCAGTATCTGAACGCCGAGCGGAAGCGGTCGAAGCTGTACTTCGGCGATCTGGGGCTGGATCTGAAAGAGCGGACCCTCTCGATCGGCGGCAAGCCCGTCCCGCTGACCCGGCGGGAATACGACCTGGTTGAACTGCTCGCCACGCACAGCGGGCAGGTGTTCTCCCGCGAGCAAATTTACGAGAAAGTGTGGGGCTTCGATGCGGAAGGCGATTCGTCCACCGTCGTCGAACATGTAAAAAAAATCCGCGCCAAGCTCGCAGCCGTCGACCCGGATACGGAGTACATCGCCACGGTGTGGGGGATCGGCTACAAGTGGAACAAACGTTGAATGCCTGCTGAAGGAGCGCGCGCTCGTGAAGGACAAACCGCTCAAATCGCAAATCCGGCTGACCATCGTGCTGATCGTCGTCTCCAGCCTGCTGGCGACGATCGTGACGTATGCGGCGGGGATCTGGCTGTTCAGTTATTTGCTGTACAAAAAGATTAACCCCGCAAATTATTATGAGGCTCAAATACCGGGCATTGAAGCGTACATCCGGGAGCAGGGCGGGGCGCTGATCGATCCGGCCGCCCGGGAACGGCTGGAGCGGGTCATTCCGCGGGACGGCATGGACTATCAGGTGTTCGACGCGGCCGGGAACCGGGTGTACGGTTCGAGCGATGCGGCCTACGTCGCGCAGCCGGAAGACTTGATCCGCCGGCTCAACACGACCTTCCCGGCCAGGGGCAGATTCGTCCGGGCCGTGCCCGTCGTGAGCGGTCAGGACGGGCTGTCCGGCGCCGTGCTGCTTGCCTATGAGCTGAAGGTGTCGCCGGCAAGCGACAGCGGGCGCTACTGGATCGCGGCGCTGCTTATCGTCATGATCGCGACGCCGTTCATCTATTTCGTGCTGGCGATTCTGTTCTTCACGAAACGTTTTGCCGCCCGCGTGAACAAGCCGCTGCAGATGCTGATGGCGGCTGCCCATCAGATCAAGAACAAGAATCTCGACTTCGAGCTCGATTACCGCGCCGACAATGAGCTCGGGCGGCTGAGCGCCGCGTTCTCCGAGATGAAGGACGAACTGAAGCGCTCCCTGTCCGCCCAGTGGCGAATGGAGGAAGAGCGGCGCAGCATGACCGAGGCGCTGGCCCATGATCTGAAGACGCCGCTGTCGCTCATTCTCGGTTATGCGGAAGCGCTGCTGGACGATCCCGAAGCGGCGCGCACGGCGAAACAGGCCCGATACCTGGACATTATCCGGGAGAATGCGGAGAAATGCTCCGCCCTCGTCCGGCGGATGCTGTACATCGCCGAACTGGAAGGCCCCGGCCTGCAAGTCCGGCCGGTCGAGGTCCGGATCGGCCCGTTCCTGAGGCAGAAGCTGTCTCACTATGAATTGGAGGCGCGGCAGCGCCGGATCCGCATCGAGGCGGACATCCGCGGCGATGCCGATACGCCGGTCCGGTTCGATGCGGAAATGGCGGAGCGGATACTGGACAATGTGATTACGAACAGTCTGGAGCATACGCCTCCGGGCGGCCGGATCCGGATCGCCGTCCGTGTCCGCCCCGACCGGGCCGAGTATGAAATCTGCAATACGGGGCCGCCGTTCAGCAAGAAAGATCTGGAGAACCTGTTCCGCAGGTTCTATCGCGGCGCGGAAGCCCGCGGCAGCAAAGGCGGCCATGCCGGGCTGGGGCTCTACATCGTGCGGCAGCTTGCGGCGAAGATGGGCGGGGCGGCCAGGGCGTACAATGCCGAAACCGGCGAAGCGTGCATTGCGTTTCACCACGCCATCGAGACGCCGCAGACATCGTCCGCACGGCGTGAAGAGGCGCGACAGGAGGGATGCGCGGATGAATGATGACGAACTCCAGGCAGCCGTCGCCCGGGCCGTTCCCGGAATGGCGGACGAGCGGATCGTGTCCGTCCGGGAGGCGAGGGGCGGCGATATCGGGGAGTCTTACCGCATCGACACGGAGCGGCGGCGGCTCTTCGTGAAGGTGCGCCGGGACATGCCGGCGCGCTTGTTTCAGCGGGAAGCGGAAGGGCTCAGGCTGCTCGGGCAGGCCGGGGCGCTCGCCGTTCCGGAGCCGCTCTATGCCGGGGAGATCCCCGGACAAGCGGGCGGCATGCTCGTGCTGGAATGGATCGAGACCGGTCCGGCCCGCCCGGAGACGATCGAAGCGCTCGGGACCGGCCTCGCCGCGCAGCACCGCACGACGAGCCCGGACGGGCGGTACGGGCTGCGCACGGACAATTACATCGGGCTGCTGCCGCAGGTGAACACGCCGGCCGACTCCTGGCCGGCCTTCTACCGTGACTCGCGCCTGCTGCCCTTGGCGAAGCTGGCGGAAGCGCGCGGACTGCTGCCGACCGGCAGGCGGGACGGGCTGCACAAGCTGATGGACCGTCTGGACCGGTGGCTGCCGGCCCGGCCCGCCCCGTCGCTGCTGCACGGCGATCTGTGGAGCGGCAACTGGCTGGCCGGCGCGGACGGACGCCCCTGGCTGATCGATCCGGCGGTCTATTACGGCGACCGGGAGTGCGACCTGGCGTTCTCGGAGCTGTTCGGGGGGTTCCCGCCCCGATTCTACGCCGCCTACCGGGAAGCGTACCCCGTCGCCCGCGAATACGAGGAGCGCAAACCGATCTATCAACTGTACCATCTGCTGGTGCACCTGATCCTGTTCGGCGAAGCGTACGGGGCCGCCGTCGACCGGGTGCTGCGGCGGTATGCCGGCGGCGTGTGAATGCGAGTCGTCAAACGGAGGAACGCGGAGGGATTGGGAATGAAACTGGCGGGCAATTGGAAGCTGCAGTGGTTTGAACCGGGAACCCGGGCGCCTCTGGAAATCGCCTCGCCCGATTTTGCCGATTATTTCTGGCTCGACGCGAAGGTTCCGGGAGACGTGCACTCCACCCTGGTCCGAAAGAAAGTGATCGACGATCCGTTCGTCGGGCACAACGACATGAAATGCCGCTGGGTGGAGGACAAGGAATGGTGGTACCGGACCCGATTCGCCTGGGACGGGGAGCCGGAGGATGACGAGGCGGTCGAGCTGCTGTTCGAAGGGCTCGATACGTTTGCGACCGTTTACCTGAACGGTCTGGAGCTCGGCCGCACGGAAAATATGCTGGTGGAGCACGCGTTCGACGTCACCGGACTGCTGCGAGAAGGGGACAACGTCCTGGCGGTCCGGTTCGACCCGGTGCATCTTCCGGTCAGGGACAAGGAGAAAAACTATTGGTGCGGATTCGAGAAAGACCGGATCTGGGTGCGGAAGGCCGCGATGAACTTCGGCTGGGACTGGGGGCCGCGCCTGGCGACGGTCGGCATCTGGAAGGACGTTCATCTGCGGAAATGGAGGAAGGCGCGCATTTCCTCCGTTTTTCCCCGCACGGCCGCCGTACGGGATGGGAAAGCTGTCGTGGAAGTGGACGCGGAGATCGCGCGCCGGCCGGGCGTCGAAGAACCGCTGACCTTGGAGATCAGCCTGACGGGGGACGGACGGTCCGTCAGCGGATGCGCCGTCCTCACGGCGGATGGGCGTTCGCTCTCCAGCGCCCATCTGCCGGAGCAGAAGGCAAGGGTCGTCTTCGAGGTGGACCGGCCGAAGCTGTGGTGGACGCACGATCTGGGCGAACCGTACCTGTACCGGCTGGCGGTTGCGCTGAAAGACGCCGAAGGCCGGGTTCTCGACCGGGCGGAACACGATTTCGGCATCCGGGAGATCGTGCTGGAGGAGCGGCATGAAAGCGGGGAGAACCTGTTCTGTTTCCGCCTGAACGGTGTCCGCCTTTTCGCCAAGGGGGCCAACTGGATTCCCGTGCACAGCTTCATCGGCGCGGCGGAGGACGGCCGGTATGTGAAGCTTCTCGAACTCGCGCGGGACGCGGGGATGAACATGCTGCGCGTCTGGGCCGGCGGCATTTACGAGAAGGATATCTTCTACCGCGAATGCGACCGGCTGGGCCTCCTCGTCTGGCAGGATTTCATGTTCGCGAACGCGCTGTACCCGGACTACAACCGCAGCTTCATGGCGAACGTGCGCGACGAGGCCGTCAAGGCGATCCGCAGGCTCCGGAAATACACCTGCCTCGCCCTCTGGTGCGGCAACAATGAAATCGACTGGCTCTACGAGCGGGAGAAGACGGCGGGCCGCATCACGACGCCGATGTACGGACGGAAAATCTGGCACGAGCTTATTCCGGAACTGCTGCATGAGCTGGACCCCGCGCGGATCTACCGGCCGAGCACCCCTTACGGCGGCAGCGACCATAACGCGGAGGATGTCGGCAACCGCCACAATTGGCAGGTCTGGCACGGCAACGTGGAGCCGCGCAAGTTCGGGGAGCCCGTGCTGCAGGACATTTCGGTGGAAGGCGTGTCGTTCAAAAATTACAAAAAGGACCGCACCCGCTTCTCCAACGAATTCGGCATGCACGCTTCGTCCAACCGGCATACGCTCGAACGGTACATTCCGGAAGGCGAGTTTTACTGGCAGAGCGAGGAGATGGCGTACCGCAACAAAGACATTTTCCACGAAAAAGGCATGCTGCTGATGAAAGGGTTCACCGGCGTCCCCCGGAATCTGGACCAGTATATCCGCTTCTCGATGCTGACGCAGGCGGAAGGGCTGAAATACGGCATCGAGCATTACCGTCGCCGGAAACCGTTCACCAGCGGCGCGCTCATCTGGCAGCTGAACGACTGCTGGCCGGGAACGAGCTGGTCGCTGATCGATTACGGCCTGCTGCCGAAAGCGTCCTATTACTATGCGCGGAAATTTTTTGCGCCGGTCGCGGCATCGATCGATCACGATCCCGGCAAGCCGCTGGCCGTCTGGCTGATCAACGACCGGCTTGAGGCGGTGGAAGACGAGCTGGTGCTGGAAGTCGTTGCGTTTGAAGGCCGAACGTTGCGGACGGAGGTTGTTCATGTTGCCGCCGGGCCCAATGAAGCCCGGAAGATTGCGGAGTATGCCGAGGAAGCATTGCTCGGCGGCGCCGCGCCCGACGCGGTCGCCGTCCGGCTCAGGTCGCGCGGGGGCCTGTTCCCGGACAATGTGCATTACTTGCGGGATTTCAAGGATCTCCGCTTGCCGCCGGCGCGCCTGTCTGTCGAGCGGTCCGCCGAACGGCGGACGATCACGGTGACGGCCGATCGGTTCGCGCGCTTCGTCATGCTCGACATGCCGCAGGAGGAGGTCGTCTGCTCGGACAATTTCTTCGATCTGTTCCCGGGCGAGACGCGGACGATCGAGCTGCGTCACCTGTCCGGCGGGGAAATCCGGATCGAAGCCATCGCGGTGTCGGCGATCAACGGGGAAGCGGAAGCGGGCGGTTGACTTGCCGAAGGCAAGGATGCGGGCAATTAACGGCATAATTTGCCGTTAATGCCCGTGCGTGCGGGCGGCGCAGGGCGAATAACGGCACGCCGTGCCGTTATTGGCGCCGAACGGGCGCCGGATCGGCCTGACTGCGTCCAATAACGGCAGATTTTGCCGTTATTGCCTGTGCGCACGGCAGGCGCAGGCCGATTAACGGCACGCCGTGCCGTTATTGGCGCCGAGCGGGGGCCGGATCGGCGTGGCGCCCTGACGGCCGCATCCGGCCTCACGCCCCCTCCGCGGGAAATTCCATCGCCGCGGTCAAGCCACCCCCATCCGGGCTGTCGAGCAGGAGACGGCCGTGGTGAGCCTTCGCGATTCGGGCGACCATCGGCAGTCCCAGGCCGTGCCCGTTCCGGGGAGGCTTCTTCCGCTTGGACGCGTAAGGCAGCTCCGTCAATTCCGCGAGCTGCTCCCGCGGGACGCCGCGCCCGTCATCCCGGACCGCGAGGCAGCAGCGGGTGCGGTCCTCGGACAGGTACGTCTCGATGGCGATGCGGCAGCCTTCCGGGTTGTGATTGACGCTGTTCTGCAGCAGATTGCCGATCGCCCGGAGCAGCAGCTTCTTGTCTCCGTTTATCAGCGCCTCTTCGTCGGCCAGCCGGAGTTCGATCGCGTACCGCTCGTCCAGGCCGCCGTTCAGCATGTCCGCCGCCGCCTGCCGCGCGAGCGAGGGCAGCCTGACGCGCTCCAGATGGAGCGGCTGCATGTCGTACTCCAGCATCGAGACCAGGTTCAGGTCGCGGACGAGGGAGCGCAGCTTCTCGCCCTGTCGCCGGATGATGCCGGCCTGCCGCCGCTGCTCCTCCGGAAGTTCCGGGCTTTCCTCCAGTTCGCTGGCGTAGCCGAGAATCATCGAGAGCGGCGTGCGGATGTCGTGGGAGATGCCGGCGATCCAGTTCGAGCGCGCCTCGTCCCGCGCCTTCAAAGCAGCGTTTTTCTCCTGCAGGATCGCCGACGCCGTATTGATGCTGCCGGCCACATCCCCGAGCAGGCCGCGCGTGTCCAGGCGGACCGGCTCCTCCCGGGCCAGCTTGTGGACGCCCGTGACGAGCGGGCGGATGCTCCGCACCAGACGCAGCCCCATGAGGACGGAGAGCAGCAGCGCCACCGCCGCGTTGAGCAAGAGCAGCGCCAGCAGCCGCCACGGCACCGAGCGCACCCAGTCGGCATCCCAATTGAACTGATACTTCCCGTAGCTGTTCTTCGGGAAGCCCACGACCACCAGTCCGTCCGCATGCTCCCAAATATAGACCGGATATTCCGCCAAATAATAGCGCGAAAACTTGGCCACGTCGGTCAAACGATAGGTTCTCGGCACATCGTCGGGCAGCCGCTCTCCCCACTTCACGCCGCCGTCCTCGCCGAGCAGCATCGCCCAGGCCCGATGACGCCGAAGCAGCCGGGCGGCTTCATCTCCAAGCGCATAACGGCCGCCTTCGCGCGTCAAGCGCTCCGCCACTTCCCTGACCACGCCCTCCGGCGATGGTTGCCGGCGAAATTCCTTGAACACCAGCGTGCCGAGCAGGATGAAGTTGAAGAGGAGCAGCAGGACGGAGAGCAGGATGGCCCCGGCGACATAGCGGCGTAGTATGCGAATCATGCCGTCCACGTCAGCCCGTCTCCTTCACCAGCAGTTTGTAGCCGAGTCCCCGCACCGTAAGCAGATGAACGGGGTTCGAAGGATCGGGCTCGATTTTCTCGCGGATTCGCCGGATATGGACCATGAGGGTATTCTTATAGCCGTAACTGTCATCGCCCCAGACGGCCTGGCACAGCGCATCGCTGGTGACGATCCGGTTCCGCTCCTGATGCAGCTTCGCCAGAAGGGCATGCTCCTTGGCGGTAAGGGCTTGCTCTCCCCGCGGTCCGCGCACGACGGCGCTGTCCAGATCGACCAGCACATCCCCGAGCCGAAACGCAGCCAGCCGCTTCTCCGCCGGAGAAGAATAGACCCGTTTCAAAATCGCCGTCAGCCGCAGCACCAGCTCCCGAGGCAGAAAAGGCTTCACCATATAGTCGTCCGCCCCCAGTCCGAGTCCCAGCAGCCGATCCTCGTCTTCCCCCCGCGCGGTCAGAAGCAGTACGGGCATGTCCGAGAACTGCCGGATCGCGGACAGGAGGGAAAAAACGTCCCCGTCGGGCAGCATGACATCCAGAATCGCCATGTCCGGCCGTACCGACCGGCACAACGACAGCGCCGAGGCGCAGTCTCCGGCGGTGTGGATGCGATAGAACCCTTCCCTGCGCAGAAACCGCTCGACCATCGCGCGGATCTCCGGTTCGTCGTCGACGATGAGAATTTTTCGGTCCTTCACGTTGTCCATCTGCGTCACCCGTTGTCGGTTCTACCAGAGATTATACATGAAGCGCGGGCGGAGCGAGGCGCGCGCCGGATCATTTAAGGCTGCCGTAAGGTTGGGTTCAGAAGAACGTAAGGCGGACCTGATACAGTGGCGGCAGAAGCCGGAACATCGAAAACGGAACGGAGGATCGCGCATGCGTGTTGCTGTCATTCAAACCCGCAAACTGACGAAGAAGAACCGCGTCCACGAGCTCGATCTGGAGGTGCGCGAAGGGGAAATTTACGGCTTTCTCGGGCCGAACGGCGCCGGGAAGACGACGACCCTGAAAATGCTGCTCGGATTGGTGAAGCCGTCCGCGGGGGCCATCCGGATCTTCGGGGAAAGCCTGGGCGAAAAACGTTCCGCGATTCTGCGGCAGACGGGCTCGCTCATCGAATCGCCTTCGTACTACGGCCATCTGACGGGTCTGGAGAACCTCAGAGTCGTGCAGCGGCTGCGGGGCCTGCCGGACCGCAATGTGGAGGAAGCGCTGCGGATCGTCCGGCTGGAGAAACACCGGGACAAGAAAGCGGAAGCCTATTCGCTCGGCATGAAGCAGCGGCTGGGCATCGCCATGGCGCTGCTCGCTTTCCCCCGGCTGCTCATCCTCGACGAGCCGACGAACGGCCTGGACCCTGCGGGGATGGAGGAAATCCGGGAACTGATCAAGACGCTCCCCGGGCGTTACGGCATGACGGTGCTGCTGTCCAGCCACCTGCTTGCGGAAATCGAGCAGATTGCGACTTCGGTCGGCATCATCAACGAAGGCCGGATGGTGTTCCAGGGCAGTCTGGACAGCCTGCGCGCCCGAAGCCGGGGCGAAATCCGGATCAATACCGGGGACAATGCCGCGGCGGAACGGCTGCTTGCCGTCCACGGGTATCGCCCGGCCCTGAGCGGCGGCCGGCTCGTGTTCGGTCCCCTCGCGGACCGGGAAGTGGCGGAGATCAACCGGCTGCTGGTGGCCCGGGACATTCCGGTCACCCGGATCGAGGAGCGCAGGCGCAGTCTGGAGGATATTTTCCTGGAGCTGACCGGAAGGGAGCGGAGCCTGTGATGCGGGTGCTCAAGCTCGAATATTACAAAATTCGCCGCAAGAAAATCGTTCCCATGATCCTGCTCCTGCTCGCGGCGGAAATGCTGTGGGCGTGCATGTCCAACAGCCTGTCCGTCTCCCGCAATCCGGATCAGGCCGTGTGGGCGTCGATCCTGTTCATGACCGCTTCCCTGAACGGGCTGTTCATGCCGCTCATCACCGCCATCGTCATCTCCCGGATGTGCGACATGGAGCACAAAGGCTCCACGTGGAAGCTGCTCGCCGCGCTCAATGTGGGCCGCAGCCGCCTGTATGCGGCGAAATTTGGGTGCGCAGGCAGTCTGCTGCTGCTCGCCATTGCGGTGCAGGCGGCGGTGATGGCGGTCTACGGTCTGGCGCAGGGGTTTTCGGGCGGGCTGCCCGCTGCATGGCTGCTCCGGTTCATCGGCGGGACGATGCTGGCGACGCTCGCCGCGGCGGCCATCCAGCAATGGATCGCCATGGCCGCCAAGAACCAGGCGTCCGCACTGTGCCTGGGAATGCTCGGCGGCTTCATCGGGCTCACCGCGCCGCTGTTTCCGGCGGGCGTCCGGCGGTGGCTGATCTGGTCCTATTATCTGGACCTCGCCCCGGTGACGTACCGGTATGCCGAATCCGCGGGCACGTTCGCGGCACAGCCCTGGAACAGCGGAATCGCGATGGCGGCGCTGGGGACAGCCCTCCTGTTCTTCATCTTCGGCAACCTGCATGTTGCCCGGAAAGAAATTTGAGGAGTGGGTGCGATGAGACAGAGTTTGTCGGCCGAATGGCTCAAACTGCGGCATTCCCGGATCGGCATTGTCCTTGCGGTGCTGCCGGTCATCAGTTTGCTGATCGGATGCGCGAACTACGCGCTCAACCGGGGAGTGTTGACGAACGGCTGGTACAGCCTGTGGACGCAGGTCAGCCTGTTCTACGGCGTATTTTTTTTTGCCCGTCCTCGTCGCCATCGTGAGCGCTTGGGTGTGCCGGCTGGAGCATCTGAACCGCAACTGGAACCTGGTCCTGACCGCTCCGGTGCCGGTCGCCGCCGTCTTCATGGCGAAATGGATCGTCGCCTCGCTGCTGATCCTGTTTGTCCAGGCGCTGTTCATGGGACTGTACGGGATCGCGGGCCTGCTGCTTGCGCTGCCCGGGCCGTTCCCGGCGGAGACGATCGGATGGGCGTTGCGCGGATGGTACGCCTGCCTGTCCATCAGCGCCTTGCAGCTCGGCTTGTCGCTCCGGATCCGCAGTTTCGCGGTGCCCGTCGGTTTCAGTCTGGCGGCGGTGCTCATCGGTTTGGGGCTGTATGTGGCGAAATGGGGGTTTTATTTTCCGTACTCGCTGCTGACGATCGGCATGCACGTGCTGAGCCGGGATGCGCTTGATCCGCTGCGGGAGGCGCTGTTCTGGACGGTGAATGCGGGGTACGGGCTGCTCTTCGCCGCCTGGTCCGTCCGCGGGCTCAAGGGCCGGGATGCCGTAACGGGGTGACCGGGGTGCATGCTGAGCTCGGGCTGAAGGCTCGGAGCTGATTTCTCGGCGCCATGCCGCGCAGAGCGGAGGAATTCCCGGGATCTGCCGCTTTGGCCCCTTGCGCCGGACGGCCGGTCTGTTGTATACATTAATTAAACCGAACGGTCAGATTATTAAGGAGCGGACAAAAAAGTGGCCAGGAAAACCGCCGAAGAAACCGAGCGCACGCGGCAGCAGATCCTGAAAGGCGCCAGGGATCTGTTCATCCGCAAAGGGTACAACGCGGCATCGATGGAAGACATCCGCAAGCACGCGAACGTAAGCAAGGGCAGCATCTACTACCACTTCAAGAGCAAGCATCAGCTGCTCATGGAGATTTTCGAGCAGAAGACGATCGAGTGGATCGAAGGCTGGCAGAAAATCGTGAAGCCGGGCATGACGCCGGTCGAGAAGCTGTACGCCCTCGCCGACTATTGGCTGGAAGATTTCGACGACCCGTTCCTGAAAGTCGTGGACGAGTTCCTCACCAGCCAGGGCGTCGATACCGGCACGTTCGAGAAAATGATCGAGCTCGTGCAGATGCAATATCCCGTCATCCAGTCGATCATCGAGGAGGGCATCGCTTCGGGCGAGTTCAAGCGGGACGATCCGGCGGAGCTGACGTATATTTTCGCCAGCACGATGGGCGGGCTCGGCATGACCTACTACGAGAAGGTGCCCCGCGAACGGGCGCGGGCGATCTATCGGAAAGCGGCGGAGCTGTTCATCCGCGGGATCAGCGCGAAGTAGGGCGGCGGGTTCCGGCTCGCGGCTGTCGCCGGCGCCGGCACGCCGGCACCGGCAGGTGTCGACGCGCGGCCGCCGGCCGGCGGCTGCCTGCCCGCAGCGCGTTGGTCCGCCTTTATGCCTTTAATTAAACTGACCGGTCGGATTATATTCTTGGACAAAAGGAGAATGCCGCATGGCACATTTGTTCCGCAACCGCGTGTTTCTTGTCGTGGCCGGCGCCGATCTGCTGCAGCAGGCCGGCATCTGGATCCGGAACATGGCGCTGCTGTTCTACATCATGGAGCAGACGAACAACAATCCGGCGGCCGTCGCGCTGCTGACCACGTTCGAATATTTGCCGATCTTCGTCTTCTCGCTGATCGGCGGCACGTTCGCGGACCGGTGGAATCCGAAGCGGACCGTCGTCATCGGCGACGCGCTGAGCGCCGTATCCGTCCTGGCCATCCTGGGTATGGTGGCGGCCGGGTGGTGGCAGGCCGCGTTCGCGGCCACGGTCGTGTCCGCCGTCGTCAGCCAGTTCTCGCAGCCTTCCTCGGCGGTGCTGTTCAAGCGGCATGTGCCGGAGCAGCATGTCGAAGCGGCGATCGGCTTCACCCAGAGCATGTCGGCATTGTTCATGATCATCGGGCCGATGGTCGGCACCCTGGTCTATACGCGCCTCGGCATCGACTGGTCGCTTGCGGCGCTCGCCTTCGTGTTCGCGGCGGCGTCGGCCGTACAGCTTCTGCTGCCTTCCACGCCGCGCGTGCAGGACGGCGGGCCGAAAACGTCGCCGCTCAAGGACGTCAGGGATGGTTTCCGCTACGTAACCGGGCACCATACGCTGAAACTGGCGGCCGCCATGTTCCTGCTTGTCGGCATCTCCTCCGGCATCGTCGCGCCGCTTGATGTGTTCGTCATCATGGAGCGGCTCGGGCTGCAGAAGGAAGCGGTGCAATGGTTCGCTATGCTCGAGGGTGCGGGGCTGCTGATCGGCGGCGGATTGGCGGCGGGGCTCTCCGGCTGGATCGACCGGCACAGAAGCCGGATCGTGCCATGGACGCTCGTCATTTTCGGCATCGGCACCTTCGTCGAAGTGCTGTCGCTGTGGCCGGTGCTGACGGGAAGCGTCAGGCTGCTGACCGGCGTGACGATGACGTTCTTCCAGGTCGTGCTCAGCGCGTTGATGATCAAGGAAGTCGAGGAGGCCTACATCGGGCGGACGAACGGCATCATGCTGCCGCTCATGATGGCCGGCGTGCTCATCGGCACCGGCTGCTCCGGACTGCTCGTGAAGCAGGCGACGCTGTTCGCCGCGTACGGCCTTGCGGGGGCGCTGCTCATCGTGTGTGCGCTGGTCGCGTCGCGGATGCGGTTCACCGCACCGGCGGCGCAGAGCGCGGCCGGGAGCGCGGTGGAGGGTTAACGGCATGAGCGGCTGGCGGCGCGTACCGGCATAATCGGCGGCAAGCTGGCCCGACCTGGTGCACATTTGCACCAGATCCGGGGCGATGGAGCAGGTCTCGGCATATGTGGTGCATTTCTGCACCAGGTGAGGCATTGCCGGCAATTTGGATCCCCAATCTGGTGCATATTTGCACCAGATGCGGAGCGATGGAGCAGGTCTCGGCGAATGTGGTGCATTTCTGCACCAGATGGAGCTTTTCCAAGGTAATCTCATCTTCCGCTCACACCCATCTGGGCAGATGCATACGATGCTTGCAGATTCCGACACCGATCCCTGTCAACAAAGGAGTGTGTGAGCGAAATTGGCCTATTATTACTCTCATCATCCCTACTACGGCGCGCAGTGGCCGCATGCATGGTCCTACAGCGGGTTCTACCCGGCCTATCCGGCGTACGAGCGTCCGTGTCTCTGCGGAGGCTCCGGCAGCTCCGGCGGTGGCCGGCAGGAAGACAGGCAGCGCCCCGATCTGCGGGATTACGGCGGCAACCCCCATGTGATCAACATTGAAAAGGCCGCCGAATGGAATACCGACTTCCGCAGAGCGATCTGGACGGGACGGCATCTGCAGGTTGTCCTGATGAGCATTGAGCCGGGAAGCGACATCGGCCTCGAGGTGCACCCGAATGTCGACCAGTTCATCCGGATTGAGGAAGGATTCGCCCTGGTGCAAATGGGTCCCCGGAGAGACAACCTCAACTTCACAAGGCGCGTGTCCGAGGACGACGCCATCATGATTCCGGCCGGCACCTGGCACAACGTCACGAACATCGGCCCGCGGCCGTTGAAGCTGTACACCATCTACGCGCCGCCCGAGCACCGGTTCGGCACGGTCCATCGCACGAAGGCCGAGGCGGAGGCCGCCCACGAACCGTCCGTCTAGGCCTGGCGTTCGCCGAGGCGCTCCGCCTTGTCCAACCAGGCGCTGCGCTTCTGCTCCGTCGAACCCCGCACCGGGCCGATCTCGGTGACCCTGACGGGGCGGATGCCGCAGAATTGCAGAATGTTCCGCTTCATGACCTTGTGGCCGGCGTGCCCGTACATCCACCGGTTGATCAGGGGGGGCGTGTCCATCGTCACGATCAGGCGGGCGGACCGGCCTTTCAGCAGCTTATCCCACAGTTTGCCGCGCTCCCGGTAGCGGAAAGCGAATCCCGGCAGAAAAACGCGGTCGATGAAGCCTTTCAGCAGCGCCGGCATCGTGCCCCACCAATTCGGATAGACGAACACCAGATGCTCGGCCCAGCGGATCGCCTCCTGCGCGCCGGCCAGATCGTCTTCCCATTCCATGCGCTGCCGGTAACCGAATTTCAGCACCGGATCGAAAGCCAGCCTCCCGAGTTCCAGCACGCGGACATCCGCGCCGCTTCTCTCCGCTCCCGCCGCGTAGCGCGCGGCCAGCGCAGCGCAGTAGCTCTCCGGATCGGGATGACCGACGATCAACAAGATTCGTTTGCCCATCTTGCCCTCCTTGGCGTTCGCATCGTCTGATGCTATGCTATATGGAACTTGCTGTTTTCAAGCATATCCCGTCACCGATGAACGCGCGATGATGGGAAGCGCAACAGAATTGTGAATTGGCGCAAAAGAAGAGGGGGGACGGCGGTTGCGGCGCGGCTATACGGCGGTGTCGATGGTGTTTCCGATCCTGAAATATGTGGCGGACAGGGGATTCGATCCCGAAGCGTTCTGCCGGGCGGCGTCGTTCGACAGCGGTCTGCTGCGGGACGCGGATGCCCGGATTCCCGCGGCCGAATTGTCCCGGCTGATGAATGAAGCGGCGGCGCTGACGGGCGATGACCACATCGGCCTTCATATGGAGGAATACATGGAACCGGCGGATCTCGGCGTGCTCGGCTATGTGATGATGCACGCCGGGACGATCCGGGAAGCGCTGGACGCCTATGTCCGGTACTACGCGATCTTGTCCGACGGGTTCAGCCTGGCCTGGGAGGCGGAAGGCGAAGTGCTGACCATCCGCTTCACCTTCGACGCCCCTGCCTTGGCCGTACGCCACTGCGCAGAGGACATGGCCGTTTCCGTCCTCGCCATGTTGCGGCGGTTCGGCGGCCGGCGCCCGGCCGTCCGGGAGGTCCGGTTCATGCACGAACCTCCGCCGGACACCGCGCCGTATCTCGAGACGTTCGGCGTGATGCCCCTTTTCCGCGCCGGGGAAAATGCCGTCCGCCTGGACCGTCAGGTGCTGGATTGGCCGATTCTCTATGCGGACGAGCGTCTGCGGGCGATGTTCGAGACGGTTGCGGAGGATATGCAGGCCAGAGCGGGCGATGCCGAAGGCGCGTTCACCGGGCGGGTGCTGGAGTGGCTGCGCGCCTCCCTTCCGACCGGCCTGCCGACGCTCTCCCAGGCGGCGGATCATTTCGGCGTCAGCGAGCGCACGCTGCAATTGAAATTGCGGGCGGAAGGTGCGACCTACAGCGAACTCGTCACGCAACTGCGCCAGGAGACGGCCATCCGCCTGCTGAGACAGGACGGCATTTCCATCGGGGAAATCGCGTTCCTGCTCCATTACACCGAACCGAGCGCCTTCCAGAACGCGTTCAAGAAATGGACGGGCAAATCGCCCGGCGAATACCGGCGGCAGGCCCGCCGCGGACTCAGGGAGGCGGGAGGACGCCTGTAACCGGCAGCGGCCCGCCGATGACGATCTCGTCCGCCGACACGACGGAGTCATAGGCCAGGATGCGCACGCCGGCCCGCGCCGCCTGCCTCAACGCTTCGGCAAAGCGCGGGTCCTCCGCTTCATGGGACGCAAACCGCAGGCACCCCTCCATCTGCACGAGGAAAATGACGAAGGCGGCATATCCGCTCTCCGCCGCCTTCGCCAGCTCCTCCAGATGCCGGGCGCCGCGCGCCGTCGGGGCGTCCGGGAACAGGGCGGTGCCGCCGCGCTCCAGCGTCACCCCTTTCACTTCGATGAATCCTTCGCGAACGCCGTCATCGAAATGAAAATCGAAGCGCGACCCGCCGAACGCCGCCTCCCTGCGCAGCGACCGAACGGAAGGCAGCTCAACGATGCGTCCGGCCTGAAGCGCCTCGTGGATGACCGCGTTCGGCGCCTGCGAGTCGATGTTCACCCAGCCGCCCTGCCGCTCCGCGGCGATCAGGGAATAGCGGGTCTTGCGGCCGGGCTGGTCCCGGCCGGCGTCCGCCAGGGCGACGCGGCGCCCGGACACGAGCCAATCCGCCAGCCGGCCGGTATTCTTCACATGCACCTTCTCCGTGCTTCCGTCGATGTCGACCTCGGCGACGAAACGGTTGATCCTCCGGATGAAAAGGCCGTCCCGAATCCCGCTGTACCGCATGAACCCGCGTCCCCCCTGGCGAAATTGCACATCCCATCATGCTCACCGCCATTATAACCCGTCCGCGGCGCATCGTGCGCGCTTGCTTCGCTACTTCGCCGGACGCAGCACCGCCGTGCCGAAGCCGAGCAGCACCGCCGCGAAGAGCAGCAGGATGCCGAGCGGGAGGGCGAGCTCGGCCGGCGCCGCTCCGTCGGCGCCCAGGTTGATCGCTTCGATCGCCCATTTCTGCGGCACGAAGTTCGCCAGCTTCTGCATGAACGACGGCATGAATTCGATTGGCCAGAAGCAGCCGCCGAGCATGCACGTCGGCGTCATGATCAGGTTGTTGATGATGTTGAGCTGGTTCGTCGTGCGAATAAATCCGGCGACCGCGCTGGCGATGCCGAGCGACGCGAGAATGAAGCATTCCATCACGACAAGCTCCATCCAGACCGGCACGCCGTAGTCGTACCCGAACACCAGGTGCGACAGGGCGGAGGTGCCGAGCACCTGCAGCGTACCGATGAACACGCTGCCGAAGAAATTGCCGACCGCAATATGCCAGCTCTGCACCGGCGCCGCATAGACGCGCGCCATCGTCTGGTTGCGGCGGTCTTCGGCGATGACGGAGACGCTCTGATTGATCAGGATCATGAGGAACATGAGCGTAAATCCGATGCCGAGGTAGTTCCACGAGTTGTCGCGCGTTTCACTCATCTTCACGCTGCCGACCAGGCCTTGCAGATGCCGGTCCAGCACCGCCAGCGCATCGCGCCGGACATCTCCGCTTCCCGCTTGTTCCGCCGCGGCGGCCGCGTCGACCACATTGCGGGCGATGCCGTCCAGATCCAGCTCCAGCATCACGGACGCCTCGTCGACGGCGAGCCGGATCAGCACCAGTTCGGGCTTCTGTCCGGCCAGCCAGCCGGCCTCGAAACCGGCGGGAATCACGAAGCTCGCCGAGACGTCGCGATCCGCCGCCATGTCAGCGGCTTCCCGGTCGGTCTCCGCCTGGACGAGCTCGTAGCGTCCCGTCTGCTCCAGCGCCCGGAGCACATAGCGGGAGAGCTCGCTGCCGTCCAGATCGGCATACCCGACGGCCGACTTGCCGTCGCCCGACGAGGAGACCAGGCCGGTCATCGTCGAGACGATCACGGCCGGCATCAGGATGAAGAGCAGAAATCCTTTCACATTGCCGATCGTTCTGCGGATCAGATTTGCGGCAATGAACCAGCTATTCATGGGACACCGCCTTTCTGCCGAGCAAGGCCGAGATGAGGAACAGCCCCGCCGCGATCAAGCCGAGCACGGTCAGCCGTTCCTGCACGATGGAATCCGCGCTGTTCAGGATGAGATGGATAAAGCTCTGCGACGCCCAGTAACTGAACGTGAATGTGCCCAGCCGTTCCAGGAAGTCGCCGATTTCGCTCGAGAAGCCGCCGCTCAGGAACGTCATCACCATCGTCAGCGCGATGAAGATCG
This sequence comes from Thermobacillus xylanilyticus, assembly GCF_907165215.1. Lineage (GTDB taxonomy): Bacteria > Bacillota > Bacilli > Paenibacillales > Paenibacillaceae > Thermobacillus > Thermobacillus xylanilyticus. Next base: position 27,436 of record NZ_CAJRAY010000018.1, on the reverse strand, counting down.
CCTGAACGGTGCGCGCCCGGTTCGTGAAGGCGGCGACGATGACGGCCAGGCTGACGGACCCGATGACGGTGAGCAGGCAGGCCGCGAGCAGATGCGCGTAACGGTCTCCCCAGTCCACGCCGTACACCGTCGAGGTGAAAAGGATAATGACCAGCGCCTGGCCGAACGCGGCGAGCCCGTTGCCCGCAATCTTGCCGACAAGCACCTGAATCGGCTTCACGGCCGCGGCATAAATCCGGTCCAGCGTGCGCGACTCTTTCTCATCGACGATGGACAGTCCGGCGGCCATGCCGGAGTACAGCAGGAACATGACGAGCATCTGGGCGGCGTAATATTCCAGCGCCGAGTAGTCGCGCCCGCTCATGTCCGGCGCCGTGACGTTCACATAAGAGCCTTCCGCGCCGGATGCGCCCCGGGCGGCGGCTTCGGCCGCCTGCGGATTGCCGAGCGCGGCCGCGGCCGATTGGACGAAGTTGATCCGGTCGAGCAGCCCCCCGATCACGCTCTCTGCCACGAGGTTGCGGTCTCCATTTTTACCGGGATACAGTTCCCAGACCGCCGCGCTGCCCGATGCCGCATTCTCCGCAAAATGTTCCGGCACCGCCACGCCGTATTCGATCTCCCCGTCTTCCAGCGCGTCCAGCAACTGCTGCCTGTCCGGAAACCCGCGGACGGACAGCCATTTCGCCATCTCCTCCGTGCGGAGCAGCCCGGCCATGTCGTCCGATGCTTCGTCCAGCACGACCAGACCGACTTCGATCGGATCGACCTCGCGGTCTTCCAGATCGAAGAAGCCCGACAGCGCGTTCCCGAGGATGAAGATGAGCAGGAGCGGCATGAAAATGAGCAGCCAGAACGTCTCCTTGGCCCGTATCATGCGGCGGAGTTCATGGTGTATGAGCGTTCCGATCGTTCGCATCGTCCGTACCTCCTAGTCCCGCAGATTGCGGCCGGTGAGCGTCAGGAACAGCGTCTCCAGGTTCGGCGTCTCGTTGCGGAGCGACGCGATGCGCACCTCATGCTTGGCGAGAATGTACAGCATGTCCTGCAGGTACGATTGCGCGTGCCGGAGATAGACTTCCAGCACGCCGTCCCGGCGCTCCACCCGCTGGACGGACGCATGCCGCTTGATCTCCTCGACCGCCAGATCGGTCAGGCCTTCCGTCTCGATGACGAGCTTCTCCTGTTCTTCCACCTGCATCAGCAGCTCCCGGATGGTGCCGAGCGCGATCAGTCTGCCGTGGTCGATGATGCCGACCCGCGTGCTGATCGCTTCGACTTCCTCCATGTAGTGGCTCGTGTAAATGATGGTGGCGCCGCGCCGGTTCAGCTCCCGAACCGATTCGAGGATGTGGTTGCGGGACTGCGGATCGATGCCGACGGTCGGCTCATCCATGATGATCAGTTTCGGTTGGTGGACGATCGCGCAGGCGATGTTGAGCCGGCGCTTCATGCCGCCGGAGAACGATCCGGGACGATCGTTCCGGTGGCCCGTCAGACCGACGAAGGCGAGCGCTTCGTCGATCCGCTCCTGGAGCTGCCTGCCGCGCAGCCCGTACAGTCTGCCGAAGAAGCGCAGATGCTCCACCGCCGTCAAATGCTCGTAGAGTGCGATCTCCTGCGGCACGATGCCGATCTTGGATTTGACCGAGAGCGGATGGCGGCGCACCGACTCCCCGTCGACCTCGATCTCGCCCTGATCGCTGCGGAGCAGGCCGCAGATCATTTTGATCGTCGTGCTTTTGCCCGCGCCGTTCGGCCCGAGCAGTCCGAAGATTTCGCCGCGTTCAATCGTCAGCGACAGATGATCGACCGACAGCTTCGTGCCGTATCGTTTGACCACTTGGCGCAGTCGAACCAGACTCATCGTGTTTCCTCCCTGCATGCGGTTCTGTTTGACTCCAGCGTAGCGCAATCGGAGGCGTCCGGTCAGGTGGATGAAGTCATGAAGCGGGGATGACGAAAGTCACCTTTGATGGTGCGCGCCGTCACCCGCGCCGACTCGTGCTATAATGGGAGCAACGAGACGGGAAAGGTACGGTATCCTTGAACGCAGCCTATCTCATGCTTCGTTATCTGACGGTCGTCGTTGCGGGCGTCGCTTCCATCCTGATGTCGGATCGCGTGACGGACGAGGCGCTGTATGTCATGCTGCTGCTTGTCCTGCTGCTGGTGATGAGACTGCGCGACCGGTTCGAAAACCGCGAAGGCTTCCGCGCGTTTCCGCTGCCGTTCCTGCTGGAGACGGCGGCGCTTGCGGCGTATGGCTGGCAATACGGCGGGCTGCTGCCGCTGGCCGTCACCGCGGCGCTGTACACCCCGCCGGAACGTTCGGACGATTTCCTTCAGCGGGCGACGCTCGCGGGGATCGCGATGAACGCGGCGGCCTGGACGCGTTTTACGGTCGAGCTGCTTACGGCGGCCAATCTGACTTATGCCGCTATTGTGCTGCTCCTGATGCATATCCGGAAGACGGCGGTCGACCGGGGGGAGATCGAGGCGCTGTACATTCAGCTGCAGACGCGGAATCGCGAGCTGGAGGAAGCCCGCCGCACGGCGCTGGATTACGCATCGAAGGTGCAGGAGCTCGCGCAGCTCGAAGAGCGGAACCGCATCGCCCACGATCTGCACGATGAACTGGGCCACCGCCTCATCCGGCTGAAAATGATGCTCGAAGCGGCGATCCGCATCGACGGCGGCCGCGGCGAAGCGATGAACCTGGTCAGGGAAGTCCGCGATCAGCTCGCGGGCGCGATGGACGCGCTACGGTCGACCGTCCGGCGGCTGAAGCCGGCGGAAGCGGCCCGCGGCGAATATTCGCTGGAGACGCTGATCGGGGAGCTGGCCGGAACGAGCGGCGCCGCCGTCCGGTTCCGGGCGGTCGGCGCGTCTTATCCGCTCTATCCGAGCGACGCGATCGTGCTGTACCGCAACGCGCAGGAGGCGGTGACGAACGCGCTGCGCCACGGCGAGGCCACGGAGGTGACCGTCGAGCTCGAATACGCGCCGGAGGAGCTGCGGATGACGGTCAGCAACAACGGCGCCGTGCCGGAAGGCGGGGAGCTGCGCAAGGGGCTGGGGCTGCTCGGCATGGAGGAGCGGACGCGGCTCGCCGGCGGCCGGCTTGAGGTGATCGCCGGCGAACGGTTCGCCGTGCGCACGATTTTGCCGCGGCGGTAGCGGATCACGGCGCGATCAGAACGTAAAACTTCGGAGGTACACACAGATGATTCGGACGCTGGTGGCGGATGACGATCCGTTCATTCGGGAGAGTCTGCGGCTGATACTGGGCACGATGCCGGATATCGAAGTGGCGGGCGTCTGCGCCGACGGGCAGGAGGCGGTCGGGTTCGTGCGGGAGCATCCGGGGGAGGTCGACGTCGTCCTGATGGATGTCCGCATGCCGGTATGCGACGGGGTGGAGGGAACGCGCCTCATCCGCGAGGCGGCGCCGGACGTCAAGGTGCTCATCCTGACGACGTTCGACGATGACGAATACATCGTGAAGGCGCTCAAATACGGCGCCGGCGGGTACCTGCTCAAGAACGTCCCGCCGGACACAATCGCGGAAGGCATCCGCGCGGTGCATGCCGGCCATGCGCTGATGCATCCGGATGTCGCGCGGAAGCTGGCCGGCATGCTGCACGCCGGCGGAGCCGCAGCCGCCGCGCCGTCCGGGCGGAAGCGGCTGGCCGACTTCGGCCTGACCGACGCCGAGCAGCGGATCGTCCGCAAGATCGCCGACGGGCTGTCGAACCGCGAGATCGCGCAGGCGCTTTTCTTGAGCGAAGGCACGGTGAAGAATTACATCACCGAAATTCTCGGCAAGCTGGGGCTGCGCGACCGGACGCAGATCGCGATCTTCTATCTTCGGGAGATCGCGGAGTAGCGTGATGGCGCCTGGACGAACGGCACGTGAAGGTCGAGCGCCGCGAGCCGCGCCGGGTCCGCGATCCGCTCGACGGCGGCGATCTTACCGCCGCGGATGTCGAACTTGAGCGCGTAGGCCAGGCGCCCCAGCGGCGCGGCGACGGCGCCGATGACGCCGTCCACGACGGCGGTCTGGGCGGCCAGCGCGCGGCCGCAGACGCGGCGGGCGAGCGCTTCCGCGCCGCGCGTGATCCGCGCGCCGCCGGCGGCGCTTGAGCCGCCGCTGTCGTCGCGCAGCGCGACGTCGGGATCGAGCATGGCGATCAGCGCATCGAAGTCGCCTGCGCGCGCCGCGGCGATGAACGCGTCGATGAGCCGGCGCATGCCGGCCAGGTCGGCCGAATCCCGCGGAGTCGTGCCGGTCACCCGGCGGCGGGCCCGGCTGGCGAGCTGCCGGACGGCGGCTTCCGACTTGCCTGCGACCTGCGCGATCTCGGCGAACGGCATGCCGAAAATATCGTGCAGCACGAACGTGACGCGCTCCGCGGGCTTGAGCCTATCCAGCACGACGAGCAGCGCGACGCCGACCGATTCGGCCATCAGCGCCTCCCGCTCGGGATCGGGACCGCCGCCGTCTTCGGTCAGGGGATACGTTCCCGCCGGGTGCGTATCCAGCGGCTCTTCGCGCCGGCTTTTCCGCGAACGCAGCATATCCAGGCAGACCCGGGACACGACCCGGGTGAGCCAGCCGCCCAGATTTTCGATCGCTTCGGTGTCCGCGCGGCAGAGCCTGAGCCACCCTTCCTGCACCGCATCCTCCGCCTCGCTCAGCGATCCGAGCATGCGATACGCCGCATGGAGCAGATGCTGACGGTGCGCCTCGAATTGTTCCGCAAGCCGTTCTTGTGCGATCATGTACATTCCTTCCCGCATGAAGTGATACTCCCTCCATTATGACTGACGAAAAAGAACCCGCCAATGTGACAGATCTCCGGTTTGTCACATTCCGCCCCGACCGCTCCGTCATCTTCGTGCAGGGCTCGATGAGGGTCCGCATATTCCGGAAGATCAAGGAGTGGATTGAACATGTCGCTCAAACCTCGCATGGCAAGTCCCGTGGCGCTCGTGCCCGATCTGGCCGATCCGCTGCAGGCGCTCGGCCGCGCGCTGTTCGCTTCCGCCGAACAGTCCGGCATCCCGAAGGGGACGCTTTTCCTTGTCTACCTGCGGGTGAGCCAGATCAACGGCGACAGCGTCTGCGTGGAATTGCACTCGCGCAACGCGCAGCAGGCGGGCGTGACGCCGGAGCGGGTGATGGCCGTCGCGGGCTGGCGGGATTCCGCCCGATTCACCGAAGCGGAGCGGGCGGCCCTCGCGCTCGGCGAGGTGATGGCCCGCATCGCCGACCGGCCGGACCCGGTGCCGGATGAGATTTACCGGGAGGCCGAGCGCCATTACGCCGGTCAGGCGCTGGCGACGCTCATCGCCGGCATCGCGACGGCGAATTTATACAACCGGCTCAATGTCGCGACCCGGCAGGTCGCTGCCGCCAATTGACGATACGGCGGTGAGGGGACGGAATATGGCTACCTTGCTGTACATTACGGCTCATCCGTTCGGTCCCGACGTTTCCTGCAGCATGGCGGCGGGGGAAGCGTTCCTTGAGGCGTACCGGGACGCGAAGCCGAACGACGAGATCATCCGGCTCGATCTGTACGCGATGGAGCTCGACGCCGACGTCTTCGCCGGCTGGGAGAAGCTCGGCTCGGGCATCGCTTTCGGAGAATTGACCGCGGCGGAACAGTCGAAGATTGCGCGCATCAACGAACTGGCGGATCAGTTCGCCGCCGCGGACAAGTATGTGTTCGTCACGCCGATCTGGAACTACTCGTACCCGCCGGCATTGAAGCGGTACATCGATGCCTTCGTCATCGCGGGCAAGACGTTCCGGTACATCCCGGACGTCGGCCGGGTCGGGCTGCTGGCGGGCCGAAAGGCGCTGCACATCCAGGCGAGCGGCAGCTTCCTGTCTCCGGGCTCGCCGGACGAACGGCTCGAGATGGGGCACCGCCATCTGCGGGTCATCATGGAGTTCGTCGGCATCACCGACGTGGAGTGCCTCTATGTGGAGGGGATGAGAGCCGTTCCCGAACGGGCGGCGGCCATCCGGGAGGAGGCGCTCCGCCGCGCGCGGGAGATCGCGCTGAGTTTCTGAATCGGTACGGAGCCTCGCCGGAGCGGCTGTAGCGTGCATGCCACGCTACAGCGCCGCGTGAAGCCTCGCCGGAACGGCCGTAGCGTGCATACCACGCTAGAGCGCTGCGAGGCACCTCGCCGGAACGGCTGTAACGTGCATACCACGCCACGCTACAGCGCCGTGTGAAGCCTCGCCGGAACGGCCGTAGCGTGCATACCACGCTACAGCGCTGCGAGGCACCTCGCCGGAGCGGCTGTAACGTGCATGCCACGCTACAGCCCGGCGCTTCACGCAACAGCATCACATTTATCTGGCCTGTGGTTGGCTGCAACGTAAGCATCACGCTGCAGTCCCGCCGCAGGCCATTTGCATTTCAATATGTCAAGTCACTATAATAAAGTTAGTAGAACTTAATACATAGTACACAAGGAGGCGGAGTGAACGATGCGCATTATCGTAACCGGCGTAACGGGGCAATTGGGCCGGATCGCGGCGGAGACGCTGCTGGAGAAAGTGCCGGCGGACCGGCTGATAGCGGTCGCGCGCAATGTGGAGAAGGCGGCATGGCTGGCGGAGAAGGGCGTCGAAGTCCGGCACGGCGACTACAACGATCTGGCGTCGCTCCTGAAGGCCTTTGAAGGCGGCGGCAAGCTGCTGTTCGTCTCGAGCTCCGAGGCAAGCGACGAGACGCTGCGGGCGCTGCAGCACGCGACGGTCACAAGGGCGGCGAAGATGTCCGGCATCACGCATATCGCGTACACGAGCATTTTCCGGGCCCAGGAGAGTCCCCTCGCGCTGAGCCTGCTGCACCGGACGACCGAGAACATGATCCGCCTGTCGGGCATTCCGTACACGTTCCTGCGCAACACGTTCTACACCGAAGTGTTCGTGAACGAATCGCTCCGCCAGGCCGTGGAAAGCGGCGCCCTCGTGACGCCGATCGCGACGGCCGGCCTGAACACGGCATCGCGGGCCGACATGGCGAAGGCGGCGGCAGCCGTACTGATGTCGGACGGCCACGAGAACCGGATCTACGAAATTACGGCGCCGAAGCTGTGGACGATGAAAGAGCTGGCGCAGATTCTGTCGGACGTCTCCGGCAAGCCGGTGGTGCTGAAACCGGCGACGGCCGCCGAATACGCGAAGATTCTCGCGGGTTGGGGCATGCCCGAACCTGCCGCGGCCATGTTCGCGGCGCTCTACGCGCAGCTGGACGAGGGCGAATTCGCGCAAACCTCGGATGATCTGACCCGGCTCATCGGGGAGACGACGCCGCTTGAAACGGTCGTGAAGCGGGCGCTTGCCTGAGCGGCCCGGGAAAGGAGCGGAGCGATGAAAGTCGAAATCTGGTCGGATGTGGCCTGTCCTTTCTGCTACATCGGGAAACACCGTTTCGAGGAAGGGCTCAGCCGGTTCGAACACAAGGATGACGTGACGGTGGAGTACCGCAGTTTTCAGCTCGATCCGCATGCGGCCAGAGAGCCCGAACGGGATCTGTATGATGTGCTGGCCGCCAAGTTCGGCATCAGCCGCGAACAGGCTGTCCAGATGAACCAGCGGGTGGCGGAGCAGGGCCGGGAAGTCGGGATCGACTTCCGCTTCGGCGTTGTCATTCCGTCGAACACGCTCGATGCGCACCGGCTGATCAAGTTCGCGGGACGGCACGGCAAAGAGCAGGACGTGATCGAGCGGCTGTTCGAAGCGTACTTCACCAGCGGCCGCAACGTGGCCGATCACAGGACGCTTGCCGACATCGCGGAGCAGGCCGGATTGGACCGCAAAGCGGCGGAGGAGATGCTGAAATCCGGCGCTCACGCCGACGAAGTGGAGGCGGACGGAATCGAAGCAAGCCGTCTCGGCGCGCGGGGCGTGCCGTTCTTCGTTATCAACCGGAAGTACGGCGTTTCGGGTGCGCAGCCGGACAGCGTGTTTCTCGACGTCCTGCAGCAGGCCTGGCAAGACGAGCATCCGCTCATCATGACCGAATCCGACGCATCCGGCGAAGTCTGCGAAGACGGCACCTGCAAGCCGGATAAATAAAAACCATATGGACAGTAAAGCAAAAACGGACTCCTTTTTTCAAAGGGTTCGTTTTTCTCATTCCCAAAAGAGGAAAATTTTAATTGATGAAGAATAAGTTTAGATAATCGACAAGATTGACCATATCGGCCTGCAAAAAACTACAAGCGATGAACGGGAGACAGGATAAATGAATGAAATTCTCTTTATCGCGTTCTCTACATTGGAAACTTGGTCGATTTTTGCTGTTTCGTTCACGCTGTTTCGATTTAATATTCTGAAGTACAATCTGCAGATCGTTCCCATCTCCGTTCTGATGGCACTGCTCAACTATGCCATATGGCATGAGATCGATATGGGTTCGTGGACACCCATGATCGGTCTGGTGTTGTTCACGTTATTCATTTTCTATACGCTGCGGATTTCGCTGATCGGTTCGCTCATCGTTGCGGTAACGGGGTATGCATCGGTCATTTTGGTCCAGACTGCGTTCCTGTACGGTTTGCAGCTCACGGGCATTGCATCGGTCGCCGAAGTGCAGGCAGGCGGCACAGGTTACTACATTCTTTCGGCTGTATCTTCATGCACCGTCTTATTGTTAAGTTATTTGTTGTACCGGCTGGGCTACGGGTTTTCGTTTTCTCTGCAACACTTTAAAGTCAAGCATGAAAACATGCTGATCTTGGTAATAACAGTTGCGACGTTCATTCTGCTCTCGTTCCTGCACCTGCTCAAGAACAGGCTGTACTTTGTCGAAATGATCGCGGTCGTGATCGTGCTGTTCTTGATCTATATCGCATTGAGGAGAGAGAGGACGCAATGGTAGAGAGACTTGCGTTTCGTCTGGCGCATTGGCTCAAAAGCGAAGTGCCGGATCATCCCTATTCGGAAGCACGGCTTCAATTCGGATTTCACCTGTTTCTAAACACTGTGTTTACTTTGCTGGTCGCGACAATTCTGGGACTGTTGTTCGGCAACTATCGGGAAACGATGCAAGTGCTGTTCGCGTTCGGTTTGCTGAGAAGCATTTCAGGAGGATATCACTTCCAGTCGGCTGCGGTGTGCATCGTCGTTTCGGCCGGAGTGGCCGCATTATTGCCGTTCATTGAACTTACTAATTTTTATATAAACACCTTTAATATAGTAAATATGGTATTGACTATTATATTTTCGCCATCTAGAATTGAAGAACAAACTAGAATTCCGTCTAAATATTTCCCTGTCCTGAAAATTGGATCTACAATACTAGTCGCTTCGAACTTCTTGTTCCAATCTCAGCTATTAGCGATCACCTGGTTTATCCAGGTGCTATCACTAATAAGATTACCAAGGAAAGGCGGTGAAACAGGATGAAGAAAAAAGCCCTTCATTTGCTGGCGACGGTTGTCGGCTGCGCAGGCCTTGTCGTCGTTTGCACGGCAAGCTGGATCTGGGGCAATCAGCCTAAAGTCCCTGCCGAACTTCTGAACAAGTAATGATGGTGGTCTTGTGAAATTGGTTGTCGCAAGGGACGAAGACGGGAAATCCGGTCTGGTCGAGCTGGACGTCATGGAGATCCTGAAGTTCACCACCGACAAGACCCGCATCCTGATTCATACGAAGAATGACGTCTACTACTTTCCTTTCGACAGCCTGGAGAAAATCCAGAATGTCCTGCAAGCCTTGAATTTGCCTTTCGTGCGTGCGGACCGCGGCAATCTGGTCAACATCGACAAGGTGATCGAGATTGACGAGAAGTACGCCAAGGTATATTTCGAGGGGGACAAGCCCGGTGAACGAGGGAAGGAAGCGACGGTATCCAGACCGACAAATTACAGACGGATCCTGGATTTGTTCCGGGAAAGACAGGGGCGAAAAAACGAGTAGGACCAGAGGCGGCTTCAGCTTCTGGTCCTGCTTGTTGTTTCCCGGCTTCGTGACCGGTGTCACAATGTCTCGAATTCCGCAAGGGTATACTGGAAGCAAGATTGTTCCGTCAGAAAGCGGGTGTACCCATGCGCAATGTTTATATACCGAAACAGCACGGCGCCTGGGCGATGCTGATTCTGCCGCTGCTCTTCGGCGTCATCGCTTCCGCACCGGCGTGGCAGCACGCGCTGCTGTTCCTCGCCTGGCTGCTCTCGTACCTGTTCGCGTACGCCGCGCTTCAGTGGATCCGGACGAAGCGCAAGGCCGCCTGGCTCGGGCCGCTCAAGCTGTACGGCGGGCTGCTGCTGCCCGTCGGCGCCGCCCTGCTGGTCCTGGAACCGGAACTGCTGCTCCTGCTGCCGCTGGCCGTGCCGTTCATCCTGATCAACCTGTACTTCGCGAAGCAGAACCGCGAGCGGGCGTTCCTGAACGATCTGGCTGCCGTCATCCTGTTCAGCCTGATGACGTTCGCCGCCTTCCGGGTCGGGGACGGGACGGACGCCGCGCTGGCGTTCGAGCTGTTCGCGCTCAGCGTGCTCTATTTTACCGGGACGATCTTCTATGTGAAAACGATGATCCGCGAGAAGCACCACAAGGCGTTCTATTGGTACTCGGTCCTGTATCACGCGGCGTTCCTGGCGGCCGTCGCGCTCCTGTATCCGCCCGCGCTGCTCCCGGCCGCGGCGGTGCTGCTGGTCCGCGCCGTCGTGATGCCGCGTCTCCATCCCTCCGTCAAGACGACCGGGGTGCTCGAGATCGCCTGGTCGGTGCTGGTGCTCGTCTGCGCGTGGGCGGCGTACTGAGCGCGGAACGAACAAAAAAAAAGCCGACGCCGGGAAGCGGCATCGGCTTTTTCTGACGTATCATGCCGAATCAGAAGAGGAATTCGTCCGGATGCGGACCGAACCGATGGTTCTTGTTGAGCGCGTCGATCGCGCGGATATCTTCTTCGGACAATTCGAAGTCGAAGATGTCCGCATTTTCGGCGATCCGTTCGCGGCGGACCGACTTCGGAATCGTGACGACGCCGAGCTCGAGATCCCAGCGGAGGACGATTTGCGCCGGGGTCTTGCCGTATTTCGCCGCCAGCTCCTGCAGAACCGGCAGGTCGAGGTTGCCCTTCATGATCGGCGACCACGCCTCGAGCTGGATGCCTTCGCGCTTGCAGTAGTCGAGCAGTTCCTTCTGGGTAAGCAGCGGATGGAACTCCACCTGGTTGACGGCGGGGATGATGCCGCTTGTCTCTTTCAGCGACTCCAGATGATGGATCTGGAAGTTGCTGACGCCGATCGCGCGGATGTAGCCTTCATTATACAGCTTCTCGAAGGCGCGCCACGTCTCCTTGTACTTGTCCCGGCCCGGCCAGTGAATCAGATACAGGTCGATGTAATCCACACCGAGCTTGCGCCGGCTTTCCTCGAAAGCGCGCAGCGTCGACTCGTATCCCTGGTCCGAGTTCGCCAGCTTCGTCGTGATGAACAGCTCTTCCCGCGGAACGCCGCTCTCGCGGATCGCCTGGCCGACGCCGGTCTCGTTCCGGTAGCCCGCCGCCGTGTCGATTGAGCGGTACCCTTCCTCAATGGCCCACCGCACCGCGTTTCTCACTTCTTCGCCTTCTGCCACCTGAAAGACGCCGAGCCCGAGCCAGGGCATCCGTACGCCGTTGTTCAGCACCGTGGTGTCTTGTATGCTGCGAATTTCCATGCCGCATGACCTCCCTTTCCGAGATTGTCCGTTCCTTCTCCATTGTACCATCCTCCGCGCGAATGACCAGAACGGAAAACCGGCTCACTTACTAACCTCCGGGTTACATACTTACCAAAAGGGGGAATGTGCACGATGAACAATAACGAGGCCCGGCATTTGGCATGACGATCGAATCCGCTCGCGAGGCATTGCCGCCCCGTCTGCGTTGTGACTAGGATGGAACATGGGCAGCATGTGCCTGTTCCACGCATGGCTACGGGAAAGGGCGGTGTCGTCATGAGTTTGGAAGCGCTGGCCGAACAAGTGAAGCGGGATCTGGAACTGCTCGGCTTCGGCGGGCCGGGCTGGGTGCCGGCACGGGAGCACGGCGGCGACCGCGTCTTCGACGTCGTCATCGTCGGAGGCGGACAATGCGGCCTCGGCATCGCCTTCGGCCTGCTGCGGGAGCGCATCACGAATATTCTGGTCATCGATGAAAATCCCGAAGGCTTCGAAGGTCCCTGGGTGACTTACGCCCGCATGGTGACGCTGCGTACGCCGAAACATCTGACGTCCATCGATCTCGGCATCCCGTCGCTGACGTTCCGCGCCTGGCTGGAAGCGCAGGCCGGCTCCGAAGCCTGGGAGAAGCTGGACAAAATTCCGCGCGGCGATTGGATGGCCTACCTGCGGTGGTACCGCCGCGTGTTGAACCTGCCTGTCGTGAACGAGACGAAGCTGACGCTGATCGAGCCGCTCGGCGGCGGCTTGCACCGGCTGCATCTCGAGGGAGCGGGCGCGCCGGCGAAGACGCTGACGGCGCGCAAGGTCGTGCTCGCGACCGGCATTCAGGGCGGCGGCGCGTGGCATGTGCCGGCGATGATCGCGGAATCGCTGCCGAAGCATCTGTACGCCCATTCGTCCGAACCGATCGATTTCGCGGCGCTGCGCGGCAAGCGGATCGGCATTCTCGGCGGCGGCGCTTCGGCGTTTGACAACGCGCAGCATGCGCTGGCCGAAGGAGCGGCCGAAGCGCACGTGTTCGTGCGGCGCAAGACGCTGCCGCGCATCAATCCGATCCGGCAGATGGAACGGTCCGGCCTGATCGAGCGGTACGCCGCACTGCGGGACGCCGACAAGTATGCGGTCATGGTGCATTTCTTCCGGCACAATCAGCCGCCGACGAACGACACGTTCGCCCGCGCGGCCGCTTACGCCGGATTCCGGCTCCACCTCGGCGCGCCGTGTGAGGCGGTGTGTCCGGAGGATGGCGGCGTCGCCGTCATGACGCCGCAAGGCCGGTTCCGCGTCGATTACCTCATCGTCTGCACCGGCCTTGTCAGCGATCCGGCGCTTCGGCCGGAGCTCCGGCTGGTCGAACCGCACATTCTCCGGTGGCGGGATGTCTATCGGGCGCCGGCGGAGATCGCCGATCCGATCATCGACGGACACCCGTACATGACGCCGGGGTTTTCGTTTCAATCCCGCGACGAGGAGGGCCGGGAGCGGCTGCGCGGCATTTTCGCCTTCAACTACGGGGCGCTGATCAGCAACGGCATCACCGCTTCCGCGCTGTCGGGCATGAAGTACGGCATTCCCCGGATCGTCTCGGCGATTGCGGACGAACTGTTCCTCGATGAACGCGAGACGATTCTGGGCCGATATTACGCTTATGACGAACCGGAATTCACCGGTTTGGACGGTGGATGGAACGGAGGAGAATCGGTTGCCGGCACAAGCGGGATTGCTTGATCGGCTCCGCGCGGCGGATCCGCCCGCGGCATTGGAATCGGAGAGCTGCGGAAAGAACCGAAGTTTTCCCTGTGTCGTCATTTCCCGGGAGGGCGGCGGAAGCCGTGATGACGGCACCGGGAATTTTTGTTTTTTTGTTGACCGGAGTTTCTGAATCCGGTAACTTGCGATAAAATCTAAAGTGGCACTGTTCTGTCCGGCTTGACGTCGAATGGTCTCATTTCCTAAACTGCAAACAGACAAGATTTGACAAATGCCGGATGCATGCGGCATGAAAGGCTGAAAGGCGGTGAGCCATTTGCGAACGCCATTCGCGAGGGCCGTGCAGACGCTCCGGCTGCATCTTGCCGGACTCGGGCGGCTGCTAAGGCTGCACACGCTGCGCGGCCAGATGCTCGCCGGTTTTCTGTCCATCATGATCGTCATCCTGACCATCGTCGGATTCGTCATCTTCGATTCCGCTGCGAACCTGCTCAAGCAGAACGCGGAGACGCTGATCCGCCATGCCGCCGTGCAGGGCAACGGCCGGCTGGAGGCGATGATGAAGCAGATCGACTCCCTGTCGCTTCAGGCGGCGACCAACACCTATGTCCAGAACCTGCTGGGGGAAGTGGAGGACGGCTTCAAGCCTACCTTCCTGGATCGGCAAGGATTGCAGCCGGTCGCGGACCAGGTGATGCTCTACGGGAGCGGCATCCGTTCGGTGGAAATCTACACGAGCCAAGGCGACCGGCTGTTTCCGCTGGGCGGCGACGAGCTGTACGATGTCGTCGGGAGCGAGTTCATCGTGAAGGCCCACGAGCAACGGGGCGGCATGTACTGGATCGGCCTGTCTCAGGCCGGCGAGGACGAGGTGCTGGCGATCCGGCAGATTCATCTGATCCAGCGTTCGTTCGCGCCGGCCGGCTATCTGCTTGTCCGGATCGACCGGCAGGTGTTCCGGCTGGACAGCCTCGGCGAAGACATGGGCGTCGGCGCCGTCTCGCTGCTGTTCGACCGGGACGGGCAGCTGATCGCGGCGACCGCGGACGACGCGTTGTCCGGCGCGGATTATGCCAGCCTGCTGGCCAGCGAAGACAAGACCGTGGAAATCAACGATCGGCATTACGTGCTCGTCAAGCAGCACTCGGACATTGCCGGCTGGACGCTGCTGATTCTGACGCCCGTCGAAGCCATTACGAAAGGCATATTCATTCTGCGCGCGGCCATCATCGTATCCGCGGCCATCGGTTCGGTCCTGTTCATCATTTTCTCGGTGCTGCTGTCCACCGCGATCACGCGGCCGGTTCTCCGCCTGATCAAGTCGATGCGCAGCGTCCGGTTCGGCGAACTGAAACCGGCCGAACACATCTCTTCGACGGCGGAAATCGGCGAGCTGGTCCACACCTACAACCAGATGGTCGGCAACATGAAGGAACTGATCCGGCTGGTCTACGAGAAGGAGATCATGCAGAACCGGGCCGAGTTGAAAGCGCTGCAGGCGCAGATTCATCCGCATTTTCTGTATAACACGCTGGAAGCGTTGTACTGGTCCCTGCTGGAGAAAAATGAAGACGAGCTCGCCGATTACGTGGTGGCGCTTTCCGAACTGTTCCGCTACACCATCACGGGGCACAACCGTGAGGAATGGGTGACGCTCGCCGAAGAGCTCGAGCAAATCCGGCGCTATCTGCTCATCATGGGCATGCGGTTCGGCGACCGGCTGTCGTGGCGCATCGATTCGGAGATGGACGACAACCGTCTGCTGCTGCCGAAGCTGATCATTCAGCCGCTCGTGGAGAACGCGATCCAGCACGGCATCGAGAACAAGATCGGTGCGGGATTCGTCTCGGTGACGGTGAAGCGCTCGCAGGAACCCGGCTATTTTCACGTTATCGTCGAGGACGACGGGGCGGGGATGAACGAAGAGAAGCTTCGGAAAATCCGCTCCAAGCTCGCCATGGGCGCCGACAAGGCGATGGAATCATCCGGTTACGGCATCACCAATGTGCAGCAGCGGCTGCGGCTTCATGCACGCAGTGAGACGGCAAACATAAGCGTGCTTGCCATCGAGAGCCGCGAGGGAGAGGGCACGACCGTCACCTTGACGATACCGATCCGGACGGAGGTTGTAGAACATGAACCCGCATACCATCTTGATCGTGGATGATGAGCCTCGCACGCGCACCGGGCTCTCCCGGATGCTGGAAGCGTGGAACGGCGGCCGCTATGCGATCCGGGCGGCCGCGGACGGCCGCGAAGCGCTCGGCATCCTGGAGCGCGAACGGGTGCGGCTCCTGATCACCGACATCAAGATGCCGGAGATCAGCGGGCTGCATCTGGCCGACACCTTGAAGGCGATGCCGGAAGAGGAGCGGCCGGCGATCATCCTGATCTCGGGCTACGCGGAATTCGAGTTTGCCCAGCGGGCGATTCAGCTCGGTGTCGTCGATTACCTGCTCAAGCCGATCGGGCGGGAGAAGCTGATCTCGGCTGTCGAGCGGGCTCTGGCCCAGGCCGAAGAGCGGGCGCGCATCGGCAGGATGGAGAAGGTGGTGGACCGCGAGCTGCTGCAGACCGGCGATACCGGCAGACCGCTCAGCGATTCGGTGCGGGAAGCGCTGGAATACATTGACGAAAATCTCGATCAGCCGTTCACGATGCGCGACGCCGCAACCCGCGTCCATCTCAATCCGAGCTACTTCAGCGTATTGTTCAAGGACGAAATGGGCATGACGTTCAGCGAATACGTGACGCGCAGGCGGCTGCAGCGCGCGAAGGACATGCTGCTGCGCACGAAGCTGACGGTCGCGGAGATCGCGGAGCGCGTCGGGTATCAGTCGGCGAAACATTTCGCGAAGATGTTCCGCCAGTATGAAGGCAGCAGCCCGGGAGACTACCGCAATCATTCGTCCTGAAGGCGCCTGATCGGAAAGGGGGGACAGATCGTGAAGATCCGCATCCCGGCGGCGGCAGCGGTCATGCTGATCGCCGCGCTGCTGCTTGCGGCCTGCGGCAGCGGCGAAGCACCCGCGGCGAACGCGGGCGAGAGCGTGACGATCCGGCTGATGTCGCCGTGGCCGCACATCGGATCGTTGCAGAACGAACTGGTCGAACGCATTATCGAGGAGTATATGGACGAGCATCCGGGTGTCACGGTCAGTCTGGAAGCGCTTGAAAACGAGCTGTACAAGGACCGGCTGAAAGTGCTCTCCGCATCGAACGCGCTGCCGGATGTCGGATTTACTTGGGCAGCGGGATTTCTCGATCCCTACGTGGAAGGCGGCCTGTTCACCCCGCTCGACGACCTGCTGGAGGATGAGCTGGGCGGACAGTTCGTCGCCGGCACGACGGAGGCGTACGAGAAGAATGGCATGACCTACGCGGTGCCGGTCGAACTGAACATCGTGCCGGTATTCTACAACAAGGACATTTTCGCGCGCTGCGGTCTGGTCCCCCCGCAGACGTTCGACGATCTGAAGGAGGTCATCCGGCGCTTGAACGAGGCCGGCGTGACGCCGATCGCGCTGGGCGGCAAGGACGCCTGGACGCTGTCCTTCTGGTTCATGTATCTGGTCGACCGGGTCGGCGGAGCGGATCTGCTGGATCAGTCGATCGCGATGTCCCGGTTCACCGATCCCCGGATTGTCGAAGCGGCCCGGCTGACGCAGGAACTGGTGGAGCTGGACGCTTTTCACGACGGATTCATGGGCATGTCCAATGAAGAGGCGAAGGCTGCATTCATGGCGGAAAAGGCGGCCATGTTCGCAATCGGCACATGGGAAGTGCCGAATTACACGACGAATCCGAACGTTGCGGAATCGTTCAAGGACAAGATCGGCTTCTTCCCCTTCCCGCTCGTCGAAGGCGGCAAGGGGGAGTTGAACAACTGGATCGGAGGCCCCGGTCTCGGCCTGTTCGTGGCGGAGAACTCGAAGGTGAAGGAAGAGGCCAAGCAGTTCGTCGCCTATTTCGTCAAAAAATGGGGAGAACGCGCCGTGACGGAGGCGGGCATCATTCCAGCGACAAAAGTGAACACGCGTTCCATTCACCTGCCGCGGATGTTCAGCGATCTGCTGAACGAACTGCGGACGGCGAACAAGGTGACGCTGTACGCGGACGTGCAGATGAAACCGGTTGCGGCCGAGGAACATTACACGCTTGTTCAGGCGCTGTTCGGCGGGGCGGTCTCGCCGGAAGAATTCGCGCGCAGGCAGGAGATGGCGCTGATCAAGAGCCGCTGAACCGGACCGGACAAAAAATGTCGGGGGCTGGCTGTAACCTTTTCGGGGAATGCTCCGTCTGTGAAGGTGCAATTGCAATTGCAGCACTTTGTGGAAGGGAGCGATGAGAAAACCATGCGACAACCCCGGAAATGGCTGGCCGTCATGACGACGGCGGGATTGCTCGTTGCAGCGGCTTCGGCCGGCGCGGACGGAATCGGACAGAAAATCAGCGGGTGGCTGAGACCCGATATCATGGTTGCCGTCGACGGCGCCGAAACCGGAATGAAGCCGGTCATCATTGAAGGCAAAGCATATCTCCCCGCCCGCGGCATCGCCGAAGCGACGGGATACGAAATCCATTGGAAAGGCAACCGCATCGAACTGTCGGGTGCGGAGGACGAGGAACAGTACATGACGTTCACGGGCTACATCAACGGCGTGACGCAGGACGGCGACCGGTGGCGGATTGATGTGATCGGTCCGAACAATTGGCTCATCCTGTACGCGGACAAGGAGACGGTGCTCACCGATGCGGAAGGCAAGCCGTTCGCCGCGGAAGATCTCGCGCCGGGCATGGCCATCGAAGCGGAATACGGCCCGATGGTGGCGATGAGCTATCCCGCTCAGTCGCATGCCGCGTCCATCAAGGTCATGCAGCAGCATCTGGTGGCCAAGCAGGTCATCCATTCGGTCGAGAAGACGGAGGACGGCTGGCGCATCGCGCTTGCCGACGAGGAAGGCGGCGAAGTCAAGCTGGTGCTCCTTGCCGGTCCTGAGACGCTGATCGTCCGCTCCGACAAGCAGCCGGCGGATGCGGAGCTGCTTGAGCCGGGGCTGGTGGTGCGCGCCTATTACGGCCCGGCCGTCATGAAGAGCCTGCCTCCGCAGAGCCACGCGCAGTACATCGAAGTCGACGACCAGCGCGAATGGTTGGCGCCGGCGGAAGAGCAGGAGTACCGCGAGCTCGCCTGGAAGCAGCTTTCGGATGAGGACAAAGCGCACCTGATCACGGCGAAGGATGAGGCATTGGTCGAGCTGATTGACGCCGCGAACGCGGCCGTCATCCCGCTGGAAGGGAAGGAGCGGCTGCTGGAGGACATCCGCGCGAACGGCGGCAAGCTGGTCGCCGTAACATACAAGACGGATCAGGACGCGCTGCTCGGACCTGTCACGGTTCTCTTCGACCCGGAGACGAAAGAAGTCATCGGGCACATCGTCAGAATGTAAATCATCTTCGGCTTATCGGAGAATAGAAGAACTGCCGGCTGGATGCCGGCAGTTCTTTTTGCGTATGGGAAGCCTCTGCGGGAGAGGAGATCAGCCTGCGGATGCCGCCTTGGCTGCGGTCTCTTCGCCCATTTTCGCGATGTTTTCGTAAGCTTGCTCGACCGTTTGCTGACCGAATTGGACGGCTTCGATTTGCGCTTTGAAGTAGTCCGTCCACTCCGTCCAGCCCGCTGCCGTACCGTAGAACGGAAGCGCCTTGTCGACCGATACGTCGTACAGTTCCTTGCCGATGATGTCGCGGCGCTGCATGTCCGGTTCGAGCAGTTTGTAGATCGACTCGTTGATCGGAATGCCGCGCGTCAGACCGAGCGTTTTGCCCGCTTCTTCGTCCGTGATGAACCATTTCACGAACTTCTTCGCTTCTTCCAGATCCGGCGAGTTGGCATAAACGGACAGGAAGATCGTCGATTGCGCCCAGCCGCCGCCCGCGGGGCCTACCGGGGTGTTGACGACCGCGACTTGACCCGGAAGCAGGTCTTCCAGCGCGCTGACCGAACCGACCGATGCGCCGCGCGTCATTACTTTGCCGGATGCCATCGGGTCGGCCTGCGGGTCGTTCTCGAGGAACGAAGCCGACATTTCCGCCGGGGGCACGATGCCTTGTTTGCGGAATTCTTCAAACGTGGTGAAGAATTCAATGAACAGCTCTTTGTCCAGGTTGAACTTCTTGCCGCCGTCTTCCATGATCGGGCCTTTGCCCATTGCCGTTTGATAGTATTGATAGCCGTCCCACGTGTTGACGTCGCCGATCGGGTAGATGCCTTCCGGCAGTTTCTCGCGAGCTTCACGAGCCCAGTTGAAGTAATCTTCCCAGGTCCAGTCTTTCCACGGGAGCTTGATGCCGTATTCTTCGAGCTTCGTCTTGTTGTAGGCGTAGCCTTGCGCGTTCAGGGAGAGCGGAATGCCGTACAGCTTGCCGTCGATCTTCAGGTTCTCGATGACGTTGTCCGCGACGATACCCGACAGATCGATGTCGGACAGGTCGGCGAGAACGCCCTTCGAAGCATAGTCCTGAATGTACGCTGCGTCCATTTGCAGCACGTCCGTTACGGTCTTGGATGCGACAAGCGTCGGCAGTTTTTGCCAGTACGCGTCCCATGCCATGTATTCCGGCTTGAACGTGACGTTCGGATTTTGCTTCGTATAAACGTCAAGCGCAGCGAGCGTCGCTTCGTGGCGCGCGTCCGGACCCCACCACATGATGCTCAGTTCCGTGCTGCCGCCGCTTGCGCCGCCGCCGCTGTTGCCGCCGGCTGACCCGTTGCTGCCGCCTTCGCCCTTCTTCCCGCCGCCGCCGCATGCCGTTACGACGAGGGCCAGAGCAAGCAGCATGAGGGCCAGACCTTTGGACCATGCTCGTCTCTGTTTCATCTTTACGAAACCCCTTTCTTTCAAATGGAATGAAGTGTAAACCCTGTGGCTTCCGGGAAGTGCCGGAGCGTAAAGCGTTTACACTTCTACAATATCGTGATGCACCGATGATTTGCAGATGACGAATCTCAGAATTGTTGGATTCTTGTTAGATTTTTTTGCAAGCTGCGCCAAGGCTCGACTCCCGTATTATGCGCAAGCCCTGTGCGGGATATACCCGCACAGGGCTTGGGGCAAGCTACAGCACGCGGCGCGCTGTTTTGTATTTCGATTTCCAATAGCCGGAATTGAGCGTGTTAATGCCGACCTTGTTGACCGGCGAGCTGTGGATGAAGTTGCCGCCTCCGATATAAATGCCGACATGATTGACTTTGCCGTCGCCGTTCGTGTCGAAAAAGACGAGGTCGCCGGGCGCAAGATTCGACTTGGAGACGAACTTGCCTTGTTTCGACTGGGCGCTGCTTGTCCGCGGCAGCTTGAAGCCGTGATGCCGGTTGTAGACCAGCTGTACAAACGCCGAGCAGTCCGAATATTTGTAATTCGTGTTCCAGGGTTCGGCGCCATATTTATAGGTGAATTTGCCGAGATACGATTTCGCCGTATTCACGATGGCGGAAGCGGACTTGCTTGCGGTGCCGGAATTCGAACCCGAAGAAGACGAATAATTGAAATAGTTTGCGGATGCGTAACCGATGGTTCCATTATAGTTGACCTTCAGCCAGTACGCGTTCACTTGTTCGAGTACGGTGACGGTGTTGCCTTTGCTTATGAATCCGATTTTGCTGCCGCTTGTGCTCGGTGCTGACCGGAGATTGACTCCGCTTTTGGCAGTGGCGGTTTTGCCGCTTGTGCCCGCTATGTAATTCGTATATTTGCTGCTGGCGCTGATATAGCCGATCTTGCCGTCCTTCGTCTGTACCTTCAGCCAGTAATCGTTGACCTTCTGAATAACGTGGATGTCTTCACCTTTGCTTAGCAGCCGATATACGGATGCGCTCGTATTCGGTGCCGACCTGAGGTTGACTCCCGAGATCACCTCGGTCTCATACGTTGCGGCCGAGGCTTGTCCGGCGAAAATTCCTGCCGCCAATGTCAGGGATAAGCCAAGACTGGTCAAACGTTTCATTATTGCTCATCTCCTCCTTTGCAATTCATGCTAACGCAAAAAAAGTGGAGGGGAAACGATAAAAAAATACCAGTTGCAGTTGATTAAATTCCAAATTATGTATTTTTACAACAAATCTCTACATTAATAAAATGGGGCGCGGTTTGCAGCACAGATTTGCCAATGTCTTCAAGGCCGGCGGGATGAGAATCTTCTCATCCGGGACAAAAAATTCCATTGACATTATTAAGAGAGTGGAATACTTTGGATTTATGCTGATACCGTCAACGGGACAAGCAATGAATTGCCATATCCTGCATGAATAAGGAGGATTTCAAGCATGACCGAGGAACGCAAACCCCGCATTGAGACGTTGGCCGTGCATGCCGGTCAGGAGATCGATCCGACGACCGGTTCGCGGGCGGTCCCGATCTACCAGACGACATCGTACGGTTTCCGGGACGCCGATCATGCCGCGAACCTGTTCGCGCTTCGGGAATTCGGCAACATCTACACGCGCATCATGAACCCGACCACGGATGTGTTCGAGAAGCGCGTGGCAGCGCTTGAAGGCGGCGCCGCTGCGCTGGCGACCGCGTCCGGTCAGGCGGCCATCACGTATGCCATCCTCAATATCGCGGGTGCCGGGGACGAGATTGTATCCGCCTCCAGCCTCTATGGCGGCACGTACAACCTGTTCGCCATCACGCTGCCGAAGATCGGCATCACCGTGAAATTCGTCAACCCGGACGATCCGGAAAACTTCCGGCGCGCCATTACGGACAAGACCAAAGCGCTTTACGCCGAGACCATCGGCAATCCGCGCGGCGACGTGCTCGATATCGAAGCGGTTGCCCGCATCGCGCATGAGCACGGCATTCCGCTCATCGTGGACAACACGCTGCCGAGCCCGTATCTTTGCCGTCCGATCGAGCACGGCGCCGACATCGTCGTTCATTCCGCCACGAAGTTCATCGGCGGACACGGCACGTCGATCGGCGGCGTCATCGTCGACGGCGGCCGCTTCGACTGGAAGGCGAGCGGCAAGTTCCCGGGCCTGACGGAACCGGACCCAAGCTACCACGGCGTCGTCTACACGGATGCCGTCGGACCGATCGCCTACATCATCAAGGCGCGCGTCCAGCTGCTCCGCGACATGGGCGCTTCGCTGTCGCCGTTCAACGCGTTCCTGCTGCTGCAGGGGCTGGAGACGCTGCATCTGCGCATGGAGCGCCACAGCGCGAACGCGCTGGCTGTCGCGAAGTTCCTCGAATCGCATGAAGCGGTGGAATGGGTCAACTATCCGGGACTCGAAAGCCATCCGTCCTACCAGCTTGCGCGCAAATATATGCCGGGCGGTCAAGGCGCCATCCTGACCTTCGGCATCAAGGGCGGCGTCGAAGCGGGACGGAAAGTAATCGACAATGTCAAGCTGTTCTCGCATCTGGCCAATGTCGGCGACTCGAAGTCGCTGATTATCCATCCGGCAAGCACGACGCACAGCCAGCTCGAAGGCGAAGAGCTGCTGTCCACCGGCGTGACGCCCGGCATGATCCGGCTGTCGGTCGGCACGGAGCATATCGACGACATCATCGCCGATCTCGAACAAGCCATCCGCGCAAGCCAGGCCTGATGAGCAAACAAGCGGCCCCGAACGTCATCCCGGCGTTCAGGGCCGCTTTCTCAATTGCTCGTCTCCAGGATCCATTCGGTACGCCAGCCGAGGTGGCGGCACATCCGCTCGAGCCGGCGCATGTCGCGCCGCGTTTCGATCCGTGCGCAGCCGCGCTCCCTGGCGGTCTCGGCGCTCCAGCGAAGCAGGTAAATCAGGGTATCCGCCTGCGCTTCACGGAAAGCGAAGTCGATCAAATGCAGCGCATCGTCCTTGACCGCCGCTCTGACGTACCCCCAGTACTTGTCGGCGAAATAGCGGCCGTACAGCAGCGTGCGGTCTTCCGCGATTCCGTCCGGTCCGATGATCGGTTCGGCGAAATATTTCCGCCATCCGGCGCGGGAACCGGAGGCCTCCCTGGCGGCCGCAGCCGTGAACCAGCCGTAGGATTCATCGGCGACCCGCCGCGCTTCCTCCGGCGCCCCCGCCGGCCGCCAATCTTCCGGCGGCAGATCGGGACCATCCGCCGGAACGGTGATGCTGAGCCGCCATGATCGGTACCCGGGATGCCGGCCGAGCGCCCGCAGCATGTCCGATACGACAACGGCCTTAAGCCCCCGCTCGGCTGCGGCATCCAGAATGACGGGCAATGCGCCCGGCGTGCCGCGCGCAATATCGTTGCAATGGTGGACGACGACAATGCCGCTTTCCAAGGCTGGCGCCACATTCGCGGCGATGGATTCCGCGTCAATGCCCGCCCAATCGCCGGAATCGAAGCCCCCGACCGCGACATAGCCGATCCCGCTCAGCCATTGCAGATTGCGCTCGCGATAATGCAGGTAGGGAAAACGGAAAAACGCCGGGGCCGGACGCCCCGTGGCTTCCTGGTATGCGATTTCCGCAAGCCGGATTTCTTCGAGGAACAGCGCCTGATCTTCGATCTCGCCCATGCGGCGGTGATGATAGCTGTGATGCGCGAGCTCGTGTCCTCGGGCGATGATGCGGCGTGCGAGGCGGGGATGACGGTCCAGCCACTCCCCGGTGAAAAAGAACGTTCCCCGCGCGCCCTTGTCCTCCAGCGCCTTCAGCCAGCGTTCGATCGGCACGAGATCCGGCCCGTCGTCGAATGTCAGCGCAAACGCCGGCACATCCGCCCGCCCGGCATCGAGGGTTGCCCGGCCTGTGTCCGGTTGGACGGCATGGAAGACAGACCGGCTCATGTCCGTCCTTCCTCCCGAACCCGGAACCGGGGCAGGTAGGCCGCATGCGCTTCCAGCAGTTCGTCGAGCAGCTTCCGCGCCGCTTCCGCCGATCCGACGAGCGGGTGGATCGTCAGCGCTTGCAGCGCCGCGTCCCTGTCGCCGTGCACCGCCGCTTCCACCGTCAATTCTTCGTAGGCTTTCACGACCTGCAGCAGGCCGCGGATCTGCGGCGTGACGGGCGTAGACGGCGGCACCGGATGCGCTCCGGCCGCATCGATGACGCAGTTCACTTCGATCGATGCGTCATCCGGCAGGCAGCGGATCGCGCCGCCGTTCCGGACGTTGACGGTCTGGATGTCTTTCCGGTTGTTGCGAATCGACGAGATGAGATTGACGGCGGCTTCCGAGTAATAGGCGCCGCCCCGCTGCTCGAGCTGCGGCGGTTTGACCGCGAGTTCAGGATCTTTGTACAGCTCGAACAATTCGGCTTCGACTTTCTTCACGACCTCCGCGCGCGTACCGCTCTCTTGCAGCTCCTGAAGCTGTTTTTTCAGCATCTCTTCTTTCATGTAGTAATAACGATGGTAACTGCAGGGCAGCGCGCCGATTGACCGGAGCAGTTCGGCATCCCAGCCGAGGTCGGGAATATTCTTCATCGTCAGGCCGGCTGATCCCGCCGCCCGCCGCAACAGCTCATCCGTTACATCGCGCCCCTCGACGGCAATGCGCGTCACCCAGTTCAAATGATTGATGCCGGTCCACTCCAGATCGACGGCCTCCGCGTCGACCCCGAACAAGCGGGCGATCTGCTTTCGCGTGCCGATCGGAAGATTGCACAGGCCGATCGTGCGGACATTCGAATATTTGAGTGCCGCTTCGGTCACCATGCCGGCGGGATTCGTGAAATTGATCAGAAAAGCGTCCGGCGCCAGTTCCTCAATATCCCGGCAAATGTCGAGAATGACCGGAATCGTGCGCAACGCTTTTGCAAAGCCTCCGGCGCCGGTCGTCTCCTGTCCGATAAATTCGTGCTTCAGCGGAATGGCCTCGTCCTTCGCGCGGGCGTCCAGCAAGCCGACCCTGAGCTGCGTCAGCACGAAATCCGCGCCCTGGATGGCGGATCTGCGGTCCATCGTCAGCTTCACCCGGATCGGTTTGCCGGCCTTTTCGACCATCCGTCGGGCAAGCGCGCCGACAATCTCCAGCTTGTGCCGTCCTTCTTCAATGTCGACCAACACGAGTTCTTCAACGGGCAACTCTTCAAATCGCTGAATGACCCCTTCCACCAGTTCCGGCGTGTAGGATGAACCGCCGCCGATCACCGCGATTTTCAGCGGATTTCGCGCCATACCGCACCTCCGTGCATAAAAGTCACTTGTCATGATATAGTGGAAAGGAGGAGCAGTCAATGAATCGGACAGAAAATTGCAAGCGCTTTTATTGGGTGGAGGAGGAAGAGCCATTGACCCTGATCCTTGGCGTTGACGGCGGCGGTTCTAAAACGCGCGCCGTTGTAACGGACGATAGCGGAGTCATACGCGGCGAAGGACAGGCGGGCTGCGGGAACCACCAGACGAGCGGCATCGATGCAGCATTGGCCGAGATCCGCGCCGCGGCCGAACAAGCGGTTCACGAAGCGGGCGCGGCGCCGGATGAGATTGCGGCAGTCTGTTACGGATTGGCCGGAGCGGATCGGCCGGCCGATTTTGCGGTCTTGCGCCCGGCGCTCGCCTCGCTGCCCTACCGGAACTGGGATGTCGTGTGCGACACCATGACGGGACTGCGCACGGGCAGCCCCGACGGCATCGGCGTTGTGCTCGTCTGCGGCAGCGGCACGAACGCCGCCGGACGAAACGCGCGCGGCGAGACGATCCAAACCGGCGGATTCGGCTATCTGTACGGCGACGCGGCGGGCGGTTCCCATATGGCGGAAGAGACATTCCGGGCCGCGGTCCGTTCGTGGGAACTGCGGGAGATTCCAAGCCGGCTCACGCAAGACGTGCCCGCATGGTACGGGTTCGAAACGATGGAGCAACTGGTCAACGACTGGCTGGACCGCGGCATTTACCATGTCTCGTCTGACCTCACCCTGGTGCTGCACCGCGCGGGGGAAGCGGGCGACGAACTGGCGGTCCGCCTGCTCCGCAGCGCCGGTCGTGAACTCGGTCTGGCCGCCGCGTCGGTCATCCTCCGATTGGGCGGATTCGCCGCATTCGGAAGCCGTCCGATCCCGATCGTCCTGACCGGCTCGGTCTTGCAGAAAGGCCGCAGCCCGCATCTGCTGGGCGCGTTGGAAGAGACGTTGCGCGACAGAGCCGGGGCGCCGTTCGAACTCGTCATCCCGAAGATCGAACCGGTATTCGGTGCGGTGCTGCTGGCCATGGACCGTCTCGGCTTCCGGGCTCCGCAAGACGCCTTGCAGCGTTGGGCTTCAGAATCTCCGCGATAACGCCACGAGAGCGGATCGGCGCCGGCAACGGGGCGAGCGGGCATTCGAGGGTATCCGGGGCATTTGAGGCATACAGGGCATAAGGGCATACGGGCATACAGGGCATGGTGCCGTTCTCCGGCCTTTTTGTCCATATCCCCGTCGCTCAGCAAGTTGGAGTGAACCTCATACCGTATGCATCGCTCAACAAGCCAATCCGCCATTCACCGAGGCGAACATTTCATCCGGCAAATTATTCACCTGGTGAAAAATTTGCACGGCAAACGGTTGCCGGCGCGCAATTCGCGACTGTTCTTCCTTTCGGAATTATTGTCCCGATGCCTGCGGCAGCAATCGGGCGGCAAGCGCCTTCAATTCGGCAATCATCCGGCGCGTATTCCGGTACGTCTCCCAGTCCGGGCGGCCGGGTACGGGACGGGCCCTCAACTGTTTTCGGGTCGGTGCGCCGGAAGCGGCGGCCAAATGCAGCAGGTGCCGTTCCGCATTCTGTCCCCGGCTGGATTGATTGAAGCGATAGGCATACTCATTCAAATAAGCTTGCCGGTACTTGGCTCCTACGCCCCGGTGTACGGAATTGATGCCGCAACCGATGTCCATGGCGATTTTCCACAGAGAAAAAACGCGTGTCCGTCCCAGTGTGTCGGTGCGCAAATCGACCGCGGACCGGCTTCGGTCCACATGTTTTTCGATAAAGCGGAGGGCGCCTTGGGGTGTAATCTTCCATTGGTAGGTGTCCCCGCCTGTGTCCTGCATCAGCTTGATCCCCAGCACAT
>NZ_CAJRAY010000017.1:3039-121084 GCF_907165215.1 Thermobacillus xylanilyticus | reverse complement strand
ACCCGCATGTACGGTGGTGTGAGAGGTCGGGGGCTAGCCGCCCCCTCCTACTCGATTATCCGGATCAATGACACTCCAGCCTGGCGTGGCGGCAGCCGGATTTCTCGATCTGGATCGTCGCGTGCCGGATATGGAACCGTTTCTCGATCCGGTTGAGCGCTTCCTGGAGCACGGATTGCTCATCCTGCTCGTCCCGGACGAGCAGATGGCAGCTGAGCGCATCGAGTCCGGACGTGATCGTCCAGATATGCAGATCGTGGAGGTCCAGCACGCCGTCGATTCCGAGCAGCGTCTCCCTCACCTTCCCCGCATCGATCGTCTCCGGCGTCCCTTCCATTAAAATATGAACGGCGGTCCGGGTCACGCCCCACGCGCTTCTCACGATGAGCAGCGTCACCAATACGCTGACGAGCGGATCGAACCAGTACCATGAGGTAAGCGAAATGACAAGGCCCGCCGCAATCGCCCCCACGGAACCCAGCGCATCGCCGATGACGTGCAGATAGGCGCTGCGGACGTTCAGGTTCGACTTCACGTCGCCTTTGCGCATCAGGTACCAGGCGCTGGCCGCGTTGGCCGCAAGCCCGATGAAGGCGATGAAGGTCATCATGCCGCCGGCCACTTCGGCCGGTTCGCGGAAACGCTCCACGGCCTCCCACAGGATAAATCCGGCCATGACGAACAGCGTCGCGCCGTTCAGCAGCGCGGCCAAAATTTCGAACCGGCGGAATCCGTATGAACGTTTCAAAGACACCGGCCTCGCCGCCAGCCGCATGGCCAACAGACTGAGCGCCAGCGCCCCCGCGTCGCTGAACATATGCCCCGCGTCCGACAGCAGCGCCAGGCTGTTCGTCAGCAGCCCGCCGGCAATCTCCAGCACCATGATGCCGGTCGTGATGGCAAGCGCGATGGTCAGCCCGGCCCGGTTGCCGGCACCGTGGACATGAGGATGACCGTGATGATGATGGCCGTGATGATGCCCGTGATGATCATGGCCGTGATGACCATGAGGATGACCGTGAGCCATGACAAGCCTCCATTACATATGAATAATTGCTCATGTTTATTATATACAGTACCGCAACCCCGCGCAACCGTTCAACACAAAAAAACCTCCACCCACGGCGGAGGTGCGGTACACCGTCACGGCTTCAAATGATTCAAATGATCGAGCGTCAGCTTGAAAATTTGCGCGACATGCTCGTCGTCCAGGCTGTAATAAACCGTCTTGCCTTCCTTCCTTCTCTTCACGATCCGCATATTGCGGAGAATGCGCAGTTGATGCGATACGGCGGATTGTCCCATCCCGAGCACGACCGTCAGATCGTGAACGCACAATTCAGACTGCAGCAGCGCATGAATGATCCGCACCCGGGTCGGGTCGCCGAGCGCCTTGAACAGATCGGCAACATCGGATGCCGTCATGTCATCGACCAGATGATCCTTGACCGCCTGCACATCCGCGTTCGTTCCGATACAACTTGTATCACAAATGCTATCCTGTAACGCTTTTTCCATCCGTATCACCATCTTTTACAAGTTTGCCAGAACCTATTATAACACGAATACAGATTGCACCTTCCATGAATACATTCTCATTCAACGGTCTGTTCGGATTAAAAAAGATTAACCTGACCGCCGTTCCGCTTCCCGTCCGCATCCGCGGCCATCCCGCGCCCGATTCCAATTGTTTCGGTCTTGTTCCCCTCTCTCTCCCATCCTACAATCGTCAGGGTAAGGAGGGATGAACATGAAAAGACTGAGAATGCTCATCTTCCTGTGCTTGCTGGCTGCCGGAGCGATGGCGGCAGACGCGCCGGCTCATGCGGACGTCTTGCTCAAGCACGGGAGCTCGGGCGACTATGTGTGGGACCTTCAATACCGGTTGAAAACGCTCAGCCTGTTCGATCAGGAGATGACGGGCTATTTCGGTCCCCATACCCGGCAGGCGGTCGTGAACTTCCAGCGGAAATACGGGCTCCCGGCGGACGGCGTAGTCGGGCCGGCAACGTGGAGAGCATTGCGCAAATATTCATTGAACAAGAGCGAAATGGACATCATGGCGCGCGTCATCTACAGCGAGGCCAGAGGCGAACCTTATAAAGGGCAGGTGGCCGTCGGCGCGGTCGTGATGAACCGGATCCGGTCCGCCCAATTTCCGGACACGATCCGCGGCGTCGTCTTCCAGCCGGGCGCGTTCACGGCGGTGGCCGACGGTCAGTATTGGCTGACGCCGAACACGACGGCTTACAAAGCGGCGCTCGACGCCGTCCGCGGCTGGGATCCGACGTACGGCGCGCTCTACTATTTCAATCCGAAGACGGCAACAAGCAAGTGGATCTGGTCGAGACAGCAGACCGTGACGATCGGCAACCATATTTTCGCCCGATAAAAACAGCATTCGCAAAACGCCGAATGCCCATCCGTTCTATCCCGCCCGTTCCGGCATATGTTGGTTACGAGCAATAAGCGATGCGGGGGTGTTCGGATGCGGGTGCGGTTTCGCCGGGGAGATACGCTGTGGGCTTACAGCCGAATATTTCAGGTGCCGCTGCCGCTCATTCTCGATTCGAACGCGCTGGATCCCACGAATATCGCAATCGGCCAGGAAGTGGAGATTCCGGGCTACATCGTCACCGGATACACGGTCAAAGCCGGCGATACGCTGTGGCAATTGGCCCGGCAGCGGGGATTGCCCGTTGACGCGCTGCTCTTGCTGAACCCGAACGTCATTCCGGACAGGCTTGCGGTGGGCTCGCAGCTGAATATTCCGCTTCGCGTCACCTGGTTCATCGTCGATACGATCAAGCCGTACGATTCGGCCGCGCTGCAGTCGGATCTGAACCGGCTCGCGGAAGTTTACCCTTTCATCCGCCGGCGGAACATCGGCGCGTCGGTGCTCGGCAAGCCGATTCCGGAGCTGCGGATCGGCAGCGGCGCCGTGACCGTTCACATGAACGGCTCATTCCATGCGAACGAATGGATTACAACGGCCATCCTCGTCCGGTTTCTGAACCACTACGCGCTGTCGCTGGTCAACGGCACACCCATCCGCGGGCTCGACATGCGGCCGTTCTATGACGCGGTGACCCTGTCCATGGTGCCGATGGTCAATCCCGACGGGGTCGATCTGGTGATCCGCGGATTGCCGGAGCAGGAGCCGTGGCGGAGCCGCGTACTGGAATGGAACGGCGGCAGCACCGATTTCAGCGGCTGGAAAGCGAACATCCGCGGCGTCGACCTGAACGATCAGTTCCCCGCCCTCTGGGATCGGGAAGCCGCGCGGAATCCGAAAGAGCCCGGTCCGCGCGACTATCCCGGCACGGGGCCGCTCACCGAACCGGAAGCGGTCGCGATGGCGGAGCTGACGAGAAGCGGGGATTTCGCCCGCGTGCTCGCCTTCCATACCCAGGGTGAAGAGATTTACTGGGGTTTCCAGAATCTCGAACCGCCCGAATCCGAGGTGATCGTGAACGAATTCGCCCGCGTCAGCGGCTATACGCCGGTGCGGACGATCGAAAGCTATGCGGGCTACAAGGACTGGTTCATCCAGGATTGGCGCCGCCCGGGATTTACAATCGAGCTGGGACGCGGGGTCAATCCGCTGCCCTTGTCCCAGTACGGCGAAATTTACGAACGGGCGCTCGGCATTCTGCTCGCGAGCCTGTATATGTGAAGGCGGATCATGCGCCTCATGCCGTGCCGGCCTCATGCCCGCACGCGCATGAGGCGCATGGCGTTCAGCGCGACGATCAGCGTCGCGCCCATGTCGGACAGGATGGCAATCCAGATTGTCAGCCATCCCGGAACGACGAGCAGCAAGGCGGCGAGCTTCACGATCAAGGCGAACGCGATGTTCTGCCGGATAACGGCCAGCGTCTTGCGGCTGAGCCGGATCGCGTACGGCAGCTTGCCGAGATCGTCGCCCATCAGCGCGATATCCGCCGTCTCGAGCGCGGCGTCGGTGCCCGCTCCGCCCATCGCGATGCCGACGGTCGCGGCGGCCAGCGCCGGCGCGTCGTTGACGCCGTCGCCGACCATTGCGACAGCGCCGTATTCGGACGCGAGACCGCGGATCGCTTCCAGTTTGTCCTCGGGCATGAGACCTGCCCTGACGTCATCGATGCCGGCTTGCCGGGCGACGGCGGCGGCGGTGTCGCGGTTGTCCCCGGTCAGCATGACGGTCTTCCGGATGCCAAGCTCATGCAGCTTGCCGATGACCCCGCGGCTTTCCGGCCGCGCTTCGTCGATGACGCCGAGTACGGCGACCGGTTCCCCGTCCTTGGCGACGGCGAGTACCGTCTTTCCTTCCCCGCGCAGCCGGTTGGCATAAGCTTCCCACTCGCCTTCCATCCGCGCGTCCGTCCCGATCCGGATCCATTCCGGGCTGCCGATGCGGTAACGCGCGCCTTCCGTTTCGCCCTCGATTCCCCGGCCTGTCACGGACGTGAAGTTGTCCACGATTGTACCCGGGAAATCGATGCCTTCCTCACGGGCCGCCCCCGTGACGGCCGCAGCGAGCGGGTGTCCGGAGCGATGTTCGAGCGCGGCGGCTATCCTGAGCAAATCCCGGCGGTCAACCGATTCGCCGAACAGCCGGACATCGGTCAGCCTCGGAATCCCTTGCGTGACCGTGCCGGTCTTGTCGAAAGCGATCGCCTTCACCGCGCCGAGCTGCTCCAGATGGATGCCGCCTTTGATCAGCACGCCCCGGCCCGCGGCGCTGCCGATGGCGGAGACGATTGCGATCGGCGTCGAGATGACGAGCGCGCACGGGCAGCCGACGACGAGTACGGCGAGCCCCTGGTAGAGCCAGTCAAGCCATCCGCCGCCGGAGATCAGGGGCGGTACGACCGCAATCAGCGCCGCAGCGGCGATGATGACGGGCGTGTAATACTTGGCGAACTTGTCCACGAACGCCTGCGCCGGCGCGCGCCCTTCCTGCGCTTCTTCGACCAGGCGGATAATCCGCGAGATCGTCGAATCTTGCGCCAGCCGCGCAACGCGCACGTGGAGCAGGCCTTCCCCGTTCAGCGTGCCCGCGAACACTTCGTCGCCGGGCGATTTCGGCACCGGAACGGATTCGCCCGTAATCGCGGCCTGGTTGACTGCGGAGGTGCCGGATGCAACGATCCCGTCCATCGCGATCTTTGCGCCCGGCCGCACGATGAGCGTGTCGCCGACTTCGATCTCGTCCGTTCGCACCGTCATTTCCCGGCCGTCCCGCAGCACGGGGGCTTCGCGCGGCGCCAGCTCCATCAGGCTGCGGATCGACCGGCGGGCGCGCTCCATCGAGTAGCGTTCGAGCGCTTCACTGAGCGCGAACAGGATGACGACGACGGCGCCTTCCGTCCATTCGCCGATCAGCGCCGCGCCGATGATCGCGACGGTCATCAGCGTCCGCATGTCGAAGTCGAGGCGGAACAGGTTGTTGAGACCGGTCCGGAAAAGCCGATGCCCGGCGACGACGATGGACGCCGCGAATGCCGCCGCGGTCACCGGATGATGGCCGCCGAGCGCCAGCCGGGCCAGACAGCCGGCGGCAAGAAGCGCCGCGCCCGCGAGCAGGCTGCCGTGCCGCCTGAGGAACGCCGCCGCCCCGCGCGCCTTGCCGGAGTTGCCGCCCGTTGCGATGTCCCCGGTATCGGGCCGCACTTTCAATCGTTCGAAGGCGCCGGCTTTTTCCAGCTCCGCGATCGTCGCCTCGCCCGTAACGGTAATTTTCGCCGCGGCGAAATTGACCTTCGCGTCCAGCACGCCCGGGAGCCGCTTCACATTCTCCTCGAATTTGCCCGCGCAGTTCGCGCAGGTGAACCCTTCCACGCGGTAAACCTTCGTGATGCCGGACTCCGGCGCAGCATGTCGTGCCATGGCTATCCTCCGTGATATATGAACAAACTTTCATGTATAGGGTATGCATTAAATACTAAATCAGTTTCACACGTTCGTCCAATAAAAAAACCTCCACCCGAAGCGGAGGCATGAGTTAATCTAATCCAGCGTCTTCTCGAATATAAAAATGACTTCGGCGGCACCGTGTTTCCGGCGAAGTTCTTCCTTCCGTTCCGCCGCCTGTTCCGCAGCCTCCGCCCGGATATCCACCCGTTCCAGCTCCCGGCCTTCCGCATCTTTCGCAACCAGCTCGACCGGCCGGTAACCGTTCGCCTGATAGAACGACTCGACCCGCGGATCGTCGGCCGAGCCGACGCCGATCCGCCGGAATCCCCGCTCCGCGCAGACCCGCTCGAACGCGCGGAGCAGCCGAGATCCGATGCCCCGGCGCGCGTACGGCTTCCGGTGGTCGAGATTGACCGCGATGCCCTGCAGGTCGGCGGCATCCTCCCGCCGGCGGGACGGTTGCCCGTAGCAGACGCCCGCCAGGTCTTCGTCCGCGAAAGCGGCGAGATACATGCCCGGGACATCGGCCAGCCGGCGCTTCCAGTCTTCGGCGCTCTCCCGGTGCAGATAATCGCACTGGAACGGATGCACGATCGGCAGATCCGAAATCGCCGCCGGACGGATTTGGACCGTCAAATGAACCGGCGGATCGAACCGCAGCGGCTTGGCCTGCAGCCGGTCGAGCAGCAGCCGGAACGCATCCATCGGAATCCAGGCGTGCATCATGATCACTTCATTCGAGCCCGGCGCATCGTTCAGCCCCTTGCCCTGCTCCGGCGCATGCTCATCCATCCGTGCCAGCAGCTCCGGCAGCATCTCCCCGCCTTCCTGAAGCCGCCAGTCCCATGTATCGTAGGTGCATCCGACGTCGATCCGCTCAGGCCGGCCTTCTTGCTTCCACCATGGATAGGTCACACCCGGAAATCCCGGCTGCTCGAAGCCCATTCCGCACAGCAGCGATTGCAGTTCATCGCGTTTTATGTCTCCGCCGTCGTCCAGATACGGGAACCGGAACAGCTTCACCGGACGCGGCACGCCGGCTCGCGCGTAAATCCCGTCCAGCAACCGCTCCGTCCGCGCGATCTGTTCCCGCGCTTCCTCAAGCGACAGCTTCGAAAACGCCGGATGATCGTAGCTGTGATTGCCGAGAATATGGCCGTTTCGGACCGCATGGACCGCTTCTTCCGGATACCGTTCCAGCCGTTCGCCGAGGCAGAACCAGACCGCCCGGATGCCCCGCGCGTTCAGCTCGTCGACGCGCTGCCTGAAATCTTCGGTCGGCGCATCATCGATGGTCAGCCATGCCCGTTTCGCCGCGTCCGCCATATCGTTTCCGCCCCCGTCCGTCCAAAAATGAAACGCGCCGCAATTTCAACGCCAGTATACAACGGTCCGCCGAAACGGACAACGGCATGTTCACTCGGCGGCATCCCGCTGCCCGTACTTCCGGTCGTATTCCGCCCGCGCCGCTACCACCTCGGCGAAGTGCTCCGCGGCCCAGGTCCGGAACCCGCGGATATGCGGCATCAGCGAGCGTCCGAGATCCGTCAGCTCGTACTCGACGGCGGGCGGCACGGTCGGATGGACGATCCGCCGGATGAGTCCGTCCCGTTCCAGCCGGCGCAGCGTCTGCGTCAGCATTTTCTGCGTGATGTCCTGAATGCGCGCCTCGATCTGCCGATAGCGCTGCCTGCCGCCGTCGAGCGCGTGAAGCACCAACACGGTCCACTTGCTCTCCAGCAGCTCGAGCACCCGCCGGTACAGACATTCGCCCAGCGAAATGTCGCCGCCGGCCGCATCCGGTTTCTTCATGGATCCTCCACTCCCTTCCGCAGCGCACCTGAAGGTGCGCAACACACTTTAAAGTGCCTTCTTCCCAAAGAATAGAAGATCGGCTACGTTATGTCTATCCCGGTTGGAAGGAGTGGTGATCAACATGAAAGCTTATGAATTGCAAGGCTTCGGGCTGGACAACCTGCGCCTCGTCGAGCGCCCCGTTCCCGTCCCGGGACCGGGCGAAGCGCTCATCCGGATGCGGGCCGTCACGCTCAATCCGCGCGATCTCGGGGTGATTGACGGATTTTACTTTCCGGATCTCAAGTTTCCGGTCATTCCGGTGTCCGACGGCGTCGGAGAGATCGTCGAGCTCGGGCCGGGGGTTCAGCGGTTCCGCGTCGGCGACCGGGTCGCCGGCACGTTCGCCCAGGGCTGGATCCACGGCGATCCGCCGATCGGCTGGCATACCCGGAGCCTCGGCGCTCCGCTGGACGGCGTGCTCGCGGAGTACGTCGTCCTGCCGGAATCCGGCATCGTCCGCGTGCCCCCGCATCTGACGGACGCGGAGGCCGCCGCCCTGCCGATCGCCGGGCTGACCGCCTGGCAGGCGATCGCCGAAGTCGGGCGCGTGCGGGCCGGCGACGCGGTCGTCGTGCAGGGAACGGGCGGCGTCTCCGTCTTCGCCCTGCAATTCGCCAAGCTGCACGGCGCGCGCGTCTTCGTCGTCTCCGGCAGCCAGGCGAAGCTTGAACGAGCGCTTCAGCTCGGCGCCGACGCCGGCGTTCTCTACACGGAAGAGCCGGACTGGGACCGGAACGTCATCGAATGGACGGACGGCCGGGGCGCGGACCTCGTCGTCGACATCGGCGGAGCGGCGACGCTGAATCGGTCGGTGGCGGCCATCCGCCCGGGCGGCGCCGTCTGCCTGATCGGCATCATGTCCGGTTCCGCCGCGGAGGGGCTGCAGCTGGTGCCGACGTTCCTCAAGCGCGCGCGGCTGCAGGGCATCAACGTCGGCAGCCGGGAAATGTTCGAAGCGATGAATCGCGCCATCGCGGCGAACGGACTCCGGCCGGTCATCGACAGCGTTTATTCATTCGACCAGGCGATCGCTGCGTTTGCCAAGCTCGGCGAAGGCCGGCACTTCGGCAAGATCGCAATCGCATTCTGATTGCCGCGGCGTCAAACAAATAAAGGAAGCCCCGGACCTTGCCGGGAGCTTCCCCTGCGATGCCGCGGGACCGGATGCGGTCCCGCCGCGTTCACGCGAACACGCGCGACTTCGAACGGAGAAGGTCGGCGAGGAACACGAGCGCCAGTCCCTGGCCCCAGCCTTGTACCCGCTTGTGCGACACGCCTTTGTACCCTTCGGCGTCGAACATGACGGCCGTACCGGCGGAGACGCCGCGCACCGAGCCGTCCGGCGCGATCCGGCCGAGGATGCCTTCGATGGCCCGGTTGACCGCCTTGTTGTACAGCGATCCGCGCGACAAGAGCGCGGCGGCGATGCCCGCCGAACCCGACGTCTCCGTATAGGAGGTCGGATCGGTGAGCACCGTGTGCCACAGCCCGTCCTCACCCTGCAGCCGCACGAGCGCGCTGAGCAGATCGCGCAGCGAGCCGTCGATAATCATGTAGGCCGGGTCCGCCACATGGATGAGCGGCAGCGCCTTCGCCATCGTGAGCGCCGCCCATGCGTTGCCGCGGGCCCAGTAGACGCCGGACATATGGTTCCGGTTGATGTTGTCCCAGCCGTGATAGTACAGGTTCGTCGTCTCGTCCTGCAGCACGTCCTCATGGCCGTGGTACTGCCGGATCCCGTCGCGGAAATACGGCGCCCCTTCCCCTTCCGCGCCGATCAGGTGCCCGAAGCGGACGAGGAACAGCCCGGCCATCATCATCGTGTCGACCCACGCCTGCTCCGGGAACTGATACTCGACCGAATTGACCGTATGCTGGATGATGCCGTCTCCGAAGCGCGGCGCTTCATTCGCCAGATAGTCCGCAAGCTTGCGCGCCGCATCCAGATAGCGGCCGTCTTCCGTATATTGATAGAGCGAGATGAGCGCATGGCCGATCGACACGCCGTTCACGGACAGTTTCGGCAGTCCGTCTTCCAGCTGCTCGTCGACCCAGCTTTTCACCCGTTCGATATATTCGCTATTCCCCGTTGCTTCATACGCTTCGCAGACGCCGTAGAACGCGACGCCTCCCGGCCAATCCCAGTTGAAATCCATCCGGAACGTGCGGTCGACGACCCGGTCGATCGCTTCGCGAACCGCATCCTCGTCAAAAACAAGCGGCGGCATATCCTCCACTCCTTCCGTCATTGAAACGCAAAACGCCTCCTATCCTTTCAGTCCGCTCGTGCTGATCCCTTCGACGATCTGCCGCTGGAACAGGAAAAACACGATCAGCACCGGAATCAGGCTGACGACCGACATGGCGAACATGGCGCCCCAGTTCGAGATCGTCTCGGCATCGAGATACATCTTGAGCGCCATCGACACCGGATAACTGCTCGGCCGGTTCAGATAGAGCAGCGGCCCGAGCAGATCTTCCCACCGCCAATAGAACGAGAAGATGGCGGCCGTCGCCATCGCCGGCATGATGAGCGGCACGATGATCTGCCAGAACAGCCGGAATTTGCCGCAGCCATCGATCGTCGCCGCTTCGTCAAGCTCGGACGGGATCGACCGGATGAACTGGATCATCAGGAAGATGAAGAACGGCGCCCCGAAATAGGCCGGCACGACGATCGGCTTGATCGAATTGAGCCAGCCGAGCTTGGCGAACAGAATGTACTGCGGCACGAGAGCGACTTCGAACGGCAGCATGAGCGTCATCATCATGACGGCGAACCAGAACTTGTTGCCCTTGAATTTCAGCCGCGCGAAGCCGAAGGCGACCAGCGCCGACGACAGCACCGCGCCGATCGTCGCCAGCACGACAAGCACGAGCGAGTTCTTGATGAAAATGCCGAAATGCAGTCCGCCGATCCCTTTCCATCCGGTCACGTAATTGTCCCAGATCCACGGGTCGGGAATGAGCTTTCCCGCCGTTACGAAGATCAGCTCGCTCGGTTTGAACGAACTCATGAACAGCCAGATGACCGGGTACACCATGAGGAACGCGCCGCCCGCGGCCAGGAAATGGTAAGCGGCCCGCCTGAGTCTTTTACCGGTCATGGCTTCAGTCCTCCTTCGTCTCGTAGAACACCCAGTATTTCGACGTCGCGAACACCAAAGCCGTGAGCAGCGCGACGATGAGCAGCAGAATCCACGCCATCGCCGACGCATATCCCATGTCATAGAAGACGAACGCCTGGCGGAACAGGTAGAGCGAATAAAGCAGCGTGCCGTCGAGCGGACCGCCTTCCCCTTTCGAGATGATGTACGCCGGGATGAACGTCATGAACGCCGCGATCGTCTGCATGATCGTGTTGAACAGGATGACCGGCGTCAGCAGCGGCATCGTGATGCGGAAGAAGCGCTGCAGCGGATTCGCGCCGTCGACGGAAGCCGCTTCGTACAGGCTGGGCGGAATGTTCTTCAGCCCGGCCAGGAAGATCAGCATCGACGAACCGAACTGCCAGACCGACAGCGTGATGAGCATCCAGAGCGCGGCGGCCGGATCGGCGAACCAGCGGACGCTCTCCAGACCGATCAGATTGAGCGCCAGATTGATGATGCCTTCGTCGCCGTACAGGTTCCGCCACATGATCGAGACGGCGACGCTGCCCCCGATGATCGAGGGCAGATAGTACACCGTCCGGTACAGACCGACCGCCCGTGAAGCGCGGTTCAGCAGCAAGGCGATCAGGAGCGCGAACGTCAGCCTGAGCGGCACGCCGACGAAGACGTACAGGAATGTCACCCGGAGCGACCGCCAGAACTTCGGATCGCCCGCAAACATTCGCTCATATTGCTCAAAACCGACCCACGACGGCGCCGTGAACAGATCATAATCCGTGAACGACAGGTACAGCGATGCTGCGATCGGAAATGCGGTGAAGATCAGGAAGCCGAGCAGGAACGGGCTGATGAACGCGTACCCGGTCAGTTGATTTTTCCAGGCTGCGAACCGCATGGGCATCACTTGTTGCGGGCCAGGATGGCGTTCGCTTCTTCGCGGAACCGTTTGGCCGCGTCTTCAGGCGACAGCTTGCCGAAATCCATCGCTTCGGTGATCTCCTTGAACAGCGCGATGATTTCCGCCGCACCGTTCGGATCCGGCGGATCCATCGGCGAGCTGTTCTCCTGCGCCCAGGCCACGTAGTCGAATACTTTGATCAGCGCCGGATCGAGCGTCGGCTTCACCGCTTCGATCACCTGGCTGTTCACCGGCACGCCGCGGTCGCCCTTGATCAGCTTGTTCGCCTCGATGTCGTTCACCCAGAAATCGATGAACTTCGCCGCTTCTTCCTTATGCTTCGAGTTCTTCGAAATGGAGAAATACATCGACGGCTTCAGATACAGCCCCTGCTCGCGGTTCGGACCCGGCATGTGCGCCATTTCGAGCGGCCGGTTCGCCACCTGCTGCAGGCCGACGAACTGGTTCGTCCACTGCCAGACGCCGACCTGCTGCCCCTTGACGAGCAGATCGTCTTCAAGCCCCTTGATCTGCGCCTTCACGTCGGGCGTCGGCGTATCGCCGTCCGCGACGAGCTTCGCCAGCGGCGCGAAGAAATCGATGAAGAGCTGGTCGTCGTCGTAGCCGAGCGACGTGCCGTCCGGGCTGTACAGATGCTGGCCCTTCGTCCGCAGATAGTAGCCGAAGAACACTTCCGGACGGAAACCGCTGTCAAAATAGAGCCCGGCTTCTTTCGCCTTGCCCGCCAGCGCGTAGTAGTCATCCCAGGTCCAGTTCTCGTCCGGCTTCTCGATGCCCAGCTTCTTGAGCAGCTCGGGATCGTACTGGAACTGGATCGTGTTGACCCCGATGTTGAAGCCGTACAGCTGATCGCCCAGCTTGCCGCCGGAGATGGCGTTCTCGCTGATGTGGTCGGTGTTGATGATCGTGCCGAGGTACGGCGTCAGATCTTCGAGCTGCCCCTTGCCGCCGTATTGCGACAGATACGAGATGTCCATCTGGATGATGTCCGGAAGATCGTTTGCCGCAGCTTGCGGAGCCAGCTTCTTCCAGTAGTCGTCGAAGTTTGCGTATTCCGGCTCGATTTTCACATGCGGATATTTCTGTTGATACATCTCGATGACTTGCAGCGTATAGTCGTGGCGCGGCTGCGAACCCCACCAGGCCATCCGGAGCGTGACCGGTTCCGGATCTTTCGCGCCGCTGTCCGACTTGCCGGCCGAATTTCCCGGCGCATTGCCGGACGATCCGCCTTCCGAAGATTGCGCGTTGCCTCCGTTTCCGCCGCTTCCCCCGTCATTTCCGCCGCCCCCGCCGCATGCGGCGAGCGCCAGCGTGAGCAGGACGGTGAGCAGCAACATCCATCCGCGTCTCATGTTCTTTGCATCCCCTCTCGACTCGGTTATGGTGACTGCATTTTCATTATGGGATAAGGATGAACGGGCCCGGAATGCAAATTTCCGTGTGGAATGTTCAAAAATCAGAGACGCGGACAACCGCCCTCATGCCGTTCATACCGAACGCTTGTATTCGGAAGGCGTGAAGCCGGTATGGCGCTTGAACACCTGGCTGAAATATTGCGGATTGTCCCCGAATCCGATCCGGTCGGCGATTTCGTACACTTTCACGTCGTCCGCTTCCTTGATCATCTCGATCGCCTTCTCGATGCGGAGGCGGGTGACATACTGGGAGAACTTCTCCCCCGTCGCCTGGCGGAATAATTTGCCGAGATAGTCGGGATTCATGAACAGCACTTCGCGGGCCGCCCAGTGCAGCGACAGCTGCGGATTGCCGAGATGTTCGCGCACGCAGGCTTCCAGCTTCGCGACGATCTCGGAGTGGCGGGTGCGGTGCCGCTCGTAATTCGCCTCGCACACTTCACGGACCGCCTGTGCGATATGGTCGGTCATGCCCTGCAGCGTATCGAGCCGGTCGAACGCTTCGATCGCCTTCATGCGGCGGTCGAGCTCAGCGGGATCGCCCTGCCGCATGCAGCCGATGTAGAGCGGGATGAGGAGCGACTTCGCCACCGCGGCGGCGGGCCGCATCTTCGCCAGCGCTTCGAAGAAATCGCCGAGCATCCGCCGAGCCTCTTCCCAATGGCCGGACTTCACCAGCAGCCACAGCCGCTCCTCGTCGATCGCCGGCGGTTCGACTTCCGGCCCGGACGCCGCCAGCTCTTGCTTC
This sequence comes from Thermobacillus xylanilyticus, assembly GCF_907165215.1. GTDB lineage: Bacteria > Bacillota > Bacilli > Paenibacillales > Paenibacillaceae > Thermobacillus > Thermobacillus xylanilyticus. The sequence continues at coordinate 107,131 of NZ_CAJRAY010000017.1, read as the reverse complement.
GTGATGAGGCCGCCTTCGCCCAGATAGAACCGGTACGCGAGACACTCCTGCGCCTCGCGATACAGGCGGCGCGCCTCGGCCGCTTCGCCGGGCTCGCTGAGCGCGGCCGTCGCTTCCCGCCGGTAGAAACGCGCGAAGGTCTTGAGCACGGTGTCGACGCCGGCGGCCAGAAGGTCCGGCTCCGCCTCGCCGCTGACGAGCAGGATCACCTGCCGGCCGTCCGCCGTGCCGAGCAGCACGAGACTGCCCAGCAGCTCTTCCGCCATGTTCTTCAGCGCGAACAGCAGCTCGAATTCGGGCCCGCCTTCCGGCTCGAAGACGAGCAGCCGCACCCGGCCGCCGCCTTCCGGCAGCCCGGCCAGCCGCACGATGCGCTCCCAGTCGGATCGGCCGTACGTTTTGTTCGTGACCAGCTCCTGCAGCATCCGCTCGCGCGCGTGCGGCAGCACCTGCGCGAGCCGCTCCTCGGTCTGGCGGATGAACGCCTCCCGGCTGAGCCGTCTGTCAAGCTCGGCCACGGTCGACTTCAGCGCCTCTTCGATCGCCCGCTCGTTGCACGGCTTCGTCAGATAGTGCTTCACGCCGTAACGCATCGCCGTGCGCGCGTATTCGAAGTCGCCGAAGCCGGACAGCATGATGAACTCGATGTCCGGCTGCGTCTCCTTCACCGCCTCGACCAGCTGCAGCCCGTCCATGCCGGGCATCCGGATGTCGGTGATGATGATGTCCGGCTTCTCCCGCTCCGCCAGCGCCTTCGCGTCCAGCCCGTTGCGGGCCGTTCCGATCAGCCTCGCGCCGCAGGCTTCCCAGTCCATGATGGCGGAGATCCCTTCGAGAATAATGCGTTCGTCATCGACCAGCAGCACGCGGTACATGTTGGTTTCCGCCTCCTTCCCTTATCGGCAGACGCAGTCTGACCCGCGTCCCTTCCCCGCGCCGGCTCGCGATGTCGAGGCCGTACCCCTCGCCGAACAGGAGCCGGATCCGTTCGTCGATGTTGCGAAGCCCGACGCCCGAACCCTTCGGCTTGACCTCGCCCGACTTGAGGCGCATCAGAATCGACTCGTCCATGCCCGGCCCGTTGTCGCTCACCGTAAGCTCGATCAGGCCGTCCTTCTCTTCCGCCGTAATCGCGATGACGCAGGTGTCCGTCATTTTCTCGAGCGCGTAATTGACGGCGTTTTCGACGAGCGGCTGCAGCGACAGCTTCGGGATGAGCACCGGCATGAGCACATCCGGCACATCCAGCCGGAAATCCAGCCGCTCCTCGAATCGGATGCGCTGGATGTTGATGTAGTGCAGCACGATCCCCAGCTCCTGCGACAGCGGAATGAGCGGCTCCTTCAGGCTGATCGAGCTGCGCAGCAGGAAGCCGAGCGACTCCACCATGCTGGAGATATGCGGCTGGCGGGCCATTTTCGCCGACCAGTTGATCGTCTCCAGCGTGTTGTAGAGGAAGTGCGGATTGATCTGCGCCTGCAGCGCCTTGAATTCGGATTCCTTCACGGCAAGCTGCCTCGCGTAGCCTTCGCGGACAAGCTCGTCGATCCGCTGCAGCATGATGCGGAAGTTGCGGTGGAGCTGCCCGGTCTCGTCCATCGGCATGTCCCGCTGGTCCTCGTCGTCTTCGTAGGCGAAATTGCCCATCTGCACCCGCTTCATCTTCGCGCTCAGTTTCTCGATCGGACCGGTGATGCCGCGGGCGAACCGGAAGGCGAAGAAGACGGTGAGCAGGAACAGCAGCAAGTAGGCCAGCAGCGTCCAGTTCTTCACGTCGGCCAGCCGATGGAAAATGTCGTCGTACGGAATCAGCGTCACGTATGTCCATTCGGTGTAGGCGGAAGGCAGCTGGGTCAGAAAATAGCGGCGGCCGCCGAGCTCGATAATGTCATAGCCGTTCGACGCCGCGGCGGCGTATGCGCGCAGCAGCCGCTCTTCGCCTTCAAAACCCGCCGGTCCGAAGATCATCCGCTCCTTGCCGTAGATGAGGAGCGCCGCCTTGGCCGGCAGCGAGGCGCCCGCCACATCGGCGGTCAGCCGGTGCATGTCGATCCGGATCGCCAGAACGCCGAGACTTTCCAGGCTGAGCTGCTCGTACGAGCGGATGAGCCGGGCGGCGGCCAGCGCGCCGTCTTCCTCATCCGGTTCAATCCACGTGTTGCCGCCCTGTGTGAGCGAGGTTTCCCTCTCCAGCAGCCGGATCCGGCCGGCCGTATAGGATACGGGCGCCTTGCCCACCGAATATTCCCCGCCGTGCGCGTCGATCAGCTGCACCGAGCGGACGTGGTTGTCCAGCCCGCCCAGCAGGACGATCCGCTCCCGGATCTGGTACGACGCCAGGTAGCGGTCGTAATCGCTGCCGGCATCCTTGATCTTCCTGAGCTGTTCCTGGATGACTTCGTCGATCGCCATCCGGTACGACTGCTGCTGCACCTTGCGCAGCTCGTTCTCGATCGCCGCCGCCGTCTGGTTCAATGCGGCGGAGGACTGCTCGTAGATCTCGCGGTCGTAAACCTCGAACGCGTACTGCTGGACGACGACGATCAGAATGCCGAACGTCGCGATGACCGCGGAGATGAGCACAAGCAGCTTGTATTTGATGCGCAGGTTGCGGTAAAGCGTTTTCAAATCCGCCAATGCCATGCCGCCTCCTTGGGTCCGGGCGCGTTTGCCGTCATTGTAGCAGAAACCATTGTAACAGAAAAAAGCAAGATCACACAGCAATTACATATTTGCTCCATCGAAAGGCCAACACTAAAGTGACAGGCATCGCGGGAACTGGAGGGAATGGCATGACGACGCAGACGGATGGGAAGACGGAACTCTCGACCCGGCTTTCGGCCAATCTGGACCGGATCAAGCGGGACTTCGCCTACCCGTCCAACGAGGCGCTCATCATCCGCAATCTGGTTGTCGCGTCGTTGAAATGCGATGCCGCCGTGCTGTATCTGGAAGGCACGGCGGATGTCAACGAGATCGAAAAACGGATCATCGAGCCGCTCATCGAACGGACGAACACCTCCTTCAAGAACGGCAATCCGCTCGACGCCGTGCGGCTGGAGATCGTCACGCACCGCACCGGCAAGACGGCATGCACCTTCGATGCGATCAACGAAGGATTGCTGAACGGATGGACGATCGTCCTGGTCGAAGGCGTAAACCAGGCCCTGAAGTTCGAAACGCGCGGTTTCGAAACGCGCCAGGTGTCGGAGCCGATCGTCGAACACGTCATCCGCGGGCCGAAAGAAGCGTTCACCGAATCGGCGGCCATCAACCGTTCGCTCGTCCGCAAATATTTGCGGGACCGCCATCTGGTTGCGGAGACGCTCACCGTCGGCGACCGTTCGGTGAGCGAAGTGACGATCATGTATGTGAAGGATCTGGCGGACCCGAACATCGTGGATTCCATCAAACAGCGTATCCGGGCGGTCCGGACGGACGCCGTCCTGACCCTGCCGATGCTTGAACAATATCTCGACGATCATCCGTATTCGCTCGTGCCGAGTTCGCTCAACACGGAGCGTCCGGACCGGGCGTCCGCTTTCCTGCTTGAAGGCCATGTCATTCTGCTCATGGAGAACTCGCCGGCGGCCCTGGTTTTGCCGATCACAATCTGGTCCTTGTTGCACTCGGCGGAAGATCATTACATGCGCTGGGCGTACAGCAACTTCATGCGCATCATCCGGCTTTTGGCCCTGTTCGTCGCCGTCATGACGCCGTCCGTGTATATCGCGGTCGCGACGTTCCATGAAGAAATGATTCCGACCGACCTGCTCCTCGCCATCGCGGCGACAAGAGAAAAAGTCCCGTTCCCCGCCCTGCTCGAAGTGCTGCTGATGGAATTCGCGTTCGAACTGGTGCGGGAAGCGGCGATTCGCGTGCCGACCGTCATCGGTCCGACGATCGGCATCGTCGGCGCTCTCATTCTCGGCCAAGCCGCCGTCGAGGCGAACATCATCAGCCCGATTCTTGTCGTCATCGTGGCGATGACCGGCATTTCATCGTTCACCATACCGGAGCCCAGCCTGAACTTCGCTGTCCGGATCACGCGTTTCATTCTGCTCTTCGTGGGCTCGTTTCTGGGCTTTTTCGGCATTGCGCTCGTCATCGCCTGTTTGCTGGCCTATCTGACCACGTACTCCAGCTATGGCGTGCCGTTTCTGTCGCCGCTGACGCCGCATTACCGTTCGTCGGCCGACATGATTCTGCGGATGCCGGTGCACAAGGAGCGGATGCGCCCGCTTAATCTCAATCCGCAGGATTCCGTGCGGAGACCGGAGAGGATCAAGAAACGATGAACACATCCATGCAAGAGAAAGTCGGCGGCCGCGAATTTACGTCCATCTTCCTGATCGCGGTCGGGATGAAGCTGTCGGACATCACGACGACGATTCTGTTCGAATCGGGACAGACGGCCGGATGGATGATTCCGCTGCTCTCCCTTGCTTTCATGCTGGTCGCATACGTCGTGCTCATGTCCGTGCTGAAACGCCGGGCCGGACAAGGCCTGCCGGAGATCGTGTTCACCGTCGGCGGCAAGTTCGGCGGGGGGCTGATCTGTCTCCTGCTGTTCGCCGCCGCCCTGCTCATGACGGCGGTGACCAGCCGGGGATATGTTGACATCATCAATGTCATGGTCTACCAACAGTCACCGCTCTACGCGCTGTACCTCATGCTGATGGCGGCGGCATTCTACGTTGCATCCCGCGGGTTCGCGGCGATCGCGAGAATCTCCTGGGTGCTGATTTTCCTGATTGAAGGGGCGATCTTCCTGCTGATCGCCATCATGTGGCAGGACATTGACTGGATGCGCCTTTATCCGTGGGCGGGACCGGGCGTGTTGGCAATCGTGCGAACCGGATTCATGCACAGCGCGATGTTCGGCGAGATCATTCTGGCCACCGCGCTTGTGCCGCAGGTCACGACGTTCAAGGCGTTCCGGATCGGATCGGCCGTCGGGTTCATCGTCTCCAGCTTGAAAATCTCATTCCTGATGGCCGTCTACCTCTCCGTGTTCGATTATCCGGAGATCATCCATATCGCCTATCCATTCCAGCAGCTCACGAAGAACACGTCGTTCGGCAGGGTGTTCACGCACGCGGAATCCCTCTTTATCGGCTTCTGGCTCGTCATTTCCGTGATCTATTTCGCGTTCTATATTTACCTGCTCGCCTATCTTTTCGGCCATGCGCTGCGCATGAACCGGTTTCAGAATCTGCAGTTGCCGATGGCCGGGCTGGTCGTCTTCATCGGACTCATTCCCGGCAATACCGAGCAAGTCCGGAGCTACTGGGAACTGCTCATCAGTTACAGCACGGTTCTGTACGGCGCGCTGCCTTTCGTCATCTGGCTGCTGGACTGGAACTGGAGGAGACGCCATGCGAAAACTTAAGCTTGCGCTGATTCTGCCATTGTTTCTCGTCGCCGGATGCTGGGATCATCTCGAACTCGAAGAGCAAGCGTTCGTCGTCGTCGTCGGGCTCGACAAAGGGCCGGGGAACACGGTCGAGGTGACGTTCCAGATCGCGAACCCGCAGATCGGTTCCAGCGATATCGGCACGGCGGAAGGCGAGCCGCCCAGCGACACGGTCCGCTTCACGTCGCCGGACATCCTGTCCGCGAAGGAACTGGCCAATTCCGTCGTCACCCGGACGATCAACTTCGCGCATCTGAAGACGATGATCGTTCACGAGGCGCTTGCGCGAGACGAGGCGTTCCCCCACATTGCGGGCGCCGCGATCCGCGATCCGGAGCTGCGGCGCGAAGTGGCGCTGATCGTGAGCCGGGAGAAGGCGTACGACTTCATCCAGAAGAACCGCCCGCGCCTCGAGACGCGGCCGCACAAATATTTCGAACTGATGCAGCAGCGCTGGCAGGAGACGGGATTTGTGCCGTTCTCGACATTCAACCAATATTTGCAGCAGCAGGTCGTCGACTCGATGTTTCTCGCCATCTATGCGACGGCCGATCCGAAAAATTACCGCGTCTCGCGCAAAGACGACTATCTGGCCGGCGAGGTGCCGAAACATTCGGGCGATCCGGTCCAGATGATGGGGGCGGCCGTCTTTCGGAACGGCCGCATGATCGGCACGCTGACCGGGCAGCAGATGCGCTGGGCGCAAATGCTGCGCCACAAGTCGAACATCGACGCGTTCATTACGTCGTTCCCCGACCCGCTGGATGAACGGGCGATGGTCACCGTGCGGCTGTTCAAGAACGGCGGGACGAAGGTCCGGCTGAATCTCGCCAAAGAAAGACCGGACATCCACGTGACGATTCCGCTGCGCGCCCAGATTCTCTCGTTCACCAGTCTGCAGCCGTACGCGACGGATACGGAGAAGCAGATACTGCTTGAACGGCATTTGAAGGAAGAGATCGAGCAAGAGGCGCTTGACGTCATCCGGCTGTCCCAGCGCAAATTCCAGGGGGATCTGTTCGAGTGGGAATTGATCGCGCGAAAGCAATTCATGACCATGCCGGCCTATCAGGCCTACGGTTGGGCCAGACATTACAGGAAGGCGAATGTGAAGGTCAAGGTTGATCTGCGGATCGAAAACTTCGGCAAACAGCGGACGCCGTACAGTGAAACGGTCAAAGGGGGTGACTGAACTGGGGGGCTTGATGTTCCTCATCGCGCTCGGCCTGACCGGCTATTCGCTCGCGCAGGCCTGGCGGAGCTGGCGCGGCGGCAATGCGGCAGCCGGACTCGGCATCGCGCTGCTGTCCGGCTGCTTCCTGCCGCTCGCCATCTATCTGATGCTTCGCGACTGAACCGCGCTGCCGCATTGCCCGTTCTCCGCGCCGCCCAACCGCCGGACGACCGCTTCCGTGAGCAGATACGCGATGGTGGATTCGGCGCCGCGGTTCGCGTTCGGCCCGTCGGGCGTGAGCCCGTCGCAGCAAGAGCCGTCCGCGGGGTCGGCGATCGCCGCGCCGCAGTCGTTCCGGCCGTGGAACCACGCCCGGCATGCGAGCGCGGTCTCCCGGTACTCCCGTTCCCCCGTCACCCGGTATCCGGCTTCGGCGGCCAGCGCGAGCTTGAACGCTTCAATCGGCTGTTGATCCCATCGGGCCGTGCCTTCCCTCGTTCCCCATCCCCGGTTGCCGATCGGACGGATCGCCCCTGACGGCGCCGCCATCCGCTCGGCCAGGAAGCGGAACGTGTCGCGGGCGGCGGCCAGCGCGTCGCCCCAGCCGAATGCGGCATGGGCTTCGAACAGCGCCCAGGGCAGCAGTCCGTTGCTGTACGTCATGACCGGCTCGAACCAGTGCCATCCCGGTCCCGCCTCGCGGCGGTATTTGTCCAGAAGCCGGCTCTTCAGTTCGGCGGCCAGCGACCGCACCCGCTCTCCGGCGAACGGCAGAGGCGCATCGTCCCGCCGCTCGGATGCGCCGCCGCTGCGCTCCAGCAAGGCGCAGGCCGCAAGCGCATAGGCCCAGCCGCGCGGCATGGTCATCGTACGGGCCGCGGGAAACGCATGCGCCAGCAGATCGGGCACCGCCGGCGCGAGCCGCTTGCCGAACGGAACGGAGATCGTCCGGGCGAGCGCCCAGATCGTCCGTCCGAGGCAATCGTCCGATGGATATTCCGATTCGGGCCGGCGCTCGTAATCATAATTGTTGTGGAACCGGCCGTCCGGCTTGCGGGCCCAGTACAGGAAACCGGCGTATCGTTCCGCCAGTTCCGGCAGCCCCTCCGCTTCGGCCAGTCCGGCATCCAGATCGATCCACTCGATGCACGCCCACAGCGCCCGCGCGTTGTCGTCCGTCGTATAGCCTTCCGCACGCCGCGGAATTCGCCCGATGGCATGTTCGAGGAGACCGGTGTCGTCGGTCAGCCGCCTCAGATGCCGGAATCGGATCTGCTGTGTCGGCTTCTCCATCGTCAGATTCGCCGTCATGGGTCAACCCTCCGCCGTCGAGGCCGTCACGTCCGCGACGCGGCTCTCGCGCCGGAACAGCTCCAGATGCGCGCGTCCGACGACCGGCCAGTGCATTTCCGCGCCGATCCGGGCGATCCGCCGTTCGATCCGTTCGAGCGTTTCGGCCGAACCGAGCAGCTCCGCCAGCGCTTCGGCCCAGGCGTCGGCATCGGAAGCCGGCACGAGGAGCTCCGGGCAATCCGCCAGCAGATCCCGCGCATAGACATACGGCGTGCTCAGCACCGGCCGGCCGAGTCCGACGGCGTAAGCCAGCGTGCCGGATGTGATCTGCTGCATGCCCGGATACGGGGTGACGTACACGTCGCAGGCAGTCAGAATTTCGGCCAGTTCGTTCTCATCCATGTAACGGTCGATCATGAGCAGATGGCGTTCGACGCCGAGTTCGGCGGCAAGGGCGCGCAGCTCGCCGCGATAGGATTCGCCTTCAAGTTTCAGCACTTCCGGGTGCGTCTGCCCGACGATGGCATACAGCACGTCGGGCGCGCGGCCGGCGAGCTTCGGCAGCGCCCGGATGACGGTTTCGAGCCCCTTGCCTCTGCCCAGGAGGCCGAAGCTCATGACGACTTTGCGGTCGTTCCAGCCGAGCCGTTCCCTGAGCTTGCGGCGGGCGTCCCGAGGAGGCTGCGGCGTGCCGTGCGGAATATATGTTATGCGTTCGCGGGGCACGCCGAACGCTTCGGCGACGTAGCGGACGGCCGTTCGGGTCATGACGATGATCCGGTCGCTCAATTCCGCGATGCGCTGTTGCACGGCGCGGTACGGTTCTTCAGGCCGTTCGAACACGGTGTGGAACGTCGTGACGACCGGGATGTCCATTCGCTTCAGCGATTCCAGCAAGTCCAGCACGTACTCGCCGGCTTCGCCGCCGAAGATCCCGAATTCATGCTGAAGCGAGACGAGATCGGCGCCGAACGCTCTGATCCGCTCCGCCGCCCGGCGGTATTCGGACCGTTCGTCTTTCGGCAGCGGGTGGACGCCTCTCCCGTATGTATGCTCATCCGGGATGTTCGTGAGGGCGATCACGAGGTCGCTTCCCTTCCCTCCGGAAGCCGCGTTCACGGCTTGCCGGAGATGATGGGTGTAGGTCGCAATGCCGCATCGTCTCGGTACATAGGTGCCAATATAAGCGATCCTCGTCATATCGTCTCGGCCTCCGGAATGACGTTTACGACGGCTTCATGCAGCAGGTGCCGCGGGTCGATCTTGAGCCCGCTGCCGACAATGCAGCGGTTCAGCTGCGCCGCTTCGGCCGCCGTGCAGCGGTCCCACAGGATGGAATGGGTAACCCGTGCGCCGCGTCCGATGACGCAGTCGTCGCCGATCACGGCATAGGGTCCGACGACGGCGCGCTCGCCGATCGTCACCCGGCTGCCGACGAGCACTGGCGGCACGAGCATCGCGCCCTGTGCGATTTCGGTATCTTCGCCGATCCGGATGCCGCGCCCGAGCTCTCTGCCCGGAAGTTCGAGCTCAAGCTTTCCGTCGAGCAGATCCCAGTGGATGCGGCGGTACCGATCGCTGGTGCCCATGTCCATCCAGTATCCGCTGACATCGGCTCCCTGCACGCGATGCCCGGCCGCGATGAGCGACGGGAACGTTTCACGCTCGATCGACACTTCACGCCCCGCGGGGATAGCTTGCAGGACATCGCGCTCCATGATGTAGATGCCGGCATTGATACGGTTCGACGGCGCCTCGCCCCGCGGAGGCTTCTCCACGAAGCGGACGATCCGCCCGTCTGCCGACTGTTCGACGACGCCGAACTGCGACGGGTCCGCCACTTCGACCAGGCCGATCGTCACCATCGCGCCGCTTCGCTCATGCGTTTCGACCAGCGCGCGGATGTCCGCGCGGTGCACGATGTCGGCATTGATGACGACGAAGCGGCTGCCGAGCAGCGCTTCGGCATTTTTCACGGCGCCGGCCGTTCCGAGCGGCACCGGTTCGTGCGTATAGCGGATGTCGACGCCAAGCTTTCGGCCGTCGCCGAAATAATCGATGATCCGTTCCGGATAATGCTTGACGGCGATCACAATTTCGCGGATTCCCTGTTCCTTGAGTCCGGCAATCAGATGTTCGAGCCAGGGCCGATTGCCGACCGGTGCCATCGGTTTCGGAAGCCGCTCGGTGAGCGGTCTCATGCGTGTACCGAAACCTCCAGCGAGCAACAATGCCTTCATGCTTCCAATCCCTCCCGACACGCTTGGTATTTTTGGGAAAAAAGAAGAACGCCCGCTGATCCAAATGTTTTCCCGCGGCTGACAGCCCGACGATACGAGCGTCCCGGGAAGAAACGGTTCAGATTAGGGAACGTTCATGGAGATGAGTGTTGTTAGCACTCGATTGCATTGACTGCTAATATCAGGGTAAAACGGCTGTTGCAATCCGATCAAGCGGGATATGCGCCCGGTATGGCGATTTCTGGCTGCTGACGGGGGTTGTATCTCCTTTTTTCTTCCATTTTCTCAAGAAAGGACCGCTGTCCTCCCGGCATTCAGAAGCCGTTTTCATTTTACGTCTGGCATGTGCTAATGGCGGATGGTATAATGAGTCGGTTTGGTTTTTCGACAAATTCTTCAAGACTGGAGGACACCCATGCAACCTGCCTTGCAAGTCCATGAACGGCCCGGCTTCGGTCCGGGTGTGCTGCTCAGCCTGCAGCATCTGTTCGCCATGTTCGGCTCCACCGTGCTCGTGCCGATCATCTTCGGCGTCGACCCCGCGACGGTGCTGCTGATGAACGGGATCGGCACGCTGCTCTACCTGCTGATCTGCAAGGGGCGGATACCGGCCTACCTCGGGTCCAGCTTCGCCTTCATTTCGCCCGTAACGTTCCTCTTGCTCGAGCGGGGCGCCGGCTACTCCGAGGTGCTCGGCGGGTTTGTCGTCGTCGGCGCGATCTTCACGGCGGTGGCGCTGCTGATCGGACGCATCGGCACGAAATGGCTTGATGTCGTGTTTCCCCCGGCCGCCATGGGCGCGATCGTCGCGGTCATCGGACTTGAATTGATTCCGGTCGCCGCGCGCATGGCCGAATGGATCGCGCCGGACGGAGCGGATGCGTCATGGTCGCCCGATCCGAAGAAGATGCTCGTCTCCGTCGTCACGCTGCTTGTCATTCTGCTCGGATCCGTGCTGTTCAAAGGTTTCCTGCGGATCATCCCGATTCTTGTCGGCTTCATCGTCGGCTATCTGGTCGCCTGGTCACAGGGACTTGTCGAATTTGACACCGTCAGCCAGGCGTCGGCGTTCGCCATCCCCGAGTTCACGACGCCGCGCTTCGAATGGTCGGTCATCCTGATCATCGCGCCCGCGGCGCTGGTCGTCATCGCCGAGCATATCGGCCACCTCATCGTGACGGGCAACATGGTCGGCAAGGATCTGTCCCGGGATCCGGGTCTGCACCGCTCGCTGCTCGGCAACGGCTTGTCGACGATGCTGTCCGGCTTCGTCGGATCGACGCCGAACACGACCTACGGCGAGAACATCGGCGTCATGGCGATCACGCGCGTCTATTCCGTCTGGGTGATCGGCGGCGCGGCCGTCATCGCCATCGTCATGTCGTTCTTCGGCAAGCTGTCGGCGCTGATCGCCTCGATTCCCGAAGCCGTCATCGGCGGCGCTTCCCTCATGCTGTTCGGCGTCATCGCGTCCGCCGGCATCCGGATGCTGGTGGAGACGAAAGTCAACTACGCCAAGCCGTCGAACATCGTGCTGACGACCGTCGTCCTCGTCCTCGGCATCAGCGGCGCGACGTTCAAATGGGGCCATCTCGAGCTGAAGGGCATGGCGCTCGCGACGGTCGCCGCCATTCTGCTGTCGCTCCTGTTCAAGGCGTTCGAATTGATCGGCTGGCTCAAGGAAGACAAGGCGGATTCCCATTAAAAAATGAAACAGGCATGCGGCCGTTGGAAACGGCTGCGTGCCTGTCCTTTTTTATTCGCTGAGGATGGCCTCGATCCGGTCGAGCGCTTCCTGCGGGAGCACGACGCCCGACGCCTTCGCGTTCTCTTCGAGCTGCGACGGCTTCGTCGCGCCGACCAGCGCGCTGGCGACGATGTCCTGGCGCAGCACCCAGGCGAGCGCAAGCGTGCCGAGCGACAGGCCGAGCTCCTTCGCCACCGCGTCAAGCTGGTCGACCTTCCGCAGATGCGCTTCCGTCAGGAAGTTTTTGATCCACATGTTCGTCTTCGGATCGGCGGCGCGGCTGTCCTTCGGCAGTTCGCTGCCGAGCCGGTATTTGCCCGTCAGCACGCCTTGCGCAAGCGGCGAATAGACGACCTGCGCCACGCCGTACTTCCCGCTGACCGGAATGACCTCCGCCTCGATTTTCCGGTAGAACATGTTGTATTGCGGCTGGTTGACGACGATCCGGTCAAGCAGATACTTGTCCGCGATCCGCATCGCTTCCTCGATCTGCGCCGCCGACCATTCGCTGACGCCGGCATAGAGCACTTTGCCCTGGCGGATCAGGTCGTCGATCGTGCGCAGCGTCTCTTCGACCGGCGTTTCCGGATCGTAGCGGTGGCAGTACAGGATGTCGACGTAATCCTGTTTCAGCCGCTTCAGGCTGGCGTGCACCTGCTCGAACACATGCTTGCGGGACAGCCCGCGGTCATTCGGCCCGTCGCCCATCGGGAAGAACGCCTTCGTCGCAAGCACGTACGATTCGCGCGGGTACCGCGGCAGAATGTTGCCCAGGAGCTTCTCCGCTTCGCCCCGTTCGTAGACGTTCGCCGTGTCGATGAAGTTGATGCCGAGCTCGAACGCTTTTTCAATCAGCTGTTCGCCGATGTTGCCGTCGACCGTATGGCCGTATGTCATCCAGCTGCCGAAGCTGATTTCGCTCACCTTCAGCCCCGATCTGCCCAATTTCCGGTATTTCATCTTGCCGCACCCCTCTGCTCTGCCATGAATTCATGTAAACACGCGTTCATATTACCACATCCCGATAAAGCTGTCCAACTTCCCCCGTCATTGCGGAAATCCGGCATTACCGCCTGTCGGTCACACCGCTTTGCTCAATTTGCGATGATCGCGCTTCATGATCGACACGACGAGGGACGCCCATTTCGGGTTGGCGGGACAATATTTCTTCCCCACTTTCTCGATCGTCGAATAGCCTTTGGCGATGTAGCTTTTCGCGATGAGCGATCCGAATTTGTAGACGCTGTCGCTCTTCGTTTCGAAGCTGTACGCTTTCTTGCTGCTTCCGCCGGTCGCGTTCAGCCCGAACAGGTTGTTCTTCTCGCGCGCCAGCTTGCTCTTCCCGTTGCCGCTTTCCAGCTTCATGACGGCGATCGTGAACAGGGCGTTGATGCCGTGTTCGATTTCGATTTCAAGGATCGCTTTTTCCAGTCCGTGCCCTTCAAGCGCCGTTCCTTCCAGCAGTTTCGCGATGTCTTGCTCCGTCATGCCGGAGGAAGACTTCACTTTTTTGGTCAGCGGCGCGGGACCGGCGCTGTCGTCGGACGGTTCGGGCTTGTAGATCGCATGCTCGGCGCGGACGGACGGCGATGCCGACGCGATGGCCACTTCGCGGGCGGCGTTCTTCACCTGCTCGGGCTCCGGGTCGGCAGGCTCCGCATACGCGCCGTGGATGTAGGTGCCGTCTTCGAGCGCCAGCCAGCCGTTCTCCGTCTTGCCGACGACCTTCACCCGATCGCCTTGTTTGAGCAGATCCCGGATCGGCGAATGTTTGTCGGGCTCGGCGCGCACGTTCAAATAATACGCGGTCACGACGTACGAAACCGGCTGATCTTGCGGGGGTTCGGACGGCTGCGGGATTTGCGGCGATGGCGCGGACTCCGGCTCCGTGAAAGATTCCGGCGTCCGGCCGGAATCCGTTTCTGCCGCGATCTCCGGTTGGGGCGAAGGTTTCGGATCGTGTGAAGCTGCCGTATCATGAAGGGCTGTGGTTTCATTATCGCGCACGGCGGAAGAAGGTGCCGGGGCGACGGCTTGTGGCGAAGCGTCAAGCCATCCATATTGCACAACCGGTTCGCTGACCGGCGGTACGGGCAACGTTTCATGCACGGCGCCCTGGAGTTCCCGGGCAAACGCCCGCGATTGGTACGCGGCGCCGTTATCCGCACCGGGAGCGTCGGGCCAGGCGGCGGTCACGCCCAATGCGGCGACAAGCGCTATCCATACGATTCGGAACAAACGGCCGGCTGCGGCTGACATTCCCATCACCTCTCGGTCCGAATTGCGGCCGCTTCGGCGGATGGCCGGGCGGCCGTCAGGCCTTGACCATGATGTTCGATGTCCAAATGCACTTCCCATTGTATCCGTTGTCCGCCGAGAAGCTTGTCATAACGCCGCGCGCCGTTTCGGTGAACCTTTGTCGAAATGAAATGGACCGCCGCGCATGGGCGGCGGTCCCGCTTTCCGGTCTGTCTAACCTTGGCCGACCGTCGTGCCGAATGAAGCGGTATTCATGTGAAACGCCGTTCATTTGACGCCGCTGTATACGAACGCCCGGATGATCTGGCGCTGCGCCGCGAAGAACGCGAGCAGCACCGGAACGGCCAGCATGACGTTGGCGGCCATCAGCACGTTCCAGGTCGCCGTCCCTTCCGTCTCGCGGATCTTCGCGATGCCGAGCGGCAGCGTGCGCGCCGATTCGTTCGTCGTCATGACGAGCGGCCAGAAATAATCGTTCCAGTGCGTAATGAAGCTGAACAGCGCGAAGGTGACGAGCACGGGTCTGGCGAGCGGCGCCATGATGCGCAGCATGATCTTCCATTCCGGCGCGTTGTCCAGACGGGCCGCCTCGATCAGTTCCTCGGCCGTCTGCATGAACGATTGGCGCAGCAGGAAAATGCCGAAGGCGCTGGAGGCGAAAGGCAGAATGAGCGCCAGATGCGTATTGAGCAGCTTCCAGTCGCTCAGCATCAGGTACACCGGCAGGAAGATGAGCTGCGCCGGGATCATGAGCGTCGCCATGACGAGCCCGAACAGCAGCCCCTTGCCCGGGAACCGGAACCGGGCGAAGGCGTAGGCGGCCGGAATGATCGTCAGCATCTGCAGGATCAGGATGCCGACGGAGACGATGAAGCTGTTCAACAGATAAGTGAGAAACGGGCCCGAGTTCCATGCAACGGCGTAGTTGCTCCAGACCGGCTCGGCCGGAATCCATTCCGGAGGGAAAATCATCGTCTCGGGCAGCGTCTTCAGCGAAGTCGAGAGCATCCAGGCGAACGGCAGCGCGAAGGCGCAGACGAGCAGCAGCATGCAGGCCCGGTTCGCCGCGAACAGCATCGCTTCCAGGACGGCGCGGATGCGGCGTACGGCGAGCGGCCGCCGCACGCCGGCCGCCTGGCCGATGGCCGATCTTCTTCCGGCGTCATTCATGGACATGCGGATTCCCCTCCCGGCGTTAGCGGTAATGGACGCGGCGCGACAGCAAACGGAAATAGATCAACGTCAGCGTGCCGACGATGATGAGCAGGATGACGCCCGCCGCCGAAGCGTATCCGATCTTGAAGAACCGGAATCCGTATTCGTAAATGTAGTAAACCAGCGTGTTCGTCGAATTGATCGGTCCTCCCTGCGTCATGATCGCGATCGTCTCGAACACCTGAAACGAGCCGATCAGGTTGATGATGACGAGGAAAAACAGCGTCGGCGACAGCATCGGCAGGATGAGACGCCGGAACGTCGTCCAAGGCTTCGACCGGTCGAGCGCCGCCGCTTCGAGCAGCTCCGGCGGGATGCTCTGCAGGCCGGCGATGAAGACGAGCGTATTGTAACCGAGGCTCTTCCATACCGCGACGATGACGAGCGACACCAGCGCCGTGCCGGGATCGTTCAGCCACTTGAGCGGACTGATGCCGAACAGGTGGAGCAGGCCGTTCAGCAACCCGTATTCGGGGTCCATCAGCCAGCTCCACAGGAGCGAGATCGAGACGAGCGAGATAATGTGCGGCGAGAAGATCGCGCCCTGCACGAAGGCGTGAAACGCGCTTTTCCGGTTCAACCAGATCGCGAGCGGCAGCGCGGTGCCGGTCGCCAGCAGCACCGTCATGACCGTGTAGAGCGCCGAATTCCGCAGCACCTGGAGGAAGGTGTCGTCCGCCAGCATCTCCCGGTAATTGTTCAGCCCGACGTAGGTTTTCACCGGACTGATGAAGTTCCACTCATGAAAGCTGAGATGGATCATGTATCCGATCGGATACAGATAGAACAGGGAGAACACGACGAGCGCGGGCGCGACCATCGCATAGGGGCGCAGCCGGTTCAGGATGGACGGCATGCCGTCACACCCCCGCCGCCGCTAGCTGCGGCCGGACCGCTCGCAGCCTGCGCAGCCGGTTGCCGTCCCGGTCGAAGAAGTACAACCGCTCGAAAGGCACGACGGCCAGGGCGAAGTCGCCGCCGACATACGGGTTCAGAAACGACTTCACGAAGAACGATCCGGCTTCGCAGCGCAGCTTGTACACCTGCTCGGCGCCGAGGCTTTCCCGGGTTGCGATTTGGCCTGCGATCACCAGGCCTTCCCGCGTAAGTTCCGCCGTCTCGGGCGAGAGCAAGGCGTGTTCGGGGCGAAAGCCCACGAATTCGGCGTGCCCCTCCCCTTCCGTCCGGAGGCCCGGCAGGCGGGACGCAGGCAGCACGTTCATCGGCGGCGTACCGATGAACTGGGCGGTGAACAGGTTGTCCGGATCTTCGTAGAGCACCATCGGCGGGGCCGCTTGCATCACCTCGCCCTTGTTCATCACGACGATCCGGTCGCCCATCGACATCGCTTCCACCTGGTCGTGCGTGACGTAGACGAAGGTGGTGCCCAGCCGCTTGTGCAGCTCGATCAGCTCGGTGCGCATCTGGCCGCGCAGCTTCGCGTCCAGATTCGAGAGCGGCTCGTCGAGAATGAACACCTTCGGATTTTTCACCATCGCGCGTGCGAGGGCGACGCGCTGCCGCTGTCCGCCGGACAGGCTCTGCGGCTTCTTGTCGAGGTACGGCGTCAGGCCGGCGATCTCGCAGATGTCGCGTATGAGCCGTTCGCGCTCCCGCTTGGGCACCCCGCGGTTCTTCAGGCCGAATTCAATGTTGCCGCGGACGGTCATGTTCGGATAGAGCGCGTAATTCTGGAACACCATCGCCACGTCGCGCTTGCCGGGTTCCGTGTCATTGACGAGCTCTCCGTCAATCCGGATGTCGCCGGACGTCTGCCGCTCGAGTCCGGCGATCATGCGCAGCGTCGTCGATTTGCCGCAGCCCGACGGGCCGACCAGCACCGTGAACGAGCCTTCGCGGATCGTCAGATTCAGATTCGGAATGACGGTCTCCCCTTTGAATCGCTTCACGACGTCGATCAGTTCGATGCGGGCCATGGTCTCCTCCTTGTCATTTCGCGAGCAGTTTGTCCGCTTTCGCGGCTGCTTCGTCCATCGCTTCCTGCGGCGACACTTTCGGATTGAGAATCGCTTTCTCGATGGCGTTCTTGATGAGCATCACGATCTCCGGATACGCGTTCTCCATCGGCCGCGGATTGGCGTACGCGAGCTGATCGACCGCGACTTTGTATTGCGGATATTCGGCGAAATGCGCCTTCAGCTCGTCGGTTTCGAGCGCCGACAGCCGGGTCGGCAGATAGCCGACATGCTTGTGCTGGTAGATCGTGCTTTCCGTCGTCGTCATGAATTTGATGAATTCCCACGCCGCTTCCTTCTCTTCGTCCGTCAGCTTCGACGTGATGACGAGCTGGCAGCCGCCCGTCGGGACGCCGTAGTCGCGGTTCGCCGGCATGAAGGACGTCGACATCTCGAAGCCGTTGCCTTCCGCGATCTCGATGGCGGCCGACACGCCAGCCGTCGAAGCGAAGCGCAGGGCCGAGATCTGGTTCGCCCAGTCTTTGTCCGCCGCGGCGCCCGCATCGTCGCCGACCGGAATCTTGATCAGGCCTTCTTCGGCGAGACGCTTCCAGAACGCGACCGGTTCGACGCCTTCGGGCGAGTTGAACAGCGCCTTCTTGCCGTCTTCGGACAGAATCCGGCCGCCGCTCTGGAAGACGAGCGCTTCATAGAACCAGATATCGACCGGCACGGTCATGGCGTACTTGCCTTTCTCCTTCAGCACGCGGGCATATTGCTCCAATTCCTCCCAGTTGCGCGGTCCTTCGGGATCGAGCCCGGCTTCCTTCAGCATCGTCACGTTCTTGTACATGATCGGCGTGCTGCGCATGAACGGCAGGCCGTACAGTTTGGCGTCGACATAAGCGTTGCCCATCAGCCCCGGATTGAAATCGTCGAGCTTGAGCGCTTCCGCGTCCCTCTCCGCGTACGGGGTCAGTTCAAGCAGCATGCCGGAACGGGCGAACATTCCGGTCGACGCGATCTCGAGGTCGGTGACCGCGGGCGCGTTGCCCGCCGCGAACGCCGCCTGCACCTTGGCGTGCAGGTCATCGTAGTTGCCCTGATGTTCGGCGATCACTTCGATCCGGTCCTGCGACTCGTTGAACCTGCGAACCAGCTCCTGCTTCGCTTCCTCGATCTTGTCGCCGAACGCGTACCAATAGCGGATGACGATCTTGTCCTTGTCGTTATCCGCGGCGCCTCCTTGGCTTTTCGCTCCGGAAGCCTGCGTACCGCCGGCGCTGCCTTCTCCGCTTCCGCCGCCGCCGCAGGCCGCGAGCACAACCGTCAACGAAACCGCCAGCAAGACGGCCATCCATCTCCGGTTCATTTCTCCACCCTCCCATCCGGGTCATCATGTCCTTCCGCTCAAAGGCTCGGAGCCGGCGCGATCCCGACGCGGGCCGTCCGGTCCGCCTCACCGCCGCGGGCGTCTTCGCGGGGCGCGAAATGCGGCATGTACCGATGCAGAAACCGCGCATCCGCGATGAGCGAATCGTCATCGAGATCGACCGCGTCGATGCGGATCTCGTCCGCTTCCACCGTGACAAGCCGGAACGAAGGCACATCGAGACAGGCGGCGAGCTGCACGAACGTCCAGTTGTCTTCCCGGACGATCGACTCGGCGTGCGTATGCCCGTTGAAATAGACACCGACGCCGCGCTTCATGCCGAGGATGGCGCGGATGTCGATCTCGGGCACAATGGAGCCTTTCGGTTCCGTCGACCTCGCCGTCGTATTGTAAACCGGGTGATGCGCGAACACGAGCAGCGGCCTTGTGCCGGACGCCCGGACGACCGATTCCAGCCACGCGAGCTGCGCTTCATCAACATGGCCGCTCCAGTCCCGCCGATCCTGTTCCCGCGCCGTATCGAGGAACGCGAGCACGGCCTCGCCGGTCTCGACCGCGTGGTAGCGCTGACCGCCGTTTGCGCGCAATACGAAATCGCGCGGCATGGCGTACAGGTCGTGATTGCCGAGCACATGGACGAACCGCCTGTCCCTCCGGCGAATCAGGCTGAACACGCCTTCCAGCTCGGCCGGCGTGCCGAAATTCGTCAGGTCGCCGAGCGAGATGTGCCAGTCGGCTTCGATGTCCAGAAACTTCCCGAGCAGCGAACCGTAGAACCGGTCCCGCGCGTCGCGCCAGCCGGGGATCGACCCGTCGACGTTGTGATAATGCAGATCGCCCATCAGCACCAGTCGCATGTTTTCCTCTCCTCCCGCTTGGTTGGTCATATCCGGATATGCCCTATCGTAACGGGGAAATGTCGCCGCAGCGTCAACGGGATGAGAAGATTTTGTAAAGGCGAAAAAAAAAACGGCCGATCGGAAGGAATCCCGATCAGCCGTCGTGTGTGTCCAGCCGTTTTCGGTTCAACGCGGCTTGATGAACATCTGGGTCCAGTAGTGGCCGTAGCTGCCGCCCGACGCGTAGCCAACGCCGATCTCGGTGTAGCTTGCGCTCAGAATGTTGCTGCGGTGACCCGGGCTGTTCATCCAGCTGTTCATGACCGCCTGTGCGGTTTTCTGGCCCGCTGCGATATTCTCGGCGGCGGCGCTGTAGCGGATGCCGAACGCCTTCATCATATCGAACGGACTGCCGTAAGTCGGCGAGTTGTGGGAGAAATATCTTCTGTCCCGCATGTCCTCGCTCTTGTAACGGGCGACGCGCGACAGTTCCCAGTTCAGCTTGAGCGGCTTCAGCCCGTTCTTGGCCCGCTGCTGGTTGACGAGCTCGACGACCTGCGCCTCAATCGACTTGACGCCGCTCAGAAGCGGCACGGTCACCTTGTCCCCGGGGTAGATCCAGTGCGGATCCTTGATCTGCGGGTTTGCGGCGATGATTTCGCTCAGGCCGACCTGATATTTCAGCGAGATGATCCACAGGGTGTCTCCCGGCTTGACCGTGTAAACGTCGGTGTCCGCGGGCTGTGCATGGACGGCGGCCGGCGCGGCGGCCAAGGCGCCAAGCGCGGTCAGGACGATGGACAGCACCGATGCGATCAGTCTTTTCATCATGGAAAAACGCTCCTTGCAGTCGCAGTTTTTCCATATGGTGCCGCAGATCGGTGCGAATTATGCTTCAAAGACGAAGGCCGCTCCCCCACGGGAACGGCCCGATTGCACGTTATATGGCGGTTCCGGTTGTTCCGGCGCCGGCCGACCGCGCAGGCTGCCGGCGCAGGGCGGGAACGCGCAGCCAGGTGCAGATGCGCCACACCCATTCAAACGGCCCCATCCGGTACCGCTTCAGCCACCAGACGCTCCAGACCGTCTGCAGGGCGAGCAGCACCGCAGACCAGAGGAGCGTGGCCCAAAGCGGCAATTCGCCCGCCTCGATCCGCAGCGCCTGCACCAGCGCCGCTGTGAGGATCGTCTGGGTCAGGTAGTTGGTGAACGCCATCCGGCCGACGGCGGCCAGCGGCCGGAACCGTTCGGCGCGTTCCCCGCCCGTAAGACGCATCAGCGTCGCGACATAGAAGACGGCCAGCGCCTTGCCGCTAAGGAACACATACAAGTAGTGCTTATCAAATTGATACACCGGATCATGCGCATAGTCCCATGCCATCGGCGCGGCGGCCAGCAGTCCGACGGCCAGAGCCGTCCATTGGACGCTGGCGATCCTGCGGGCGCTTGCGGCGCCGGGCCGGAACCAGCCGCGCCTGCCGGCATACAAGCCGAGCAGGAACAGGCCCAGCACTTCCAGACCGTAGATCGGCAGGTTCATCGCGTTTTCCGTGTACAAAAATCTGAGCCGTTCGGCCATGTCCGGCAAACCGGCTGCGAATGTCGGATCGAGGCTCCGGTCGGCGGGGATGGCCAGCATCGTCAATCCGAGCAGCACGTGAACGAAGACGGCGACGCCGAGCAGCGACCACGCCCAACCCGCCACCGTCGTGTCCGTCCTGCGGATGAACGGAAGCAGGAAGAAGCCGAGCAGCGCGTAAGTCAGCAGGATATCGCCGAACCAGAGCAGGATCGCATGCGCGGCGCCGAACAACAGGAGCGCGCCGAAGCGCCGGGCGGCCGCCGGTCCGGGCGCAAGCCCGCGGCGCTGCGCCGATTGCAGAAACAGATGGAACGATACGCCGAACAGAAAAGCGAAAATCGTGTAAAATTTCGACTGCACGAACATGTCGTACAGCACCCGGATCAGCGCGTCGCTTCCTTCGAAGCCGGAGCGGAAATAGACGCCGTTGCCAGCCATTTCGGGCACGTTGACGAGACAGATGCCGAATACGGCAAAACCGCGGATGATGTCAATGAGTTCGATTCGTTCGGATGAATGGCGTTCGTTCAACGACCGGTACTCCTTCCATTGCAGCGATTTTTCGGTTGCCATATCGACATCATACATTTATTCCCATCGTTTCCGCAAGCAGTTCGTACGATCTCAGGCGGGCGTCAAAATCATGCAGCATCGTCAGCACGATCAGCTCGTCCGCCCCGTATTCCCGGCAAAACCGTTCGATATCGCGTCTCACTTTGTCCGGTCCGCCCACGATCATGCGCGTCCGGTTGGCCCGTATGCGCTCCCGGTCTTCCTCGCTGTACGGATAGGCATCCGCCTCCTCGGGCGTCAAATACGGCCGCGCGAATTCGCCTTTGTCGATGAGCAGCATGCGCAGATCGACCGGCGCAGCCAGCCGCTCCGCCTCCTCGTCCGTCTCGGCGCAGATCACGACCGTGCAGACGGCGGTCCTTGGCTTGTCGCCGAGCGGGCCCGGGCGGAAGCGGTCGCGGTAGTTCCGGATGGCGTCATGGCCGGGAATGCCTTTGAAGAAATGGGCGTATGCGAACGATGCGCCGAGCTGCGATGCCAGCTCCGCGCTCTGCGTTCCCGAACCGAGCAGCCAGATTTCCGGTACGGTCGGTATCGACGGGCGCGCCCGGACGCCGGCATACGGATGATCCGCGGGCAGATCGTCCCGCAGAAAACCGGCCAGGTCGAGCAGCCGCCGCTCGAACGACGCATCGCTGCCGGCGCCGTATTGAAGCGCGGCCGCGGAGGGCGGCTTGCCGCCGGACGAGCGTCCGATGCCGAGGTCGACCCTGCCGGGAAACATCGCCTCCAGCACGCGGAATTGTTCCGCAATTTTGTATGGACTGTAATGCTGCAGCAGCACCGCCGCCGATCCGACGCGGATGCGCCGGGTTCGCGCCAGCACGGCGGCCATCACGATTTCCGGCGCGCTTCCGGCCAGCCCGTCCGTATCGTGATGTTCCGACACCCAGAACCGGGCATAACCGAGCCTGTCCGCCGCCTCCGCCAATGCGAGGGTATTCCGCATCGCTTCGTAAGGCGTCATGCCGGAGACGAGGGCCGATTGGTCGAAAACGCTGAGGGTTACCATAGCATCGTCATCTCCCCGTTTGTGTAAACACGCGTTCATCTTATAAGCGGAAGAAGCAGGCTGTCAACCGGCGAATTTCATCCGCCTGCCCCGCCTGCCTCATCCAATCCGTTATTGAAGGACATCCATCATCCAGCCGAACGGATCTTCAATGCGCCCGTACTGGATGCCGGTGAGCGTCTCGTACAGCTTCGACGCGAGCGGTCCGATCTCCCCGCCGTTCACCGCAAGCTTACGGCCGCCCAGGACCAGTTCGCCGATCGGCGAGATGACCGCCGCGGTCCCCGTGCCGAACGCCTCCTCAAGCCGTCCGTCCCGATGCGCTTCCTCGATCTCGTCGATCGAGATGCGGCGTTCCTCCGCTTTCACGCCCCATTGCTGCAGCAGCCGAAGCACCGAATTCCGCGTGATGCCGTCGAGGATGCTGCCGCCGAGCTCCGGTGTGACGACGGTGCCGTCAATCTTGAAGAAAACATTCATGCTGCCGACTTCCTCGACATACCGCCGGTGGACGCCGTCGAGCCACAGCACCTGGGAGCTGCCGTACTTTTTGGCCTCTTGCTGCGCCCGGAGGCTGGCGGCGTAGTTGCCGCCGGTCTTCGCATCGCCGACGCCGCCGGGCACGGCGCGGACGTCACGCGTTTCGACCATGATGCTGACGGGCTTCAGGCCTTCCGCATAATAGGCGCCGACCGGCGACATGATGATCAGGAACAGATATGTGGACGACGGCGCAACCCCGACATGCGGTTCCGTGGCAATGATGAACGGCCGGATGTAGAGCGATGTGCCCGCCTCGCCCGGCACCCAGCCGCTGTCTGTCTCGACCAGCTTCCGGATTGCTTCCAGCGCGAGTTGTTCGTCGACGGGCGGAATGCTGAGGCGGACGCACGAACGGTTCAGCCGCTTGATGTTCATCTCCGGCCGGAACAGCCGGATGCGCCCGTCCGCCGAACGGAACGCTTTCAGACCTTCGAACACGGTCTGGGCGTAGTGCAACACCATCGCCGACGGATCGAGGGCAATCGGCTGGTACGGCACGATGCGCGGACTGTGCCAGCCGCGTCCTTCCTCGTAATCCATAACGAACATGTGGTCCGTGAAATGTCTGCCGAAGCCGAGCCGGTCGGCCGGCGGTTTCGGCTTCGCCTCACGCGCCGGGATCAGCTCGATGACGGGCATGGTGCCGCTTCTCATCTTTCCATCCGCTCCTTTGAGGGGGCAAACGCTTACAATGCCTGCATGCCGGCTCTGCCCCGCAATTCTTATTGTCATCTTATCAACGATTCGACTATATTGAAAATATCGGTTTTGTCGATTTTGCATACCGATTAGGTATGGTTAATGGAGAGGATCCGGATGGATATTCGCCAGCTTCGCTATTTCCTGGCCGTCGCGGAAGAAGGCCAAGTCACGCGTGCCGCAAGGAAACTGAACATGGAACAGCCGCCGCTCAGCCGGCAGCTCCGCATGATGGAGGAAGAGCTCGGCGTCGACCTGTTCGACCGTTCCGGCAGGCGGATGACGCTGACGCCGGCCGGCGAACGGCTGCGCAGCCGGGCTGAACAGCTGCTGCGCTTGTTCGGGGAAATCGTGACGGAAGTGAAGGAACTTCACGAAGGCATTACCGGCACGCTTTCGATCGGCGCCGTCGTATCCTGCGTCTCCCTGCTGCCGCCGCGCATCAAGCAATTCCGGGAAACTTACCCCGGCGTCACCTTCAAAATAACGGAAGGCGATCACGAACTGCTCGGCGACCGCCTGTCCAGGCGCGCCGTCGAACTCGTCGTCGCCCGCCTCCCCTTCGAAGCGCCGGATGTGGATCACGGCTACGAAATTTTTCCCCTTCCTTCCGAACCGTTCGAAGCCGTCATTCCGGAAGACTGGCTGCCCCATCCCGCCCCCGGCGGGATCCGGATGCGCGAACTTGCCGAATGGCCGTTCCTGACGCTGCGCACCGACCGGACGAAAGCGATGCACGAGCGCATTGTCTCCGAATGCCGGAGGCACGGATTCGAACCGCGTATCATCGCCGAATGTTCGAGCGTTGCCGTCATTTCCTCGCTGCTGTCGGCCGGTCTCGGCGTCGCGCTGCTGCCGCGGTCCGTGCTTGCGGCCTTTCCGCCGGCGGGTACGAAGACGATCCGGCTTGCCGATTCGTCGCTTTCGTCCGAGGTCGGCATTCTCTGGCTGAAAGACCGCTACCTCTCCCGCAGCGCCCGCCTGTTCATCGACAGCTTCCGCGAAGGGGGTTAAGGCTCAATCCCGGATCGCCGATCGGTGTTTGAGCAGCGTGATCGAACGAGGCGGAAAAACATACCCGCCGTCCGCGTCATGCCGCGCATCCGTCTTCACCGTACATGTTACCTGATCATCCAGGCCGAATCCGTTCACCGTCTCCCACGAGGGGCAGGTCAATTCAATCGCCTCGGCGATTTCCGGAACATCCGCTCCGGTGAACGATACGACCGCCTTTGCGGGCCGCGACGGATCGCGGTTGACGACGGCAAGCACGATCTCTTCCCGACCGTCGTGATACGTTGCGGACACGTCCAGACACGGAACGGCGGACGGCTTTCCTTCCCCGTCCGTCAACATCGCGGAATCCGTTTCGCAAGACAGCTTCCAGTTTCCGCTGTGTTCCCGGTACAATTTCAGCGGATGATAGATCGTCTGAAGGAACGAACCCTGCTCGTTCGTGAAGATCGGCGCCAGAATGTTGACCATCTGGGCGAATGTCGCCATTGTAACCGCGCCGCTTTGGCGCTGCATGACATTCAGCATGCTGGCGACCAGCAGCGCGTCTCTCCAGTTGTAGACGGTCTCCATGTCCCTGACGTAATCGTCCGAGTTCCCGATCTGCCAGATCCCCCACTCGTCCAGTGCAATCCGGATTTCCCGCTGTCTCGGCGGAAAGCGGTACCAGCGGTCGAAGTTTTCGACCCTGGCCGGATATTCGGCGAGAAGTTCCCGGGTTTCGGCAATCCGCTTTTCGAGTTTTGCCGCATGGCTGAAATATTCGGCGCCATCGCCGTTTAACGAACTCGCATAATAATGCAGCGACAGGTAGTCGCAGACCGGATGAAGTTCATCCAGAACGGCCTTGTTCCACTCCGGCTTGTCCCCCGGCAGCACGAGCTTGATCGAACGGTCGGCCAGCTTCATGTGTTTGGCGAACTCCCACGCGGCCTTGACGTACTCCTTCGGATCGTGAAGATATCCGATGTCCGGAACGGCCGCTTCTTCGTTGCCCAGTCCCCAATATTTCACGTTGTGCGGCTCTTCGAATCCGTGGCTTCTGCGCAGGTTGGCGTAGTACGTATCGCCCGTCCCGTTGCAATACTCCACCCAATCGGCCGCCTCTTCCGGCGTCCCCGTCGTCATGTTCACGACGAGGAACGGCTCTGCCCCGATCTTCCGGCAGTATTGAATGAATTCGTTCGTGCCGAACGCGTGGTCGATGACGCCGCCCCAGATCCGATTGGCCTGGCGCTTGCGCTCTTCCTTCGGCCCGACGCCGTCCATCCAATGGTAGATCTTGACCACGGTGCCGCCGGGAAAACGCAGCAGCGGCGGATTCAGCCCCTTCACTTTCTCCAGCACGTCCAGGCGGAATCCGTCGGCATCGGAAAGCGGTGAATCCGGATCATGGATGCCGCCGTTGATGCATCTTCCGAGAAACTCGATAAACTGCCCGTAAAGAAAAGGATGAATGGCGTTCTGCTTCTTCGTCACGTCCACACGGATGCGGGATGGCATGCGGCACACTCCTTGGCTTCAGATGGTGATGCTCCACCCGCCCATCATAACAGAAAAACCGGCCGGACATCGAGTCCGGCCGGCACGGTTTGGCTCATGCAGTCCCGGTTCAATGGAATTGCACGTCGATCCGTCTGCGTTGGTCGCCCTTCATTTTCGGCATATGAATCTCGAGGATGCCGTTGCGATAGGAAGCGGAGATTCCTTCCGAAGCGACGGGCACGGGCAGCGACACCGAACGCGTGAACTTGCCGATGAACCGCTCGCGGCGATGGTACTGCTCCTCTTTGACTTGCTCCGACGATTTTAGTCTTCCGGAGATCGTCAACGTCTGCTGATCGACCGAGATCTCGACATCCTCCTTGCTCTCCAGCCCCGGGACCTCGCATTGGGCGACAAGCTCATGCTCCGTCTCGTAGAGATCGATACGGCCATAGCCCGCACTTTCCAGGAACCGTCCGGCAAACGGCCAGTCATCGAAGAATCGGTCCACATTTCTGCGCAGCGCGTCAATCTGGCGAATCGGATCATACGGAATGAGCGGCACCGCTATCGCTCCTTTTGATGTGGAATCAGAATGGATTTGCGGTTAATTTGTCCCGTTGCTGCCCGGAATATGCATGCGCATAACGGACAATCCGTCATTCATACACATGTGGTTCAGAGGGCAAATTACGACAAAACAAGGAGGGATCCGCATGTTCAAACGAATAGACAGGCTCGCCATTGAACTTCCGGTTCCGGCACACCCGGATCCGAACGGGGCAAGCGCGGTCCAGGAATTGCTCGGAGGCAAGTTCGGCGAAATGTCGACGCTCAATAACTACCTCTTTCAATCATTCAATTTTCGCAACAAGTCGAAACTTCGTCCGTTCTATGATCTCGTGGCAAGCATTACCGCGGAAGAATTCGGTCATGTGGAACTGGTGGCGAACACAATCAACCTGATGTTGACCGGGACGACGAGCTACAGCGACCCGGATGCGGCGCCGCTCGAACCGGCCAAGCACTTGCGCATGTCGCTGCACTTCATCGACGGCGCACAATCCTCGCTGCCCGTCGATTCGATGGGCCGGCCGTGGAACGGCACCTATGTCGTCTCCAGCGGCAACCTGATCTTCGACCTGCTCCACAACTACTATCTGGAAATCGGCGCCCGCACGCACAAAATGCGGGTGTATGAGAAGACCGACCATCCGACGGCACGCGCGATGATCGGCTATCTGCTCGTGCGCGGCGGGGTTCACATCCTGGCTTATGCGAAGGCGATTTCGATCATCACCGGAGTCGACGTGACCAAAATCATCCCCGTTCCGCGGCTGGACAACAAGGTGTTTGACGCGGCGCGGGTCTGGGAAGAACGCGGCGAGCACCGCCGGCTCTATACGTTCAGCGACAACGACTATCAGCAGATCGCCCGGATCTGGCGCGGCACGCATCCGCTCGACGGCGGCAAGCTGGAGGCGTTCTCCGGCGTTCCGGGCTACGGCGGCCCTGTTCCCGATCTCGAGGAAGTGCCGGAATGTTTCGCGCCGGGACTCTCCCCCGAAGATCTCGAGGAGATTGCGCGGCGGCTGTCGCAGGAAGCCGGGATGTAACGGAAGCTCCGGTCAGCGCGCCTTGTCTTCCTCCCGTCCGCCGAAGGCAATCTGGATGATCGCCAGCACGCCCGTCTCGACGATGGCGGCGAGCAGCGCGATGGAAAGCCAGTTGTCCGTGCCGAGGAAATAATACAGCAGCAGGTGGAACACCAGGAGCACGGCGAAAGCGGCAATGAGGTTGACGCGGGAAATCCATCTGAGCATGGGGGCATTCCTCCTTGATTCACGCTCATTGTGTCCCTGCCGCAACCAGATTATACCTTCACCGGAAACGACAAAAATCCCGCGGTCCATCCGCGGGATTTCAACGTTCATATTCGATCTCATTTTCCGGCCAGCGTCTCCGTCAGCACCGGCACGATTTGCGATTTGCGCGAGACGACGCCCTTCAGCACGGCCCGGTTGTTCTCCAGCTTGACGCCGTATGCCTGTTCGACGGCAGCCGCCTGTTTGCCGAGCGCGATGCCGACCGAATCGTTGTTCAGAATGTCCGTCACGACGAACAGGAACAGGTCAAGGCCCTTTGCGTCGATGATTGCGCGGATTTTGTCCTCCGCTTCAGCCTGACGCGACAGGACATCGTTGACGTCGACGGCGTTGACCTGCGCGATCTCGACCTTCGCGCTGCCCATCTGGAATTCCTTCGCGTCGAGCGACAACAGTTCGTCGATCGTCTTCTTGCTCAGATCGGCGCCGGCTTTCAGCATGGCGAGCCCGTACTCTTCCGCGTTCACTCCGGCGATTTCCGCCAGTTCGCGGGCGGCCGCCACGTCTTCCGGCGTGCAGGTCGGCGACTTGAACAGCAGCGAATCGGAAATGATGGCCGACAGCATCAGGCCGGCGATGCGCGGCTCGACGGACACGCCGTTCTCCTTGTACAGCTTGTTCAGGATCGTCGCCGTGCAGCCGACCGGCTCCGCGCGATAATAGAGCGGACCGGCCGTCTCGAAATTCGCGATCCGGTGATGGTCGATGACCTCCGCAACGCGCACCTGATCGATGTCCGCGGCGCTCTGCTGCCGTTCGTTGTGGTCGACGAGGATGACCGTTTTCGTCTCATCGGCCACCTTCTCGACGAGCCGCGGCGCTTCCGTCTTGAAATAATCCAGCGCATACTGCGTCTCCGCGTTCACGGCGCCGAGGCGCACCGCTTCGACCTGCTGTCCCAGCTTCTTCTTCAGTTCGGCGTACGCGATGGCCGAGCAGATCGAGTCGGTATCCGGATTGCGATGCCCGAATATGAGTACCTTATCCATGTTTCCTGCTCCTTATTGTAGGATTTTGCCTCCGTAAGTATAACGCACCCGGACGTGTAGCCGCAAGCGTGTTCGACAGCGCCGCCGCGGTGTAGTATCGTAAGAAATAACACCATACCATCCCGGAGGTGCCCGCATGGAATGCCGCGTCGGCTGCGCAGCTTGCTGCATCGTCATCTCCATCTCGTCGCCGATTCCCGGAATGCCGCACGGCAAGCCGGCCGGCGTTCCCTGCATTCACCTGACCCCCGACCGGCGCTGCGCGCTGTTCGGGCATCCCGATCGGCCGGAGGTGTGCCGCGCCTTCGCGCCTTCCGAAGAGCATTGCGGCCGGACGAACGAAGAAGCGTTCCGGCTGCTGGAATCGCTCGAGCAGGCGACGCGTCCCTCCGGCAAGTAGACCGGAAGCAGGCATTGGAAACCGCATTACGGAACGGAGCGATGAAAGATGATCAAACTCGGCATACTGGATCAGTCGCAGGTCGGCGAAGGCAAGACGTCGGCGGAAGCGCTAAGGGAGACGACGAGGCTCGCCATCGAAGCGGAACGGATGGGCTACAGCAGGTTCTGGATGTCGGAACATCACGGCAGCCGGTCGCTGGCCCATTCCAGCCCGGAAATCATGATTGCGCATGTGGCGGCGGCCACGCGCTCGATCCGGGTCGGCTCGGGAGGCGTCATGCTGCCCCATTACAGCGCCTATAAAGTGGCGGAAAACTTTCGCCTGCTCGAAGCGCTCCATCCGGGCCGGATCGACCTCGGCCTGGGCCGCGCGCCCGGCGGACGGCCGCTGTCCACGCGCGCGCTCCATGAGGGCAAGACGTATCATTACGACCAGTATCCGCAGCAGGTGCTCGACCTGATCGACTATTTCCAGGAGACGACGGAGGATCACCGCTTTCCCGGCCTCTTCGCCTCCCCGTCGGTCGACACGCATCCCGAGATTTGGCTGCTGGGCTCCAGCGACGAGAGCGCGCGCATCGCCGCGCAGCTCGGCACCGCGTACGGGTTCGCCCAGTTTTTCGGCACGCCGGGCGGCGCGGAGGCGATCCGCTGGTACAAAGAACATTTCCGGCCGCAGCGGCTCGGTTCCGAACCGAGGGCGCTGGCGGCGGTGCTCGCGATCTGCGCCGAGACGGAGGAAGAAGCGAATGACCTGGCGCTCAGCACCGACCTTTACTTCCTCGGCATCGAGCGGGGGTTCGAACTGCCTTATCTGCCCACCGTCGAAACGGCTCGGAATTATCCGTACACCGAGTTCGACCTGGAGCTGATTCGCCGCGCCAGAAGCCGGCGCATCATCGGAACGCCCGGGCAGGTACGCGAGGCGCTGGAACGGCTCGCGGAGGAGTATGCGGCGGACGAACTGCTGATTGTCAGCCCGATCCATGATTTCGCCAAGCGCCTCGCCTCCTTCCGTCTCATCGCGGAAGCGTTCGGACTGGCCGCGAAGGCCTGAGCGCGGAACGGAATGCCGTCGGCGGCGGCAGGAATTTCAATTCATGATGTTGAAGATTAACCCCATAAAACATTAAGTTCATGAAATGGATGAACGCGATGACCACCATGCTCCACTTCATCATTAATCCCGCCGCCGGCAACGGGAAATCGCTGCGCGTCTGGAGGCGGATCCGGCCGCTGCTGGAACGAAGCGGCGTCCGGCATGCCGTCCATCTGACGGCATTGCCCGGGGAAACCGCCGAAATCTGCCGGCAGTTGGCGGAAAACAGCGTCGCGGTTCGGGACGATCGGCCGTTTCGCGACATCGTCGTCGTGGTCGGCGGCGACGGGACGCTGCGGGAAGCCTCGCTCGGTCTGCTCAAGGCCTGTCCCGATGCTGAGGCCGCCCGCCTGCCGGCGCTCTCGTTCATTCCGGCCGGCTCCGGCAACGATTTTGCGCGCGGCCACGGCATTCCGTTAAATCCCATGAAAGCGCTGTCCAACCTGCTGGATGCGCTGCGCGAAGGCCGAAGCCGTCGCATTGATATCATTCGGTCCCAGGGCGGCGGAGTGGCGCTCAGCTCATACGGCGCGGGACTCGACGCGGCGGTGGCTGCCGCCGTCAACCGTTCCACGCTCAAGCGGCTGCTCGGCCGGGTTCGGCTCGGCCGTCTCGCCTACGTGTTGCTGCTCGTCCGGGTACTCGCCGCCTATCGGCCTGTCGATGTGGTGCTTGAGGTGGACGGCAAGCGGCATCCTTTGACAGCCGTCTGGCTTGCATCCGTATCGAACATTCCGTCCTACGGCGGCGGCATGCGGATCAACCCGGATGCTTCGCCCGATGACGGCCTGCTCGATGTCTGCGTCGTGCAGGGCATCACCCGGATGAAACTGATCACGGCTTTTCCCCGCGTATACTCGGGAAGCCATACATCCATCGCCGGCGTCTCGTTCTTCCGCGGCCGGCGCATCCGGCTCGAATCGTCGTCGCCGCTCTCCGTCCATGCCGACGGCGAAGAAGTCGGCGCTGCGCCGTTCGACATTCACGCCCACCGAAGCGCGGTCGAAATCATCGTCTGACATGCCATAACGAAAGCCAGGCTCCGGCACAACCGGCCGCCTGGCTTTTCCTTTTGCTTCCTTTTAAATAGCCGCTTGGATTACAGCTTGACCGTGCGGCCGGTCGCCTGCGACTCGAACGCCGCGAGGATGACGTTCAGCGACTTCAGCCCTTCTTCGCCGGAAATGCGCGGCGGCGTGTTCGTGACGAGGCAGTTCACGAACTCGTCGATGATGCCGCTCGTCGTCTGCTTCTCGTTCGTCGCGATTTCGCCGACGTTGTAGCGCTGCGTCGTGCCGTCCCGCAGTTCGACGATCACCTGGTCAACCGGGTCGGTGCCGATCTTCATGACGCCGTTCTCGCACCAGAGCACCGTGCTGTTGTCTTCGCCGCGATAATACGTCCAGCTTGCGACGAGCGTGCCGATGGCGCCGCTCTTCATGCGCAGGATGCACGTCGCGTTGTCGTCCACCTCGGTGCCTTCTTTGTGCAGCGTCGAAATGAACGCCGACACCTCGGCCACTTCGTCGCCGAGCAGATGCCGGATCAGGTCCGACTTGTGCACGCCGAGGTCGCCCATGGCGCCCATGATCGCCTGCGGCTTGTCGAAAAACCAGCTGTTGCGGCCGTCGACACTCCAACCTTCCGGACCCGGATGGCCGAAGGACGTGCGGAATGTCAGCACCTTGCCGAGGACGCCGGATTCGAGAATTTCCTTCGCCTTGACATGCGGCGGCATCAGACGCTGGTTGTGGGCGACCATCAGGAAGACGTTGTTCTTGCGCGCGGCTTCGATCATCGCCTCGCCTTCTTCTTTGCTGCCCGCCATCGGCTTTTCGACGAGCACGTGAGCGCCGGCTTCAGCCGCA
Source organism: Thermobacillus xylanilyticus (assembly GCF_907165215.1). GTDB lineage: Bacteria > Bacillota > Bacilli > Paenibacillales > Paenibacillaceae > Thermobacillus > Thermobacillus xylanilyticus. The sequence goes on along the minus strand of NZ_CAJRAY010000017.1, from coordinate 74,487 downwards.
GCGATCGACGCGGGCGCGTGCAAATGGTTGGGCAGGCAGATGCTGACCGCGTCCGGCTTCTCGGCCGCAAGCAGCTCCTTGTAATCCGCGTAAGCCCGCGCGCCGTATTTCTGCGCGTATTCCTGGGCCCGTTCAATGACGATGTCACAGAAGGCCACGAGCTCGACGTTCTCGTTCGCGGCGTATTCGGGGATGTGACGATGTTTGGCAATCGATCCGCAGCCGATGACTGCGACCTTGATTTTGGACATGTCCGACACTCCTTGTTCCTGCTGGATTGCAACCGATATCATCTTAACGTTTTTCCGACTGTCAGGCTAGCGGCGATCTTGTCTTATATGCTTACGATTTTGTCATGACCGCTTCCCTTATGCAACTCATCGTCCCCGCCCTCCCCCCTTCGGCCGCCTCAATGGACTCCAGTTCGCAAAGCTGCCTCCTGCGAAGAATGGTCCCGTTCCGCGAAGGGAATAATGGCTGTGACCCGCGGAAAATTAAAGGAATGGCGCGAATCGCAGCACGATTTGTTGCATATTTCTCAGATTTCTTGTCGCTCATACAGAAAAGATCAAATACGTCCACTTCATGGTCAAGATTGTCTCCTTGACGCTTATAACCGGTTATGTAACATTGGTGGTGTAACCGCTATCGCAGCCCATTCGCACGGAAGGTGGGGATACATGAGACTGAGAGAGAAGAACGTCTTCCTGACCGAAGCCGACAGTTCCGCGGGAAGGGCCATCTTTCGCCGGCTGGCCGCCGAAGGCGCTTCGTTCATCCTGAACAGCGCATCGAACGGCGCCGCGATCCGGGAAGAGCTGGACCGCATCCGCGCATCCGGCTGCAAGGTCATGGTCGTGAACCTCGACCTGTGCAGCAGAGACGACGTGGATCGCATGCTCGAGACCGCGTCGCGCGAGATCGGCGAAGTGGACATCCTGGTTCACAACAACGATCTGACCGAACCGGGAACGATTGAACACGGCAGCGAAGACTGGTTCCGGCGTCTGATCCATTACAACGCCAAATCAGCCTTCATCTGCACCCAGGCTGTCGGCGGACGAATGGCCGGACGGCGCCGCGGCAAGATCGTCTTCGTCAGCTCGATCCATGCCGAGAAGCCGACCGGATCGTCGTTTCCGTACAGCGCCTCGAAAGGCGCCGTGAAGATGTTGACGCGCGAAGCCGCGCTGCGGCTCGGCCGAAGCGGCGTCTCGGTCAATTCGATCGAGTTCGGCCCCGTGGAAGGCGATGACGAACGTTTCCGGAGCGATCTGTCGCTGCTGTACGAGCATTACCGCTACAAAGTGCCGAACGCGGTGCTCGGCACCCACGACGATCTGGCCGAAACGGTTCTATTCCTCGCCTCTGACGATTCCCGTTACATCAACGGTGCGGACATCCGTGTGGATGGCGGATTTCTGATGCATTATCTTGACGGCAAAATGAAACGGACGGCCGAATGACCGTCTGATTCGCCGCAATCCATTTTCCAGACGAGAAGGAGCAACGGATTTATGGCCAATAAGAAAGAAACCTACGAAAGCACACTTGCCCACGTCAACACATTCTCCAGCCCGTCGGAACTGCGCATTACGGACATCCGGTTCGCGGACATCGTCGGCGCGCCGATGCATTGCAGCCTGATCAAAGTGTACACGAACCAGGGCCTCGTCGGCTTCGGGGAAGTGCGCGACGGCGCGGACAAAGTGTACGCCCAAATGCTCAAACCCCGCCTGCTCGGCGAAAATCCGTGCAACATCGACAAGCTGTTCCGCCGCATCAAGCAGTTCGGCGGCCATGCGCGCCAGGGCGGCGGCGTCAGCGGCATCGAGATCGCGCTGTGGGACCTCGCCGGCAAAGCGTACGGCATCCCGATCTACCAGATGCTCGGCGGCAAGTTCCGCGATAAGATCCGGATGTACTGCGACACCGACGTTGAAGGCAAAGACACCGGCACCGCCATGGGCAAAGCGCTCAAGAAGCGGATGGAGAAAGGGTTCACCTTCCTCAAGATGGACCTTGGCATCGGCCAGATCATCGATGAGCCGGGCACGCTGAGCGCGCCGCTCGGATTCCTCGAGGAATGGCGCGCCGCGAACCGCGAATATTGGCAAGCGCGCCGCAACCCGAACGTTTCGGTCGAAGAGCTGCGCAGGCTGAAAAACCGTCAATACGAATACAACAATATCGCCCATCCGTTCACGGGCATCCATGTGACCGAGAAAGGACTCGACATGCTCGAGCAGTACGTGGCGGAAGTGCGGGCCGAGATCGGCTATGAAGTCCCGCTCGCAATCGACCACTTCGGCCATATCGGCGTCGAGGACTGCATCAAGCTCGGCCGGCGGATCGACAAGTACAACCTGGCCTGGATGGAAGACATGATTCCGTGGCAGTACACGAATCAATGGAAGCGTCTGGCGTCCGCCGTCTCCACCCCGCTCTGCACGGGCGAAGACATTTATCTGAAGGAAAACTTCAAGCCGCTGCTCGAATCCGGCGCCGTCTCGATCATCCACCCGGACGTCCTGACGACGGGCGGCATTCTCGAGACGAAGAAGATCGGCGACATGGCGCAGGACTACGGCGTTGCCATGGCGATCCACATGGCGGAAAGCCCGATCGCCTGCCTCGCGGCCGTGCATGTCGCCGCCGCCACGGAGAACTTCCTGGCGCTGGAGTTCCACTCGGTCGACGTGCCTTGGTGGGACGACATCATCATCGCGCCGAAGCTGCCGAAGCCGCTCGTGCAGAACGGTTTCATCCATGTACCGGATGCGCCGGGCCTCGGCATCGAAGAGCTGAACGACGAAGTCATCGCCCAGCATCTGCATCCGGAAGTGCCGGGCCTGTGGGAACCGACCGACGAATGGAACCATTATGTCGGCAACGACCGGCTCTGGAGCTGACCGCCTGAAAGGGGCCGTAACGGAATCCGGGAGCGGCCCCTTCCCTATTAAGCTTAGTCGCCGCTGCGGCGGCATGGTTCAACGGCTGTACCGACTACGAATACGGAGAGGTGCCAACCGACATGAAATTCGACAATCCCGAAGACATCATTCAGCTTACCCCGCTGTGGAAAGGCGAGCGTTTCCCGAACGGCCGCCCGAAAGTGCCGGACAACATCCTCGAGCGGATGCGCAAAATTACGCTTGAGGAAGCCTGGGCGCCGCTCTGGATGAACGGCTACAAATTCCAGTTCGAAGGCGACTTCAAAATCGTCCACCCGGACAAGATCATGGTCGGCCGCGCGGTGACGGCCGTCATGGTGCCGCTGCGTCCCGACCTGCATGAGACGCTGCTGAATTACGGCCACGAGCAGGAAGGCCGGCGCGGCTTCTTCAATCAATGGGTCATCGACCAGCTTGTCGAGGACGACGTCGTCGTCGTCGACATGTTCGACAAAGTGTTCCAGGGCACCTACATCGGCGGCAACCTCGGCACCGCCATCGCGACGCGGACAAAACGCGGCGGCGCGGTCATCTGGGGCGGCATCCGCGACCTGCAGCAGGTCGTCAACATCGAGGGCATCAATGTCTACTACCGCGGCATCGACCCGACTCCGATCGGCGATGTCACGATGGTCGGCATGAACGTGCCGACGCGGATCGGCAAGGCGATCTGCATGCCGGGCGACGTCGTCGTCGGCACGCCGGCCGGCGTCATCTTCGTGCCGCCGCACCTGGCCGAGGAGACGGTCGTCCGCGCCGAGAAATCGCAGGTGCGCGACATTTTCGGCTTCGTCCGGCTGCGCGAGAAGGTGTACACGACCGCGCAGATCGACTCCGAATGGTCGTTCGAAATGTGGGAAGATTTCATGCGCTGGTTCGAAAGCGACCCGGCTGCCGCCGAATACCGCCATCTGAACTGGGACAAGGAGCTGGAGCAAGCGCGCGCCCGCCGCGACGAAGGGCCGTCCAGCAGCGTGCGCATGTAACCCCCGAACACCCCGCATATCACCAAGAAAGGCATGCCTCAAGGCATGCCTTTTCTGATGGATGCGAGCGGATCAGAATTACCACGCGTATGCTTCCGGCGCCGAGCCGCCAGGACCCGGGAAAATCTCGTCGATTTCGCGCAGCACATCCTCCGTCAGCTCCAGCTCGACGACGCGCAGCGCGCTGTTCAATTGCTCGACCGTCCGCGGCCCGATGATCGGCGCGGTCATCGCGGGATGCGCCAGCGTCCAGGCAAGCGCCACCACCGCTTCGGATTCGCCGAGCTCGCGGCACAGCTTCGAGAACCGTTCGAGCTGCGGGCGCAGCTTCTCGATCTTGTCCATATGGTTCGCGGAGCGCGAGCCTTGCGGCGGATTGAAATTGCCGGCGAGCACGCCGCCGTCGAGCGGGCTCCACGCGATGACGCCGATGCCGTACTCCTGCGCGGCCGGCAGCACCTCAAGCTCCGGCAGACGGCACAGCAGGCTGTATTTGTGCTGCTCCGACACGAGGCCGAGGAAACCGCGCTTCTGCGCCTCGTACTGCGCCTTGACGAGGTCGCGGGCCGCGAAGTTGCTCGCCCCGACATAGCCGATCTTGCCCTGCAAGATCGCCGTCTCGAACGCGCCGTACAGTTCGTCCCATGTGACATTGCGGTCGACGTGGTGCATTTGGTACAGCTCGATGTGGTCCGTCCGGAGCCGGCGGAGAGAGTCCTCGAGATGGCGGCGGATTTTGTAGGCCGACAGCCCGCGCTCGTCGTTCGGGTTGTTCGGCTCCTCCATACTCTGGTACACCTTCGTCGCCAGCACGACGCGTTCGCGCCTGCCGCCGCCTTGCGCGAACCAGCGGCCGATGATTTCCTCGGTCACGCCCCGGTTTCCGGGACCGCCGTACACGTTCGCGGTATCGAAGAAGTTGATGCCGGCATCGAGCGCCGCGTCCATGATGCGGAATGCTTCCTTCTCGTCCGTCGTCGGTCCGAAATTCATCGTCCCGAGACAGAGTCGGCTCACTTTCAGCCCGGATTTGCCAAGGGTGGTGTACTTCATGTCATCCTTCCTCCTTGCAGTATATATTCCATGTCCGTGTTCCCGCCCCGCCGGAAACAGGATGGAACCGGACACGTTTCCATGCTTTACCCTGCCCTGATGTTTTGATATGCTGGGTCAGGACTTGCTATAACGACTTCATTTGCAATTCATCCGGAGGGAATTGTGCTTGCAGAAACTCGTCTTCTTCGTAGGTGTCGCCGGTACCGGCAAGACGACCATCGCCCGCAAGCTGGCTGAACGGATGCCGGCGGCGTTTCTGGACCGCGATACGGTGGGCGGCCGTTTCGTCGAGCATGCGCTCGTGCAGAACGGCCTGGACCCGAATGACCGCGATTCCGAATACTACAAAAGACATCTTCGCGACCTCGAGTACGATACGACGCGCGACATCTGCATTGACAATCTGGTAGCCGGCCAGAACGTCTTCATGATCTCCCCTTTTACATCCGAACTGAAAAATCCGGACTGGATCGAGGATGTCCTCCGTTCCGCCGGGAAGACGCGCGCCGAGGTCGATGTGAAGATCATCGTCGTTACGCTGGAGAACATGGAGATGCAGAAGGAACGAATCATCGCCCGCCGGACGGAGCGCGACCGCTGGAAGCTGGACCATTGGGAAGCGTTCGCGGCGCGGGCCAGGTTCGTGCCCGACATCCGCTGGGATCTGCCCGACGGAGCCGTCAAAATCTTTGACAACAGCCCGCCGCTCACCGAAGAGCGGGTTGATGAGCTGTACCGGTTCATCCGGGCTTGACCGGAATCGACAAGCTGCCGCGCCGATCGCGGCGGCTTGTCAATTTTTTCGCGCTTCACCATGAGAAAATTCTAACGCGAATCTCATAATGCGCATCCATCCCTCCTTGACCGGGAATTGCCTTTTTCATGGCCGCGAAAGGCTTTCCGGGTGCTGTGGTAAAGTAAGAAACAGCGGCCGGTCGGCCAATCGACAAGGAGGGACAACAGGTTCATGCGTCAAGGTGTCATCAAGAGAAGCCTCGCCGTCATGCTTTTGGCGGCTGTCGGTTACGGAGCAGCCGGCGCTGCGCTGGCGGACCCCGCATCCGCCGCGACCGAACAATCGAAACAATTGATCGAGGTCGGCAAGGAATACATCGGCACCCCTTACCGGATGGGCGGGCTGATCAAGAATGGCGAGCCCGTCGCCTTCGACTGCTCCCTGTTCACCAAGCACGTGTACGCCGCGCTCGGCGTCGAATTGCCGCGCACGTCGAAAGCGCAGGCGAAAGCCGGCGAGAAAGTGGAGCGCGGCAACATCAGCCAGGGCGATCTGCTGTTCTTCCGCACGAACGGCAAATCGATCAGCCACGTCGCGATCTACGTCGGCGACGGCAAAATGATCCATGCATCATCGAATCACGGCGTGACGATCTCGGACATGAATTCCTCGTACTGGAAGAAGCGTTTCGTCACGGCGCGCCGCGTCCTGTGACGGACCGGTCAGGCACGCTCCAGCGGCAGCCATTCGAGCACCCGCTGGATGTGCCTGTCCCAATATCCCCACTCATGCTCCCCTTCGTCGTAAACGACGGTCAGGTCATAATTCGTCTTCTTGCACGCTTCGGTAAAATTCAGATTGTCCTGATACAGGAAATCGCTGGTGCCGCAACACTGGTACAGCTTCGGCTTCAGCGCGTCCGCATGGCCGGTCTGCTCCAGCAGCCAGAGCAGATCGTGCTCCGTGCCGGCGATTTCCAGTTCCGGGCCGAAGATCTGCTCGAACATCGGGCGGAGGCTCGAATCGAACGGCCGGTTCAAATGGTTTGCCATGTCCAGCGCGCCGGACAAGCTGGCGGCGGCGGCGAACATTTCCGGCTTGCGAAGCGCCCACTTGAAGGCGCCGTAACCGCCCATCGACAGCCCGGCGACGAAATTGTCCTCGCGCCGGTCCGAGAGCGGGAAGAACGAGCGCGCCAGCTGCGGCAGCTCCTCGGTCAGGAAGGTCCAGTACTTCCCGCCGCTGTGCATGTCGGTATAGAAACTGCGGTGCACCTGCGGCATGACGACGGCCAGCCCGTAAGGCGCCGCATAACGTTCGATCGAGGTGCGGCGCAGCCAGATCGAGTCGTCGTCGCTCAGGCCGTGCAGCAAATACAGCGTCTTGTGGCGTCCGGAGGACGCTTCCCCCTTCATGCCGATCTGCTTTGTCGTCTGCTGCGGGAGGATCACCGTCATCGTCGTGCTCAGGCCGAGCACTTCGGAGAAGAAATGACATTGAATAAGGGCCATCTCGATACCGTCTCCTATCCCGTGTTGTGATGTCTTGATGCAGCGGCGATCAGCCGGAACACGCTCGCCGCGCGTTCCTCCGCCCACTGCTCGGCTGAAGCCATCGCTTCTTCCGGCGGGCACGGGCCGGGCGCCAGCGGGAATGCCGCCGTCAGCCCGAGGCGTTCCGGCAGCCCGGGGTCCGGTTCGACGCTTCCGCACAGGGCGATGACCGGAACGCCTGCCTTCCGCGCCGCCTCGCATACCCGGCTGATCAATTTACCCGATGCCGTCTGGCTGTCCAGCCGGCCTTCGCCGGTTATGATCCACGAAGCGCCGCGGATCTTGTCCGCGAATCCGGCAGCTTCCATGACGAGCTCGGCTCCGGGCCGCATCTCGGCGTTCAGGAAAGCGATCAGCGCCGCGCCCGCGCCGCCCGCCGCGCCGGCTCCAGGCATGTCACGCACCTGGATGCCCGTGAATTGCGCGGCGATGGCCGCATAGCGCTCCAACGCGGCATCCAGTTCCCGAACCGCCGCGTCGTCGGCGCCTTTCTGCGGTCCGAACACGGCCGAAGCGCCGGCCGGTCCTGCAAGCGGATTCCTGACGTCGCAGGCGGCGACGAACCGGCTCTCCCGGATGCGCGGATCGAAGGACGATCCGACGATGGCCGCGAGCCGGGCCAGCGCGGCGCCGCCGCGTTCCAGCTCGCGTCCGTCTTCGTCCAGCAGCCGCATGCCGAGCGCCTGCAGCAGCCCCGCGCCGCCGTCATTCGTCGCGCTTCCGCCCAGCCCGACGATGAACGAACGAATGCCGGCATCAAGCGCCGCTTTGATGAGCAGCCCGGTGCCGTACGTCGTGGCGCGGCGAGGATCGCGCTCCCCGGCGGCCAGCCGCGTCAGTCCCGACGCCTCCGCCAGCTCGATGACAGCCGTCTTGCCGTCGCCGAGCACGCCGTAGCGGCCTTCGATCGGTCTTCCGAGCGGATCGACCGTCGGGACGAAGCGGATCTCTCCGCCGGTTGCCGCCACCAGGTTCTCCATCGTCCCTTCCCCGCCGTCCGCGAGCGGCAGCTTGACGATTTCGGCGTCCGGCAGCACCGACCGGATGCCGCTTTCCATCGCGTCGCACAATCGGGCGGCGGCTGCCGACCCTTTGAACGAGTCGGGTGCCAGTACGATTTTCATGCTGGAGCCTCCTGTCATGCCGCATGAGCGATGCAACAAGCATGGCTGAAACGGCCTGAGGGCCGGCGTCATCCGCCGGCCGCAGTCCGGGCGCGCTCATGCGCCTCGATCAGCCTGTCGCATCGCGCGTTCCACTCTTCGTCCACCGCGCAACGCTCGGGCGCAGCTTCGAACCAGGCGATCGTCTTCCGGATGCCTTCGGCGAACGGCACCTTCGGCTTGAAATCCGGCACGAGCGCGCGGATCTTCGAATTGTCGAATACGGCGCTCACCGCCTTGTCGCCGAGCAGCCCGCCTTCCATATCCGGCCAATGCGAGATGATGAAATCCGAGGCGATATGGACGAGCTTCGGCTCGATGCCGGCCGCCCGGCCGATGGCCTCATAGATCTGGTTCCACGTCAGCACTTCGTCGGACGTGATGTGGTACGCTTCCCCGATCGCTTCCGGCCGGCCGAGCAAGCCGGCGAATCCGACGGCGAAGTCCGTGTTGTGCGTCATCGTCCAGAGCGACGTGCCGTCGCCGTGCACGATGACCGGCTTGCCGCGCCGCATCCGGTCGACGATCGACCACGGCTTCTCCCAGCTGTTGATCGCGGCCGGAATCATCGTGTCGCCGTATGTGTACGACGGGCGGACGATCGTCACCGGGAACCCGCTGGCCTTGTGCTCGTCCATCAGCAGCTTCTCGCAGGCGATCTTGTCCCGCGAATACTGCCAATACGGGTTCTCGAGCGGCGTCGATTCCGTGATGATATAATGCCGGAGCGGCTTCTGGTAAGCCGACGCGGAGCTGATGAAGACGTATTGTTTCGTCCTGTCCCTGAACAGCTCGATATCCGCCCTGGCTTGATCCGGCGTAAAGACGATCCAGTCGACGACGGCATCCCATTCGTGGCCGCGCAGCGCTTCCGCTGCCGATGCGGCATCCCGGATGTCGCCTTCGATGACTTTCGCCCCTTCCGGGACAAAATCCTGCCGTCTGCCGCGATTGAACAAATACAACTCGTGGCCTTGCGAGATGACAAGCCGGGACACCGCCTGGCTGATCAAGCCCGTGCCGCCGATGAACAGCAGTTTCATGCCGGTCAGCTCCTTCCATTCAGGCCTTCCGCGGCGCTCATCGGTAGAAATTGCGTACCCAGCGGTGCGGCTTCACCTTCGCAATCTTGCCCGCCGGCAGCCCCTTGCCGTCGCCGACGGCCATGTTCCGCTCGACGTTGCGGACCGTCCGCATGCCCGGAATGACGGTCGAGACGGCCGGATGGCTCAGCACATAGCGCAGCGCTGCCTCCGGCATGTCTTCGAGGCCGATGCCGAGATCGGATGCGATGCGCTGCACGCGTTCGTACACTTCCTTCTTGCGGTCGCCGGCAAAATAAGACGCGCGGAAATCGCCTTCCGGGAACGTCGTCTCCGGCGTTATGCGCCCCGTCAGGCCGCCTTCATCGAGGGCGACGCGGACGATGACGCCCACGTTGTGCTTCTGGCAGGCCGGCAGCAGCTGATCTTCCGGGCTCTGGTCGAACATGTTGTAGATGACTTGCACGGTGTCGACAACGCCGGTCTCGATCAGTTTGAGCGCGTTGTTCGGCTCATGGTCGTTGATCGAGATGCCGAAATGGCGGATTTTGCCCTGATCTTTCAACTTCTGCACCGCTTCCAGCCAGTCGCCTTCGCCGACCCATTCGTCCGACCAGACATGGAACTGCTGCACGTCGATCGTGTCCAGACCGAGGTTGGCCAGGCTCCGCTCCGTGCAGGCGATGACATGATCCGCCGGAAACGCCTCGGACACCGGGGTGCCCAGACGAGCCGGCCATATCCGGTTCTTCGGCGGGATTTTCGTGGCGACATACACGGTCTCGTTTCGGCCGCGGACAACTTCGCCGACGAGCTTCTCGCTGTGGCCGGCGCCGTACTCGAGCGCGGTGTCGATGAAATTGCAGCCGAGATCGATCGCCCGGTTCAGCGCGCGGATCGATTCTCCATCATCCGCGCCGACCCAGCCTGTATTGCCGATCCCCCAGGCGCCGAATCCGACTTCGGATACTTGCAGTCCGGTTCTTCCCAATGCGCGGTAGAACATGCCGCTTCCCCCCTAAATTCAAATCAGGCATCAAAAATCAGCGCTGGTACGTATCCTTCGGTCCCATGCCGACGGCGTCCAGGCGCCGCTTCGCTTCCTCATACACATCGGCCGGCAGCGGTCCCTTCTCGGCCGCGCGCACGTTCTCGTGGAGATGCTCCGGACGCAGCGTGCCGACGATCGTCGTAGACAGATGCGGATTGCTGAGCGTGAAGCGCAGCATGAATGCGGTGCGGCTCTCGCCTTCGTCAAGCAGCTCGTCCAGCTTCGCCTGCTCCCAATACGCCCACCGGTTCACCGGACCGCGTCCCGCCCCGGGTTCGCCCTGTCCGACGCCGCCGCGGATGATGATGCCCGCGCCGGTCGCCGCCGCCTGGGCGATGATGTCCTCGTGTTCCCGCTCGATCGCCGAGTACGGGATCTGGAACGTGTCGAATTCGCCGGACGCGATGAACGGCTGGATGTTCGGCATGTAGGAAGAAATGCCGATCCACCGCGCCTTGCCGGCTTTCTGGATCTCTTTCAGCGTCTCGACCAGCTCGCCTTCTTCCGCCTGCTGCGGCGTCGGGCCGTGCAGCTGCAGCAAATCGACATAGTCGGTCCGCATCCGCTTCAGGCTGGTGTCGATGTTGTGCAACAGGTTCTCGCGCGTCCATACGTGCGGCGTCTCGTCGTGATCGCCGCAGTTGACGAGCGTGCAGCCGCATTTCGTCGCCAGGATGTATTCGCTGCGGCGCTTGCTGATAAACCGCCCGATGTACTCCTCGCTCATCCCGTAGTCATAGGACGTGTCGATGAACGTGATGCCGGCATCCAGCACCGCGTTCAAAATGGTTTCCGCCTGTTCGTCCGTCACCGCTCTGCCGCTCCATACCCGCCGCCCGCGAATTTCCATGGCGCCGTAGCCCAGTTTGGTCACCTTGAGACCCGTTCTTCCGAGAATCGCCGTTTCCATCCGTTTCTCCTTTCGCTGCCCGCCAATCGCTGAATTTTCAAAATTCGTGACATCGTTTCCATTATAGCGGAAAACGCGTGTTTACAACAGGACTGAAACGGATGTAAGTTGGTAAACCCGAGTTTAGCGGGTCAAGCCTGAACTGTGCGTTCGAGCCGCCGGACGTCCGTATGGACGACCCAGCGCGCTTCATCGGGCACATCGAAGAAACCCGGCCATGCGCTGCTCACTTTCCGGTCGGGATTGAGCCATTCTTCCGCCTCCGCATCCCCGAGCAGCAGCGGCATGCGGGAACGGACGTCTCCATGTCCCCCGCGGCTGTCTGTCGTCACGATGGTGAACGCGCGATGCAGTTTGCCGCTTCCGTTCACAAACTCTTCGTACAGTCCCGCCATGCCGAACAGACCGCCTTCCTTCGGCATCATCCGTACGATGTGGCACAGCCGTCCGTCCTCCCTGAGCGTGGCCAGCGCCGTCCCGGGCACGATGCATCGCTGTTTCCGGACCAGCCGTTCGAATATCGGCTTGTCCAGCACGCCGTGCAGGTCGGCATGCACGGAATCTTTCGCCCAGAACGGGAACAATCCCCAGCGGGCATCCACCAGCCTCCGCTCGCGGCGCCGGCCGACGATGATCGGAACGGGATCGGTCGGCTCCACCGCTTCTTGCGGTTCATATTCCGCCGTAATCTTCACAATTTCGAATCGGTCGCGGATTTCATCCAGGCTGCTCGTGAGCGCAAACACTTCGCGCACCTCCGGCTTCAGGCTGCGCCGAAGCCGCCATCTGCGTTTTGTCATCATGCCGGTTCGCTCCATTCCTTCGGGATATTCGAACCTAGCATGTCCCAAAACGCACCCGATTATTTCCAATGCGCGCACAAAACGGAACGCAAAAAAGCCCTGAACCTCCTCCGGTTCAAGGCGACGGTCGATCCTGCAATGCGCCGGCTGTCACAGATCCCGGCTGGTCTCCCAGTCCAACTCCGTCCCGACTTCCACCGCATATTCAAAATCTTCGATATCAAAAACCTGCACGGGCACTTCCGCTTCGATGATGCGGTCCTGCAGTTCGAGCTGGTCGGTCAGCAGCGGCACCTGGTATTTCATGGCCGTCAAGATCTGCTCCGTCTCGATCGGGTCGAACGTCTCGCCGTATTGCGCGTTGTCGATGGCGTGGATCACGATGAATGAGACGTTGTCATTCAAGAGGAGCGGCGAGCTTTCCCGCCAGGGCACCTGCAGGGCGCGCTCGATTTTCTTCTTGTTGAGCGGCTCGGCGAAAAATTCGATCAGTTCGCCGATTTTCTGCTTGACGTGACGGTCGTCATCGGGATCGTCCATGACAGGCTCCGGCCCTTCTTTCATATCGTACAGTTCCATGATGGTTGAATAAGGGATGATATAGTCGACAGGCCGGGACGGTACAAGCAGCTGCCCGTAAGTCGCCACCATTACGGCCTCGATGACAAAGCGCCGACGCATGGATGAATCCTCCTTAACGTTGTCGATCACTGCCGGGTCGTCAGCAGGATTGAGCGGCATGCGTTTCGCCCCTATTATACACGATTCGCTCATTTGTACATAGGTCGATTCGTTGATCCCCGCCGCCTTGCGCATTACAATGAGACTATCAGCGCCGCGGCATGCGGCACGGGAGGTTTTCGTCATCATGCAAGCACAGGAAATTCACAGGGAAAACATCATCATCATCGGCGCCGGACCGTGCGGTCTCGCTGCCGCTGTCGAACTCAAGAAGATCGGGCTGAATCCGCTCGTCATCGAGAAACAGAACGTCGTCCATTCGATCTCGCGGTACCCGGTCTACCTCGAGTTTTTCAGCTCGCCGGAGAATCTGGAGATCGATGACATTCCGTTCACGACGGCCGGACCGAAGCCGACGCGGCTTGAGGCGCTGCATTATTATCGCACGGTTGCGCTTCGCAGAGGCGTCCGCATCCATACGTTCACGACCGTCGAACGGCTGTCCGCGAAGCCCGAAGGCGGTTTTGCGCTCGAGGCGCGCCGCCGGGCGACGCGCCCGGTCCGCTACGAGGCGGATATCGTCATCGTGGCGACCGGATACTTCGATCATCCGAACCTGCTGGACGTTCCCGGCGAAGATTTGCCGAAAGTGACGCATTTCTTCACCGAAGCCCATCCGTACACGAATACGGACGTCGTCATCGTCGGCGGCGCCAATTCCGCGGTGGATGCCGCGCTCGAGCTCGAACGGGTCGGCGCGCGCGTCACCGTCGTTCACCGCGGCGAGACGCTCGCGCGCGGCGTGAAGCCGTGGGTGCTGCCGGTCTTCATGGCCAAGGTTGACAAAGGCGCCGTCAAGCTCATGCTCCGTTCGAAAGTCGCCGCGATCGCGGAAGAAACGATCGACATCGAGACGCCGGACGGGATCGTGACGCTGCCGAACGACTTCGTGCTGGCGATGACCGGCTTCCACCCCGACCGCCGCTTCCTGTCCGAAGCCGGCGTCGTCATCGAGCCGGAAGGCTGGCCGCGCTACGACGACGAGACGATGGAGACGAATGTGCCGGGCCTCTATCTTGCCGGCGTCGTCGCTTCCCGCAACGAAGCGAACGAGATTTTCATCGAATCCGGCCGCTTCCACGGGCGCAAGATCGCCGCGCATCTGCTGGCGACCGGGCGGATTGCAGGCGTCCCCCGCTGATCCGCGCGGCGGCCGTTCCATCGTCAGGTGAGCGCCGGCACATGCCGCTTCAGGAAAGCGTAGACGGTCCGTCCGTGTCCCGCAGCCGTGAAGTGTCCCGCGAACGGGAACGGCACGATCGTCTTCTGTTCCGACGCAATGCCGTTGTAAGCGGCGTAGATCGTCTCCGGCCAGCACACCATGTCCTTCAGCCCGGCGGAGACGAGGATCGGATAGCGGATGCGGTCCGCACAGTTGACGGCGTCGAAATAGCTGAGCGTGGCGAGCACCCGTTCGAGATGCTCCGGATGCCGGTTCACGAACTCGGCCGCCTCCGAGAGCGAGCCCGTCGAATTGAAAATGCCGAAATCCATCTGGCACATGTTCGGAATGTCGGCCACCGCGGCCGCAATGCGCGGATGGAACGCCGCGGCAAGCAGCGTCAGCCCGCCGCCCTGGCTGACCCCCATCATCGCGATCCGGCCGGGATCGACTTCGGGCTGGGCGGCCGCCCAATCGACGGCCTGCAGCGTATCCAGCACGATCGCCTTGTAATAGCAGGTGTCCTTGTCCAGGATGCCCTGGGTGATCCAGCCTTTCACCGCGCCGTAGTCGGTGCCCGCCCGGTTGCCCGTCTCGCCGCCCTGTCCGCGCACATCAAACGCCATGACGGCGTAGCCGCGCAGCAGCCAGGCGGCATACTGCTCCGGATCACCCTTCGAACCGGTGTAGCCGTGCGCGATGACAAGGCAAGGATACGGCGCGCTGGCGGGCGGCGGCGGCAGCAGGAACCAGGCGCGGACCGGCGTGCCGCCCCACCCGTCCAGCTTGACCCGGTACGCCCGGACGCCGGGAAGCTCCGGATCGGCCTCGGTTCTTGCCCCCTTGCCGCCGAGTTCCGCGCGGATGTCCATCATCGACGACCAGAACGCCTCGTAGTCGTCCCGCGCCGTCCGCACCGGCTGTATGGCGGCCAGCGATTCCATCTTCCGCCGAATATAGTCCGTCAAATCAGCCGTCCCGCCTTTCTTCGGCTCCGGGTTCCGGCGAGCGGCCGGTATCGTGCAGGAAGGTATGAATCCGCTGCATCCGGATCACTTCGTTCGGTTCCAATCCGGTGCGGAAATAGGCGTACATATAGGCCGCTTCCAGAAACGCAAGCGCCGGATAGACCACGATCTGTCCGTTCGTATACGGGTTGTCGAGCAGCACCTGCCATTCGCCTTCCCGATTGTCCGGAGGGATGCGGCGAAAGACGTCGCGTTTGTATGCGGCGATGGATGCGAACTCTTCCCAGATGCGGGCCCACGAAGGGCTGATCCGTCCCGGCTCGGGCAGCACGTCGCGCCCGCGCCTGATCAGCCGCTCGGCTTCTTCCTGCTGCGGCTCGTCGTATTGCCGCAAGAATGTGCGGAAATCTTCCAGAAAAACGCGCACCGCGGCAAATCCGCCTTTCCGCAGTTCATCGCCGAACACCGCTTCCTGATCCGGCGCCAGTTCCCTGAACCGGGCGAACGATCCGGCCGCCTTCGTCATCGGCATCCCACAAATCCTCCTTGTGTCACGTCCTGAATTTCAGCTTGGCCGGAAGCCGGACAATTTCAAACAAACGGCGCAGCCCCCCTGACGGAAGGTGCGCCGTAGCCTATTGTTGCTTCAGGCCTCCGGATTACAGGTACGGATTCTCGTGCTTCGCTTTCAGACGCTGCCAGCGCCGCTCGACTTCGTCCTCGAACGACTTCAGCGCTTCGGCGTATTCCGGACGCGCCAGGTGGCGCGTCTTGCCCATCCGTTTCAGCCAGTCGGACACCGGAATCCGCTTGCCCTTCTCCTCGGGGTTGTACGTGATGTTCGTCACCCCGTGCTCGACCTCGTAAAGCGGGAAGAAGCAGCTGTTGACCGCGTCGTCGATGAGCTCCTGGCCGATCTTCTCTTCCGAGAGCCAGTTCAGCGGACAGGTGATCAGAATCTTCCCGTAGACGAGGCCTTCGTTCTGCGCGTAATATTGCGCCTTCGCCGCTTTGCGGACCAGGTCCAGCGGCTGGCTTTCCGCTCCCGTAAATACATACGGAATGTTCGTGGCCGCCATGATCTGCGGCGTGTCCTTGTGGTGGAACAGCTTGCCGCCCTGATGCTTGCCGACGTTCGAGGTCGACGTCCGGTGGCCGAGCGGCGTCGAGTACGACAGCTGCGCGCCCGTATTCATGTAGCCTTCGTTGTCGTATTCAAGGATGATCATCTTATGATTGCGGAGCGCCGCGCCGATCGCCGGACCCATGCCGATGTCCATGCCGCCGTCGCCCGTGATCATGACGAACGTGAAGTCGTCCTTCAGGCCGAGATGGTCAAGCTCGCCGCGCCGCTTGCGCTCCCAGAACATCTCGACGACGCCGGACAGCGTCGCGGCACCGTTCTGGAACAGGTTGTGGATATACGTCGCCTTGTGGGACGAGTACGGATAACCGGTCGTAACGACCATCGCGCAGCCGGTCTGGAAGAGCGCGACGATGTCGCCCTCGATGCCCTTGAAGAACAGCTCGAGGCCGGAGAAGATGCCGCAGCCCGGGCAGGCGCCGTGTCCCGGCGCAAGCCGCTTCGGTTTCTTCGTCAGATTGCGGAGCGGCGGAACCTTCACTTTCAGTTTGCCCGTTTCCTCGTCCTTCTCCACCGTGATGAGGCCGGTCTTCAGGTCCTCGTACTTCATCGGCTCGAGAACCCGCTTCGGCGCCTTGGCCGGGTCGCCCGGCGTATGGCCGTAATAGTCGAACGGCTTCTCGACATAGCCCTTCTCCGCCGCGTCGATCGCAAGCTCGAAGAAATGATGGCCGTCTTCGGCGTAGAAGTCCTTGCCGCCTAGGCCGTAGACCCGGCTGATCACCTTCGTCGTCGAGTTGCCGTGCGAGAACAGCGCCGCCTTCACTTCGAGCGTCATGTTGCCGCCGTAGGCGCCGTACGAATCGGCGCGGTCGCCGACCGTAACCGCCTTGACGTTCTTCAGCGCTTCGGCGATTTCCTTCTGCGGGAACGGGCGGATGATGTTCGGCGTGATCGCGCCCGCCTTGACGCCCTTCGCCCGGAGCTGGTCCACGACGTCCTTGATGATCTCCGACGCCGAGTTCAGCAGGAAGACGGCGACCTCCGCGTCTTCCATCCGGTACAGATCGAGCTTCGGATAATCGCGGCCGGTGAGCACGGCGTACTCTTTGCGGATCTCTTCAAAGACGTCCGCCGCGCGGTACATCGCTTCCGATTGCTGATAACGGTTGTTGATGAAGTCCGGTTCGTTCATGTACGGGCCGACCGTGATCGGATTGTTCCGGTCGAGCACGTGCGGGAACCCTTCCGGCGGCTGCTCGCCGATGAACTTGAGCACGTCTTCGCGGTGCGCGAACGTCTGCACGCGCCGCTTCTGGTGCGACGTGAAGTAGCCGTCCGACGCGACGATGACGGGCAGCCGGACATCCGGATGCTCGGCCAGCTTGATCGCCATGATGTTCATGTCGTAGACGGCCTGCGGATCGCGCGCGAGCAGAATCGGCCATCCCGTATTGAGCGCGTAGTACAGGTCGGAATGGTCGCCGTGGATGTTGAGCGGTCCCGACACCGAACGGCAGACCAGGTTCATCACCATCGGGAAGCGCGTGCCGGATTGCACCGGCAGCTGCTCCAGCATGTACAGGAAGCCGTTCGCGCTGGTCACGTTGAACACGCGCCCGCCGGCGACGGAAGCGCCGTAGCAGATGCCGGCCGAGCCGTGCTCGCCGTCCGCCGGAATCAGCTTGATGTCATGCTGGCCGTTCGCCTTCATGAGGTCGAGGAATTGCGCAACCTCGGTGGACGGCGAAATCGGGAAATACCCCATGACATGGTAGTTGATCTGATGCGCGGCGTAAGCCGCCATCTCGTTGCCGGATTCATAGACCATCCGCTGCTCGACCGTGCCGGCCGGGCGTTCCTTGCTGATCTCGATCGCCATGCTCTTTCACCTCGCAGATGAATTGTCGGCGGAGCCTTACCCGTTCGCGAGCGCGAAGCGGTGCGGCACGCGGTGTTCCTCGCCGTAGCCGTCCGTCTCCCGCTCGGCCGTAAGCGCTTCGGTCGGGCAGGCGACGACGCATTTCAGGCAGCCCTTGCAGTACTGATAGTCAATGCCCTGCAGGAACATCTGCGGACGGCCTTTCTTGTCGGGCTTCTCTTCCCAGACGAAGCAGAAGTCGGGGCAGGCCGTGTCGCAGGCCGCGCAGTGGATGCATTTGTCCTCATGGAAATGCGGCATCATGCCCGCGCGGGAAATGCTGAGATCCTTCAGGATGCTGTTGCCCGGATTCGTGACCGTTCCGCCGATCGGCTGCGTTTCATACCCGAGGATCGGAATGTCCCAGCGGGTCGGCTTCGGCATTTCGACGCCTTCGGCCAGACTGAACGTCTGGAATTTCACTTCGTTGTAGCCGCGCTCGAACGTCCGGATCGCCGGTTCAACGGCTTGCGGATACTTTTTCTCGAGCGACTTGCGAATGACGCCTTTCATGAATTCGGGATCGAGGAAATCGCACAGTCTGAACAGTCCGCCCAGCATCGCCATGTTGACGCGGTTCTTCTCTTCGAGCGCGATGCCCGTCGCGTCGACGACCGCGATCGTGCCGCCGAGCAGCTTCAGTTTGTCTTTGAGCTGTTCGGGCGACTTGGCCGAGTTGACCAGCACGATGCTGTCTTCGTAGATGCCGCTGATGACGTTGACCGTCTTGTACAGGTTCTCATGGAAAATGCCGACGATATGCGGCCGCTCGATCGGAGTCGTGTCCCGGATATGGACATCGGGCGCGCAGAAACGGATATGCGCCTTGACCGGCGAACCTTTCTTCTCCGAGCCGTAGGATGAGAAACTGACACCGTTGAATCCGCTTCCAACGACGCCTGCTTCGGCCAGCATCTTGCCGGCGAGATTGGCGCCGAGTCCGCCGATGGATTCCAGGCGAATCTCAAAGAAACCAAGCCCGTTCGTCTTCGGCAATACAGCCATGTCCCCACTTCCTTCTCGATTCGATTGGTCTTCCGTGTGCTCCTTCTCCTGTCGATGCGGCGACTATCGCAGCGATTTGCTTCTAGTATAACAGCATATGCCGAACTCTGAAAGAGGAGGCAGAAAATTGTGTGTTTTCACATAAATCAGGGCTCGTAGATCATTTTCTTCGTCATGCCGCCGTCGACGGTCAGGTTGATGCCGGTGACGAAGTCGTTCGCCGGATCGGTCAGATAGAAGCACGCCCGGACGATGTCGTCGGGCCTGCCGACGCGCCCCGCCGGATGCTGCGCGTGGTCGATGCCGCGCAGGGCGCCGTAATCGCCCGTCTCGATCCAGCCCGGGCTGATGCAGTTGACGCGGATGCCGTCCGGACCGAGCGACGCCGCCAGCGCGTGGGTCAGCGCGACGATCCCGCCCTTCGACGCGGCATAGGCTTCCGTATGCGGCTCCGACATGAACGCGCGCGTCGAGGCGATGTTGACGATCGAGCCGCCCTTGCCGGCGCGCCGCATCCGCATGGCGGCTTCCCTGGCGCACAGGAAAGCGGCCCGGAGGTTGACGCTCAGCACGCTGTCCCATTCTTCCCAGGTCAGCTCGTACGGGCTTTTGGTGATGCCGAACCCGGCGTTGTTGATGACAATGTCCGCGTGCAGCGACTGTTCATCCATGGATTGAAACAGCTCTTCAATCTGTTTTGGTACAGCCAGATCGGCAGGGATAAAAACGACATCCGCCTCCCCCGTGACGCCGCGAATCCGGCTTGCGATCTCCTCTCCCCTGCTGGTGTTCACATCGGTCATGACGACGGGATGCCCCGCCTTCGCGTATGCTTCGGCCAGCCGGCTGCCGATTCCGCCGGCCGCGCCGGTGATCAGCACGCGGCCTTTCGCCGCCTCATTCATCTTCCATTCACTCTCCCGCTTCGAGTTTGGCAAGTCTGCCGGCCATCATGTCCCGCCAGTCCGCCGACAGCCCGTCCGCTTCGAGCACGCGCCGGATGGCGTCCCTGTCGCGCTTGCGGTAGGCCGCGGTATGCGCCGCTTCTGCAACGGTCGGGCTGTCCGTCCGTTTTTCGATCCGCGTAATCCGGTCGCCTGCCGCAACCGCCCCTTCTTCGAGGACGCGGAAATACCACCCGGTGAAGCCCGACTTCAGCACTTCGTCCGGCAGCAGAGGCCTGCCGTGGCGCATCCCCAGCTTGAAACAGGGCATGCGCGGCTGCGTCACCTGGAACAGGGCGGTGCCGATGCGGAAGATGTCGCCGATATGGACGTCGGTCTCGCGGTATCCGCTGATGGAGAAATTTTCGCCGAACGCGCCGAAGCCGCACGGCTTCCCCCACAGATTTTCCCAATAGGAGCGGTGATCGTAGGTGTATACACATGCGGCCCGGTCAGGACCGCCGTGATTCACTTTGTCGGCCTGCCCGTCGCCCGGCAGTCCATTCCGCAGCGCCCGCACGGGACCTTCCGCCGGAACTTTCAGGATGCCGCTCTCGACCGTTTTCGAACCATGCCTGAGTTCGGCCGGCATGCCGACGTTGACCGACAGCAGCGCGCCTTCGCCGGAATTCGTCTCTTTCACGCCCTCACCCTTCATTCATTCTATTTTTTGTCATTATACCGGCATTGCGGCGGCGCGGACAATGAAATTCATCACTGCGCATCCGGCGCATGGATATAAAAAATCGACAGCGGCGATGCGGATGCCGCTGTCGAAATGCGAATCTTCATGCATCTTCCTGCGCTTGCCCGGGAAATGCGTTCAATCATTGACGTTCATGACCCCGAGCGGGCTGTCCTCGCGCACGATGTCCGACAGATCGAAGACCGATATCGGGAAATACGGGAAGCCGAACACGTAAGGCGTAATCTCGTATTGCTGGAAGTACAGCACGAGCGCGCGGTCGGCAATGTAGAAGTCCGTGTCCGGGGTGACGGTCACCTGCGTGTTCTCGTACACGGGGATGTCCCGCCGCCGGACCTGCTCCCGGACCATCTCCGTCAGCCGCTCGAGATACGGGCTGCCGGGCTTGAACAGATCGCCGAGCTTGTGGACGCGCCCCGTATCGGTATCATACGTTCGCGACGTCTGCAGCGTCCGGCCGTGCGCGCCGCCGGTGTAGGCGTAATTGTACAGCGATATGCTGAACACGCCCCGCTCGTTCGTCTTCACTTCGAACCAGCCGAGCATCTCGGCGCGCGGATCGTCGAGCGGTCCCTGCTGCGCTTCCAGCGAACGCTCCGCCTCCTGCAGCGACTGGCGGATGCGGCTCTGCGCCTCCAGATTCGGAAGGCCGCTGATGAACGGCGACCAGATTTCGGTCTTCGGCCGCGTCAGACGGACGGCCTGCACGATGAGGGGCAAACGGAATGCCATGCGCCAATGCACCTGCCTTGAATGGAATGGTACATTCTATGCAGGCGCCCGCCGCGTCATATCCGACCCGTCATCCCCGTTTCCGGCATGTGCCCTGTTACAGCATCGACCGTTCGCGGCCGGTCAGCCGCCGGCCGGCGACATCGAAGACGACGCGCCCTTCGCTCAAGCCGACGATGCGGTCGGCGAATTTCTCCGCCCATTCGAGATTGGACAGCACCGCGACTATGGCAATGCCGCGTTCGCACATCGCCTTCAGATCCGTCAGAATCCGCTCCGCGGAATGCGGATCGAGGCCGGTGACCGGCTCGTCGAGCAGAAGTGCGCGCGCGCCGTGCACGAGCGCCCGGGTGATGGCGACGCGCTGGCGTTCGCCGCCGCTGAGCGCGGACGCTTTCATGTGCGCCTTGTCGAGCAGGCCGACCTGTTCGAGCACATCCATGACACCCATATAGTCATCGTTGCGGACCGAGCCGATCATTCTGCGCCAGAGCGGCGTCTGATACCGCGTGCCGACGAGCGCGTTCTTCAGCGCGGTGCGGTTCGGATTGAGATCGGGCTTTTCTTCCAGATAGGCGATCTCCCGTTTCACGCGCATTTTCGCCTTCCATCCGCCCTTGAACACGTCTTCGCCGTCCAGCAGCAGCCGGCCGCTCGTCCAATTCTCGCGCAGCGCGAGACACTTCAGCAGCATCGACTTGCCGCTGCCGCTCGCCCCGGCCACCGCGGTGAACTGCCCGCGCTCCGCCGTAAAATCGACGTCCGCAAGCACCGTTTTGCCGTCGACAAGCCGTTTGGTCAATTTTCTCGCTTCGATCATGTCGCCCCTCCAACGTCCCAGCTTGCTCAAAAAATAGTCTAAGGGAATCGAGAAATACTTTCCACGCGAACAAATGTTTGCTATAATGGGAACAAGAACAAATGTTCTCCTTATGTATTCCAGGTGATCCGGAGGTGTCGATCATGAGAAGCTGCGAGCATTACCGGTTTATCGAACGCCATCGCCCCTGGCGGGACCTGACGTTCAAGTTCTATTCGGACGGCGCCCTGACCATCATTGACAACACCTCGGATACCGTCCTCTCGCCCAAGGATCTGAAGGGAGACAGCCTGGATTTCTACGTCAGGAAGCGCATCGCCTTCATCAAGAACGACCTCGCCCGGAAGCGTGCCTTGTATGCGTAACCGGATCCTTGCCGGGACCCGCCGATTTGACTGGCGGGTTCCGATCCGTTAGATTGAGGGAGACCGCAGCTTGCAGGATAAGGCATGGAAAACTGTCAGCAGCCGGAGGCCATATGAGACAGACGATCCTGTTCGACCTTGACGATACGCTTGTTCATTGCAATCGCTATTTCTTCATGGTCATCGACCAGTTCGCGGACTGGATGGCCGACCGGTTCAGGCGGGAAGGTCTCGACCCCGCCGAAGTGCGCCGCGTGCAGGCCGAGATCGACATTGCCGGCGTCCAGATCGTCGGCTTCGACAGCGAGCATTTTCCCCGCTCGTTCGTCGAGACGTACCGGCATTTCGCCGCGCAGTTCGGCGTGAAACCGTCGCGCGACGACGAGGAGACGGTGCGGCGGCTCGGCCGGAGCGTCTACGAGCTGGAGACGGAACCGTATCCGCACATGGAGGAAACGCTGGACCGGCTGAAGGAAGAAGGCCATGAGCTTCATCTGTATACCGGCGGCGATCCGGAGATTCAGCGCCGGAAGATCGACAAGTTCAATCTGCAGCGCTATTTCGGTTCGCGCATCCATATCCGCCGGCACAAGAACGCCGACGCGCTGGAGCAGATTGCCGCATCGTGCGGTTTCGACCGCGGCCGCACCTGGATGATCGGCAATTCGCTGCGCACCGATGTCATCCCCGCGCTGAAGGCCGGCATTCACGCCATCCATGTGCAGGCGGAGACGGAGTGGCAGTACAATATCGCCCGTGTCGACGTCGAGCCGAAAGGCGCGTTCATCCGCCTGAAACAGCTCAAAGATGTACCCGAGGCCATCGCCGGTTACGTCCGCTCGCGGATGGTCCGCTGACAAGGAAGGGCTTGGCGCTGCCGTATGGCGCGTCAAGCCCTTGTTGTGGTTTATTCGGGTTCCGGTGCGATTTCGCCGGTCGCCGGGTCGACCAGTCGCAGCCGGCCTTTCGCCTTCGTGCCGTCCGGGAGCGTCAGCACAAGCGGCCTCGTCCTGCCGGATGTCGCCAGCGACGCCGCCATCGCGGCGCTGATCCGCTTGCCGGCGGACTGCTTCCAGATGACGAACCGGCAGCCCTCGCGGTAGCGGGAGCAGCCGTATCCCCGCTTGCCCTCGATGAGCGTGCCGCCGCAGCCCGGGCGCGGACAGGGGGCGATGGCAGCAGGCTGACGCGCCTTGCCGCGGGCGGCAGCGGAACCCGCGGGTTGGGCCGCCGCTTGTGTCCGCCTCGCTCTTCCCTTCTTGCCGGACCGGCCGCCGCGTTCCGGTTCGGCGAATGTGCCCGGCGGCACCGGGCGCTGCATGCGGACGAGCTCGACGATCTTCACCGCGAACCGCCGCACATTGTCCATGAACGGCTCGTCGGACGCTTCGCCGCGCGAAATCTGATGCAGCCGCTGCTCCCAGCGTCCCGTCATCTCCGGCGACG
Source organism: Thermobacillus xylanilyticus (assembly GCF_907165215.1). GTDB lineage: Bacteria > Bacillota > Bacilli > Paenibacillales > Paenibacillaceae > Thermobacillus > Thermobacillus xylanilyticus. Next base: position 50,338 of record NZ_CAJRAY010000017.1, on the reverse strand, counting down.
TGAGCAGCTCGACACCCGCCCCGCGGATCAGCTCGACCGCGGCGACGCCCTTCGGCGTAATCTCGATTGCCCGGCCTCTCAGCGCGGCATACCCGACCTGCTTCAGCCGTTCGATCGTCGCGGCGCGGGTCGCGGGTGTGCCGAGCCCGGTTTCCTTCATTGCCTCGCGCAGGTCTTCGTCCTCGATCATCCGGCCCGCCGACTCCATCGCCTTCAGCAGCGTGCCTTCGGTGTACGGCTTGGGCGGCTTGGTCGTTTTCTCCGCGATGTCGACGGCTTCGCACCGGACCGGCGCATCGGGATTCAGCGTGAAGCCGCCGGTGACAAGCTGCGTTCCGTCTTCGTCGTCTTCTCCTTCCCGGCTGCCGTGTCTTCCCTTCTTGCCGTTCCCGCCGTCATCCGTCTCGAGCACCGCTTTCCAGCCGGCGTCAAGCTGTTCCTTGACCGTCGTCTTGAACGTCTCGTCCGCCGCTTCCGTCACGATCTCATGCACCCGGTAAACGGCCGGCGGGTAATAATGGGACAGGAACCGGCGCACGATCATATCGTAAAGCTTGCGCTCGTCGGGCGTCAGGCTGCCCGGCTTTTTCGGCGTCGGAAGTATCGCGTGGTGATCTTCCACCTTCGCCGGATTGCAGACCGCCTTGTTGCCGCGGTGGACAAGCCGCATGTCGGCTCCGGCGGCAACCCGGGTGTACGGTTCGAGCTCCCGCAGCATGGCAAGCGCCTTGTGCATGTACGGAATGTTTTCCTCCGTGACATAGCGGGAACTGGTGCGCGGGTAAGTGATGACCTGGTGCCGTTCGTACAGCGATTGGGCGAGGTCGAGCGTTTTCTTGGCGGAAAAACCGTACTTCGCGTTCGCCTCCCGCTGCAGCAGCGTCAGGTCATAAAGCCGGTATGGATATTCCTTCTGCTCGCTTACGTCATATTCGGCGATCCGGCCGGTCCGGCCCGCGGCCTTCGCGGCGATCGCCTCCGCCGCCTCGCGGCTCGTCAGCCGCTCGCCCGTCCGGATGCCGCGATAGGCCGTATTTCCGGAGAGAAACCGCCCGTGAACGGTGTAGTAGACTTCCGGCCGGAACGCTTCGATCTCCTTGTGCCGCTCATAGAGCAGGGCGAGCACGGGCGTCTGAACGCGTCCGGCGGACAGCAGCGTGCGGTGACGGATTGTAAACGCCCGCGAGGCGTTCATCCCGATCAGCCAGTCCGCCTGGCTGCGCGCCCGCGCCGCCCGCGTCAGCGCGTCGAACTCGCGGTCGCTTCGCAGCTCGGCGAAGCCGCGGCGGATCGTCTCCGGCGTCAGGTCGGATATCCAGAGCCGGTCGACGGGATGATGCAGCTTCAAATATTCCCGGATCAAATGGAAAATGAGCTGCCCTTCCCGGCCCGCGTCGCAGGCGTTCACGATGCGGTCGCACCGTTTCGCCAGCTCCGCGATGACCTTGAGCTGATCTTTCGTCTTCGGGTTCGGTTGCAGCTTGAATGCCGCGGGCAGAATCGGCAAATCTTCGTCCCGCCACTTCTTGTATTTGGCGTCGTAGCTTTCGGGTTCGGCGAGGCTGACCAGATGGCCGATCGCCCAGGTAATGATGTAGCGTTCGCCTTCCAGATAGCCTTGCCGCCGGGCGGCGCCCGGTTCGATGACGCGGGCGATCGTCCGGCCCATGTCCGGTTTCTCCGCGATGACGAGTGTCTTCACCCGCTTGTAACCGCTCCTTCCCCGCCGCCTGATATGTATCGTTCCATGGTGCTGAACAGGGCGTTCACGCCGCGATGCCAGAGCGGATCTTCGGCGTATTCCCGGTTGATCCATTCGACCGGATCGACGCCCGCCGGCCGCTCCCGGCTGAGCCGGATGATTGTGCGGGCGGCGACTTCCGCCGAATGGGCGGTCGTCGTATTGAATTCCTGCCAGCTGTGATACACGTTGAACGGATTGTTGGCGATCAGTTCGGCTTGCGGGTGATCCTCGGGCACGAATCCCTGTTCCTGGCCGGTAATCGCGAACAGGAGCAGCGGATGGATGTCGAATTCATACGCCGTATCCATGATCGTCGAAAAATAAGGTTCATGCCGCAGCAGCGAATGGCGCGTGGCGAGGTACTCCCGCAGCTTGTCCGCATCGATCTCCTTGTAGCGAAACCGTACCGGCAGCTCGTTGCCCTCGACCCGGCTTGGGCTCGGCGTCAGCGTATAGTCGTAGGACACGGATTCGGGCATCGGCGGAGGAAATGCCGACATTCCGTTCTTTTTCGAAGCGGCCGTAATACCGTATGCCGACATGCCGACGGCGAGCAGCGCCGCGAGCGCCGCATAATGCCAGCGCATGGGTCGCGCCGGCTGGTCCGGCTGTCCGGAGGCGTGGTCCGGCTGCTTCGGGAACGGCACGACGACGGCCCCGGACGAATGTTCCGCAGCCGCCGCGGAAGCCGGAGACCAGCGGCCGGCATCGGAGGCCCGGCAGGCCGCGTCTTCCGTGTGCTCCGCTGCCGCCGTCCGCAGGGCGTCCCAGGCCTGCAAGCCGTTGTCGGCGCCGGCGAGGGCCGATTCGAGCGTCTCTGCCGTGATTGCCGGGCCGAGCCGTTCGGCCGCCCAGGCTTGCAGCGCGCGCAAATGATCCGGTTCGCGCCAATCAAGCCGCATGATCTGCTCGAGCACGTCCGCGGCCGCGACCGGCCGCCGGCCGGCAAGCACGACATGGCGGATGAGCGCGTCCGTCACCCGGCGCCGCAGCGGGCCCTCGAAAGCCGGCAACTGCCGTTCGATGGCGCGCCGCACGGCGTCCGCGACGATCTCCGCATGCCGCTCGCCGGGCAGCGAAGCATATTTCGTTCGCACATAACTCCGGATTCTGCCGACGTCCCCCGGCGTCAGGATCAGCACGTCTCCGCCCAACACAAGCTACCGCTCCCTTGCGCTGCTGTTGGTACATGTTGCGAGTGTTATTGCTGCTCCTGATTCTACCATATTTCAAGGCGGCAGCGTAAGAGATTGAGAGAATGCCGGGTGCAGGATGCCGCTGCTGCGCGGCATGGCGTCCGGAGCGCCATGGTGTCGGGTCCGCCGCAGCTCATGCCCCCAAGCAAAACGGGACCGCCCGAAAGTCATCCGCAACGGTGACTCACGGGTCGGTCCCTCCGTCATGCGCCGCGCATCACGGCAGCTGCGTCGACCCCATCAGATAGCGGTCCACTTCGCGCGCCGCCTCGCGGCCTTCGTTGATCGCCCACACGACCAGGCTCTGGCCGCGGCGCATGTCGCCGGCGGCGAACACCTTCTCGATGTTCGTGCGGTACTTGCCGTATTCCGCCTTTACGTTCGAGCGGCGGTCCGTCTCCAGCCCGAGCTGCTCGATCAGCGTCCGCTCCGGCCCTTCGAAGCCGACCGCGATCAACACGAGATCGGCCTTCCACACCCGCTCGGTGCCGGGAATTTCCTTGTAGATCTTGCGCCCCGTCTCGTCGACGATCCGCTCGATCCCGACCGTGTGCAGCTCCTTCACATGGCCGTTCTCATCGCCGACGAACTTCTTCGTCAGCACCGAGAACGCCCGCGGATCTTCGCCGAACAGCGCCTTCGCTTCCTCGTGCGCGTAATCGAGCGTATAGACGTTCGGAAATTGCGGCCACGGATTCGCAACCGGGTCCCGCGACAGCGGCGCCCGGGCATGGGTGCCGAACTGCGTAACCGAGCGGCAGCCGTGGCGCAGCGCCGTTGCGACGCAGTCCGTGCCGGTATCGCCGCCGCCGATGACGATGACGTCCTTATCCTTCGCGTCGATATAATTGCCGTCCTTCAGACCGCTGTCCAGGAAGCTTTTGATCGTCGCGTTCAGGAAATCCATCGCCATGTGGATGCCCTTCAGTTGCCGCCCTTCGATGTCGATGTCGCGCGCCTTCGTCGCGCCGCCGCACAGGACGACGGCGTCGTATTCCTCGACCAGTTTCTGCGCCGGAATATCGCGGCCGATCTCCGTGTTCGTGATGAACTCAATGCCTTCCGCTTTGAGCAGATTGACGCGGCGTTCGACGATCGACTTGTCGAGCTTCATCGTCGGAATGCCGTAGGTGAGCAGCCCGCCGATCCGGTCGGCCCGCTCGTACACCGTCACATCGTGTCCGGCCTTGTTCAGCTGCGCAGCCGCGGCGAGTCCGGCCGGACCCGACCCGACGACCGCCACGCGCTTGCCGGTCCGCTTCTGCGGCGGCTGCGGCACAATCCAGCCTTCCTCGAAGCCCCGGTCGACGATCGCCTGCTCGATCGTCTTGATCGCAACCGGCTCGCCGATCAACCCGACCGTGCAAGAGCCTTCGCACGGCGCCGGGCAGACCCGGCCCGTGAACTCGGGAAAATTGTTCGTCTTGTGCAGCCGGTCAAGCGCCTCGCGCCACAGTCCGCGGTACACGAGGTTGTTCCATTCCGGAATGAGGTTGTGCAGCGGACAGCCGGATACGCCGCCGGCCAGTTCGATGCCGGTATGGCAGTAGGGCGTGCCGCAATCCATGCAGCGCGCGCCCTGCGTGCGCAGCTGCTCCTCGTCCATGTGAAGGTGAAATTCATACCAGTCGCGGACCCGCTCGAGCGGATCGCGGTCTCTCGGAATTTCGCGTTTGTATTCCATGAATCCGGTCGGCGTGGACATCGGTATTCCCCTTTCCAGCGGCCCCGCCATCGGTCTTGTCCGACCGAACGCGGTCTGGCCGCGCTTCGCGGCAGTTCTCGATAATCCTAATCGTACCATCCCGCGGCGCCGATCATAATGGATTATCCGCACAACTATTTGCACTTCATGACGAAGGCCGGGAAAAGGGGATGGGTTATTCGCCAACCGGTTTGCGCACGTAAGTGTTGAATCGGAACGAATAGACGTGGCGCTCGTCCGCCGGGTGGTGTTCACTTTCCACAAGCACCCATTCGGCCGGATTCCATTCCGGGAACCGGGCGTCGCCCTCCACTTCCGCATCGACTTCCGTCAGCAGCATCCGGTCGGCATGGGGCAGAAACCAGCGGTACACTTCCGCCCCGCCCGCCACCATCAGTTCCCCGTCTCCGTAACGCGACAGCGCCTCTTCCACCGAATGGACGACTTCGCAGCCGTCCGGCCGGTAATCCGCCTGACGCGTCAGCACGACGTTCAGACGGTTTTTCAAAGGTCCGCCCGGCAGCGACTCGAACGTCCGTCTTCCCATCAAGACGGTGCGGCCGAGCGTCGACCGCATGAAAAATTTCAAGTCATCCGGCAGCCTCCACGGCAGCCCGTTGTCCCGTCCGATGACGCGGTTGCGCGCCATGGCGGCGATCAGCGTAATCGTCATGTCAACCTCCGGCAGCAATCTGCATAAACCAACCGTTTCTCACACGGCGACGGGCGCCTTGATCGCGGGATGCGGGTCGTAACCTTCGACGGCGATGTCGTCCATCTCGTAGTCGAAGACCGACTTCACATCCGGATTCAGACGGAGCGTCGGCAGCGGCCGCGGATCGCGGGACAGCTGCGTCCGCACCTGTTCGATATGGTTGAGATAGATGTGCGCGTCGCCGATCGTATGGACGAATTCGCCGGCCGTAAGGCCGCATTCCCGGGCGATCATGTGCGTCAGCAGCGCGTAGCTCGCGATGTTGAACGGCACGCCCAGAAACAAGTCGCCGCTCCGCTGGTAGAGCTGGCACGACAGCCGCCCGTTTGCGACCCAGAACTGGAACAGGACGTGGCACGGCGGCAGCGCCGCCCGTTCCGGCACCGCGTCTTCCGGCGACCAGGCCGTCACGATCAGCCGGCGCGAATCGGGATTGCGCTTGATCTCGTCAATGACATTGCGCAGCTGATCGATCGTCTCGCCGCGCGACGTCTCCCAGCGGCGCCACTGCTTCCCGTAGACATTGCCCAGCTCGCCGTATTTCGCGGCGAACTCGTCGTCTTCGAGGATGCGGCGCTTGAAAATCGCTTCCTGCTCCTCGTACAGCTTCGCGAACGCCGGGTCTTGCTGCGCGCGCAGCCCGAAATTCGTCATGTCGGGACCGTCGTATTCCGGGCTTTCCACCCAGCGCTTGAACGCCCACTCGTTCCAGATGTTGTTGTTGTGCTGCAGCAGATAGCGGATATTCGTGTCGCCGCGGATGAACCAGAGCAGCTCATTGGCCACCAGCCGGAATGCCACCCTCTTGGTCGTCAGCAGCGGAAATCCTTCCCCGAGATCAAAACGCATCTGGCAGCCGAACACCGACAGCGTTCCCGTCCCCGTCCGGTCTTCCTTGCGCACGCCGTTCTTCATTACGTGATCCAACAGATCAAGATATGCTCTCTCGTTCTTGCTCATTGCTCGCCCTCCGCCATGACTATTGATATCCCTATTGTACCATGTTTCGGACGGGGCCGGTTGAAATGTTGCGGAACGCCGGCTATTTTCCGCTCCTTCTCCGCCTGCGCTCCTGCCGCTGCGCATGCCGCTCTTCCGCGGACTCGTGCAGCCGGCGTTCCTCCTCCGTCTCGGGGTAGACCTCCGGGACGGGCGCCGGCCTGCCGTCTTCCCCGAGCGCCACGCCGGTGAGGAACGCCGTGACGGTCGTCTGCCGCTCGCCGGTATACGGCTGTTCGGAGTCGACCTTCACATAGATTTCCATCGACGACCGGAACGTCCGGGTGACGAACGCCTCGAGCTGGATCACTTCGCCGAGCCGGATCGGCTTCAGGAAGTCCATGCTGTCGCTCGACGCGGTGACGACCGGCTTGCGCGCATGCCGCATTCCGGCAATCGCCGCCGTCTTGTCGATGTATTCCATCAGCTTGCCGCCGAACATCGTGCCGTGATGATTCGTGTCCTGCGGGAAGACGAGCTGTGTCATGATCGTTCGGGACGCGCCGCATGGCTTGCGGTCTTGCGCACTTTCCATCGGGCTCTCTCCTTTCTCTGCCAAAAAACAAAAGGAGGAACCGCCGACTGCGGCAGTCCTCCCCCATGTTCTCGATTATGGCTCTCCGTCAACGGACGATCGCGTGGATCGGATGGCCGAGCGCCACTTCGGCCGCTTCCATGACCATCTCGCCGAGCGTCGGATGCGCGTGGATCGTCAAGGCCACATCTTCCAGCGTGGCGCCCATCTCGATCGCCAGGCCCATCTCGGCGATCAGGTTGGACGCTTCATGGCCGGCAACCTGCGCGCCGAGCAGCAGGCCCGTTTCCGCGTCCGCGACAAGCTTCACGAAGCCTTCGGCGGCGCCGAGCGACACGGCGCGGCCGTTCGCGCCGTACGAGAAGCGGCCGACCTTCGTCTTGTAGCCTTGCGCCTTCGCTTCGGCGTCGGTCAGGCCGACGCTCGCGCATTCCGGATCGGAGAAGCAGACCGCCGGAATGCAGCGGTAGTCCACTTTGCTCGGCAGGCCGGCGATCGCTTCGGCCGCGACCTTCGCCTCGTACGTCGCCTTGTGCGCAAGCGCCGGACCCGGCACGATATCGCCGATCGCGTAGATGTGCGGAATGTTGGTGCGGCATTGATCGTCGACTTCGACGAGGCCGCGGTCCGTCAGCTTGATGCCGATCAGATCGAGACCGAGCTCGCCGTCGGTGTTCGGACGGCGTCCGACCGTAACCAGCAGGTAGTCGGCCGTCACTTTCTTCTCTTCGCCGCCGACCGTGAACGTCACCGTCACATCCTTGTCGGTCTGTTCGGCCGACTGCGCCTGCGCGCCGGTGTAGACGTCGACGTTCGACGACGCCAGTTTCTTCGCCACAAGCCGCGACATTTCCGGATCGAAGCCGGGCAGGATCGTGTCCGCGCCTTCGATGACCGTTACCTTCGTACCGAACTTCGCATACATTTGGCCGAGTTCGATGCCGATGTAGCCGCCGCCGATGACGACCAGGCTTTGCGGCCGCTCCGGCAGCGACAGCGCCTCGGTCGACGACAGGATGCGGCCGCCGAACGGGAATGCCTTCAGCTCGATCGGCCGGGAGCCGGTCGCGATGATGCAATGTTTGAACCGGTAGCGCGGCGATTCCTGCTCATTGAACACGCGTGCTTCGTGCTCGTTGATGAACATGACTTCGCCGCTGAAGAACTGCACTTTGTTCCCCTTGAGCAGCGCGTTGACGCCGCCGGTCATTTTGGACACGACACTATTCTTGTGCTCCTGCACCTTCGCCCAGTTGACGGACGGTTCGCCGGCCTCAATGCCGAACTGAGCCGCGTGCTTGACCGCTTCATACTGATGCGCGGCCGAAATGAGCGCCTTCGACGGAATGCAGCCGACGTTCAGACATACGCCGCCAACATACTGCTTGTCGACGCACAGGACGGAGAACCCGAGCTGCGCGGCGCGGATGGCGGCTGCATAGCCGCCAGGGCCGGCGCCGATGACGAGCACGTCGATATCGAGGGATGCGTCGCCCACGACCATCGGTTACACCTCCATGACCAGCAGTTCCGGATCGCCGAGGAGCTGCTTGATGTAGTTCAGGAAATTTTGCGCCGTGGCGCCGTCGATCAGCCGGTGGTCGAAGCTGAGCGAGAGTGCGAGCACCGGCGCGGCGACAATCTCCCCGCCGCGGACGATCGGTTTCTCCGCGATGCGGCCCGTGCCGAGAATCGCCACTTCCGGATAGTTGATGACCGGCGTGAAGAACATGCCGCCCGCCGAGCCGATGTTCGTGATCGTCATCGTGCTGCCGCGCAGCTCATGCGGCGCGAGCTTGCCTTCGCGGCCGCGCGCCGCCAGGTCGCGGATCTCGTCCGCGATCATCCAGATGCTCTTCCGGTCGGCGTCCGCGACGACCGGCACGATCAGGCCGGCATCCGTATCCGTCGCGATGCCGATGTTGTAGTACTTCTTGTAGACGATCTCCTGCGTCTCTTCGTCGAGCGACGCATTCATGATCGGATACTCGCGCAGCGCGGCGACGAGCGCCTTCACGATGAATGGCAGATACGTCAGCTTGACGCCCTTCTTCTCCGCGAGCGGCTTCGCCTTCGCGCGCAGTTCGACGAGCTTCGTCACGTCGACTTCGTCCATCAGCGTCACGTGCGGCGCGGTATAGACCGACTTCACCATCGCGTTCGCGATCGCCTTGCGGATGCCTTTCAGCGGCACGCGCTCCTCGACGCGCGATCCCGCCGGTACTGCCGCCGCTGCTGTCGGTGCGGCCTGAGCCGCCTCCGCAGCCGGAGCTGCCGGCGCCGCACCGCCCGCCGCCGCGCGGTCTACGTCTTCGCGCGTAATGCGGCCGTTCTTGCCCGTGCCGGTTACCTGCGTCAGATCGACGCCTTTCTCGCGCGCGTATTTGCGTACGCCCGGCGTCGCGAGCACCAGGCCGCCCGCCTTGGGCGCTTCGGCCGCAGCGGGTGCCGCGGGTGCCGGTGCCGTCGGCGCGCTTGCCCCCGGCGTTGCCGCCGAAGCTTCCGGGGCCGGCGCCTGCGAACCTTGCGCTTCGCCTCCGGCGGACGGCGCTTGTTCCGGCACGTCGCCTTCGGCTTCAATGACGGCGACGACTTCGCCGACATGGCAGACCTGCCCGTCCTTGACGAGCACTTCCAGCACGGTGCCGTTCACCGGGCACGGCACTTCGACGATCGCCTTGTCGTTCTGCACTTCCATGATGATGTCGTCATCGGTGACTTTGTCGCCGGGCTTGATGTTGATTTTGATAATCTCGCCTTCGTGCAGTCCTTCGCCCAGCTCCGGGAACCGGTATTCGAATCTTGCCACTGGCCTTATCCTCCTCGATTAGAACTCCAGCACTTTGCGGACCGCTTTCGCGATGCGCGCCGGCGTCGGAAGCCAGATGTCCTCGATCTGCGCGAACGGATAGACCGTATCCGGTCCCGCCACGCGGAGCACGGGCGCTTCCAGGTGAAGAATCGCCAGCTCGTTGATCCGTGCGATAATTTCGGCAGCGGCGCCGGCCGATTTCTGCGCTTCCTGGACGACGATCGCCCGATTCGTCTTCTTGATCGATTCCACGATCGTGTCCGTATCCAGCGGAACAAGCGTCCGCAGGTCGATGACTTCGGCCGAAACGCCTTCCTTCGCCAGTTCGTCAGCCGCCTTCAGCGCCGTGTGCACCATCAGGCCGTAGGCGATGATCGTCACGTCCTTGCCCTCGCGGACGACGTTCGCCTTGCCGAGCTCGATCGTATATTCGCCTTCCGGCACTTCCTGGCGGAACGCATGGTACAGATTGAGGTGTTCCATGAAGAAGACCGGATCGTTGTCGCGGATCGCCGAGATCAGAAGGCCTTTCGCGTCATACGGGTTGGACGGCACAACGACCTTGATGCCCGGCGTCTGCAGCGCCAGACCTTCCAGCGCGTCGGTGTGCAGCTCCGCCGCCTTGACCCCGCCGCCCCACGGCGTGCGGAAGACGATCGGCGCGTTGTACCGGCCGCCGGAACGGTAGCGCATGCGCGCCGCCTGCACGAACATCTGGTCCATCGCTTCAAAAATGAATCCGATAAACTGAATCTCCGCGATCGGCCGGAAACCTTGCACGCCGAGGCCTACCGCCATGCCGGCGATGGCCGACTCGGCGAGCGGCGTGTCGAACACCCGGTCTTCTCCGAACTCGGCCTGCAGCCCTTCGGTCGCCCGGAATACGCCGCCGACCTTGCCGACGTCTTCCCCGAACACCAGCACGTTCGGATCACGTTTCAGCTCCGTGCGGATGGCGTCGCGGATCGCTTCTTTCATATTCATTTGCGCCATGGTCGCTGGTTCCTCCCCGTTTACTCGAAATCGGCTTTCTGTTCCTCAAGATGCTTCGGCGTCGTCTCGAACATCGAATCGATCAGGCCGGCGACCGTCATTTTCTCGACCGACTCCGCCTTCTTGATCTGTTCGTTCACGACCTGCTTCGCCTCTTCCTTGACGCGCGCGGTTTCCTCTTCGGACCAGAGGCCCTTCTTCTCGAGATACCGGCCGAACCGGATGAGCGGGTCTTTCTCCGCCCACTCGCCTTCTTCGTCTTTCGTGCGGTATTTCGTCGCGTCGTCGGCCATCGAGTGCGGACGGTAGCGGTACGTCAACAGCTCGAGCAGCGTCGCGCCTTCCCCGTTGCGAGCCCGTTCCGCCGCTTCGCGGACGGCGTGGATCACGGCGAACACGTCCATGCCGTCAACCTGAACGCCGCGGATGCCGGCCGCGACCGCCTTGTGCGCGATCGACAGCGCCGCCGTCTGCTTCTCGAAAGGCGTCGTGATCGCATACCGGTTGTTCTGCACGATGAACAGGGCCGGCAGGTTGAACGCGCCCGCGAAGTTCAGCGCTTCGTAGAAATCGCCTTCCGACGATCCGCCGTCGCCCGTGTACGCGACGGCGACGCGCTTCTCGCCGCGCTTCTTGAACGCCATCGCGACGCCGACGGCATGCAGCACCTGCGCGCCGATGATGATCTGCGGCATGAGCACATGCACGTCTTCCGGAATCTGACCCCCGTGCTGATGGCCGCGGGAGTACAGGAACGCCTGGTACAGCGGCAGTCCGTGCCAGACGAGCTGCGGCATGTCGCGGTAACCCGGACAGATGAAATCGTCGCGGTTCAGCGCATACTCACTGCCGACCATGGACGCTTCCTGGCCGGATACCGGCGCGTAGAATCCGAGCCTTCCCTGACGGCCCAGGTTGACCGCCCGCTCGTCCCAGGTGCGCGTGAACACCATGCGGTACATGATCTCGCGAAGCTGATCATCCGTCAGTTCCGGCACAAGATCCGGCTGGAGGATTTCACCTTCGGGCGACAGGATGGAGAGCGGCGTGACCGGCTCCGTCTGCACTTCGTACGGCAGCTTGCTCATCGTATCGTTCACCTCATCGATGAATTGAAATCCGCAAGGACTCTGTTATAGAATCATTATAATACTGTTTCTATGCGAAGGTCAAAAACAAAAACGAGCTAAACCTTTATTTATCGACATTTATTTTATTTTTCATACGGTTTTGTTTATAAAACAGCATCCAAATTTCATTAGTACAGAATAATACAATCCGATCCGGCGGCAAGGATGCCGACCGCTGCCTGCTTCTTTTGTTTGCCCACCGCCCATCCAATCCATTCAGCCGCCCGCTGAAAGCAAAGGAGCCTGATCAGCCATGAGCGAACCGCACGTGAAACGAATCGTAAAAAAGGAATCCGTGCCCAGCCGTCTGCTTCCGGCCGGATCGCGGGATGTGCGCATCAGTCTGCCGCCCGGCTTCAACGAGCTGACGGAATATCCGGTCGTCTACTGCCAGGACGGCGAAGATTTCTTCAACTTCGGACGGATCGCGACGATCGCTTCCTCCCTGATCGCCGAAGGCGAGATCGAGCCGGTTCTCGTCGTCGGCGTCGACGTCGACAAATCGGTGCGCACGCGGGAGTATGCGGCGGATGGCGATCTGCACGAAGGGTACACCGCGTTTTTCGCCGAAGAGCTCGTTCCGTTCATCGCCGCCCGATACCCTGTCAGAACCGAGCCGGATTACGTGCTGCTCGCGGGCTGTTCGCTGGGCGGCGCCGTCTCGCTTCAGCTGGCGCTTGCGTTTCCGCGGAGATTCGTGAACGTCATGTCGCTGTCCGGCGCGTTCTATCCGTCGTCGCAGGCGGCCATTGCCGCAGCCGGCGACCTGTCGCATCTCAACATTTTCATGACGGTCGGCCTGCAGGAAACGGCGTTCAAGACGGACCGGGGCGTATTCGATTTCGTCGCCATGAACCGAACAGCGAGGAAGCTGCTGGAAGAGCGCGGCGCACGCGTCGAATATGCCGAACGGGACGGCGAACATCTGTGGGGATACTGGCAGAAAGATGTGCCCGACGGTCTCAAGTGGTTCGCGGGATTGTGAGAAAACAAGCAAGCTCCGGGCGCCTCGCGGCGCTGCCGGAGCTTCTTGCCTTTCATTCCATTTCCTTGCGGATGCGGCGCAGCAGTTCTTCGCATCCTTCTTCCACAAGCGCGTACACTTCTTCGAAGTTCCCCGTGTAATAGGGATCGGGAACGTCCGGAGAGCGCGCGTCCCGTACCAGTTCCATGAACGTCAAGATGCGTGCGCTGCCTCTTCCGAACCGCTCCACGTCCCGCCTGTTGCTCGTATCCATGCAGACGATGTAATCGAACGCGTCCAGATCGCGCTTCGTGAATTGCCGCGCCCGGATGCCTTCCCAGGATATTCCCCGTCGGTCCAGCGCTTCCCGGGTTCCGGCGTGCGGCGGTTTGCCGATGTGCCAGTCGCCCGTGCCGGCCGAATCGACGGTGATGCGGCCCGACAGCCCTTCCCGCTCGATCAGATGCCGCATGACCGCTTCGGCCATCGGCGAGCGGCAAATGTTGCCGAGACAGACGAACAAGATGCGGATCATGATGGATCGGCTCCTTCCGATTCGGTTTGCTTCCGGTTCCCTTCTCCGCCCGGAACCGGCCGTACGGCGTGGACGGATTCCGCGAAAGCGTGGCGCAGCGAGCGGCGCGGCAGCCGCCATTTGTAGTGCGCGGACAGCATGCGGCACGCGACGACCGCGGTGAACAGCATCAAATACTCGCCTGTGCTGTCCGCCCATCCAAGGCCGATGACGAGGCCGGCGGCCATCGCCCATACGGCATAGATCTCTTCCCGCAGGACGAGCGGCTTGCGGCCCGCGAGCAGATCACGGATCATGCCGCCGCCGATGCCGGTCAGCATGGCCGCTACGACGACGGCCGGCAGCGCGTGGCTCTGCTGCGTTGCGTAGAGCGCGCCTTGGACGGCGAACGCTGACAGCCCGATGGCGTCGAAAAACGTTTCGCTTCGCCGCCAATGCCGGATCCAGGCGACCGGCAGCACGAAAACGACCGCGATCGCGATGATCGCCGCCGTAAGCAGCGGTTTCTGGCTCCACAGCGTCGTCACCGGCACGCCGATCAGCAGGTTGCGGACAATCCCTCCGCCGAAGGCCGTCACGAGGCCGAGCACGAACACGCCGAGCACGTCGTACTCTTCCTCCATCGCCACGACCGCGCCGCTCACCGCGAACGCGACGGTTCCGACCATGCTCAAAATATCGAAGACATGCCATTCCATCGTATATGGATTCCTCCGGCCGCGCCTCACGGCGCTGCTTTGTCGATCAACCCTCACCCTATTATAGGCGGCGTGCGGTCGAACGCAATAGTATCTTGCATGATGTTGTCCTTTTTTTAGGGTAAGATTCGGCAAAGGTTCTGGGGACGGGTATGGCCTGCGGCGCTGCGCACGGTTATACTTGGCAGGGAGACGTTGCATTTACGGAGGGATATGGCGCAATGGCTGACGCGAAGCGCATCGTCATTTTCGCCGGAGGCAATCTCGGGAAAGATTCGATTCGGCTCATCCGCCCCGGCGATCTGCTGATCGGCGCGGACAGCGGAGCGGCCAGGTTGATCGAGCTCGGATTTGTACCGGATCTGGCCATCGGCGACTTCGATTCGGTCTCGCCGGATGAGCTTGCGACGATCCGCCGGATAAGCCGCCGGACGGAAATCGTCGATCCGGTGGACAAAGACTACACCGATACCGAGCTTGCTTTCAACCGCGCGCTCGAACTTGAACCCGGGGAAATCGTCATTGCCGGCGCGCTCGGCACGCGCTTCGATCATTCGCTCGCGAACGTCCATCTGCTCGCGGCCGCTCATCGGCGCGGCGTCCGGGCCGTCGTCACGGACGATCGCAATGAAATCCGTCTTGCCGCCGGAGGCGAGCGGCTGACGTTTCGCCGCACGGATCATCCGGCCGTGTCGCTCTTGCCGCTGACGCCGGTCGTAACGGGCATCACGCTCGAAGGATTCCGCTACCCGCTGAACGGCGCGCGGCTCGAGATCGGCCAGTCGCTCGGCATCAGCAACGTGCTGGAAGCCGATGAAGGCGCCGTGACGGTCGGCGAAGGCTTGCTGCTCGTCATCTTGAGCCGGGATTGAAATAACGTGCATCGTGAGAGGTGAGCAATCGTTGCATTATCCCCTGCCCGATGAAAAAATCGACGATGCCGCCCTCCGCGTCTGGCGGACGACCGGCTGGATCTCCGCCGCGGTGTACGCGGTCATCGTCGGTATCGTGCTGTGGCTGACGCTCCGCTTCGACTGGCCGGCATGGATTGTCAGCCTGCTCGCCGTCCTCGCCGCGGCCGCCGCGGCGGTTGAAATCGCCGTCGTGCCGAAAGTCCGGATGGCACGGATCCGCTATGCGATCCGGGAAGACGAAATCGATCTGCTCCACGGTATCATCGTCCGCAAGCGGACGCTCATCCCGATGGTCAAAATTCAGCATGTCGACACGAAGCAAGGCCCGATTCTGCGCCGGTACGGCCTGTTGACCGTCACGTTCTCGACCGCCGCCGGCAAGCACGAAATTCCGGCGCTCGGCGCGGCGCGGGCCGAAGAAGTCCAGTCCAGAATCGCGAAGCTCGCGAGGATCACCGATGAAGAACTCTAGCATGCCCAGGCGGCAGCACCCGATCTCCGTCCTGTTCTTCATCATGAAGATCGTCAAGGATATGATCTATCCGCTCGCCGCATTCATCCTGTCCACGACGCTCAGGGAAGACGTGCATCCGCTGTGGCTCTGGGGCGGCATCGCGCTGTTCTCCGCCGTTGCCATCGCGCTGGGCGCGCTGTCCTGGCTCCGCTACGTCTACCGGTTGGAGCCGAACGCGATGCACGTCGAGTACGGCTTGATCATCCGGAAAAAATTGTCCATCCCGCGCGACCGCGTCCAGTCGGTGGACATGTCGGCCGGCATTGTGCAGCGGCTCTTCGGCGTGCAGAAGCTGGTGATTGAAACCGCGGGCAGCCGCAAGCCGGAAGTCGTGCTGAGCGCGGTGTCGAAAGCCGAAGCCGACCGGATCCGCACCGCCATGGTGAAAGATGCGTCGGACGCCGCAGTAACGGGCGCCGGCAGCGGCGCGCACGACGACGGGCAGGGCCCGAGCGGCGCTTCAGCCGGCTCGGCGGACGGATCTGCCGCAGCCCGGCCGCTCTATCGGGTGCCGACGGGCCGCATTCTGCTGTACAGCGCGACATCCGGACGGATCTTCCTGTCGCTGGCCATCATCGCGGCGCTGTACTCGCAGTTCGATGACTGGGTCCGGAATCTCGGCCTGTTCGATCCGGACGCATGGGAAGCCGTGATGCCGTCCGACGCCAGAGGCTGGGCGTGGTTTGCGGCGGCGGCATGCGCCGTTATCTGGCTGCTCGGTACGGCGGTCATCACGGTGAAGGAATACGGCTTCACGATCGAACGCCAGGGCGGAAAGCTGCTCATCCGCCGCGGGCTGCTCGAACGCAAACAGTTCTCCGTCGCGCTCGAGCGGATCCAGGCGGTGCAGGTGACGCAGAACACGCTGCGCCGCATGTTCGGCTGCGCCAGCGTCAACCTGGTCACCTTTGCGTCCATCAAGAACGACGGGCAGATCCATTCCCTGCTCTGCCCGCTTGTTCCGGTGCGCGATATTCCCGAACTGCTGGCCGCATTCGTTCCGGAGGCCGTCTGGCCGGAAGACTTCGAACGGCCCGGCCGGGAAGCGCTGACCGGCTACATCGCCTTCCCCCTGGCGGTTGCCGCCGCAGCCGCCGTCCCGGGACTGATCTGGATCCCGGGCGGGTACGGCTGGACGGCCCTGGCGCTGCCCGCCGCCGCCCTCCTGCACGGCGTGCTGCGCTTCCGGCATGCGGGCTGGCGTCTGAGCAATGACGGCATCGTCGTCCGGAGCGGCGGTTTCGGCGTTCAAGTGGCGTTCATCCCGCGCCGGCGCATCCAATGGCTCCGGACGAAGGTGTCGCCCTTGCAGGCGCGGCGCAAGCTTGCGACGCTGCAGGTCGTCACCGCTTCGAGCAGTTATGCCGCCGCCTGGCTGATCCGCCACATTCCGCAAGCGAAGGCGGCGGAACTGATCGAACGGCTGCGCGGACGTCAGCCGTCGCCGAGTCTGATCCTGAGCCCCGTCTCCGCGAACCGGACCGATTCCGGCAGTTCGTAACGGCGCGTCAGGTCGATGTCGTGCGACAGATGCGTGAACACCGCCGCGCGGGGCTTGAGCTCGCGCAGCAGCTCCAGCGCTTCGACCACGTCGTGGACGGACCGTCTTTCGTACGGGATCGTCTCGTGCCAGAAGCTCGTCCCCAGCACGAGCAGATCAAGCCCCGCCAGCGGGGCTTTTTCCGCCTCGCTGAGTCCGATCGCGTCCGGGCAATACGCCCAGGACCATCCGGTCTCCGCATGATCGAACCGGTAGGCGTGCGCATACCCGTTGTGGCCGTGGTTGACGCGCCAGGCGCGCACGTTCCATCCGCCGAGGCGGAAGCCGCCGTCCGCGGGACGGAACTCGATTGTCCGGCTCAACCACGGAAACCGCGCCGTCACTTCGGCGATCGTCACCTCCGGCGCATACGCGACTCCCCGCCGCTCCTGCCAACGGCACGCATCCGCCCACTCCGGCAGCCCGCCGATATGGTCGTAATGTCCGTGCGTCAGCAGCATCCGCTCCGCGAAGCGCAAGCCGGCCGTCTCCATCATCCGTCCCCAATCGGGCCCGCAGTCGATCATGATGTGCCCGGCTTCCGGATCGTCGATCAGCACCGCGGAGCGGAATCTCCGGTTCACGCCGGTCGCGCGCGCTTCCGTGCAGACGGCGCAGTCGCAGTAAACGCGCGGCACCCCCATCGCATCGCCCGTCCCGAGGAAGCGCAGCGTTGCCGTCATACGTCTCCCATCCTTTCCCGTCCGATCGATCGTCAGAGCGGCAGCAGATCAACCGCTGCGCGCTTCCAGAGGCCGTCCATCATCGCGTACCAGCTGTCGGGACGGTTCGGCAATGCGGCATAGTAGCGCTCGAGATATGCCGCGACGAGCGACGCGGGCAGGAATGTCGTCCGTTCGTCGGCCGGCATGAAGCAGAGATCGAGACCGGTGACGGCGTTCCCCTCATGGTCCCAGGACGGATGCACATAATCGAGATCGAGTTTGCGGTAACCGAGATGGGACAGCACTTCGCGCCGCACGTACGGGTGCATCGGCGTCAGTTCGGAACCCGCAGTGTCCGCTTTCCGCGGATCGTAAATTTCGGCGAACATCCCGAGCGGCGACGTGCGGGATTCGGCCGCCAGCCGCTCCAGATGCTTCCGCCGGTTCTCGGCGAGGAAGCGGCCGATGCCGAGCCCCTCCCGGCCGATTGCCGTGAAATCGGTCACGGCCACGCGCATGTCCGCATAATAGCGGTACTCCGTCGCCCCGACGACTTCACCGTCGTGGACGGCGGCGTAGACGTAAATGCCTTCGTCACGAAGCGGCTCTTCCCACAATTCGAACGCCAGCACTTCCTCCTTCGGAAAAATGCGGCCCAGAAGCTCGTGCATCGACTTGAACAGCGGGTCCCGGATCGACGTCAGTCGCACATATTCCATTTGCATTCTCTCCTTAGACGTTTCAGTATGTACAAGCTCCGCTCCCGGTTCACCGGAACGGGTTGCGCCACTCCATCAGCGCCGCGCAGTTGCACGATTCTTCGTCCTCCAGGTAGCCGGCCGCCACGCCGACCGGCACCCGGCCGCAGCGGAGCAGAAAGCCGACGACCGGATCATGCAGCTCTCCGGCCACGACTTTGGCCAAATACTCCTCGGCCGTCATCCGGTCCTTCACCTTGTGATAGCCGGGCATCCGTCCGCCCCCGAGCAGCCGTCGCTTGCCGAGATGGACGACCGTCTCGTACATCGTCGACATGAGCCACTTGCCGATGCCGGCTTTCCGGTATGCGGGGATGACGCAGATGTCGACGACGTACAGCGTCTCCCCTGACGGATCGTGATTGCGGATATAGCCGCCGTCCGTCGCCGCTTCCCACGTATGCGCGCCTTCCAGCTGCTCGTCGCGGACAAGCAGTCCCGTCATCGAACCGACGAGCCGGCCTTCCGCTTCCGCGCACAGCGCCCCTTCGGGAAACCGCGTGACATGCTCGCGCAATTGTTCCTTGTTCCACCACAGTTCCTCCGGGAACGGCGGCGGAAAGCTTTCGCGCTGAATATCGATGAGCGCGTCGAAGTCCTTCTCTCCGTATCGCCGGATCGTCACCCGGACGGGTTTTCCGTCCAAATAGACATACAATTCCTTGCGCACCCGATTTCCTCCTCTCCAATATGAGAATTTTTTAATCGATTTTTCATGATTTTGCTGCAACCTTTGCGGGAACGGCACTTCCGTTCACCGAGGAATCATTTAGGAAATGGCGGATCTGGTAATGTAATAGCTGCACAGGTTGCATTGGGCGGCCGAACGCCCGAAAACGAAAGGAGCTGCAGCATGATGAAACAACTGCGCAACACGATGAAACGGCTCTTGGGTCTGGCACTCGCCACCGCAATCGGATTTACCGCGCTCGGATTCGCCGGAGCCGGCCAGGCCGACGCGCTGTCGAAATCGACGGCGGACAAGCTGGTAAGCTATGCGGACAATTACCTCGGGACGCCGTACAAGTTCGGCGCAAGCACGAGCACGACCAAATATTTCGACTGTTCGTCCTTCACGAAACACGTATTCAAGAAATTCGGATACAATCTGCCCCGCACGGCCAAGGAACAGGCGAAGGTGGGCAAGTACGTCTCCAAATCGAATCTGAAGAAAGGCGATCTCGTCTTCTTCAAGGTGCCGAGCCGCGGCAATATCATCGGGCACGTCGGCATCTACGTCGGCAACGGCAAAATGATTCATACCTACGGTGCGGGCGGCGTCAAGTTCTCGAGCATCAACACGACTTACTGGAAGAAAAATTACGCGACCGCACGCCGACTCGGCGCATGACGCCATTCCCGCAACCCGCATTTCTGCTTCTTTGAAACGGACCGGAGCCTCTCCGGTCTGTTCGTCTTGCAAAACGGCGAGACTGCCCGCAGAGGCGGCGCCAGCCGTTTTTTATTTCTTCGGGAACTGCAGCGCGATCGTCGTGCCGACGCCGACTTTGCTGAACACGTCGATCGTTCCTTCGTGCAGGTCGACGATCCGCTTGGCGATGGACAGGCCGAGGCCGAAACCGCCCGTCTCGCGCTGGCGCGCGCCGTCCACCCGGTAGAACCGGTCGAACAGGTTCGGAATCTCTTCCTCCGGAATGCCGATGCCCTTGTCCGAGACGAGTACCCGGATCATGTTGCGCGACTGGCTCACGGTAATGTCGATGGCGTCCTTGCTGTATTTGATCGCGTTGTCAATGAGGATGACCATCAGCTGGCTGATTTTGTCCCGGTCGCCCTTCATCGGAATGCCGGACTCATCGTACGCGTGCACCCGGATGATCCGGTTGAACGTCTTGTGCAGCATGGACGCGATCTCATCGATGAGCTGCACGAGATCGAATTCGTCTTCTCTCGCCCACACTTCCTGTTCCGCTTCGGTGAGCGTAAGCATCGACTTGATGAGATTCTGCATCCGTTCCGATTCCTTCGCGATCGCCTCGATCGCCTCGTCGCGGATCGCCGAGTCTTCCCTTCCCCAGCGCTTCAGCATGCCCGCGTAGCTGCTGATGACCGTCAGCGGCGTCTTCAGTTCGTGCGAAGCGTCTGCGACGAACTGGCGCTGCCCGTCCATCCGCCGATCCAGCCGCTCGATCATCTGGTTGAACGCCCGGATGAGCTGCTGCAGCTCGGCGGACTCTTCCTTGTCCTTCAGCTCGATCGGCCGCAGCTTGCCGCTCCGCTCGATCTCGCGCATCGTCTGCACCATCGTCTGGATCGGCGCCGTCAGCCGGAGCGTGAACCAGTACGTGCCGAAAATGGCGAACAGCACCGCGCCGAGGCTGGTCACGGTGAGCGCGCCGACGAGCACCTGAAGGTAACGGTCGAGCGACGTCAGCTTGCGCAGCACTTCCACCGTCCCGATAATTTCGTATTCGCGCAGCAGCGGAACTTTCATGTACATGACGCGCATGCCGCGGATCGACGTCAAGCCTGACTGGTGAGTGGCGGAGAACGTCGTCTCCCGCTCGAGCAAATCTTCGTCGGTGCCGATCTGGTTGACGAGATTGCCGCCGCGGTCGATGATCCGGATCACTTCGTTGACGTTGTAGAAATCGGCCAGAAGCGCCGGATCCTTGAGCGGACGTTCCGGTTCGGAACGGATATGTTCGATGATCAGGTTCACCTTGTTCGCGATGAGCTGCTCTTCGCTGCCGGTCGAAATCCGGATGACGAAGAAGTAGACGAAAATGTTGAACAGAATGAGGATGAAGATGAACCAGAAGATGGTGAAAAGCGTAAATCGCTTGCGCAGCGTCATGCTTCCGGTTCCTTCAGCATGTAGCCGACCCCGCGGATCGTATGGATCAGCTTCGTCCGGAATCCGCGGTCGATCTTCTGCCGCAAATATCGGATGTAAACGTCGACAAGGTTCGTCTCGCCGACGAAATCATAGCCCCACACATCGGACAAAATTTGCTCCCGCGTCTTCTCCTGGTTCTTGTGCTCGGCCAGATAGACGAGCAGATCGAACTCGCGCGGCGTAAGCTCCACCGCAATCTCCTTGCGGTACACCTTGCGGGTGCGCAGCTCGATCGTCAGATCGGCGGCTTTCAGCACGTCGCCTTTCTCGCCTTCCGCCTGGTTCTGCTGGAAAATGCGCAGCAGATTGCGGACGCGCGCGAGCAGTTCTTCCATCGCGAACGGTTTCGTAATATAGTCGTTGGCCCCGGTCTCGAACCCGCTCACCTTGTCGGGCACGGTGTCGCGGGCCGTCAGCAGCACGACCGGAATCTGGCTGCCGCTGCTGCGGATGCGCCGCAGCACTTCGATGCCGTTCAGACCGGGCAGCATGACATCGAGGAGCACGAGATCCCATTCCCCGGAAAGCGCCATTTCAAGTCCTTTGCGTCCGTCCTCGGCGCGTCCGACGGTATATCCTTCATGTTCCAGCTCCAATTGCAAAATACGCGCGATCGATGTCTCGTCTTCAATGACCAGCAGACGTTCGTTCACACAGATCCTCCTTCCGGCTGATTCCGCATCCGTTGCTTCATGTATCGTCATATCGCGTGCCGGTTCGGCATTTCCTGCAAGATCGGTCAAGCTCGGGTCGTCAAAAAAACCCGTTTTCTATTGTATCATACGGCTTCTTGCGCTGCCTATCCGTTCAGGAGGAGATCCACGACCGGCCGCAGACTCCGCTCGGCTTCGGCCAGCTTCCCGCTGCCCGCAAGCGGCTTGCCCGACCAGACGGCGGACGGCCACTCGCCCGGGGCCAGCTGCGGCACGCACGCGGCCGGATGCTGCGGCATCAGCTTGAGCCAGGCGGAGCGCTGCGGAAAGCGGGCGTCCTGATTCGCGATCCAGACCGACGCGCGTCCCGCGGCTTCCCGCTGCCGGGCCAGTTCGCGCCAGGCGGACTGCCGCTGCGGCGTCCATCGCCAGACCGCCGGGTCGGCGACCATCAGCAGCACGTCGCAGGCGGCGGCGAGCTTGCGGGCGCCGCCCGCCGTCCATCCGGACGACAGGTCGGCGATGACGAGCGGCGGTTCGGCGGCGGACGCCGCCGGGAACGAGAACCGCTCCGGCGCGAACATCGCCGTTACTGCATCGGCCGCCCCTTCCGGGGCGCCGTACGGGTCCGGTTCAATGGCCGGAATCACAGTGTCGGGGTGCAGCGCATGCACCTGCAGCCGCGGTCCGTCCAGCCAGCAGACGTGGCGGCGGCTGACCGGCGGCGGCGCGGGCCGCCCGGACCGCCGGCCGGCCGCATCCGCGCCGGCCAGCAGCGCGAGCAGCTCCGGCTCTCCGCCCGGGGCTTCGACAAGCGCCGTCGGCCGCGAGCGCGCGAGCTGTGCGGCCAGGATGGCGGCAATCAACGTCGCCCCGGCGCCGCGGGAGAACGACGCGGCGCCGATCAGGCGCGGGCGGGGCAGCGCTCCGCCGGCCGGCGAATGCGCGCCATCGGCCCCCGCTGCCAGGCCCGGGAGCGCCGCTGCGCCGCCGGTCGCCTGCCGCAGCAGGGCTGCGGCCTGCCGGGCGGACGGACGGCAGGCCGGATCGCGGCTGAGCAGCCGCGCCATCACGTCCAGCAGCGGCTCGGGAACGCCGGCCTCAAGGCCCCGGAATTGATGCTCTCCGGGCTTCGGCGCATGCCCGCCGCTGAGCAGGAAGTAGAGGAGCGCGCCGACCGCGTATACGTCCGCCGCCGGCCCGCACGGACCGCCGGCGGCCTGTTCCGGCGCCGCGAACCCCGGCGTGCCGAGGCGCAAGGCGGCGCCCCGCCCCTTGCCGAGCAGCTTGGCGATGCCGAAGTCGATCAGCCGGACGCCGAGCGCCGGGTCGAGCATGACGTTCGACGGCTTCACGTCGAAATGGACGACCGGCGGCCGCAGTTCGTGCAGATAAGCGAGCGCCTCGCAAATGCCGATTGCGATGGCCGCCGCCTGCCGCGCTTCCATCTTCCCGCCCGCGCGCGCGAAGGCGGCAGTCAGCGGCTCGCCGTGCACAAAATCGGTCACCAGCATGAGCGGCCTTCCGCCCGCCGGCGGGATGACGTCGATCACCTGCGGCAGCCGCGGATGATCGATCCGCTGGAGCACGCGGAGTTCGCCGATGCCGCCTTCGTCCGCGTACGGCGTCCCCGGCTTCATCGCCTTCAGCGCCCGCCGCTTGCCGCCGAGTTTCAGATCGGCCGCTTCATAGACGACGCTCATGCCGCCCCGCCCGGCTTCGCGGATGATCGCATACCGTTCGGCGACGATTTCGCCGGGCGCGGGCAGCGGGCTGCGGCCTGCATCGGATGGACCACGCCAATTCATGTCCGTCTTTCTCCTCCTTCACATAAAACAAAAGCATCCCGTCCTGCCGCGGCCATGAGGCGGCTGAACGGGATGCTTTCCCGATCCGACGGAGCGTCACGCTCCCCGATAAATCAAGTATAGCGTAATTTCGTCCCGATTGTGAAACAATTGCTTCGCCCGCCGGATGTCGAACGCCTGGGCGAGCTGTTCCGTCACGTTTCGTATGGTCTGCATCGGCTTGCGGTGCAGCAGTTTCACCGTGACGACGGCCTCCGCGCCGGACTTCAGGGAAGGCGAAAGGCGGAGCACCAGCTTCGCCATCGTCGCGGGGTCCCAGCTCATGTCGCAGACGAGCAGATCGAACGTGCCGGGAGGGAAACTGACCTCGCCGGCGTTCCGCTTGAGCCACGTCACACGGGGATGGCCGACCAGCGACGGATGCAGATCGGCCGGATCGATGGCGGTAACGTCCAGCCCTCGCTCGAGCAGCAGCGACGTCCAGCCGCCGGGTGCGGCGCCGATGTCCAGCGCCCGCTCGTGCGCATCCAGGCGCAGGCCGAACGTTCGCTCCGCTTCGAGCAGCTTGAACTTCGCCCGCGAAATCTGGCCGTCTTCCCGGCGGAAACGAATGGCGCCGCCCGGCCAGTCGGACAGCATCTCGTCCGCGGTCCCCCAGCCGATCAGCAGTTCGCTGTCCGTCGCGAAGACCGACAGGATGAGATCCGGGGACTGCTGGGCGGGCTCGGCGCCGGCTTCCCTCAGCGCGGCGTCGGCTGCCGCTTTAGCCTCCGCAGCCGGATACGCAAACGGACTTCCCTCCTTGCGCCGGATATGCACCGCTGTCCGCTTCCCCGCGAACCGGTCGGGCGTCCCTCGCACGATATCGGCCAGCGCCGCCAGGTCGCCCGGTCCTCCCGCAATCGGCCTGGCGAAGTCGACGGGCTGGATGTGGCGGAGAAAGATCGGTTCTGCCTGCCGGATTTGCGCCAAAATCTCGTCCCGGCCGTTCTCCGCGGACAGTTCGAACACTTCGCCCGGCACGACCATCCGGAAAGACGCCTGCCCAAGCAGCCGCCTGAGCTCTTCCATGGCGTACGGCGCAAAGCCGTGGTTGGCCGTGCAGATGAAGCGCGTCATGTCCGGACCCCGGCCCCTTGCGTCCGGATCCACGGCCGGTCGTACACCCAGTCGACTTCGATCGGCAGTTCGTAGGCCCGGCTGAGCGTCTCGCCGGTCAGCACCTCGCGCTTCGGTCCGGCGGCGGCGATCCGTCCGTCGTGGACGATGGCCGCGTGGGTGAACAGCGGGATCGCTTCCTCGATATGGTGCGTCACGTAGAGCACCGTTTTCGCAAGGTTGCCGAGCCGGTTCAGGTCGGCCAGCAGTTTCTCCCGCTCGTACAGATCGAGCCCGGCGCAAGCTTCGTCCATGATGAGCAGCTCGGGCTCCGCCATCAGCGCCCGCGCGAGCAGCGCCTT
This sequence comes from Thermobacillus xylanilyticus, assembly GCF_907165215.1. Lineage (GTDB taxonomy): Bacteria > Bacillota > Bacilli > Paenibacillales > Paenibacillaceae > Thermobacillus > Thermobacillus xylanilyticus. The sequence goes on along the minus strand of NZ_CAJRAY010000017.1, from coordinate 25,140 downwards.
CTTCCGCTCGCCCTGCGACAGCGTGCCGAACGGCTGGTTCGCCAGATGGGCGATGCCGAGGCGTTCGAGCATGTCATGCGCCTTGCGGACGACATCGGGATCGATCGTCTGGTAGAAGCGCAGGTACGCGTATTCGCCCGTTGCGACGACTTCCCACACGGGGTCGGAAAGGCTCATTTTCTCGACGAGCGACTGGCTGATGTATCCGATCTTCTTCCGCACTTCGCGCACGTCGACCCGGCCGTAGCGATGGCCGAGCACCTCGACCGTGCCCGAAGTCGGGAACAGGTATCCGGTGATCATTTCGAGTATGGTCGTCTTGCCGCAGCCGTTCCGGCCGAGGATGACCCAATGTTCGCCCGGGCGGACGTGCAGATCCACGCCTTTGAGAATGTCGCGGTTCTCGCGCCGCCAGGTGACTTGTTGAAGCCTGATCATATTGGGCAGTCTCCTTCCATGCTATACCCGCTTTCCGGCCGCCTCGGCCGCCACGCTGTCCGGCATCGGACAGTGCGAAAGGTGTACGCCCGGCGGCAATGCCGACCGGAGCACCTGGTACATCCGCTCCCGGCCCGAAGGGCTGGACGAATGCATGTAGATGCGGCGCGGGTAGCGGCCGTTGTCCGCGATGTACCGCACCACGTCAAGCCCGGTCGGATTTCCCCAGCCGAGGTCGTAATCGAGGGACAGAATGTCCACCTCTTCCGCTTCCAGCAGCAGGATGCACTCTTCCGCCGACTTCGCGGCGACGAATCCCGGCGGGCAGGGACGGTAATCGTCCAGAAAAACGTGAATCATTGCTTCTTCTCTCCCATCCATTCCCTGAGCAGCCGCATTTGCCGGTCCAGCGGCAGTTCGTCCGTCTCCGGCGTCTCGAGTATGACGGGCAGGCTGCTCAGCTCCGGCGCGGCCAGCAGCCGGCGGAAGCCGTCCGCTCCGATCCGGCCCGCGCCGAGCGGCGCGTGGCGGTCGATCCGCCGCCCGCTCTCGTGGAGCGAATCGTTCGCATGCACGGCGGCCAGATGATCGAAGTACCCCAGCTCCCGCGCCCGGCGGCACCATTCCGCTTCATTCCGGCCGTTCCACTGGCCGCTGGCGAACAGGTGGCAGGTGTCGAGGCAGAAACCGACGCGTTCCGGATAGGCGCACAGCCGCCGAATCTGGACAAGCTCTTCGAGCGTCGTCCCCATCGGCGCGTGGTCGCCGGCCTGGTTCTCGAGGAGCAGCTTCGCGGCGCCCTCCCACCGTCCGAGCACCGCATTCAGCGCCTCGATGATGAGCCGGTAGCCGGCAAGCGGGTCCGCGCCTTTGTAAATGCCGAAATGGACGACAACACCGATCGAGCCGTTGGCTTCGGCGATTTCCAGGTCATTCAGGAGCGATGCCGCCATGCGCGCGCGCTGCTCCGGCCGCTCCACCGCCAGATTGACCGGATACGGCGCGTGCGCGATCGAAACGATGCCGCGCTCGCGGCAATATTCGGCGCAGCGGCGGGCGTCGGCGCGGTCGAACGCCTTTAGCCCCAAGGCGCGCGGATTTTTCGGAAAATATTGGAATGCCGTGCATCCGAGCCTGGCCGCGCGGACGGCCGCTTCCGCGTAGCCGCCGCGGATGCTCACATGGCAGCCGATCCGCATGGGATCAAGGTTCCGGTTGGCAAACCGGGCAGAAGAATGTCTTCCGGCCGGACACTTCGGTCTTCACGATGGCGCCGCCGCACTTCGGGCACGGTTCCCCTTCCCGGTCGTACACCTGCAGCAGTTGGGCGGCCTTGCCTGTCTGCGTGTCCCCCGCGTACAGCGGCATCTCCATGTAGCCGCCGTGCGCCGCGGCTTCCTCCAGCACCGTCCGCATCGCGCCATGCAGCCGCTGCCAGCCGGCCGCATCGACCTGCGGCACCGGCACGTCCGGGCGGATGCCCGCCTTGTGCAGCATTTCGTCGGCGTAGCAGTTGCCGATGCCGGCGACGTTGGACTGATCGGTGAGCGCGGGTTTCAGCATGCCGCGCTTGCCCGCGAACCGCGCCGCGAAAGCCGCGGCGTCCAGCCGGCGGTCCATCGGGTCGGGGCCCAGCTCCGCGAGGCGGCCGGCTGCATCCTTCACCGAAAGCAGGTGCAGGTAGCCGAGCCGCAGCCCGATGAAATAAAGATTGCCGTTCGGAAATTGGAGCGTAATCTGCGCCGTGCGGTCCGGCCGCTCCTCTTCGCTGCCGAAGAACAGCGAGCCGCCGACCATCAGGTGCAGCAGCAGCCGTTTGCCGTTGTCGAGATGGAAGATGAGATATTTGCCCCGGCGCTCCACGTACCAGACGGCCGATCCGATCGTCTCGCGCGCGAACTCGCCGGGGTCGACATTGATCGATTGCGGACGCACGATCTCAACGCCGACAATCCGCTGTCCGCCGATCCGTTCCATGAGCAGTTTGCGATAATGTTCCATTTCCGGCCATTCCGGCATGGTCATTCCTCTTTCGTTCCGTAAGTTCTATCCATCCGCAGCTCTGCGGACGTAAGGGGTCGTCAGGCCTCGATCCGCCCCGCCTTCTTCGTCAGCCGCTCGATCCGCCTGCGGATCGCGTCCTGCTCCGCGCGCTTCTTCGCGTCGAAGCGGCCGAGGGACGCCCGCCGCGCGGCGAGCTCCAGCGCGGCCGAGGCGTAGCGGAGCGCCTGCTTATAATCTTTGGCCCGATGTTCGTAGTACATCGACAGCTCGATGTGCGCTTCGCCCGAAGCCCACCCCTGACGCTCGGCGGCAAGCGCCGCCTTCTGCCACAATAGCACAGCGCGGCGCCAATTTCCACATTTCTTGTCGCGCGCTGCCAGCGGCAGACACCAGGGGCCGGCCGTCTCCCGGCCGGCCAGCCGCTCGAACAGCGCTTCCGCTTCCTCCGCGCATCCCATCCGATCGAGCCAAAGCCCGGTGCGCAGCAGTTCCTCGTCTTCCTCCGGCAGCGGCACATGCCGGCCGAGGCCGCCGGACAGCAGGCGGCCGAAGCGGATCGCGAGACACGCAAGCGACAGCATGTCCAGCTCGTTGTGCCGGAACACGCCGCCCAGCGGCTCGGGATCTTCGTCCTGCAGAAACCGGAAATAGATCGCCGGCGCCATCGAACCCGGCACGTCGCCCGAGCGGACGATGCCGAGCCGCTCTTCCTCGACATGGCTGAGGCGGAGCGAAGCGAGCGTGTTGCGCCAGATGCTGCGCGAAGGATGGAGAAAATCGAGATGCCACGGTTCGGCCGCCGCGCTGCGGCCGAATCCGTTCATGATGAACCGGCCTTTCAGGAGCGGCCAGTCGAATGTCCGGCCGTTGTAGGTGGCCAGATAAGGACGCTCCGCCAGCTTCACGCGCAGTTCTTCCAGCATCGCGCGTTCTTCCGCCGGATGGCGGATCAGCGTCTGTTCGATGACGAACCGGTCCCCTTCGACGTATCCGATGCCGGTCATGAACGGCACGTTGCCCGCGCCGACGCCCAGCCCGGTCGTCTCCAGGTCGAGGAACAGGATGCGCTCGGCCTCCGGCGCGGGCGCGGGGCCGTTGCCGCCGCTGCACAGCGCGGCCAGCGCATGGGCGCATTCATCCAGTTCATCGAGCCGGTGAAAGCCGTGCCGGTGATCGAGCGGATAGTCGACCCGGCGGACAAGGCATTCGCCGGCTTCATTGACGAGGCGCGTCACGCCGAGCGCCGTCCACGCCGGGTCGAGTGCGGGGCTGACGCTGTCCGCGTGCCGAAGATCGCCGGCCTCCGGCGCCGGTACGGCCCCGGCTGCATCCGGCTGCCGGCATTCCGGCTGCCCCCCGCCCGTTCCGTTCGGGCTCGCTCCCCCGCCGCCCGGCTGCGCGCCGGCCGAACCGCGCAGCCGGTTCATCCGCTCGCGCAGACTGCTCACGGCGCCCCCACCGCCGTTTCCTCGAGCAGCTGCAGCGCCTGGCTCTTGCCGAGCAGGCCGACCTCCTCGATCGGCCCGACACAGGCCGGGCAGCCGCTCAGGCAGGTGCAGCCGCGGATGAGCTGCCTCGCCCGTTCAAGCAGTTCGTCGTGCAATTCGAACAGCCGCTCGGAGAGGCCGATGCCGCCGGGATAGCGGTCGTAGAAATAGATCGTCGGCCGCTTCATGTGCACCGACTTCACCTGCGGATAGACGCGGATGTCGAACGGATCGCACATCAGGTAGAGCGGCGCGATGTGGATGAGCACGTTCGCAATGCCGAGCAGCGCGCTCTGCATCGCATTCGTTCCGAGGCGCGCCGCCGCCTCCTCGCTGAACGAGAACCAATAGCCGCTCGTATGCAGTTCTTCCTCGGGCAGATGAATCGGTCCGGAACCGATGTTCTCGTGGGTGCGGAGGCGGATTTTTTTGAAAATCGTCGGCCGCGCGTTCACCATCACTTCGCCGTACTGCCGCACGATGCCGCCGCTCTCCTTTTCCCGGTCGACATGGAGCACCTTCAGTTCCACGGCCATGTTCGCATCGGTGAAATAATCGACGCTCACTTCGCGGACGTAAGCTTTTTTCTCCGGATAGTCGAGCTTCTCCACCTGGTACTGCACGCCTTCGTGGATGTAGATCGCTTCCTCGTGGATGAGCGTCGGCGCGCTGAACCGGTCGACTTCGCCGATGACGCGGCTGCCGTTCGTGATGTCGATGATGACGAAATTCTCCTGCGCCGCCGAGCGGAGCGAAATGTTGTTCGCCGGGAACGACTGCGCCATCCAGTACCAGCGGTCCTTCACCCGGTGGAGCACCTGCTCCTCGACGAGAAACTCCAGCATGTCCTCGAGCTTCTCGCCGCCGAACGTTTCGCCCTTCTCGAACGGCAGCTCGTAGGCCGCGCATTTCACGTGGTCGATCAGGATGAGCAGGTTGTCGGGATGGATGAGCGCGCGCTCCGGCGGCCGGTTGAGGAAGAATTCCGGGTTCTGGATCACATACTGGTCCAGCGGGTTGCTGCTCGCGACGAGGAACGTCACGGCTGTCCCGTGCCGGCGGCCGGCCCGGCCCGACTGCTGCCAGGTGCTCGCGATCGTGCCCGGATAGCCGTTGATGACGCACGCCTGCAGCTGGCCGATGTCGATGCCGAGCTCCAGCGCGTTCGTGCTGACGACGCCGAGGATCTCGCCATTGCGCAGGCCGCGCTCGATCTCGCGCCGCTGTTTCGGCAGATAGCCGCCGCGGTAGCCGCGGATCTGCTTGCCGCCGGGCAGCTGCTTTACCGCGTCCTGCAGGTAGGTCAGCAGAATTTCAACCCGGACGCGGCTGCGGGCGAAGACAATCGTCTGCACCCCCTGGCGGAGAAGCATCGCGGCGAGCCGCTGCGTCTCGAGCACGCTGCTGCGCCGGATGCCGAGCTGCTGGTTGACGACCGGCGGGTTGTAGAAGATGAAATGCTTCTCGCCGGACGGCGCGCCGTTGTTGTCGATGACCTGCACCTTGTCGCCGATGAGCCGCTCCGCGTGCTCGCCGGGATTGTCGATCGTCGCCGAGGCGCAGAGGAAGATCGGGTTCGAGCCGTAGAACCGGCAGATCCGTCTGAGGCGCCGGATGACGTTCGCGACGTGGCTGCCGAAGACGCCGCGGTAGGCGTGCAGCTCGTCCAGCACGATATATTTCACGTTCTCGAACAGTTTGACCCATTTCGTATGGTGCGGCAGAATCGCGGCGTGGAGCATGTCCGGGTTCGTCACGACGATGTGCCCCGCGTTCCGGATCGCCTGCCGGACCGTCGGGGGCGTGTCGCCGTCGTAGGTATGCGTCTTGATGTCCGCCTCCATCAGATCGGCCAGCTGCTGCAGCTCGGCGACCTGATCCTGCGCGAGCGCCTTCGTCGGGAACAGGTAGAGCGCCCGCACGCTGTTGTCCTCCAGCAGCGCCTGCAGGACGGGCAGGTTGTAGCAGAGCGTCTTGCCGGAAGCGGTCGGCGTGACCGTCACGATGTTACGGCCGGCAAGCACGGCCTCGAAGGCCGACGCCTGGTGGGAATAAAGCCGGTCGATCCCCTTCGCGCGGAGCGCCGCCTCCAGCTTGGGGTGCAATCCGCGCGGCAGCGGCGCGTACACCGCCTCGCGCGCCGGAATCGTCTCCCAGTGCGTGACGTTGTTCATGATCTCGGGGCGGCTGCGAAGATCGTTCAGCCATTCGTCCAGATTGTCGAATTTGCCGGTCAAGCGGTTCATGGCATCTGCTCCCATGCGATAAACACATTTACTCCATTGTACAGAATATATGTTCGCCCTGCAATGCTTCGCTTCGCCGGCATGTCCGCAGGAGGAGCCTTCTTGTTTGTGACAACGATTGGCCCGCTTTCCCGGCGATTCCGAAGCGCTTCAGGTCATAAGCGCCTCGCGTGCGATCCATCCTATTCGCGTAAAACCGCGTTCTCGGGCTTGCCCTGCCGGGAAGCGGTCAAATTCTTGACGAGGTGATGAAGCCGTGGCCAAACCGGACAATCGCGAAGACAATGTACCCCGCCTGCAGCGGGCGATCACGAACACGATCCGCAACATGCGGGAAGCGGAAGACTATCTCGACGAGCATGCGAGCGAAATCGGCGATGAAGAGCGGGGACGGATTGAAGCGAAGAACGAACGGCGGCGGGAAAGCCTCGAAAATCTTCGCGCCGAAATCCGTGACGAAGCGAACCATCAGCGTCAGTGCGATTGCTGACGCCGCTGATTGCGTCAAGTTCTCCGCTTGTGCGGCAGCTGAACGGTGAGGAAATCGCGGGCCGCGGCGGATGACGGAAAGACTTCCCTGGCTTCCGCTTCCAGCCGCGGCAGATCTTCGTCCCGGTAGCGGCCGCTGAAATGCGTGAGCAGGAGCCGCGCGGCCCGCGCATCGCGCGCGGTGCGCGCCGCTTCCGCCGTCGTGCTGTGCCCGTATTCGGCCGCCTTGTCGGCGAGCGCCGCTTCGAACGTCGCTTCGTGCACGACGAGATCGGCGCCTTCGGCCAGCCTGACCGCCGCATCGCACGGCGTCGTATCGCCGAGGATGGCGATGATCCGCCCCGGAATCGGCGGTCCGACGACGTCGGCGGCGCGGATGACGCGGCCGTCCGGCAGCGTCGCATCCTCTCCCCGCTTGAGCTGCGCATACAGGGGCCCCTGCGGCACGCCAAGTTCGGCCAGCTTCGCGGCGTCCAGCTTTCCCGGCCTCGGCCGCTCCTCGATCCGGTAGCCGTAGCAGGCGATCCGATGGTTCAGCGGCGCGGCCGTGACCGTAAATTGGTCATCTTCATGGACGACTCCGCCGTCGCCGTCGATTTCCCGGATTTCCAGTTCGTAATGCACATGGGCCCCCGTGACGGTGAACGTCGTCTCGAGCCAGTGCCGGATGCCCCGCGGGCCGTGAAGCGTGAGCGGCGTTTCGCAGCCCATCGAGGAACGGCTGCCGAGCAGCCCCGGAAGCCCGAAGACATGGTCGCCGTGCAGGTGCGTCACGAAGATGCGCTCCAGCTTGCAGAGCTTCAATCCGGCGCGGAGCAGCTGATGCTGCGTCCCTTCGCCGCAGTCGAACAGCCAGAACGTGCCGCGCTGCGGCGGCATCGCAAGCGCCGACGCCGTCACGTTCCGTCCTTCCGCGGGCCGTCCGGCCGCCGTTCCGAGCATGGTCAGTTCCATCCGACACACCTCCGTATCCAGTGTAGCCGATCGCCGTCGAGCCTACTCGGCCGCGGGTCCGGTGATCGAGAAATCCCCCGCACGCTGCCGTGCGGGGGATTGGTCCGTCATTTGTCCACGTTGAAATATTGGGCTTCCGGATGCGCGAACACCATCGCGCTGACCGACGCTTCCGGCTCCATCATATACCCTTCCGTCAGTTCCACGCCGATATCCTCCGGATGCATGAGCTTGAACAGCTTCTCCTGGTCTTCCAGGTTCGGGCAGGCCGGGTAGCCGAACGACACCCGGATGCCCTGATAGCGGGCCGCGAACCGCTGTTTCATCGTCATTTCCGGCGGGTCCGGGAATCCCCAGACGTCGCGCATCATCTGGTGGACGCGCTCCGCGAGCCCTTCCGACGTCTCGAGGGCGAGCGCCTGCAGCGCGTGCGAGCGGAAGTAGTCGCCCCGCTCTTTCGCCTCTTCCGCCAGCCCGCGCACGCCTCGTCCGGCCGTGACGACGAGGAAGCCGACAACATCCATGACGCCGCTTTCGACCGGTTTCAGGAAATCGGCCAGGCACAGGAACGGTTCGGTCCGCTGGCGCGGGAACGAGAACCGCTCAATGATTTCCCCGCTGCCCGCCGGGTCGTAGATCAGAATGTCGTTGCCGTCCGACTGCGCCGGGAAGAAGCGATACATCGCATCGAGCCTGAGAGTCTTCTTCTCAGCGGCTTCGCGGATCAGCCCGTCCACCGCTTCCTTCAGCTGCACCGCCTTCTCGTCTCCGGCAGCGAGCAGGTCGCTGACGGTGCCGCGCAGACCGAGATGGTGGCCGAGCAGCATCTGCATGTTGATGTACGGCACGATCTGGCTGATCGGAATATCGCGCAGCACGCGCCGCTCGAAATCCGGCGGCATGAATACGGGGACGTTCTGCGAAACGTTCGAGCGTACGTTCGCCGGTGCCGCCTCCTCCCGTTCCCGTTCCCGCGATTCAACCAAAGACGCCTTCAACTCCCGATGTTCTTCCTCCAATTCGCGCCGGGCATCGGGGTCCATCAGCTTGTTCGCCAGTTCGAGGCCGTTCATCGCGTCCTTCGCGTACAGCACCAGCCCGTCGTACTCCGGCGCGATGCGCGTCTTCGTGAACTTGCGCGTAAGCGCCGCGCCGCCGACGAGAATCGGCGTGTCGATGCCGGCCGCCTTCAGATCCTGCGCCGTCGTCACCATCTGCTGCGCCGACTTGACGAGCAGGCCGGACAGGCCGATGATGTCGGCGTTCTCCCGCCGCTGCGCCTCGATGATCGCTTCCGGCGGCACTTTGATGCCGAGGTTCACGATTTCGTAACCGTTGTTGGACAGAATGATCTCGACGAGGTTTTTGCCGATGTCATGCACGTCGCCCTTGACGGTCGCGAGCATGATTTTGCCCTTGACGCTCGTCTCGGTTTTCTCCATGTGCGGCTCGAGGTACGAGACGGACGCCTTCATCACTTCGGCGCTCTGCAGCACTTCGGCGACGATCAGCTCGTTGTTGTTGAACAGCCGGCCGACTTCCTCCATGCCGCGCATAAGCGGGCCGTTGATGATGTCGAGCGGCGCATATTTCTTGAGCGCCTCTTCGAGATCGGCGAACAGGCCGTCCTTCGAACCTTCGACCACGTAATTCGCGAGCCGCTCTTCCAGCGGGAGATCCGCCGTGTTCTTCGCCTTCTTCTCGACGGTCTTGTCGCGGAAAGCGGCGACGAACGCGGCGAGCGTCTCGTCGTTCGTATCGTAAATGAGCGCTTCGGCGAGCTTGCGCTCATGCTCCGGAATCGAGGCGTAGCGTTCCAGCCGCTCCGTGTTGACGATGGCGTAGTCAAGCCCCGCCTTCGTGCATTCGTAGAGGAACACGGAGTTGAGCACTTCGCGTCCTGCCGGCGGCAGGCCGAACGAGACGTTGCTGATGCCGAGGATCGTCTGGCAGCGCGGCATCTCCTGCTTGATGAGCCGAATGCCTTCAATCGTCTCCTTCGCCGAGCCGATGTACTGCTCATCGCCGGTGCCGACCGGGAAGACGAGCGGGTCGAAAATGATGTCCTCCGGCTGCAGCCCGTATTTGTTGACGAGCAGGTCATACGACCGCCGCGCCACCTCCAGCTTCGCATCGCGCGCGATCGCCTGGCCCCGTTCGTCGATGGTGCCGACGACGACCGCCGCGCCGTATTTTTGGACGAGCGGCACGACCCGCTGGAACTTCTCTTCACCGTCTTCAAGGTTGATCGAGTTGATGATCGCCTTGCCCTGCGAGAACTTGAGCGACGCTTCGATGACCCGCGGATCGGTCGTGTCGATGACGAGCGGCACCTTCACTTTCTTTACGACTTGCTCGAGGAAACGGGTCATGTCGGCCAGCTCGTCGCGGTCCGGGTCCTGCAGGCAGACGTCGATGACGTGCGCCCCGTTCTTCACCTGGGCGCGGGCGATCTCGGCCGCTTCCTCGTACTTGCCTTCCGCAATCAGCCTTTTGAACATGCGCGAGCCGAGCACGTTGGTCCGCTCCCCGACGAGGTACGGCCGGTTTTCCGGCTCGATGTACACGGTCTCGATGCCGGAGACGGCCGGCGGATGGCTGCCGGTTTCGGTCCGCGGCTTGTAAGGCGCCAGCGCTTCGGCGAGCGCCCGGATGTGCGCCGGCGTCGTCCCGCAGCAGCCGCCCGCGATGTTGAGCCACCCTTCGCGCGCGAATTGCTCCATCTTCCGCGCGAGCGATTCGGGCGATTCGTGATAATGGCCGTTCTCGTCGGGCAGCCCGGCGTTCGGATAGCAGCTGACGGCCGTCTTGGCGATGGACGCGAGGCTGCGGATGTGATCGCGCATGAATTCCGGACCGGTCGCGCAATTGAGGCCGATCGAGATCGGTTCCAGATGTTCCAGCGAAATATAGAATGATTCAATGTTCTGTCCCGCCAGCGTCGTGCCCATCGGTTCAATCGTGCCGGAGATCATGACGGGCAGCTTCCGTCCGGCTTCCTCGAACGCGCGATGTACGCCGATGCCCGCCGCCTTGACGTTTAACGCATCCTGGCACGTCTCGATGAGCAGCGCGTCGACGCCGCCCTCGATCAAGGCCAGCGCCTGGACATAATAGCTTTCGGCGAGCTCGTCGAACGTGACGCCGCCCGTCACGGACAGCGTCTTCGTCGTCGGCCCCATCGAGCCGGCCACGTAGCGCGGCTTCTCCGGCGTCGAGAACTTCTCCGCCGCTTCGGCCGCAAGCCGGGCCGCGGCGATGTTGATCTCGCGCGCCTTGTCCGCGATGCCGTACTCGGCCAGCACGACGCTCGTCGCGCCGAACGTGTTCGTTTCAATGATATCCGCGCCGGCGTCCAGATACGCCTCGTGGATGCCGCGGATCACATCCGGTCGCGTCAGGACGAGCATCTCGTTGCAGCCTTCCAGCTCTTCGCCGCCGAAATCGGCGGCGGTCAGGTTCGCCTGCTGGATCATCGTCCCCATTGCGCCGTCCAATATGAGAATGCGATGTTTCATCGCTTCCTGCAGGGTCGGTTTCGACATGGGCACACCTTCCGCCAAAAAAGTTAAGCCTTATTCTAGCAGAATGAAAAACGCCTGAAAAGCCCGGACCCATCGACAAACGCGCTGAAATCGTGTATAATTTAGGTTAATGATTGATAAATCCTATTGGAAATGAGGGATTAAGATGGCCGAGATTCGCATCCGCAACACCAACGAGAGAATCACCGGCGAGGAGAATGTGCGCGAATTTCTGAATGGACAAGGTGTCCTCTACGAGCACTGGGATACGTCCAAACTGCCGGAGCATCTGCGGGAAAAATTCGTGCTGAGCGATGAGGAGAAGAACGAAATCCTCCAAGCGTATGACGCGGAGATCCGCGATCTCGCCGGTCGGCGCGGCTATCAGACGTGGGACGTCATTTCCCTGTCCGACGCGACGCCGAACCTGGATGAGCTGCTGAAGAAATTCGAACAGGTGCATACGCACACCGAGGACGAAGTCCGCGCCATCGTGGCAGGCAAAGGTATCTTCATCATCAAGGGCAAGCCGGAAGTCGGCTACTTCGACGTCGAGCTGGAAGCAGGCGATGTCATCTCCGTTCCGGAAGGCAATCCGCACTACTTCACGCTGATGGAAAACCGTCAGATCGTCGCCGTGCGTCTGTTCATCGAGCCGGCGGGCTGGGTCGCCCATCCGTACGAAGATCCGGAATTCCAAAAAGCATAAATTCGGCCTTACATGTTCGGAAGCCATCCGCCCAAGCCCCTTTCGGCAAGGAGCGGATGGCTTCTTCGCTGCTTACAGCCGCTCAAGCAGCGCCGGCAGTTCGCGCAGCGAACGGATTTCGCAGGCCGGTTCAATCTCGCCGGACCGCTTGAGACCGTGCCGGTTGATCCATACCGAATCCATGCCGACGGTGTTCGCGCCGAGAATGTCGGTCGTCAGCTTGTCGCCGACCATGACGCCGGCATCCGGCCCGATGCCGAGCAGTGACAGCGCATGACGGAAGATTGATGCCGCGGGCTTGCCTTCCCCGAATTCGCCCGAGATGACGATATGGTCGAAGTACGGCGCGAGCTCCGGTACGCCGGCCAGCTTCTCGCGCTGCAGATCGGGCGATCCGTTCGTCAAGAGCAGCAGCTTGTAGCGGCCGCGCAGCCGATCCAGCACTTCGAACGTCTCGTCGTAAACGAGCGGCCGCGCCCGGCGCTCCGCCGGGAACCGTTCGGCCAATTCTTCGCCGAGCCGCTCATCCTCGATGCCGATGCCGCGCAGGCCGCGGATCCACGATTCACGGCGATAGGCCGGCGCAAGCGCCTCGAGCTTGCGGAACTCCTCCTGCTCTCCCTCGCGAAAACGCGCCCACAGCCCTTCGAACGGATTGATGCCGATCCGTTGGGTGAACGGATAGGTTTCGTAGGATTCGTACAGCGCTCGCGCTTCCCGGCGAACCGACGCTTCCAGCTTCTCCGGATCCGCGCCGGTCCGCTCTTGCGCATACCGGCAGACCGCCTCGAACGCCTCCTTCACGCTGCGTTCGTCCCACAGCAGCGTATCATCCAGGTCGAACAGTACCGCTTGTTTTGCCATCCGGTTTCTCTCCCGTCATTACTTTTTCTTGTCTTTCTGCTGCTCGGTGTAGGGAATGCGGTTATCCTCCGCAAACCGCTGCAGCCGGTCGGCCATCTCGTCGATCGGATACCGGTTCAGCATGCGCGAGAATACCCAGTTGCCGCCCTTCTTCGGCTCGATGATGATGTATCCCGGACGGATGACGGTAATCGCCTTGATCGCGCTTGCCGTCAGCGTCTTGTCGCCGGTAAATTTGCGCGTGCCGACGAAATCCCTTCCCACGAGCAGATAGGGCCGTCGGAACCAGAACAGCGCCGCCAACGCCAGATAACACGCGACCGTCAGCCAGAAGATCGGCGTCTCGAACGGATTCGTCGTGTTCGGATCGTCCGCGGGAATCGTCATCATATAAATGTAGAAGCCGATGAACAGGATCAACAAAGCCGGCAAGACGTAATTGCGTCCCCTGTAGCGGTCCGTCACCGCTCCCGGCGAAGCGACGGCTTTGAGACCGGCTTTCTTGCGCCGTTTGTTCAGCTGTTCCGTGTTCTTGCGGACTTTCCGTTTCCAAGAGCGGGACATGCCAACTCCCCCTTCTATACGCTAATGCTTCAACGTGCCGCCTGTTTCATCCGTCCAGCGGATCGCGTCGAGCTGCTGTTTCAGATTGCTTCGGAAACGCGCCAGATATTGCCTGCGCAGCTTGTCCCGCTCCGCCGTCTCTTCCGGCGTGAGACCGATCGTCTTGTGCTTGCGGGCAAGCTCGTTGATGCGCGCCGTCAATTCGTCCATGCGTCATGTGCCTCCCATACCCCTGACATACCACACCTTACTTTGACATCCCGGCCGGATCGTTGTCAAGCCGACAACAAAACAAAAACAACCCGAAAACGGCTTGAACCGTTCCCGGGCCAATCCATCGGCAATCGACAGGGACGCTCCCGTCTTCCGCTTCCGCACCGGATCAGCGGCCGGACCAATCCGGGATGACGAGCTGCTGTCCCGCTTGAATCACACTGCCGTCCAGACCGTTGCGCTTCCGGATTTCATAGACGGCGCGGCGCGTGTCCATCCCTTCCGCCTTCGCCGCTGCGGCGATCTCCCACAGCGTCTCGCCGGCATCCACGACAATGACCGATTCCGCGGGAGCCGGTTCGGCCGGCACCCGTTCCGACGCGCCGGTTCCCATGATCATGAAACCCGCGCTGACCAGCACGATGAACAGCATGGCTGCGGCATAACGCATGAAAGTGATCCGTTCCCCGCTCGCCGCGCGTTGCCTGCGAACCGCGGAAGTCTGTCCAACTGCGCCAGGACGGCTTTCTTGGATGGAACGATAGGACCGGCATTCACTTACATACATCATGGCCAACACCCCAAACAAACGTTCTCGTTTTGTGATCCCATCATAACACGAACATCTGTTTGCCGTCAATCATTTTTAGAACATTTGTTCCGGGAATGCATGTTCCCGCTTTGAGCCGTCCGCCGGATTTCCTGCAAAAATGCGAACCTGTGTTTTCGAGAACGAATGTTTGTGCGAACTCGGGTTCTGTGCTATAATTTGGTGTAACCAATAATTGATGGAGTGAATGCCGTGTCCAGAATATCCAACCGCCAGCAAGCCATACTGGAATTCATCAAACGGGAAGTCCGGGAGAAAGGCTATCCCCCTTCCGTTCGGGAGATCGGTGAAGCCGTCGGCCTTGCTTCCAGCTCGACCGTCCACGGCCACCTGGATCGGCTGGAGAAGAAGGGACTCATCCGCCGCGATCCGACCAAACCGCGCGCGATCGAAATATTGGATGACGACAACGAAGATCAGCTGCCGTTCCCGCTCGCCGTCACCCGCGTCCCGGTCGTCGGCAAGGTAACGGCCGGCGCGCCGATCACGGCGACGGAGAACATCGAGGAATATTTCCCCCTCCCCGCCCATTTCACCGGTGATGACGATGTGTTCATGCTTACGGTCAAGGGCGACAGCATGATCGAAGCCGGCATCCACGACGGCGACTATGTCATCGTGCGCCAGCAGCAGACGGCGCAGAACGGCGACATCGTCGTCGCGATGACGGAAGACGACGAAGCAACCGTCAAGACGTTCTACAAGGAGCGCGACCATATCCGGCTGCAGCCCGAGAACCCGGCGATGGAGCCGATCCGGCTGAAACATGTCACGATTCTCGGCAAAGTCATCGGATTGTTCCGCAGCATCCGTTGAATACGGCGCCCGAATATTGAAGCCCCGCTTGTCCGGCAGCGATGCCGAACTTGCGGGGCTTTTCCTTTGCTCTTATTCATCAATACAGCGTCAAATATTGATCGCGTTCCCACTGGTGAACCTGCATGCGGTACATGTCCCATTCGATTTCCTTCAGTTCGTAGAAATGGGACAGGGCGTGATCCCCCAGCGCCTCGCAGATCACTTCGTCGCGGATCAGCTCGTCCAGCGCTTCGCGCAGGCTCGAGGGCAGCATCTGGATGCCTTCTTCGATCCGTTCCTCCTCGGTCATGACATAGATGTTCCGGTTCGTCGGCGCCGGCAGTCTCATCCGGTTCTTGATGCCGTCAAGTCCGGCCTTGAGCATGACCGCGAGGCAAAGGTACGGATTGGCCGCCGGATCGGGGTTGCGCACCTCGATCCGCGTGCTCAGCCCCCGCGACGCCGGAATGCGCACCATCGGGCTCCGGTTGCTCGCCGACCAGGCGACATAGTTCGGCGCTTCATAGCCGGGCACAAGCCGCTTGTACGAATTGACGGTCGGATTCGTAACGGCCGCGAACCCGCGGGCGTGATGCAGCACCCCGGCCATGAACCAGCGCGCGGTATCGCTCAGACCGAGCGGATCGTCCGGATCGTAGAACGCGTTCTCGCCGTCCCGGAACAGCGAAAGATGGCAATGCATGCCCGATCCGTTCACGCCGAACAGCGGCTTCGGCATGAACGTCGCATGCAGGCCGTGCTGCCGCGCAACCGTCTTGACGACGAGCTTGAACGTCTGAATCCGGTCCGCCGCCGTTACCGCATCGGAATACTTGAAGTCGATCTCGTGCTGGCCGGGCGCGACTTCATGGTGCGAAGCCTCGATCTCGAAGCCCATCTCTTCGAGGGTGAGCACGATTTCCCGGCGGCAGTTCTCGCCGAGGTCGGTCGGCGCGAGGTCGAAATAGCCGCCCTGGTCGTTCACTTCGTGCGTCGGATTGCCGCGCTCGTCGGTTTTGAACAGGAAGAACTCCGGTTCCGGACCGACGTTCATCGTGGAGAAGCCGAGCTCCTCCGCTTCCTTCAGCACCCGTTTCAGAATGCCGCGCGGGTCTCCCGCGAACGGCGTCCCGTCCGGCATGTACACGTCGCAAATCAGACGGGCGACCCGGTCTTCCGTCACCCACGGGAAGACGACCCATGTATCGAGATCGGGATACAGATACATGTCGGACTCCTCGATCCGGACGTAACCCTCGATCGAGGAACCGTCGAACATCATCTTGTTGTCCAGCGCCTTCTCGAGCTGGCTCAGCGGAATTTCAACGTTCTTGATCGTCCCGAGCAGATCCGTGAACTGCAGACGGATGAACCGGACGTTCTGCTCCCGCGCGATGCGCAGGATGTCCTCCTTGGTGTAGCCCATCTTATCCTCTCCTTGCCGCGATTAAGGTTTATTGTTGTAGAACCTGGACAGCTGACCCTGGATGAGCGATGTCCTGCCGGGACGGCGTTCGAGCAGCTGCTGCTTGAGCAGCCGGTGGAGCTGCAGATCCGTCAGTTCGCGGCGTTTGCTTTCCGTCTGCGGCGTAATGACCGTCGCTTCTTCCGATTCCTTTGAAACCGGATTCATCACTTGCTTGATTCCGGCGATGTTGACGCCTTTCTCGATCAGGGACTTGATCTCCAGCAGCCGCTCGACATCGTTGAACGAAAACAGGCGCTGGTTGCCCGAAGTCCGCGCCGGCATGACCAGACCGTGCTGCTCGTAGTAGCGGATTTGGCGGGCGGTCAAATCCGTCAGCTTCATCACGATGCCGATCGGGAAGAGCGCCATGTTTCTGCGGATCTCGTCACCCATGCCGCATCAACCTTCCAATTTTTTGTAGTATGGGTACTCGTATCGACACGAATAAAACGTGTCAAGAAATGTTAGGTTTAATTACAATGTTAGACCGTTCGGCAAGCCGTGTCAAGGCGGAAAGCACCCCAAGTTTTGCGTGTGCGTACGTCAGCCCGCCCTGCATATACGCGATATACGGCTCCCGGATCGGCGCGTCGGCCGAAAGTTCCAGGCTTCCGCCCTGCACGAACGCGCCGGCCGCCATGATGACGGGATGCGCATATCCCGGCATGTCGCCCGGTTCCGGCACGGCGTGCGCGTCGACGGCCGCCGCCTGCTGGATGCCCTGCACGAAGGCGATGAGCGAGTCGGCCGAATCGAACCGGACGGCCTGAATCAGATCGGTTCTCGGCTCGTTCCAGCGCGGTTTCGACTCGAAGCCCAGCTCCTCGAACATGGCCGCGGCAAAAATGCTCCCTTTCACCGCCTGCCCTACCACGTGCGGCGCAAGGAAAAATCCATGGAACATCCAGCGCTGCATGCCGGCCGTCGCGCCGACTTCGCCGCCGATGCCGGGCGCGGTCAGCCGGCCGGCCGCCTTCTCCACGAGATCGGCCCGGCCGCAGATGTAGCCGCCGGACAGCGCCAGCCCGCCGCCGGGATTTTTGATCAGCGAGCCGGCCATCAGATCGACGCCGACCTCCGTCGGCTCCGTCTCCTCGGTAAATTCGCCGTAGCAATTGTCGACGAAGACGATGGCGTCGGGCTTGACCGCCTTCACCCGGCGCACCATCTCGCCGATCTCGTCCACGGTGAACGACGCGCGCCAGTCGTAGCCGCGCGACCGCTGAATGGCGACGACGCGGGTCCGCTCGCCGATCGCGTCCAGCACGGCGTCCCAGTTGACGCTGCCGCCTTCGGCCAGCGGCACCTCCCGGTAGCCGATGCCGAAATCGCGCAGCGATCCCTTGCCGTCTCCCGGCTCGCCGATCACTTTGTGCAGCGTGTCATACGGCCGCCCGGTCATGTAGAGCAGTTCGTCCCCCGGCCGGAGCACGCCGAACAGCGCGCAGCTGATCGTATGCGTGCCGGATGCGAAATGCGGCCGCACGAGCGCCGCCTCCGCGCCGAACACGTCGGCATACACCCGGTCGAGCGCCTCGCGCCCGCTGTCATTGTATCCGTATCCGGTTGAACCGTTCAGATGAAAATCGCTCACCTTGTGGCGCTGAAACGCGCGGATCACTTTCCACTGGTTCCGTTCCGCGATCCGGTCGGCCTCGCGGAGCCGCGGGGCGATCCGCTCTTCCACCGCCTCGGCGAGACGGAGCAGTTCGCTGTCAATGCCGTGAATCATCCAGTCTCCATCCCATCGCTGCAAATTTGCGGGAAGCTGCCGAATGTCCTGACGAAACGCAGACGCGGCGCCTCTCATCCATCGACGGCTTCCGCCAGCCCCATTAAAGCACATTTCCGTTTCGTTGTTCAAATCCCGGGCTGTCAAACAGAAAAACCGGGTCCGGAACGAACCGGGACCCGGCCTACAGCGCATAAGGCTGCAGCTTGTATCCGTTCAACTCATATTCCCGCTTGTTCAGCCGCACCGCAATCCGCATCGTCTCTCCGTCGTCGAGCACCGACTGGTCGACAACCTCGCCCAGCCGGTGCGCAAGGGCGATCAGATCGCCTCTTGCGGCGGGAATCGCGAACGAACGGATTTCGCCGGTCAGCTTGTCCTGCACGGCGCGGCCGATCGCCTCAAGGTCGCTTGCGGAGAACGCGCTGACGAGCAGCGCGTCCCCGTCCCGCCGGAGCAGCTGCAGTTCCTCATCCGTGCACAGGTCGATCTTGTTGTACAGCACGATCCGCGGCCTGTCTCCGGCTCCGAGCTCGGTCAGAATCCGATCGACGACCGCCATCTGCTCCTCCCGGTACGGCGACGAGCTGTCCACGACATGGAGGATGAGATCGGCTTCCGCCGCTTCCTCGAGCGTCGACCGGAATGCGGCCACCAGCTCATGGGGCAGGTTCTGGATAAAGCCGACCGTATCCGTCAGGACGACCTCGGTCCCGTCCGGAAGCGTCCAGGCGCGCGAAGTCGGATCGAGCGTCGCGAACAGCTGGTTCTCGACGTACACATCCGCATTCGTCAGCTCGCGGAGCAGCGTCGACTTGCCGGCGTTCGTATAGCCGACGAGCGCGACCTGCGTGACGCCCGTCTTGCGCCGGCGCTCGCGCTGCACGTTCCGGTGGCGGACCACTTCCTTGAGCTGCCGCTTCAGGTCCGCGATTCGCTCGCGGATATGGCGGCGGTCCGTTTCCAGCTTCGTCTCGCCCGGCCCCCTCGTGCCGATGCCGCCGCCGAGCCGCGACAGGTTTCTGCCGTGGCCCGCCAGGCGCGGCAGCAGATAGCTGAGCTGGGCCAGCTCGACCTGGATGATGCCTTCCCGCGTCTTCGCGCGGCCGGCGAAAATGTCGAGAATGAGCTGCGTCCGGTCGATGATTTTCAGGTCGAGCCCCTCTTCCAGATTGCGCACCTGCGCGCCGGACAACTCCTGGTCGAAAATGGCCGTCGTTGCGCCAAGCTCATGCGCAACCGCGCGCAGTTCCTCCACCTTCCCCTTGCCGATGAACCATCTGGGGTCGGGCGCCTCGCGGCTTTGCGTGACCGCGGCAAGCACTTCGACGCCGGCCGTTTCGGCCAGCGCGACAAGCTCGCGCAGCGAGTAATCCGCATCGACGCCGACGCGCTTCATCTCGTCCGTCACCAGGCTGACCAGAATCGCCCGTTCCCGAATGTCAGCCGCAGTCTCGTGCAGCGTCGTCATGCCGCCACCGCTCCTTCATTGCCTGGAATGTATGGTTCTCCGGCTTTCACGCTTCATCCGAATCCCAGCGAAAATCTTCCGGCCGGATCGTCATCAGCTCCTGCCTGCCGGGCTGGCCGCTGCCGTACAGATTGAGCAGCCGCACCGCCTGGTGGCGGATCGCCTTTTCGATTGCGTTGCGCACATAGCGCGCATTGCTGAAAGCGAACATCGAATCGCGCTTCAGCTCGGTGAGATGCTGGCGCAGCTTGGCAACCGCCTGCGGCTGCATCTCGTAATCCCGTTCCTTCACCATCAGCTCGGCGATTTTGACGAGCTGGTCCACCGTATAATCCGGAAAGTCGATCCGGATCGGGAAACGGGAAGGCAGGCCGGGGTTGGACAGCAGAAACATGTCGATCTCCTCGGGGTAGCCGGCAAGGATGAGCACGAACTGATTTTTATAGTCTTCCATCGCTTTCACAAGCGTATCGATCGCTTCCTTGCCAAAATCTTTCTCGCCGCCGCGTGCGAGACTGTACGCTTCGTCCACGAACAATACGCCGCCGAGCGCCTTGCGCACGAGATCCCGGGTCTTCTGCGCCGTATGTCCGATATATTCGCCGACAAGATCCGCACGCTCCACCTCGATGAGGTGTCCCTTCTGCAGCACGCCCATCTTCTGGAACAGCTTCGCCACGATCCGCGCGATCGTCGTCTTGCCCGTGCCCGGATTGCCGCGGAAAATCATATGATACACCTGGGGGCCGACCGACAGCCCCGCCGCCGCCCGCAGACCGGACACATGAAGGAGCGCATAGATTTCGTAGATGAGCGCCTTCACTTTCTCCATGCCGACCATCGCGTCCAGCTCGCGCTGGATTTCGGCGAAAGGCGAGCCCGGTTCAACGCCCTTCACCATTTCGCTCACCGGCTGTTCCGCGGGTGATGCGGCCGGCTCGACGGGCCGCAGGACGATGCTGATCTGCCGCGAAGGTCTGGGCGCTCCCGTGCCGCCCGCCGCTGCTGCGCGTCCGTTCATCAAGAACATCCCATCCTTCTCAGATAGATCGGACGATGTCGACGGTCCGCCTGATGCCTTATCCATCTTATTCGCGAGCGGTCCGAGATATTAGCAGAATCGGATGCGGACGCGCAAGGTTCACAAGCCGGGCCGGTCGGGAATTTGCAGGCCGATGCGCAGCAGCACGCTGTCGAGCTTCCACTTCGTGAAAGCCGCGATTTCCCGGACATGTCTCTGCGACGCGGGAAGCACGGACGATTCCGCCGCCGCGAACCCCGGCTGTTCGTAGCCGAGCCAGCGCGCGACATCCCGCGCCCGCGCCGCATGGAAATCATGCGTCACGATAAGCGCCGTGCGAAGCCCTTCCCGCTCCATGATATCCCGGCTGAACGCCAGATTCTCATAGGTGCTCCGCGCCGCGGGCTCGAGCAGAAGCCGGTCTTCCGGCACGCCGAGCGCGGCCAGATAGCGCTTCATCCCTTCGGCTTCCGTAAGCCGGGAACCCGCATGGTCGTAGCCGCCGGTCAGGATAAACACGCGGAACCGGCCTTCGCGGTACAGTTCGAACGCCTTGTCCAGCCGTTCCTTCAGCCCCGGACTCGGCTCGCCGTTCCAGAGGGCCGCGCCGAGCACGATGCCGGCGTCATATTCCGGCAGTTCCATCCGCGGTTCGAACGATTCGATCTTCCAGTAAATCCAGGCGATCCAGCCCGCGCAGGCGACGGCCGCAAACAGGACCGTCTTCAGCAGTCGCGCCGGCAGTCCGGATCGGCGCTTCCGCCGGCGGACGGCCTGCGCTTCCGCCGCGTTCATGACGGATCTTTCCCGACAATCCGTTCCGCAAGCTGTTTGCGGTGCCGCAGGCTGAGCGTGAAGTAACGGAACCGGCCGTTCCGGATCATCGACAGCAGCCGTTCGGCGGTTCTGCGCGCCATCTCCGCGTCGCGCTTCGTCACCTCGCCGTTCTTCACCGCTTCTTCCAGTTCGTCCTCGTCGAGGAGATAAACTTCCCCCGTCGGCAGCACGACGATGTCCAGATACAGATCATCGAACCACGGCACCTTCTGGTCGGTCATGCCCTGATTTTTGCAAATGTCGATGTACCACTGCACCACTTTGCCCTTGTCATCGAACATCGTCGTGACAACGAAATGTTCGCCCTTCGGAAAATGCTGCATCCACAGATAGCCCCGGTTCGCCAGACAGAGCCTGCGTCCGTTGTATTCTTTCCAGAGCGGCTCGCGGAGCTCATGAATCCTATAGAACGTGACCAGGCCGCGGTAGTCGTCGCCGTCAAGCGCCAGACAGCTGTAGCTTCTGCGCAGGATGCGCCGCCAGTTGGCCCGATCCGAGAATTTTCGTTTCATGGCAAGATACCTTTCCGCATGTGATGAGACTCTTTATGAAAAAAGATTACCACATCTGTCCGCTCATCACCAGTTGGCAGCGAAATAATCCGCCTTCGCCATGCGTCAGGGAGCCGGCGCGCCGTCCGCCGAAGCCGGTTCTTCCGCCTCGTCTACATCC
>NZ_CAJRAY010000017.1:0-2656 GCF_907165215.1 Thermobacillus xylanilyticus | reverse complement strand
GCAGCCCGGCGCCGCCGTTTCCGGAATCGCCGCCGGGCCACTCGCCGTTCTGGCTGCCGTTCGATCCTCCGCCGTCGTTCATACCGCCGTTGTTCATTCCGCCGTTGTTCGTTCCTCCGTCGTTCCATCCTCCGTCGGGCGTGCCGACACCGCCGTTCTGCCCGTTGTTCTGACCGCCGTTGTCGCCGCCATCGGGGTCAAAGATGTCGCCGGGGAACGGCCAGCCGCCGTCAAGCTCGCCGTCCGGCCAACCGTCCGGCAGCTCCGGATCCGGCCAGATCGAATCGGGCACCGTCACGCCGCGGATCGTCGACTTGTCGCCTTCGAGCGCGTGCTCCTTGTCGTAGGCGGTCACGTAGTATTCGTACGTAACGCCGGGTTCGACCGCCATGTCGATCGCCGTCGTCTCTCCCGTCACGGTGAGCAGCTCGAATTCGTCCTCGTTTTCCGCCTTGCGGTAGACGCGATAGAGCAGTCCATCGCCCTGCCGCGACCACGACAGGCGGACGCCGAGATCCGCATCGCTCCAGACGACGGAGAACCCGCCGACGGTCGGCGGTTTGGCGACCAGTTTCACGCCTTCCGGCTTCGTGAAAGACGAAGCCGGCATATCTTTCAGCGCTTCCCCCATCACCTTCGCAAACAGCGCCGCCGCCATCGAACTGCCGCGTTTCAGCACATGCTGCTCATCCGTGCGGTCATAGCCCATCCAGACCGCGGCCGTCCATTCCGGCGTATAGCCGACGAACCAGACGTCGCGGTTGGCGCTCGACTTGAAGCCCGGAATGCCGTGCTCGGTCGTTCCGGTCTTGCCCGCGACCGGGCGGTTGATGCGCGCCTTCGTGCCGGTTCCGCCTTTCTCCAGCACCGCCTGCAGCATTTCCGTCATGTACCAGGCCGTCTCCGGCTTGATGAGCCGCTTTGCTTCCGGCGCCTTGTACTGGTAGATGACCTTGCCTTTCCGGTCCTCGATGCGCACGATGGCGTGCGGATCGACCGACACGCCTCCGCTGGCGAACACGCTGTAGGCCGTCGCCATCTCCATCGGCGTCACCCCGCGCGTCAGTCCGCCGAGGGCGATGGCCAGATTGCGGTCGTTCGCATCCAGCTCGATGCCGAGCCGCTTCGCGAATTCAAGGCCGCGGTCCACGCCGATTTCGTTGAGCAGCCAGACCGTCGAGGCGTTGCGCGACTCTTTGAGCGCCTGGCGCATCGCGATCGAGCCCGCATATTTGCCGCCCGGGTTGGTCGGACAGTAATCGCCGTAGCATTGTTTCTTGTCCTGCAGGCTGGACCAGGGGTACCAGTCGCCCGACTCGAGGGCCGGGCCGTAAACGGCGATCGGCTTGAACGCCGAACCCGGCTGCCGCGGCTGCACCGCCCGGTTCAGCCCCTTGTTCTGATACTCGCGTCCGCCGGCCATCGCTTCGATCTCGCCTGTCCGGTGATCGATGATGACCATCGCACCCTGGACGATCCGGTCATCCGCGCTCTCCTCGAAATTGTCCGGATCGGCGAACGCCTTCTCGACGATCTGCTGGGCGTTAACGTTCAACGTCGTGTAAATTCTGTATCCGCCGACGCGAAGCTCTTCTTCGGTAAGTCCGGTCACCCGTTCCGCTTCGGTGGCGACAAAGTCGACGAAAGCCGGATATTTCTGCGATGCCGCGCCCGCATACGCGTCTTCCGGCGGCTCGTATGCGGCCGCCTTCTTCTTCGCCTCTTCCACCTGCTCCGCCGTGATCAGTCCTTGCTGCTCCATCAGCGAAAGCACGACGGCCATCCGCTCCTGCGACCGCTCATGGTTGCTGATCGGGTTGTAAACGTTCGGCGCCTTCGGAATGCCGGCCAGCGTCGCAATCTCCCAGATCTCGAGCTTGTTCAGATCATCCTTGCCGAAATAAAGCTTGGACGCCGCCAGAATGCCGTGCGCGCCTCTGCCGAAATAGATCCGGTTCAGATACAGCTCCAGAATCTCGTCCTTCGACAGATTCTTCTCGAGCGCCACGGCGATCGACGCTTCCGACGCCTTGCGGAAGAACGTCTTGTCATGGCTGAGAAACATGTTCTTCGCGAGCTGCTGCGTAATCGTGCTGCCGCCTTCCACCATGCTCCTCGCCATGATGTCCTTTACGATCGCGCGGCCGATGGCCCAAAAGTCGACGCCTTCATGCTCATAGAAGCGCCGGTCTTCCACCGCGACGAACGCGCGGTACACCATCTCGGGGATATCCCCGAATTCCACATATTCCCGGTTCTCCACCGTCGCAAGCGCGGCCGCTTCGCGGCCGTCCTTGTCGTAAATGATCGTCGTCTCGGCGAACTCGAACGCTTTCTGGTTCGCCGCCAGTATCCGTTCTCCGTTCAGTACGATCAGGAGATAGCCGACCACCGCGCAGACGACCGCAAGAAAACCGGTGGCCAGAAACCAGCCGAACCAGTGTCTTCCCCTTTTTCTGCCGCCGCGTTTTTTCTTCTCCGCCTTCCCGGATGTCTTCCCGCCGGACGGACGTTTCGGATTTCGATTGGTCGTCACAGCAGACTCCCCTCCTCCGTCTGATGTCTGTTCTCTCTATGTTTCCCTCAAGCGGAAACGGCTCATGAAACAAAAGAACAACCCACGGCCGGCCGCGCCGGCCATCATGCTGGCCGGCGC